>NZ_JBVHSO010000001.1:383821-992013 GCF_055566335.1 Streptomyces sp. NPDC027672 | reverse complement strand
GGTTGATAGGCCAGATATGGAAGCCTGGTAACGGGTGGAGTTGACTGGTACTAATAGGCCGAGGGCTTGTCCATTGATGCTCGCGTTCACTGTGTTGGTTCTGAAACCACGAACAGCCATGGGCTGTTGATTGTTTCATAGTG
Organism: Streptomyces sp. NPDC027672; assembly: GCF_055566335.1. NCBI lineage: Bacteria > Bacillati > Actinomycetota > Actinomycetes > Kitasatosporales > Streptomycetaceae > Streptomyces > Streptomyces sp. NPDC027672. The sequence continues at coordinate 991,870 of NZ_JBVHSO010000001.1, read as the reverse complement.
TTTCGGTGGTCATAGCGTGAGGGAAACGCCCGGTTACATTCCGAACCCGGAAGCTAAGCCTCACAGCGCCGATGGTACTGCAGGGGGGACCCTGTGGGAGAGTAGGACACCGCCGAACAATTCTTGAGGAAACCCCCGCACTTCGGTGCGGGGGTTTTCTGCGTTTAGGGTGTGCCCATGCGTTATGACCTGGTCATCTTCGACAACGACGGCGTCCTCGTGGACAGCGAGCCGATATCGAACCGGCTCCTGGCCGCGTATCTGACCGAGCTGGGACACCCGACGTCGTACGAGGACTCCCTCCGCGACTACATGGGGTCGGCGATGCACCGGGTCCACGACCTGGTGCTGGAGCGGACGGGCCGGCGGCTGCCGGCGGACTTCGACGAGGTCTTCCACACCCGGGTGTTCGCCGCGTTCGAGCGGGAGCTGCGGCCCGTGCCCGGTGCCTCCGGCGTACTGGAGAAGCTGGCCGCGGACGGAGTGCCGTACTGCGTGGCCTCGTCCGGGAGCCACGAGCGGATCCGGGTGGGGCACCGGACGACCGGGCTCGACCGGTGGTTCACCGACGAGCGCATCTTCAGCGCGGAGGACGTCGGCCGGGGCAAGCCGGCCCCGGATCTGTTCCTGTACGCGGCCGGGCGGATGGGCGTGGCCCCCGAGCGGTGCGTGGTCGTGGAGGACTCCCCGCTGGGCGTACAGGCGGCCGTGGCGGCCGGGATGGACGTGTACGGGTTCACCGCCATGACCCCGCCGGACCGGCTCGCCGCCGCCGGCCATCTCTTCTCGGACCTGGGCGAGTTGCCCGGCCTGCTGGCCTGACCCCGGCCGGCCGTCCCGCCTGACATTTGTCATGCCGACGTCCGGACGATCGTTTCTGGTGGCCGGACCCGGCCGGCGGCGAAGCTAGGGGGCATGACGACGCACACGGGGAACCAGGGCCGGACGCCGGGCCCGCTGGACAACTTCAAGCCGCTGCTGATCGACGTGGCGCTGCCGCTCGGGTCGTACTACCTCTTCAAGAGCGCCTTCGGGATGGGCACCGTCGCCGCCCTCGGCTGGAGCAGCGTGGTGCCCGCGGCGCGGACGCTGTGGGGCCTGGTCAGGGAGCGCAGGACCAACGCGCTGGCGGCGCTGATCCTCGTCGTGAACGTCGTCTCGCTGACGCTGAGCTTCGTCTCGGGCGACCCGCGGCTGATGCTCGCCAAGGACGGCGCGGTCAGCAGCACGGTGGCCCTCGGCATCCTGGTCTCCGTCCGTCTGGGCCGGCCCATGATGACCGCGGGCATGAAGCCGTTCCTCGTCAAGGGCGACGCGGACAAGGAGGCCGCCTGGCAGCGGCTGGTGACCGGGGCGGCGGCCGGGTCGGCGGCGTTCCGGGCCAAGGAGCGGCTGTTCTCCGTGGTGTGGGGGCTGGTCCTGCTGGCCGAGTGCGTCGCCCGGGTCGTCGGCGCGTACACCCTGCCCGTGGACACCATGGTGTGGCTGGGCTCGGTCATGCTGGTCGGTGCGATGGTGACCGGGTTCGTGGTCGGCGGCGGTCTCGCCGTCGAGCCGATGGAGCGGATGCTCAAGGCCGAGGCCGAGGCGGTCGCGCGGGCCGCCCGCGGGGAGCGGCCCGCGCTGGCCGTCGCCGCCTGAACACCGGCCGGCCGCACCGGAACTGAGCAGAATTCACCTTTGGCTGGATCTACCCACAGGTAGCCCGGGGCCCTACTCTCGCCGCCATGACTGATGAGCTGCGGCGCGGCAGGGCCTCGCTGGCGTTCTCCTTCTTCGCCCAGGGCGTCGCCTTCGCCCTGCTGGTGACGCGCATCCCGGCCGTCCAGGACCGGTACGGCATCTCCGACGCGCTGCTCCCGGTCTTCCTGGCCGCCGTCCCGGTGCTCGCCGGGGCGGGCAGCGTGGTCACCGAGAGGCTGGTGCGGCGGGTACGGCCCAGCCGGCTGCTGCGCTGGTCCCAGCCGGTGGTGCTGCTGGCGCTGCTCGGTGCCGGGGCGGGCGGGCCCGGGGTGGCCGCCCTGGCGGTGGCGCTGGGCGTCTTCGGGCTGGCGGTCGGGATGCTGGACGCGTCGATGAACATGCTCGGCGTCAGCCTCCAGCGGGCGTACGGGCGCAGCATCATGCTCGGCTTCCACGCCGCCTACAGCCTGGGCGGGATCGTCGGGGCCTCGCTGGCCTGGGCCGGGGCGCACTGGCAGCTCGCGCTGTGGGTGTCGTACCTGCCGGCGGTGGCCGTCCTGCTGCCGGCGGCGCTGGCGGGGAGCCGGTGGTACGCCGACGGGGAGGCGGCGACGCCGGCGGCGGGGCGGTCCGGGCGGGGTGGGAACGCGGGCCTCGGGCTGCTGCTGCCGCTGTGCCTGGTGATGACCTTCGCGTACATCGGGGACTCGACGGTCTCCAACTGGAGCGCGAAGTACCTGAAGGACGTGCTGGGCGGCTCGGAGCAGCTCGCGACGGTGCCGTACAACGTGTACATGGTGACCACGCTGGCCGGGCGGACGGTCGGGGACCTCGGGGTCCGGCGGTTGGGGGCGGCGGCGGTGGTGCGGCTGGGGGCGCTGGTCGCGGCCGGCGGGTTCGCGGTGGTGGCGCTGGCGCCCGGCGCGTGGGTCGGGATGCTCGGGTTCACCCTGCTGGGGCTCGGGCTGTGCGTGCTGGTGCCGCAGACCTTCGCGGCGGCCGGCCGGCACGCCTTCGAGCAGCACGGTCCCGGTGCCTCGGACGCGGCGATCGCGCGGCTGAACATCTTCAACTACGTGGGTTTCCTGATCGGTTCGCCGCTGGTGGGCGCGCTCGGTGACGCCTGGAGCTACCGGGGAGCGATGCTGGTGCCGATGGTGCTGGTCCTGGTGACACTCGGGTACGCCAGGTCGTTCGCCGCTCAACCGGACCGATACGGTGGCGGGCATGAGCGGCCGCGCACAGCTGATGTGGGACGAGGCAGTAACGGGCTATGACTTCGGTCCGGGTCATCCGATGGACCCGGTCCGGCTGGACCTGACCCGCCGGCTGGTCGGCGCCCTCGGACTCGACCGGGAGGTGGAGGTCGTCGCGGCCAAACCGGCCGGCGAGTCGACGCTGCGGCTGGTCCACCGCGAGGACTACATCGAGGCCGTGAAGGCGGTGTCGGCCGACCCGGCGGCGGCCGACGGGTCGTACGGGCTCGGCACGGCCGACGATCCGGCGTTCGCCGGGATGCACGAGGTGTCCGCGCTGATCGCGGGCCAGTCGGTGGGCGCGGCGGAGGCGGTGTGGCGGGGCGACGCCGGGCACGCGGTGAACTTCGCGGGCGGCCTGCACCACGCGATGCCGGGCGGGGCCTCGGGGTTCTGCGTCTACAACGACGCGGCGCTGGCGGTGGCGCGGCTGCTGGAGCTGGGGGCCGAGCGGGTCGCCTACGTGGACGTCGACGTGCACCACGGGGACGGCGTGCAGGCCGCGTTCTGGGAGGACCCGCGGGTGCTGACCATCTCGCTGCACGAGCATCCCCGCACGCTGTTCCCGCAGACCGGGTGGCCGCAGGAGACGGGCGCGGGTGCGGGGGAGGGCGCGGCGGTGAACGTGGCGCTGCCGGCCGGGACCGGGGACGCCGGGTGGCTGCGGGCGTTCCACGCCGTGGTGCCGGAACTGCTCGCGGAGTTCCGGCCGCAGGTCCTGGTCTCCCAGCACGGGGCCGACACGCACTTCGAGGACCCGCTCGCGCATCTGGCGGTCTCGCTGGACGCCCAGCGGGCGGTGCAGCTCGCGTGCCACGACCTGGCGCACACGTACGCGGACGGCAGGTGGGTGGCGCTGGGCGGCGGCGGATACGCGGTGGTCGACGTCGTACCGCGGTCGTGGACGCATCTGGTGGGGATCGCGGCGGGCCGGCCGGTGGCGCCGGAGACGGTGATCCCGGAGGGCTGGCGGCGGGACGTGTTCGCGCGCACCCGGCAGTTGGGGCCGCAGCGGATGACGGACGGGCGGTGGCCGGTGGGCTGGGCGTCGTGGGACGAGGGCTACGACCCCGCCGACCGCCTGGACCAGGCCGTACTGGCCACCCGCCGGGCGGTGTTCCCGCTGCGCGGCCTGCTGGCCTAGGACCTGTCCGACCCTTCGCGCCGTCGCCCGGGACGCGGCGGCCGGGAAGGGCCGGACGGGCCCTGGCGCGGCGGCGGGTGTTCGGTTGGGCCGACCGTGCGCAGTTCCCGCGTTTCCGCCCCGGCCGCGGCCGGGATGGGCCACCATCGCATCCGTGCCGACCGCCGCCCCGCTCCGCGCCCATCTGCTCGCCGCCGGGCTGGCCGGGGTCGTGGGGACCTCGCGGGAGACGAGTCTGCGCAGTTACCGGCTGTTCGCGGCCCGGGACCCGCGGGCGCTGATCGGTCTCGACCCGGAAGGCGCCTGGGCCTTCGGGGACGTGCTCGCGCTGATGGCGCGGCGGTGCGGAGTGTCGGCCGACCCGCGGTGCACGAGCGGGCCGGACGTGATCGACCCGGAGCGGACGCTCGCCGCGCTGGACGCGTTCGCCGGACGGCTCGGGGAGGCGGCCCGGCGCGGCGCTCCCGTACTGCTGGGCACCGGGCACCCGCGGCGGCTGCTCGGTTTCTACGCCGCTCTCGCGGACGCCTTGTCGGCGGCGGGATGTGAGGTCCTCACCCCGGCGCAGGGCCGCCGTGTCGACATATTGACCCGGTTCGGCCTACGCACCCATCGCCTCGACTACGTACGAGGGGTTGCCCTGGTGCGGGAACCGGCGGGCGGGCGCCCCGGTGGTGAGCCGGGCGCCCACACCCACTCACCCCTCCCGGTTCGGGTGGCGCTGGAGGCCGCGGCGGAGGCCGGCGGGCCGCTGCCGGAGCTGGTCGTCGGAGATCACGGATGGGTCTGCGGCGCAGGTCAGCTAGGGTTCGAGGCCATCGGTCTGGCCGACACCGACGATCCGGCGCCGTTCGTCGGCGAGGCCGAGGGACGGGTGTCCGTCGTCGTTCCGGTTGATGATGCGATGCGGTCTGCTCACTACCGTCCGCTGACCCGCTACGTACTCAATCGAGCGTGTCTGTCACGGTAATCCGCCGATGGGTGCACCTCTTCCCCACTCGTATCACCCGCCCCTAGTCTGGGGAGTGAGCACGCAGCGACGAAGAGTCACCGGAGGGGAAGCCGGTGGCCGTCGAGTGCGGAAGGTTCAGGTGTGTCATGGCTGCAGCTGGCGAGAGGCCTCTGAACGAGGTTCAGTTCCTTACCGTGGCGGAAGTCGCCTCGGTGATGCGAGTGTCGAAGATGACCGTGTACCGCCTGGTGCACAGCGGTCATCTGCCCGCGATCCGGGTGGGACGGTCGTTCCGCGTCCCGGAGCAAGCGGTACACGAGTACCTCCGCGACAGCTATGTGGGGGTGGAGACGGCCTGACGGCGACCCCGGACAGCCGGGGACGGCACCTCGATTACGACCTCGGCGCTCGGTTGGGTAGGCTAGCCCCTCGTAGGTCGTGTGGGCCCATGGCGCCCAAACAACCGAGTGATGAGAAGTGAGCGAGGGTAGTCGTGGGCTCTGTTATCAAGAAGCGGCGCAAGCGGATGGCCAAGAAGAAGCACCGCAAGCTGCTCAAGCGCACGCGCGTTCAGCGTCGCAACAAGAAGTAGGCGGCGCCGCGAGGCGAGGCGTGTGGCCCTTCACCCGTGCTGGTGGAGGGCCACAGGCATGTCCGGCGGGGCGCGGGCGTGTTTCCGATGGGGGAAATCGCGCGGCCGGGACACCCGGGGTCCGCACACCGTGACGCCGAACGGCTAGGTTGGCCGCACACGGGAACGCGGGACACCGCTGACGCGGAAGGGAGGGCGCGGATCTTGGGCAGGATCGTGCTCGTCACCGGAGTGGCCCGGCAGCTGGGCGGCCGGTTCGTGCGGCGGATCCAGCGGGACCCGGAGGTCGACCGGGTGATCGCGGTGGACGCGGTGCCGCCGGCCCACCACCTGGGCGGCGCCGACTTCGTCCAGACCGACATCCGCCAGCCGGCCATCGCCCGGGTGCTCGCCGAGACCGGCGCCGACACGGTCGTCCACCTGGACGTCACGGGCACGGCCCTGGGCGGCGGCAGCCGGACCACGGTCAAGGAGACCAACGTCATCGGCACCATGCAGCTGCTCGGCGCCTGCCAGAAGTCGCCGGCGGTGCGACGGCTGGTGGTGAAGTCCAGCACGAACGTCTACGGCTCCGCGCCCCGCGATCCGGCCGTGTCCACCGAGACGACGCCGCCCAAGTCGCTGCCCAGCGGCGGCTTCGCGAAGGACGCCGTCGAGGTCGAGGGCTATGTGCGCGGGTTCGCACGGCGCCGGCCGGACGTCGCCGTGTGCGTGCTGCGGTTCGCCAACATCCTCGGCCCGGCCGCCGACACCCCGCTCGCCTCGTACTTCGCGCTGCCCGTCCTGCCGACCGTGTTCGGCTACGACCCGCGGCTGCAGTTCGTGCACGAGGACGATGTGATCGAGGTGCTGCGGATCGCCTCGCACGAGCCGCGCCGGTCCACCCTCAACAGCGGCACCTTCAACATCGCCGGGGACGGCGTGCTGCTGCTCTCGCAGTGCTCCCGGCGGCTGGGCCGGCCCACCGTGCCGCTGCTGCTGCCCGCGGTGACCTGGGCCGGCTCCCTGGTCCGTACGCTGGGCATGACGGACTTCTCACCGGAGCAGATCCGGCTGCTCACCCACGGGCGGGTGGTGGAGACCACCCAGATGCGCGAGACGCTGGGCTTCACGCCCCGCTACACGACGGCCGAGACCTTCGCGGACTTCGCGCGCGGCCAGGGCCCGGGACTGGTGCCCCCGCAGACCCTGGCGGGAACCGTCGACCGGCTCGCCGCGCTGGCCGCGAAGGCGGGCGGCCGGCTCCAGAAGCACGGCGCCAACTGAGGAGAGCGGCAACGATGGCGGACGCCAAGGTCATTCCGTTCGACGACGACCGGTCCCGCGGGAGCGCGGCACAGCGGCAGGCGCGGCGGCGCGGCGGCACCGGCCGGCGGGGCGTGCCCGGGGAGCAGCCGGGCGGGATCGGCGCGGTCCAGCCCCTGCCGGGCCACGAGGAGGAACCGCCGGAACCGGCCCGGCCGGCGGAGCCCGGCGCCGGGGACGGCGCCGGGGACGGCGGCCTGGAGCGGCGCGTGGCGGCCGGGCTGGCCTTCCTGCGGCGCCGGCTCACCGGGGAGTACGAGGTCGACGACTTCGGCTACGACGAGGAGCTGACCGACCAGGTCCTGATGTCGCTGCTGCGGCCGTTGTACGAGAAGTACTTCCGGGTGGAGGTGCGGGGCCTGGAGAACATCCCGGCCGAGGGCGGGGCGCTGATCGTCGCCAACCACTCCGGGACGCTGCCGCTGGACGGCCTGATGATGCAGGTGGCGGTGCACGACCACCATCCGGCCGGCCGGCACCTGCGGCTGCTGGCGGCCGACCTGGTCTTCGTGCTGCCGGTGGTCAACGAACTGGCCCGCAAGCTGGGGCACACCCTGGCCTGCGCCGAGGACGCGGAACGGCTGCTGGGCCAGGGCGAGCTGGTCGGGGTGATGCCGGAGGGCTTCAAGGGCATCGGGAAACCGTTCGGCGAGCGCTACAAGCTGCAGCGGTTCGGCCGGGGCGGCTTCGTCTCCACGGCCCTGCGGCAGCGCGCGCCGATCATCCCGTGCTCGATCGTCGGGGCGGAGGAGATCTACCCGATGCTCGGCAACGCCAAGACGCTGGCCCGGGTCCTCGGCTTCCCGTACTTCCCGCTGACGCCGACGTTCCCGTGGCTGGGGCCGCTCGGTGCCGTTCCGCTGCCGACGAAGTGGACGATCCAGTTCGGCGAGCCGATCGCCACGGACGGCTATCCGGTGGACGCGGCGGAGGATCCGATGCTGATGTTCAACCTGACCGACCAGGTGCGGGAGCAGATCCAGCACACGCTGTACAAGCTGCTGGTGCAGCGCCGGTCGGTGTTCTTCTGAGGTCTCCCGGACGGACGGACGGCCGGCGGGTACGGCACCGGGGCGCCCCTGCTCGAAGCGGGGTGCCCCGGTGCCGTGGCCGTACCGGGTCAGTCCGCGGCCTCGCCGTCGATGCCGAGGCCGGGCAGCAGGTCCGGCAGGAGCGGCGGGATGGTGACGTCGGGCTGCGGTGCCGGGGACTTGCCGGCCGGCGGGGAGCCGTCGCCGTCGGGGCCGGTCTTCGGCGGGTCGAGCAGGTCGCCCGTGCCGCCGAGGAGGCCGTCGCCGCTGCTGCCGGTGGCCGGGCCGCTCGGGGTGCCGGTGCCGGGGTGCTGGCCGGCGGACGGGCCCTGGCCGGTGGCGCCGGGCGAGGTCGGCCGGCGCCCGTCGGAGGAGCCGGTGGCCGCCGGTCCGGAGCCGCCGCGGTGCCTGCCGTGGCCGGGCGGGGCCGGCGGCTGGGGAAGCAGGGACTGGAGCGGGGCGACCTCTTCGTCTATGGCGTCGAAGACCGAGGACACCTGCTGTTTCACATCGCCCAGTTGCACGGGCAGCTTGTCGCTGAGCGCGCTCCACGCCTCGCGGTGGGACCGGGAGAACGCGGACAGCGCCTGGATCGGGCCGAGGGAGTCCGGATCGGCCTCGTAGGCCGCGTGGAGCAGCCGGTGGCCCTCGGTGACGTCGTGCCGCATCCCGGACAGGGTGCGGCGGATCTCGCCGATGGACTCGTGGTCCAGATGGCCGCCCCGGCCGCGCTCCAGCAGTCGCCGGGCCTCGCTCAGCCGGGTGGACGCCTGGTCGAGGTAGGTCTGGCCGCGCTGGTCGTCGCCGTCGGTCAGGTAGTTGAGCCGGAAGTCCTCGATGCCGCGTTTCAGGCCGTACAGCGAGTCGCCGGGCAGGGCGTCGGAGCTGGCGGCGGCGACCCCGCCGAAGGCTCCGGCGGCCACGCCCACGGTGAGCCCGCCGGCGGCGAGCCCCTTGGTCAGCCTGGTGCGCGGGCGGAGCTTGCCCAGCGGGCTCGCCCGGTGCACGCCCTTGGCCCGGTGGGAGCGCTGCCCGGGCACCGACGCTTCCGCCGCCCCCGTGCCCTCCTGGAGCATGGCCTCCATCGCGGCCACCAGCTGGGCCCGCTGGACGACCTTGACCTCGGGGTCGAGCTGTGGCCGGGGCAGTCCGCCGAGACCCGCCGTCAGGGCCAGCAGCCGGCCCCGCTCGGTCTGTTCCTCGGTGGTCGGCGGTGAGCCTGCCGGACTGTCGGACTGCTCGGCCGCCGTGTCCCGGTCGGACTGCTCCTCCAGGGCCTGGGCGAAGGCGTTCGCCCGCCGGTGCGCCGATACGTTCGCGATCACTGGCGGCACCTCCTCTCGTCATGACGGTCGACTCCCCAGGGGGTCCTGAGGGGCACGTCCGCGACCGGTGCCACAGATCGGGTGATCAGGGATCGGCCGGGACGCGACCACAGGGAGCCTGTATCCCGCACAACGACTGGCGCGGCACTTGGGTTACGGACGGCGGACGGCCGGTTCGGAAAGTCAACACACCGTCACGGAGCGTGAGTTGACTTCACGCCCCGTGCTCAGCGGGCATCGTCCGGCAGCAGCCGGGCGAGGGTGCGGACGGCGCGGTACTGGAGGGTCTTGATGGCGCCCTCGTTCTTGCCCATGACGCGGGCGGTCTCGGCGACGGAGAGGCCCTGGAGGAAGCGCAGCGTCACGCACTCCTGCTGCTGCGGGTTGAGCCGCCGTACGGCGTCGAGCAGGGCGGCGTTGGACAGCGACTCCAGGACGGAGTCCTCCGGGGAGCGCTCCACCTCGTTGGCGTCGAGCATCTCGCCGGTGGTGACCTCCAGCCGGAAGCGGCTGGACTTGAAGTGGTCGGCGACCAGGTTCCGGGCGATGGTGACCAGCCAGGCCCCGAAGTCGCGGCCCTGCCAGGTGAAGGTGCCGATCCGGCGCAGTGCCCGCAGAAAGGTCTCGCTGGTGAGGTCCTCGGCGGTGGCCCGGCCGCCGACGCGGTAGTAGATGTACCGGTAGACGGTGTCGCTGTACTGGTCGTAGAGCCGCCCGAAGGCCTCGGCCTCGCCGGCCTGGGCGCGCTCGACGAGGTCCATCATCCGGGCGCTGTCGCTGTCGGCGGCCGGGCGGCGGGCGGTGGCAGGGCCGCCGGCGCGCCCTCGTCTGCCGACGGCGGCGCCGCCGTCGGCCAGTGCGTAGCACGGGCCCGCGGGCGCGGCGGCGGCGAAGGAGGCGAAGGCGGGGGCGGCGGGCGCGGCGGGGACGAAACCGCGCAGCGTCTCTTTGACCGCCGCGACCGTCGCGCGCAGCGTAGCCAGGCCCGAGGCGTCAACCCCGACGTGTGGGTACACGGGACTCCCAGAGGCAGAGCTTTCATCACATGCAGTGCCGGACCTTTCACCCGTCGTAGCGACGGAGGGGTACCGGATTGCGTCTGAGGAGAATAACGCTTCGTACAGGCCCTGCTACACCGAGTTGCTCAAATCGTCGATTGCGTCGTTTCCGTGGCCGTTTGATGCCTGGTTGAGTGCCGCAACCTGATCGATTGGTGACCGGAAAATCGCGTGTTTGGGTGAACTGCAGGGCAACTTGAACAAGGTGATGTACACGCGCCTTCCGCGGGCGCCGTCACAGGGCGCGGCCCGCGCGGTTGACGGCTACCGGCGCCGGCGGCTCAGCGCGATCGCGGCCGCGGTGCCGCCGGCCACCGCGCCGACGCCGGCCGCCGCCGGGATGCCGACCTTCGCCGCCTTGCGGCCCGTGCGGTAGTCCCGCAGGCGCCAGTCCTGTTCGCGGGCGTGCCGGCGCAGCTTGGCGTCCGGGTTGATGGCGTAGGGGTGGCCGACCAGGGAGAGCATCGGGATGTCGTTGTGGCTGTCGCTGTAGGCCGCGCAGCGCGAGAGGTCCAGCCCCTCGGCCGCGGCCAGGGCGCGCACCGCCTCGGCCTTGGCGGGGCCGTGCAGGGGCTCGCCGACCAGCCGGCCGGTGTAGACGCCGTCGACCGACTCGGCCACCGTGCCGAGCGCGCCGGTCAGGCCCAGCCGGCGCGCGATCACCTGGGCGATCTCCACCGGGGCCGCGGTGACCAGCCACACCTTCTGGCCCGCGTCCAGGTGGGCCTGGGCCAGGGCGCGGGTGCCGGGCCAGATGCGGCCGGCCATGTACTCGTCGTAGATCTCCTCGCCGATCGTCTCCAGCTCGGCGACCCGGTGGCCCTTGACGATCGACAGCGCCGAGTCGCGGGCGTCCTGCATGTGCTCGGGGTCCTCGACGCCGGCCAGCCGGAACCACGCCTGCTGCCAGGCGAACCGGGCCAGGTCGCGGGTCTCGAAGAACTTGCGCTTGTACAGGCCCCGGCCGAAGTGGAAGAGCGCGGCGCCCTGCATCACCGTGTTGTCCAGGTCGAAGAAGGCGGCGGCGTGGACGTCGCCGATCACCGGGAACTGCGGTTCCGCGGGCGGGGCGGTCTCCTGCGAGGACTTGCGGGCGGCCTCCGCCGAAGCCTCGCCTGCCAACACGCTCCGCGCCGTGGCGGAGCGCCTACGGAGAGAGAGCCATCCGAGAGCGGCCATGACGCGAGCATAGCCAGTCTGTTCGGAGGTTCCGGAGCCGAGCGGCGGGCGGGGTGTGAACTGCGGGCGACCGCCCGGTGCGGGAGGCGGCCGGGCGCGGCGGCGGGGCGCGCGAGAATGACCGGTATGAGTCCGATCTTCCGACGCAAGGCCGGCCCGCGCGCCCGGCTGGTCACCCTGGTCCGCAAGCCCGGCTGTCACCTGTGCGACGACGCGCAGGCGGTGGTGGAGAGGGTGTGCGGCGATCTCGGCGTGCCGTGGGAGCCGAGGGACATCACCGAGGACCCGGAGTTGCACGACCGCTACTGGGAGCAGATCCCGGTCGTCCTGATCGACGGTGAACAGCACACCTTCTGGCGCGTGAACGAGGAGCGGCTGCGCCGGGCACTGACCGAGTAGTCCAAACTGGCCGGAAAGTCGCTTAGGATCGACGGCGGTTTGGTCTCGGGGGCGGGATTCGTGAGGAGAGTGTGCGGTTTTGCCCCCAGTAACGAAGGAACGCCGCTGCGTGTGCGCCGGTTCCCGCCACGGGCGGGAAAAGGGCGTGACCCCGGTCACTTCTGCCGGGCAAATCGGACACCATCTTTGTGCACGCGTTCACAAAGACATAGCCTGCTGTCGACGGGGCGGTCTGGGGACGTATGACCGCCTACAGCCCCGCTCTACCCGCAGGAGCACCGTGGCAACTGGCCGAACACACCGACCGGCGACCCGTAGCCGAGGGATTCCCGAGGCCACCGTCGCCCGCCTTCCGCTGTACCTCCGAGCCCTCACCGCTCTGTCGGAACGCTCGGTACCCACGGTCTCCTCCGAGGAGCTGGCCGCGGCGGCGGGGGTCAACTCCGCCAAGCTGCGCAAGGACTTCTCGTACCTGGGTTCCTACGGAACGCGCGGTGTCGGCTACGACGTGGAGTATCTCGTCTACCAGATCTCCCGCGAACTCGGCCTGACCCAGGACTGGCCGGTAGTGATCGTCGGTATCGGCAACCTCGGCGCCGCCCTGGCCAACTACGGCGGCTTCGCCTCGCGCGGCTTCCGGGTCGCCGCGCTCATCGACGCCGACCCGGCCATGGCCGGCAAGCCGGTCGCGGGCATCCCCGTGCAGCACACCGACGAGCTCGAGAAGATCATCAAGGACAACGGTGTGTCCATCGGGGTGATCGCCACCCCGGCCGGCGCCGCCCAGCAGGTCTGCGACCGGCTCGTGGCCGCCGGGGTGACCTCCATCCTGAACTTCGCGCCGACCGTGCTGTCCGTCCCGGACGGCGTCGACGTGCGCAAGGTCGACCTCTCCATCGAGCTGCAGATCCTCGCCTTCCACGAGCAGCGCAAGGCCGGCGAGGAGATCGCCGCGGGCGACGGCGCGCTGCCCGCCACCGCCCGGGGCGCGGCCGCCGACGCCGCCGCCGACCAGGGACCCGACGGGGACGTGCCCGCCGTGATGCCGGCATGAGCCTCCTCGTCGTCGGACTGAGCCACCGCAGCGCCCCGGTCAGCGTGCTGGAGCGGGCGGCGCTGAGCGCGGACGCCCAGCTCAAGCTGGTCCAGGACACGCTCGCCGCCGAGCCCGCCGCCGAGGCCGCGGTGCTCGCCACCTGCAACCGCATCGAGCTGTACGCCGACGTGGACAAGTTCCACGCCGGTGTCGCCGAGCTGTCCACGCTGCTCGCCCGGCACAGCGGGGTCGGCCTGGACGAGCTGACGCCGTACCTGTACGTGCACTACGAGGACCGGGCCGTCCACCACCTGTTCTCGGTGGCCTGCGGCCTGGACTCGATGGTCGTCGGCGAGGGCCAGATCCTCGGCCAGATCAAGGACTCCCTGGCCCGCGCCCAGGAGCAGCACACCGCCGGCAAGCTGCTGAACGACCTGTTCCAGCAGGCCCTGCGGGTCGGCAAGCGCGCCCACACCGAGACCGGCATCGACCGCGCCGGCCAGTCCCTGGTCACCTTCGGCCTGGAGCAGCTCGCCGTCGGCACGCCCGTCACCGACTGGGCCCGGGGCAAGAAGGCGCTGGTCATCGGCGCCGGATCGATGTCGTCGCTGGCCGCGGCCACCCTCGCGCGCTCCGGTGTCGCCGAGGTCGTCGTCGCCAACCGCACCTTCGAACGCGCCGAGCGGCTCGCCCGGATCCTCGGCGAGGCCGAGGAGAACGCGGTGAGCGCCCGCGCGGTGCCGATGGAAGCCGTGGGCGGCGAACTGACACGTGCCGACGTCGTCGTCTCCTGTACCGGGGCGACCGGTCTGGTGCTCACGGCGGAGACCGTCGCGCAGGCGGTCGAGGGCCGCACCGGGCAGCCCGCCGCCGACAGCGGCGCCCCGGCCGTGAAGCCCGCCGCGCCCGCCCGGCACGCCGGCCACGGCGCCGACGACAACTGCCCGCTGGACCTGGCCGCCGTACAGCCCGGCTTCTCCCTCATGGGCGAGGCCGCCGTGGCCGGCCTGGACGCGGCCGCCCTGGAGCAGCACGCGGCCTGGGCGGCGGGCGGCACCCTGGACCGGCGCGAGCGCCGCACCCCGGAGGCGGACGCCGAGCTGATCGCCGCGCTCGCCGCGACCGCCGCCACCGTCGGCCGGATCCCCGAGCGGCGCCGGCCCGAGCCGGTCGCCGAGCGGCCCGCCCCCTTCTTCTTCCTGCTGGACCTGGCCATGCCCCGCGACATCGACGCGGCCGTGCACCGGCTGGCCGGGGTCCGTCTGGTCGACATCGAGTCGCTGGCGGACGCCTCCGCCGACGCGCCGATGGCGGCCGACGTCGACCAGGTCCGGCGCATCGTCTCCGACGAGGTCGCGGCCTTCGGCGCGGCACAGCGGGCGGCGCACATCACGCCGACCGTGGTCGCGCTGCGCGCCATGGCCGCCGACGTCGTCGCCGGCGAGATGGCCCGCCTCGACGGCCGCCTGCCCGGCCTGGACGACCGCCAGCGCAGCGAGATCCGGCAGACCGTGCACCGGGTCGTCGACAAGCTGCTGCACGCGCCGACCGTGCGGGTCAAGCAGCTCGCGGCCGAGCCCGGCGGCGCCGGGTACGCGGACGCGCTGCGCACCCTGTTCGACCTCGACTCCGAGGCGGCCGCCGCCGTCTCCCGGGCCGGAGGCAGCACGCGCGACGAGAACCGAGGGCCGGTATGAGCAACAAGGCACTGCGGCTGGGGACCAGGCGGAGCAAGCTGGCCATGGCCCAGTCCGGACAGGTCGCCGAGACCGTCCGGCAGGTGACCGGGCGGCCCGTCGAACTGGTCGAGATCACCACGTACGGCGACACCTCCCGCGAGCACCTGGCGCGGATCGGCGGCACCGGCGTGTTCGTCACGGCGCTGCGCGACGCGCTGCTGGCGGGCGAGGTGGACTTCGCGGTTCATTCGCTCAAGGACCTGCCGACCGCGCAGCCCGCGGAACTGGTCCTGGCCGCGATACCGGTGCGCGAGGACCCGCGGGACGTGATCGTCGCGCGGGACGCGCTGAAGTTCACCGACCTGCCGCGCGGCGCCCGCGTGGGCACCGGCTCGCCGCGCCGCATGGCGCAGCTCAACGCGTACGCCCGCGCCCACGGCCTGGACATCGAGACCGTCGCGATCCGCGGCAACGTCGACACGCGGATCGGATACGTCCGCGGCGGTGAGCTGGACGCGGTCGTGCTGGCCGCCGCCGGGCTCAACCGGCTCGGCCGCGGCGACGAGGTGACCGACTTCCTGTCGGTCGACACGGTTCTGCCCGCCCCCGGCCAGGGGGCCCTGGCGATCGAGTGTGCCGCGGACCACGCGGACCTGATCGCCGCGCTCGGCGCGCTCGACGACCCGTTCACCCGGGTCGCCGTCACCGCCGAGCGGTCACTGCTCGCCGCCCTGGAGGCCGGTTGCAGCGCACCTGTGGGCGCGCTGGCCGACCTTCCCCCACGCTCGGCTCCGTTCGAGCGGGAGGACCCCCGAGCCGGCGGGCAGTTTGTCAAGGAAATGCGCCTGCGCGGCGTCGTCGGCACGACCGACGGCACCCGCATGGTGCAGTTGTCCACCACCGGTCCCGTGCCCCAGACGCACGACCAGGCGTGGGCTCTCGGTCGCGAACTCGCCACCGAGATGCTCGCCCGGGGTGCGGCCGGTCTGATGGGGGAGCGAGCACATTGAGCCCCACCGCCCTTCCTGCCGCTGGTCCCGAACACGGGCACGTCACCTTCCTCGGTGCCGGACCCGGGGATCCGGGACTGCTGACTCTGCGCGCCGTGGAGGCGCTGTCGAACGCGGACGTCCTGGTCGCCGAGCACGAGGTGCTCGACGTCATCCGGACGCACGCCCGACAGGGCGTGTCCGTCGTGGAGACGGACGCCGATCCCTCCGCGGTCTCGCCGCCGGGCTCGGGCACGCCCCAGCTGACGGTCGTTGACGGCACGTCAACACCCGTCGCCGTCCCGGGCGCTGCCCGGGATGCCGCTCATCTTGTCATGGAGGCCGCGCGCGGCGGCAGGCGGGTGGTGCGTGCGGTGCCCGGGGACCCGGGGCTCGACACGGACGCGGCCGGGGAGATGCTCGCCTGCGCCGCCGCCGGGGTGCCCTTCGAGGTCGTCCCCGGGGTCGCGGCGGCGGTCGGCGTGCCCGCGTACGCCGGTGTGCCGCTGCGGGACGCCGACGGCGCGGACGTCCGGTTCGTGGACGCCCGTACCGCCTCCGGCCGGTGCTGGACGGAGGTGGGTGCGTCGGACGGCACGGTGGTCGTCTCGACCACCCTGGACTCCGTGGCCGGCGCGGCGGCCGAGCTGGTCTCGGCGGGCCGCAAGCCGGACACGCCGCTGACGGTGACCGTCGCCGGTACGACGACCCGGCAGCGCACCTGGACGGCGACGCTCGGCACGATCGCGCAGACGCTGAAGCAGGCGAAGGTGCTGCCGTCGCCGGACGGCGGCCGGCCGGTGATAGCCGTGGTCGGCGAGCGTTCCGCCGCGTCCCGGCGCGACCAGCTGTCGTGGTTCGAGTCCAAGCCGCTGTTCGGCTGGAAGGTGCTCGTGCCGCGGACGAAGGAGCAGGCGGTGTCGCTCTCCGACCAGCTGCGCTCCTACGGCGCGGTGCCGCACGAGGTCCCGACGATCGCGGTGGAGCCCCCGCGCACCCCGCAGCAGATGGAGCGGGCGGTCAAGGGACTCGTCACCGGCCGGTACGAGTGGATCGCCTTCACGTCGGTCAACGCGGTGCGGGCCGTGCGCGAGAAGTTCGAGGAGTACGGCCTGGACGCCCGTGCCTTCGCGGGCATCAAGGTGGCCGCGGTGGGCGAGCAGACCGCCAAGGCGCTGATCGCCTTCGGCGTGAAGCCGGACCTGGTGCCGAGCGGTGAGCAGTCGGCGGCCGGCCTCCTGGAGGACTGGCCCCCCTACGACCCGGTCTTCGACCCGATCGACCGCGTCTTCCTGCCCCGCGCCGACATCGCCACCGAGACCCTGGTGGCCGGTCTGATCGAGCTGGGCTGGGAGGTCGACGACGTCACGGCCTACCGGACCGTACGGGCCTCGCCGCCGCCGGCGGAGACCCGCGAGGCGATCAAGGGCGGCGGTTTCGACGCGGTCCTGTTCACCTCGTCCTCAACGGTCCGCAACCTGGTCGGCATCGCGGGCAAGCCGCACAACGTCACGGTGATCGCCTGCATCGGCCCGGCCACGGCCAAGACGGCCGAGGAGCACGGCCTGCGCGTCGACGTCATGGCGCCGGAGCCGTCCGTGCACAAGCTGGCGGAGGCCCTCGCCGACTTCGGCATGAAGCGCCGCACCGCCGCCCTGGAGGCGGGCGACCCGGTGACCCGCCCGAGCGAACGCCGCCCGGGCGCCCGCAGACGCCGCTCGACCACCTGAGGGGACCGGGGGCCCGCGCCCCCGGACCCCGGTCCGCCGCCCCTCCGCCCACCCCGGCCGGACGGGCGGCTCTCGGCATGCCCCCAGACGCCGGACGGGGCCGGCTGCGTCCGACATCGCGTCGGCAAAGGCGCGGGCCGGGCGGGCGTAGCGTAGAAGGCATGACGAAGTATGGATCCTTCCCCGGTACGCGTCCCCGGCGGCTGCGGACCTCGCCCGTCATGCGGCGGATGGTCGCCGAGACGCGGTTGCACCCCGCCGACCTGATCCTCCCGGCGTTCGTCCGGGAGGGCGCGGCCGAGCCGGTGCCGATCTCCTCGATGCCCGGGGTCGTGCAGCACACCCGGGACAGTCTGAAGAAGGCGGCGCTGGAGGCGGTGGAGGCCGGGGTCTCCGGGATCATGCTGTTCGGCGTGCCCGAGGACGCCAAGAAGGACGCCCAAGGCACCGCCGGCACCGACCCGGACGGCATCCTCCAGGTCGCCCTGCGGGACGTGCGGGCCGAGGTCGGCGACGACCTGCTCGTCATGTCCGACCTGTGCCTGGACGAGTTCACCGACCACGGGCACTGCGGGGTGCTGGACGCCGAGGGCCGGGTCGACAACGACGCCACCCTGGAGCGGTACGCCGAGATGGCGCAGGTCCAGGCCGACGCGGGCGCCCATGTCGTGGGCCCCAGCGGCATGATGGACGGTCAGATCGGCGTCGTCCGTGACGCGCTGGACCAGATCGGCCGCGAGGACGTGGCGATCCTCGCCTACACCGTCAAGTACTCCTCGGCCTTCTACGGCCCCTTCCGCGAGGCCGTCGGCTCGTCGCTGCAGGGCGACCGGAAGACCTACCAGCAGGACCCGGCCAACTGGCGCGAGTCGCTGCGCGAGCTGGAGCTGGACCTCGCCGAGGGCGCCGACATGGTGATGGTCAAGCCGGCCGGTCCCTACCTCGACATCCTCGCCCGGGTCGCGGACGCCGTGGACGTGCCCGTGGCCGCGTACCAGATCTCCGGTGAGTACGCGATGATCGAGGCCGCCGCGGAGAAGGGCTGGCTGGACCGGGACCGGGCCATCCTGGAGACCCTCACGGGCATCAAGCGGGCCGGTGCCCGGAACATCCTCACCTACTGGGCCACCGAGGTGGCCCGCACGCTGCGCTAGCCGAGCGCCGTTCACCAGTTGGAGATGCTCCCCAGGTCCTGCTGCCAGAAGGTCACCTTCAGCGTGCTGTCGTAGTAGGCGCCCTTGGCGGGCAGGGCCGGCGTCGCGGACGGGCCGCCGTCGCTGTTCGGGGTCATCCCCTGGAAGGCCACCGTCAGCTTGTGGGCGGTCGTCCCGCCGCTGCCGCTGCCGTCGGCGGCCGACAGCAGCACTCCCGCGTACCCCGACTGGCCCGGGTTCAGCGAGACCACGGCCTGCGGCCGGGTGGACTCGTCGGCCTGCGGCACCCACTGCATCTGGTCGAAGCGCAGGACCGGGTAGTACGGCAGCTCACACCTCTTGCTCCCGGTGTTCTTCACCGTCAGCAGCATGTGGTTCAGCGGCCGGGCCAGCGACTGGGCGGTGACGGTGGTGTTCGTGCCGTTGCAGAGCACCACCGCGCTGCCGGTGCTCTTGGTCCCGTGGGTGGCGGTGGCGTTCGGCTTGCCGCTGGAGGCGTGGGTCCGGGACACCGGGGTGGCCTCGGTGGTGGCGCCGCCGGCGCTGGTGGCGGTGCCGCTGCCGGTGGTGGTGACGGCGGTCTTCTCCGTGCGGAGGGCGTCCCCGGACGCCTTCGACGCGCTCGTCTCCGACACCGTCGGCCGGGAGCCGCCCTCGTCCTTCGTGCCCGTCCCGTTGTCGCACGCCGTGAGGGCGAGGGCGGCGACGGCGGTGCCGGTGGCGGCGATCAGACGGATGTGGCGCATACGCATGGCAAGTCCTCTTTCGGGCTGGGCCGGTTGGCGTGCTTGGATGACCCACAGCCTGTGTGCGGACCCGTCCCGGCGGCCAGCGATGGCCGCCAATCCGGGACACTGGAACGCTGAAACCGGCTTTGACCTGTGAAAACAGACCTCCCCTGGAACGCCGGGGTGGGACGAGGGGGACTGGAGGAACGGTGGCGGAGGGCATCCCCGAGAGCGGTTTCAGCGAGCTGCTGCGGGAGTTGAAGGACCGCTCCGGGCACAGCTACGGCACGCTCGCCAAGCGGCTGCACATGAGCACGTCGACACTGCACCGCTACTGCAACGGGGACGCCGTACCGACGGACTACGCCCCCGTGGAGCGGTTCGCCCGGCTGTGCAGGGCGACGCCCGGGGAACTGGTGGAGCTGCACCGGCGGTGGGTCCTGGCGGACGCCGGGCGGGGCCGGAAGGGCACCGAGGGCAAGGCGGAACCGGAGCCGGAGCCTGCCGAGGCGCAGGGGGTGGTGGCGGAGCTGTCGGCCGTAGGGGAGCCGGAAGCTGAGTCGGCATCGGAACCGGTGGCGGCGGGCCGGTGGCGGCGGGGCCGGTCCCTGGCCGTCGGCCGCCGCACCGCCCTCCTGGCCGCCGTCACGGTCACCGCGCTGGTCGGCGGCACGGTGTTCGCCCTGACCCTGCCCTCGGACGACGGCGAGCGGCAGGACGACGCCAAGGCCACCGCGGCCACCGCGGACCCGGGCCCCGGCGCCCCCCGGCACGGCACCCTCGTCTCGCCGTCCGCCATGAGCCCGAGCCCGCGCCACGCGGCCACCCGTTCCCCCTTGGCCTCGGCCTCGGCCTCGCCCTCCGCCGAAGCCCCGGACCTGGCCCCCGAGACCACCGACGGGTCACCCACGCACAAGCCGACCGCCACCGCGTCCGCGGGGACGTCCGCCGGGCCGCCCCTCACGGTCAACACTCACCCCTACACCTGGGAGAGTCCCTGCTCGCAGCACTACCTGATCGACCGCCCGCCGACCGCCGTGAACCCGCCGCCGTCGGAGCAGGGCGCGCCGGCCTGGGTGGCCGTGCACCAGGCGGTGTCGGCGGGCGAGCAGTTCGTCACGTTCACCGTGCAGGGCACCGGACAGCAGACGGTCGTCCTGGAGGGGCTGTCGGTCCGCATGGCGGGCAAGCGCTCGCCGCTCGCCTGGAACGACTACGCCATGGGCTACCCGGGAGTGGGCTGCGGCGGCGGCGTGCCGACGCGGTCGTTCTCCGTCGCCCTGGACGCGATGCGCCCGTCGCCCGTACCGGAGGCCGGGAGCGCGGACTTCCCCTTCAAGGTGAGCCAGTCGGACCCCGAGGTCTTCTACGTCACCGCCGACGCGTCGGCGTACGACGTCAGCTGGTACCTGGAGCTGTCCTGGTCCAGCGGGAACCGCCACGGCACCCTGGTGATCGACGACGCCGGCCACCCGTTCCGCACCAGCGGCAACAACGGCCGGCCGGCGTACGCCTTCCCGCTGGGCGGTCAGAAGTGGAAACCGGCCTCGGAGTTCGGCTGAGCGCCCGCCCGCCTCAGTCCCACCAGAAGGCCCAGCTGTCCGCGCCGGCCAGCTCCTTCGCGTACGACCGGACGCTCCCCGCGCCGCTCCCCACGACCGCGTCCGGGCACAGCGCGTAGTGCTCGGCGGCGAGGACCTCGGCGTCGGCGGGCGTGCCGGGCGGCGCCGCGACGGACATGACCAGGGCGTCCGGCCCGAGCGCCACGACCCGGGCGCCGAACCGGTCCTCCCAGGACCGCAGCACCGCGCAGACACGGGCCACGTCGTGGTCGTAGTCCAGGGCGCCGGTCCAGCCGATCGCCGCCGGTATGTCGGCCGACCGGCGGGCCGGGACGAGGGCGAAGTGCGGTTCCTCGATCCACTCCGCCCAGCGCTCCGGGTCCCGGTGCAGCGCGTCGGCGACCGTGGCCGCCCGGGTCTCGGGACCGGCGTTCGGCACGCCGGGCGCGGCAAGGCCCGGCCACTCGGTGCCGAACGGCTCGGTCTCGTCACCGGCCCGGCCGTCGGTCTCCTCCTCCCAGTACTCCGCGAGCACGTCCTCGGCCGTGTGGTCCCCCGGATACGAGGCGTCGCCCGGAAGCAGTCCCCAGTCCTCGATCCCGGCCCGGCAGCCGGCCAGGTCCACGAGCACCGGCAGCAGCCCCGCGCGGGCCGCCGACGTGCCGAGGGCCTTCCAGGTGCCGGGCGCGGAGGACTTCTCCGCGTGCCACAGCAGGGGTTCGTGCCAGCGTCCGTCGTCCGTCTCGTCTACCAGCCTGCCGGGCGGCAGTCGGAGCCCCAGGGAACGACCGCTGGGATCGGTGGCCAGTCGGGGCAGCGGGTTGGGAAGTGTCGCCATGCCGCCGACTGTAAGGGCAGCCACTGACAACGGAGTTGCCTCCGGGTCACTTGAGAGCGGAGGTGAAGGCACCCCAGGTGGCTGCACTGACGCACAGGGTGCGGTCGGGCGAGGGCGCTTCCTTCGAGTCCCGGACGTGCACGGCACCCGGAACCAGGGCGACTTCGAGGCATTCGCCGCCCTCGCTGCCGCTGTAACTGGACTTCTGCCAGGAGACGGCGGCCTCCAGACAAGCGCCGCCCTCGCTGCCGCTGTAGGTCGACTTGAACCACTGAAGGGCTTCGGCGCTCATGGCTCTCCTAGCAGGCTGCGAAGGGTCACTTGAGAGCGGAGGTAAAAGCGTCCCACGTGACGGAACTGACGCACAGGGTGCGGTCCGGCGAGGGCGCTTCCTTCGAGTCCCGGATGTGCACAGCACCGGGAACCAGGGCGACTTCGAGGCACTGGCCGCCTTCGCTGCTGCTGTAGCTCGACTTGCGCCAGGTGACGGCGGCTTCTAGGCATGCGCCGCCCTCACTGCTGCTGTAGCTCGACTTGAACCACCCAAGTGCGGTGCTCATTGCTCTCCTAGCAGACGGTCGAGCAGGCCTCGCGAATCCTCGATGGTGAGTGCCTGCGTCCGCAGCATCGCATACCTGCGCGCGAGGACGGACACCTCATCAGCGTTGGAAATCCATTGGCTGCCTTGTTGCGATTCGGCGTAGGCCAAGTGCTGGTGGTCGGGCGTCTCAAGGAGAGTGAACGGGCCTGCATCTCCCGCGTGCTGAACGCGGCTCAGCGGCAGCACCTGCAATGAGACGCAGGCGAGTTGGGAGCACTCTCGCAGAAAGCGCAGCTGTTCACGGTGGATCTCGGGGCCCCCGGTGGGCCAGAGCAAGGCGGGTTCCCAGACGACGAAGCTGAGTGTCGGCGGCTCCTTGCGGCGCAAGATGTCCCGGCGCTCCACTCGGCCTTGCACTTTCATCGTAAGCTCGTCGGCGTCGTAAGCGGGGACGTGTCCACTGAGAAGTGCGCGGGCGTACTCCTCGGTCTGGAGCAGACCTGGAACGACCAGCGCGTCGTACCAGGACAACGCAATGGCCTCCCTCTCCTGCTCGATGTACTCCTCCGCCCACAACGGGAACTGGTCCACCTCCGGCAGGTTGGCCACCCCCGCCGCCAGCATTCCCTTGGTCTCCAGGAACTCGTCGAACAGCTCGGCCATGTCCAGCTTCAGCACCCGCCGGCCCTGTTCGATGCTGGCGACCGTCTCCTCGTGGATGTTGAGCGCGGTGGCCAGACCGGGCTGGCTGAGTCCCCTCGCGCGCCGTGCCGCGGCCAGTTGACGGCCCAGCATCTTCATGGCCGACTGGTTCTTCCTCCGTGTAGGCGTCATGCCTGCTGAACTCCCCACGCCGACCGTGCACCACCCCGCAGCAACCCGTACAAAAACCTTGTACGGGATGACTCACTGAACCACGGTAGTCACCCTGCGCGACATTCGCCCCGTGAACGAGCACATGGAACTTCCCTGCCACCGCGACCGGTTCTACGTCCGCAGCCGTCGCTCGGTCCCCGCGGCCAGGCGGCTCACCGAGTGGGCGCTGAGGCAGTGGGGGCTGGAGAGCTGGGGACGGGGTCCCGATCTGTCGCTGTGTGTGAGCGAGTTGGCCACGAACGCCCTGGTGCACGGCGTACCGGCGGGGCGGGGTTTCCTGCTGCGTCTGCGGTACGACGGGCACCTGGTCCGGGCCGAGGTGCACGACAGCGGCCCCGGCACCCCTCGGGCCGCGGAGGAACCGGGCGGGCCGGAGAGCGAGGGGGGCCGGGGCCTGCTGCTGGTGGCGGCGCTCAGCGACAAGTGGGGCGTCGGGGAGCGCGCGCCGGGGAAGATCGTGTGGTGTGAGTTCGCCGTGCCGTGAGCGGGCCCGGCGGTCAGACCAGGGTCGTGATGCAGAACGGGTGGCCGGCCGGGTCGAGCAGGACCCGCCAGCGGTCCGGCTGGGGCTGGTGCTCCGGCTTGGTGGCGCCCAGCTTCAGCAGGTGGGCCTCGGCCGTCTCCAGGTCGTCGACGCCCACCTCGATGTGGGCCTGCTTGCCCTGGGCCGGGTCCGGCCAGGTGGGCGGGCGGTAGTCGGCCACGCGGGTGAAGCCCAGGCCGGCCGTGCCGTCGGCGCCGCCGAGGAAGACGAAGTCGTCGGTGGAGTAGGTGACGGCGAGGCCGAACATGTCGCCGTAGAACCGGGCGAGTTCGGCGGGGTCGGCGCAGTCGAGGGTGACGGCGGCGTAGCGGAAGACGGGTGCGGGAGTGGTTTCCGTGCTCATGGGAGGACGGTAGGACGTGACCCGGACAGTTCCGGTCCTGGTCGGGCCGGGCGGTATGAAAAACTTCCGTCCGTGCTGAGCGCCTCCGCCCGTCTGCTGCGACTGCTGTCGTTGCTCGCCGCCCGTCCTTCGTGGACCTGCGGGGAGCTGGCCGAGCGGATGGGGGTCACGGATCGCACGGTGCGGCGGGACATCGCCAAGCTGCGGGAGCTGGGGTACAGCGTCGACTCCGACGCCGGGCCCTGGGGCGGCTACCGGCTCCGGGCCGGCTCGCGCGTGCCGCCGCTGATCCTGGACGAGGAGGAGGCGCTGGCGGTGGCCGTGGGCCTGCGGGAGGCGGCGCTCGGCGGGGCGCTCGGCGGGGACCAGGCGGCGCTGTCGGCGCTGCTGAAACTGCGCCAGGTGCTGCCGGCGCGGGTGGCCGAGCGGCTGGGGGAGTGGGACGAGGCGTTCGTACGGCTGCCCTGGCCCGAGGAGCCGCGGCTGCGGCCCGGGATGCTGCTGGAGCTGGCCGCGGCCTGCCGGCGCGGGGAGCGGGTCCGGCTGTCGTACCGCGACGGGCAGGGGCACGGCACGGACCGGGACGTCGATCCGTACCGGCTCGTGCACACCGGCAGGCGCTGGTACTTCGTCGCACGGGACGTGGCCCGCGGATGGCGGACGTTCCGCGCGGACAGGGTGGAGCGCCTGGTCCCGACCGGCCGGCCGGCCGAGATCGAGGACCCGCCGGACCCGGCGCAACTGGTGTCCCACAACACGGCGAACGGCCCGTATCCCCTGTCGGCGAGGATCCGCCTCCCGCTCCCCCTGACGGAGGCCCGGCGGCTGATCCCGCCGACCATCGGCACCCACCACCCCGACGGCCCGGACGCGACCCTGGTCGACATAGGGGGCCCGGCCCCGGAGGGCCTGGCCCGCTATCTCCTCACCCTGGCCACGCCGCTCCAGGTCGTGTCCCCCGACTCGGTCCGCGAGGCCCTGATCGACCAGACCCGGCGGCTGCTCGCCGCCCACGGCCCCTGAGCGGTCAGAGCTTCTCGGGCGTCCGGATGCCCAGCAGGGCCATGCCCCGGTGCAGGGTGCGGGCCGTGACGTCGCACAGGAAGAGGCGGTTCTCCACCTGCTGCGGCGTCTCGGCGCGCAGCACCGGGCACTTGTCGTAGAACGACGTGTACAGCGACGCGAGCTGGTACAGGTACGCCGCCAGCTTGTGCGGGGCGTACTCCGCGGCCGCCTCCCGGACCGTCTCCGCGAAGGAGTCCAGGTGCAGGCCGAGGGCGCGCTCGGCGTCCGCCAGGGCCAGCTCCGGGCGGGCCGCCGGGCGGACCTCGCCGGCCTTGCGCAGGATGGACCGGATCCGGGCGTAGGCGTACTGGAGATAGACGGACGTGTCGCCGTTCAGCGACACCATCTGGTCCAGGTCGAACTTGTAGTCCCGGTTCGCCGACGTCGACAGGTCCGCGTACTTCACCGCGCCGACGCCCACCTGGGTGCCCCGCTCGGCGATCTCCGCCTCCGACAGGTCCTGCGCCTTCTCGCGGACCACGGCCGACGCCCGCTCGATCGCCTCGTCCAGCAGGTCGACCAGGCGGACCGTCTCGCCCGCGCGCGTCTTGAACGGCTTGCCGTCCTTGCCGAGAACCGTGCCGAAGGCGAGCTGCACCGCCGTCACGTCCTCGCCCAGCCAGCCGGCCCGGCGCGCCGTCTCGAAGACCATCCGGAAGTGCAGCGCCTGCCGGGCGTCCACCACGTACAGCAGGGTGTCCGCCTTCAGGTGGAAGACGCGGTCGCGGATCGCGGACAGGTCGGTGGCCGCGTAGCCGTAACCGCCGTCCGACTTCTGCACGATCAGCGGGACCGGGTTGCCGTCCGGGCCCTTGATGTCGTCGAAGAACACGCACAGCGCGCCCTCGGAGCGGACCGCGACACCCGACTCCTCCAGCAGGCGGCAGGTCTCGGCCAGCATGTCGTTGTACCCGGACTCGCCGACGATGTCCGCGTCCTGGATCTCCATGTCCAGCTTCTCGAAGACGGAGAAGAAGTAGATCTTCGACTCGTCCACGAACCGCTGCCAGATGCCCAGCGTGTGCGGGTCGCCCGCCTGGAGGTCCACCACCCGGCGGCGGGCCCGCGTCTTGAACTCCTCGTCGGAGTCGAACAGCTTGCGCGCGGCCTTGTAGAGGCGGTCGAGGTTCGACATCGCCTCCTCGCCGGTCACCTCGGCGGCCTTGTGGTCCAGCTCGTGCGGGTGCTCGTCCAGGTACTGGATGAGCATGCCGAACTGGGTGCCCCAGTCGCCGATGTGGTGGCGGCGCACCACGTTCTCGCCGGTGAACTCCAGGAGCTGCGCCACCGAGTCGCCGATCACCGCCGACCGCAGGTGGCCGACGTGCATCTCCTTCGCCACGTTCGGCTGGGCGTAGTCGATCACCGTGGTGCCGGGGTCCGCGGCGGTGGGCACGCCGAGGCGGCCCGTCTCGTCCGCGTACCGCGCGGCCAGGTTCCGGGTGATCGCCTCGTCGGCGACGGTGATGTTCAGGAAGCCGGGGCCGGACACCTCGACGTCCCGGATCACGTCACCCGTCACCACCCGGCCGACGACCTCGGCCGCCAGCTCCCGGGGGTTCGCCTTCGCCTTCTTGGCCAGGGCCAGGATGCCGTTGGCCTGGAAGTCGGCCCGGTCGCTTCGTCGCAGCAGCGGGTCCGCGCCGGCGGCCTCGGGCAGGGTGGCCGAGAGGGCGGACGCGAGGTGCTGCTGGACGCTGTCGCTGAGGGACGTGACCGAGGCCATAGGGAGGGGTGCCGTTCTCCTCGTGGGGATGGATAGACCCGCCCAGTATCCCACGGGGGGAAAAGCGGTTTTCCCGGTCGGCGGACGGTCTGTGAGAATGGAGTGCCACTTCCGTTCAGCTGGGGTGGCACCCCGTTCAGAAAGAAGGACGTGCCGATCGTGGCTCAGAGCACCGAGACCACCGACTGGGTCTCCCGTTTCGCGGATGAGGTCATCGAGGAGTCGGAGCGCCGGGCCCCGGGCAAACCGGTCGTCGTCGCGTCCGGACTCTCCCCCTCCGGGCCGATCCACCTGGGCAACCTCCGCGAGGTCATGACCCCGCACCTCGTCGCCGACGAGATCCGCCGCCGCGGCCGCCAGGTCCGGCACCTGATCTCCTGGGACGACTACGACCGGTACCGCAAGGTCCCGGCCGGCATCGCCGGTGTCGACGAGACCTGGGCCGAGCACATCGGCAAGCCGCTGACCTCCGTCCCGGCGCCGAAGGGCTCCGCCTACCCGAACTGGGCCGAGCACTTCAAGGCCGCGATGACCGAGTCGCTGGCCCAGCTCGGCGTGGAGTTCGACGGGATCAGCCAGACCGCCCAGTACACCTCCGGCGCCTACCGCGAGCAGATCCTGCACGCCATGCGGCACCGGCACGACATCGACGCGATCCTCGACCAGTACCGCACGAAGAAGGCGCCGAAGAAGCAGCAGCAGAAGCCGCTGGACGAGGCCGAGCTGGAGGCCGCGGAGGGCTCCGGTGCCGCGTCCGAGGACGACGGCAGCTCCGGCTCCGCCGGGTACTTCCCGTACAAGCCGTACTGCGGCACCTGCGGCAAGGACCTGACGACCGTCACCTCCTACGACGACGACACCACCGAGCTGTCGTACACCTGCACCGCCTGCGGCTTCGCCGAGACCGTCCGGCTCGCCGAGTTCGACCGCGGCAAGCTGGTCTGGAAGGTCGACTGGCCGATGCGCTGGGCCTACGAGGGCGTCGTCTTCGAGCCCAGCGGCGTCGACCACTCCTCGCCGGGCTCCTCGTTCCAGGTCGGCGGCCAGATCGCGCCCCTCTTCGGCGGCGAGCAGCCGATCGGCCCGATGTACGCCTTCGTCGGCATCTCCGGCATGGCCAAGATGTCCTCCTCGCGCGGCGGCGTCCCGACCCCGGCCGACGCGCTGAAGATCATGGAGCCGCAGCTCCTGCGCTGGCTCTACGCCCGCCGCCGCCCCAACCAGTCCTTCAAGATCGCCTTCGACCAGGAGATCCAGCGGCTCTACGACGAGTGGGACAAGCTGGCCGCGAAGGTCGCCGACGGCTCCGCGCTGCCGGCCGACACCGCCGCCTACACCCGCGCCGTCGGCACCGCCGCCGGCGACCTGCCGAAGACGCCCCGCCCGCTGCCGTACCGCACGCTCGCCTCCGTCGCCGACATCACCGCCGGACACGAGGACCAGGCCCTGCGCATCCTCTCCGAGCTGGACCCGGAGCAGCCGCTCGGCTCCCTGGACGAGGTCCGCCCGCGGTACGACAAGGCCGAGGCGTGGATCAACACCCACGTCGCCGCCGACCAGCGGACCATCGTGCGCGACCGGCCCGACGCCGAACTGCTGGCGTCCCTGGACGAGGCGTCCCGCCGGTCCCTGCGGCTGTTGCTCGACGGACTCGCCGGCCACTGGTCGCTCGACGGACTGACCCACCTCGTGTACGGCGTGCCGAAGGTCCAGGCCGGCTTCTCCGCCGACGCCACGCCCAAGGAGCTGCCGCCGGAGATCAAGACCGCCCAGCGGTCCTTCTTCGCCCTGCTCTACCACCTGCTCGTCGGCCGCGACACCGGCCCCCGCCTGCCCACGCTGCTGCTCGCGGTGGGCCAGGAGCGGGTGCGGACCCTGCTCGGGGACTGACACCGCGCACGAAGAAGGGGCCCTCCTCGCCGGAGGGCCCCTTTTCCGTGCCGCCACCGCCGACGCGGTCTCGCGCTTCTCACGCGGTCAGGCGCTCGCGGTCACGCGCTTCAGGCGATGTGGTCTTCCTGGAGTTCCGCGGTGTGGCGGTTGGTGAAGCGGTTGACCATGCGGTCGGCGTCGCGGGGCGCCAGGGAGAGCCCGAAGGTCGCCTCGACGTCGTCCCGGAACTGCGCGGAGGTCGGGTAGCTGCCGTCTATCGACTTGCGGAAGACCAGGTAGAAGTCCTCCTCGCCCGGCACCGGCTCCGCCGGACCGCCGCCCTCGCCCAGCTCACGGGTGCGGGACGCGCTCACCGGGATGGGGAAGCTGCCGGTCTCCTCCGCGGAGGGCTGCTGGAACTGCTCCGGGGGCTGCTCCTCGTACCACTCCTCGTACTGCTCCTCGGGCGCGTACTGCGGCTCCTGGAGCATCGGGTCGTACGTCGGGTCGTAGCCGCCGTGGTACTCGACCTCGCGCGGGGCCTGGAACCAGGGGCTCTGCTCCTCCGCCGGGGGCGCCTCGGCGGGCCGCTGCCCGGCCGGGGGCTCCTGCTGCGGCGGAGCGGAGGCCGCCGCCACGGCGGGGCGGGCGTCCGCGGCGGGCGCCAGGGCCTGCGGCTGCGGCGCCGGGGGCAGCAGCACCGGCTCGATGCCCGCCGCCGCCAGACCCGCCGGGGCCGTCTCTGCCAGCGGGACGCCGTACCGGGCCAGCCGCAGCGGCATCAGGGACTCCACCGGAGCCTTCCTGCGCCAGGCGCGGCCGAACCGGGAACGCAGCCGCGCCTGGTAGACGAGACGTTCCTGCTCCAGCTTGATCACCTGGTCGTAGGAGCGCAGCTCCCACAGCTTCATCCGCCGCCACAGCAGGAACGTCGGCAGCGGGGAGAGCAGCCAGCGGGTGAGGCGGACACCCTCCATGTGCTTGTCCGCCGTGATGTCGGCGATACGGCCGGTCGCGTGCCGGGCCGCCTCGACCGACACCACGAAGAGCACCGGGATCACCGCGTGCATGCCCACGCCCAGCGGATCCGGCCAGGCGGCGGCGCCGTTGAAGGCGATCGTCGCCGCCGTCAGCAGCCACGCCGTCTGCCGCAGCAGCGGGAAGGGGATACGGATCCAGGTGAGCAGCAGGTCCAGGGCGAGCAGCACACAGATGCCCGCGTCGATACCCACCGGGAACACATAGGAGAAGTTCCCGAAGCCCTTCTGCAGGGCCAGCTCCCGGACGGCCGCGTACGAACCGGCGAAGCCGATACCGGCGATGATCAGAGCGCCGGTCACGACCACGCCGATGAGAACGCGGTGCATCCGAGTAAGCTGCGGCGCGGCCACTCGTACTCCCCTCCCGTTGCTTGTCGTTGCGCGCAACAGAGTGGCACACGTGTGCGGCGAACGTAGTGCCGGTCGGCCGCTACGGCCCTCCGGTCAGCTCTTCCTGACGGTCGACCCGGCCGCGGACGAGCGGGACGAAGACGACTTGGCCGACTTGGCCGGGGACTTCACGGACGCCTTGGCCGCCGACTTCGACGGGGACTTCGACGCGGTCCCGGACGGCGAACCGCCCGTCGAACCACCCGTCGCACCGGACGACTCCTCCGACGGCGACGCCGACGAACTCGCCCCGCCCTCCGCGCCGTTGGCCTTCGACACCGCCGCCACGGCCTCCTTCAGCGCCTTCTCCGCCGACTTCGTCAGATCGTCGGCGTCGGGCGTCTCCTCACCCGCGAGACCGGCCCCGTTGTAGTCCACGGTGACCACGACGTTCTCCACCCGGGCGACGACCGTCTGCTGCTTGAACAGACCTTCCTTCTTCTTCAGGTCGTAGCGCACCGCCGTCGCCTCCGCGCCCGCCCCGGAAAACGGCACCACCTTGACGCCCTTCGCGCCCTCCACCGACTGGGCGTCCTTCGCCTGCCGGGTGAAGTACGCGTGCGCCTGCTCGTCGCCGGCACCCCGGGTAGCGTCCGACTCGAACCGCAGCAGCGACACGTTCAGCCAGCGGAACTGCGAACCCTCGACCCCGTTGTTGTCCAGGCTGTTCCATGAGCAGGAGGCCCGCGCCGACGAGTCGTCCGTGGCACCCTTCTTCGCCGACTCCACGCCCTCCGGCACCAGATCGGCCAGCGTCTTCTTCGACAGCGTGCCGCACGGGTCGGGAATCGTCCCGTACGCGGCGGCCCGCACGGTCGGCGAAGCGCTCACCGACGGCGACGCGCCGCCGTCCGAGGGCCGCGTGCTCCCGGCGCCGGACCCGGCCTTCGCGTCACCGGAGTCCGACGAGCAGCCGGCGGTGATCAGGACCGCGGGCACGGCTGCCGCGCAGACCAGCGCGCGGCGAAGGCGCTTGGCGCGCTGCTGAAGCTGGGCACGGTCGTCTCGCTGGGCTGCTCGCTGCATGGTTCCTTCACTCATGACGCTCGGTGTTCGTGCGGGTTCCTGCGGGGCCACGGTACGCGGTGACGGACCCGTGGGGCCGCCCGCCGCCCGTCGCACGGCCACGGGCGGCCGGGGCCCGCCGGACCGTCAGCCGCCCAGCGCGTCGTCCAGCCGCGCGGCCAGATCACGGGCCCTGTCCTGCATTTCCTTGCTGTCCGGGACCGCTCCGACGGCCGTCGGCTGCTCCTCGTACTGGATGGTGACGACCACGTTGGACGTGCGGAACACCACAGTCACCGTCCGCTGTTCGGCCGTCGAACCGGACGTGCTCAGCTCGTCGTCCAGATACGCCTCGTCACCGAGGTCGGACAGCGTACGGGGCTGGAGCTCGGCGGACGGCACCCCCGACTCGGGCGCCGAGGCGTCGGGAGAACCCGAAGTCCCGGACGGATCCGCAGAGTTCACCCCCGCCTCCGCGGCGTCCCCCGCGTCCGCCGAAGACGAGGAGGAGGACGCCGGGGACGAGGCACCCCCGCCCGCCGCGCCCCGCGACGCGGAAGCAGCCGTCGAGGACCCCGAGGACGCCGAAGCCGCCGAAGACGCAGACGCCGACGGCGACGACGGCGGCGCCGAGGACGCGCTCGGCGCGGGAAGGTCGGCCGCCGCCTGCTTCTCCTGGAACAGCCGCTGCGCCTGGTCGTCGTCGCTGACCGTGTTGTCGTACGACACCACGCGCTCGAAGTCGACGAACAGCCGGTCCGTGGCGTCGGCCGACTCCACCTTCCAGTGGCAGCCGACCTTGCGGTCGGTGTCGTAGGTCAGCGCGGCCTCGCCCCGGTAGGCGTGGTCGCGCTGGCCCGGGTCGGTGATCCGCTGGATGCCGGGCAGCAGCGTGTCCAGCGCGTCGTGGCCGACCGCGCCGCACGGCTCGGGGAGCGTGCGGTACTTGCCGGGCTGCGCCGCGACCGCGGTCGTGCCGGCGTCGCCCGGGTTGGCGTCGTCCGTGGCCGCGTCGTCCCCGGACCCGCTGGTGCAGCCGCTCAGCAGCGCCGCGAGGAGGAGGGCGGCGGTACCGGTCACGTACGCCTTCCGCTGCACGGTCGGGCTCCTCTCGACGGTGGGCGAGCGCTCGGTGGCTCGCTCGGTGCTCCAGTGTCCCCGCTGGTTATTCGCTTGCCGCGGCGGGGCGGACCCTGGAGACAATGTGTATCGCACGCACCGCCGTGGACGCCGGTCCCTTGTCTCTTTTCACCGGCTCTGGCGCCGCTTTTGCGTTGTGCCGCTCTTGAGTCTTTTTGCCAGCATTTCCGGGGGAACGAGGAAGACATGTCGTACGTGGAGATACCGGGCGCCAAGGTCCCGATCCGGATGTGGACGGACCCGGCGACGGTCGAGGACGTGGCCCTGCGCCAGCTCCAGAACGTGGCGACCCTGCCGTGGATCGAGGGTCTGGCCGTGATGCCGGACGTGCACTACGGCAAGGGCGCGACGGTCGGCTCGGTCATCGCGATGCGCGGCGCGGTGTGCCCGGCGGCGGTGGGCGTGGACATCGGCTGCGGGATGTCGGCGGTCCGCACCTCCCTGACCGCGAACGACCTGCCGGGCGACCTGTCCCGGCTGCGGTCGCGCATCGAGCAGGCGATTCCGGTGGGGCGGGGGATGCACGAGGACCCCGTCGAGCCGGGCGACTTCCACGGGCTGGCGACGGCCGGGTGGCAGGAGTTCTGGGGGCGGTTCGACGGGGTCGCGGAAGCGGTCAGATTCCGTCGGGAACGTGCCTGGAAGCAGATGGGAACGCTCGGCTCCGGGAATCATTTTGTCGAAGTTTGCACCGATGTGGACGGTTCCGTCTGGCTGATGCTCCACAGCGGCTCCCGGAACATCGGCAAGGAACTCGCCGAGCACCACATCGGCGTGGCCCAGAAGCTGCCGCACAACCAGGGCCTGGTCGACCGCGACCTGGCCGTCTTCGTCGCGGACACCCCGCAGATGGCGGCCTACCGCAACGATCTGTTCTGGGCGCAGGAGTACGCCAAGCACAACCGCACGCTCATGATGGCGCTGCTGAAGGACGTGATCCGCAAGGAGTTCAAGAAGGCCAAGCCGGTCTTCGAGGCGGAGATCTCCTGCCACCACAACTACGTGGCGGAGGAGCGGTACGCGGGCATGGACCTGCTCGTGACCCGCAAGGGCGCGATCCGGGCCGGGTCCGGGGAGTACGGCATCATCCCGGGCTCGATGGGCACCGGGTCGTACATCGTCAAGGGCCTCGGCAACGAGCTGGCCTTCAACTCCGCGTCGCACGGCGCGGGCCGGCGGATGAGCCGCAACGCGGCCAAGCGGCGCTTCTCGACGCAGGACCTGGAGGAGCAGACCCGGGGCGTGGAGTGCCGCAAGGACTCCGGCGTCGTGGACGAGATCCCGGGCGCCTACAAGTCCATCGACCAGGTCATCGACCAGCAGCGGGACCTGGTGCAGGTGGTGGCCAAGCTGAAGCAGGTCGTCTGCGTGAAGGGCTGATCCGGCCCGATCCGGCCCTTTCCCCTGGCCCGGCGCCCGGCGCGGCGCCGGGTCAGCCGTGTCCCGGTCCGGTGTGCTGCGGGTCCTGCGGGTCCTGCGTGTTCTTTGTGTCGAACGTGTCCAGCCAGTGCAGCAGGCGGGTGCCCTCGTGGGTGGTGAGGGTGGGGTCCTGGAGGGTGTGGGTCAGGAGGGTCGTGCCCTGGCAGGCGGCGATCAGGGTGAGGGCCAGGCCGTCCGGGGCGGGGGCGCGCAGTGCGCGGAACTGGGCGGCCGTCCAGTCCAGCAGGCCGCGGAGCACCGCGCCGGCCTCCGCGGCGAGGGTGCCGTCCGTGCGCTTGCCGAGTTCCGTGGCCAGGGTGCCGACGGGGCTGCCGTGCCGGGCGGCGGTGTCGCGCTCGGCGATCCAGGCCGTCACCAGGCCCTTGAGGCGCTCGCGCGGGTCCGGCAGCCGGTCCAGGGTGCCGGTGAGGTCGTCCAGGCGGGCGCGGTGTTCCGCGAGCGCCGCCCGGACCAGCTCGTCCTTGGTCTTGAAGTAGTAGTAGACGTTCCCGACCGGGACGCCGGCCTCGTGCGCGATGTTGGCGAGGGTGGTGCGCTCCACGCCCTGCCGGTGCAGGACGCGGGCCGCGGCCGTCGTGAGCCGCCGGCGCTTCTGTGACGCCAGGGCCCGCCGGTCCACTGAGTTTGTCACCTGACTGACTATAGCCAGGGCGTCACTTCGCGTGCCGTACCGCGTAGATCATGACGAACGCGACGAAGTGGATGCCGAAGAGGAAATAGGCCAGGAAGTACCAGACCTGGCGTTCGTTCCTCGTCTCCTCGGCCAGGCGGCGCCGCTCCAGCGTCTCGGCGGTCCCCGGGTCTGCCGGGGGGCCGGATTCCGCGGGGGCGCCGTCGGTCATCGCGGGTCCCGGTGGACCTTGGTGTTGGACGCCTGGGCGCGCGGGCGCAGGACCAGCAGGTCGACGTTGACGTGGCTGGGCCGGGTCACCGCCCAGGTGATCGTCTCGGCCACGTCGTCGGCGGTGAGGGGCTCGGCGACGCCCTCGTAGACCTTGGCCGCCCTCTCCGTGTCGCCGCCGAACCGGGTCAGCGCGAACTCGTCCGTCTTGACCATGCCGGGGGCGATCTCGATGACGCGGACCGGCTGGCCGACGATCTCCAGGCGGAGGGTCTCGGCGAGGACGTGGGCGCCGTGCTTGGCGGCGACATAGCCGGCGCCGCCCTCGTAGGTGCCGTGGCCGGCGGTGGAGGAGACGACCACCACGACGCCGTCGCCGCTCGCGACCAGCTTCGGCAGCAGGGCCTGGGTGACGTTCAGGGTGCCGAGGACGTTGGTCTCGTACATCGTGCGCCAGTCCGCCGGGTCGCCGGTGGCCACCGGGTCCGCGCCGAGGGCGCCGCCCGCGTTGTTGACCAGGACGCCGATCGTCTTGAAGGCGCCGGCGAACTCGTCCACGGCCGCGCGGTCGGTCACGTCGAGCTGGTAGGCCACGGCGGAGTGCCCGGCCGTGGTCAGCTCCTCGGCGAGGGCCTCGATGCGGTCCTTGCGGCGGGCGGTGAGGACGACGCGGTAGCCGGCCGCGGCGAGCCCGCGGGCCGTGGCGGCGCCGATGCCGCTGCTCGCCCCGGTGACGACGGCGATGCGGGAGGCGGCGGACGGGACGGCGGTGGCCATGGCGGCTCCTGTGGCTGCGGTCGGCGGCGGTCGCGTCCAGCGTAAGTGAGGCTCAGCCGCCGTTTCGCGGGGCCCACATGATGACGGCCATCCCGGCGAGGCAGACCAGTGCGCCGGTGATGTCCCAGCGGTCGGGGCGGTAGCCGTCCGCGACCGCGCCCCACAGCAGCGAGCCGGCCACGAAGATCCCGCCGTAGGCGGCGAGGATGCGGCCGAAGTGGGCGTCGGGCTGGAAGGTGGCGACGAAGCCGTAGGCGCCGAGGGCGAGGACGCCGCCGGTGATCCACAGCCAGCCCCGGTGTTCCCGTACGCCCTGCCAGACCAGCCAGGCGCCGCCGATCTCGAAGAGCGCGGCGACGGCGAACAGGGCGGCGGAGCGCAGGACGGGCATGGGGGCAGCTTCGCACGGGCGGCCGGGCCGTACGACGGCGGTGTGGCCGGTGGCGCTGTCACCTGTTGGAGGGCGCCTGGCGGGCGGCTCGCGTGGCATACATGGGTACGGCGGCCGAGCGGCGAGCGAGGAGTGGTGAGGGGCGTGCGGATGCGGGCGTGGGTGGTGTCCGGGGTGTGTGCCGGTGCCCTTCTGGTGCCGGGGAACGCGGTGGCCGCGGAGGCCGGTGTGGTGTTCCACGGTTCGGCGGTGCTGGACGGGGACCGGGCGGAGGTGCTGCTGACCGCGCGCAACGGCGGGTCCGCCGATGTGGCGGACGCGACGGTGCGGCTGCGCTGGTCGGTGCCGCTGGCCGAGCGGCAGGAGCTGCCGGCCCGGTGCGTCCGGGAGGACGAGCGGACGGTGCTGTGCGGGACCGGGCCGCTGGCCGTGGACGAGGTGGGCGAGCGGCTGCGGCTGCCGGTGCGGTTGCGGGAGCGGCAGGCGCAGGTGTCGCTGGAGGTCGAGACGGCGTGGAGCGCGGACGTGGCGGACCAGGACCGGTCGAGCGACCGGACACGGGTGCTGATCCTGGCAACGGGAGACACGTACGCCTTCTGAACCCGGCCGGGTGGCGTGACGGGGCGGCTTGAAGGGGCCGGCCCGGTCGGGGGCAGTGGGGGGGCCGGGTCGGTCGGTGGTCGGAGTTCTTCCGGCCGGTTCGCCGCCCCCCGGCGCGGGGGCCGAGGGGTGGGCGTAGGGCTGTCCTGTCGGTCCGGTGGGGTGGTTAGAGGGGGCTCTGCGTGTCGTAGCGTTCGCGGGCCTCGCGGACCTCTTCGAAGTGGGTCTCCGCCCAGTGCTTCACGGCGGTGAGCAGGCCGGCGAGGCTGGCGCCGAGCGGGGTGAGGGCGTAGTCGACGCGGACCGGGACGGACGGGGTGACCGTGCGGCTGAGGATGCCGTCCCGCTCCAGCGCGCGCAGGGTCTGGGTGAGCATCTTGGGGCTGACGCCGGCGATCGTGCGGCCGAGGTCGCTGTAGCGCAGGGGTCCGGTGGACAGGGCGGCGACGACGAGGCTGACCCATTTGTCGCTGAGCCGCCCGAGGAGCTGGTTGGTGGGGCACTCGCGCAGGAAGGCGTCGTAGTCGGCGCGGGCCTGTTCGCGGCGCTGGGCGGCGGTCATGGTCGCCATGGGCTCTCCTCGGGGGCAGCTACGCACTCTCAGGTAACTACTTACCGATGGATAGTAGCTCTCCTACGGTGGGCAGTGCGGCCGGAACGGTGCCGCGGAATCCATCAAGTGCCGGATATACAGGGAGAGTTGTCATGCGTGCTGCCGTGGTGAGGGAGTTCGGCGGACCGGAGGCCGTGCGGATCGTGGAGGCCGGGATTCCGGAACCGGGGACGCGGCAGGTGCGGATCAAGGTGGCCGCGGGGGCGCTGAACCCGGTGGACGCGGGTGTGCGCGCCGGCGTCTTCGGCGGGGCCGGCAAGACGCTCGGGCTCGGCTGGGACGTGGCCGGCACGGTGGACGCGGTGGGCGAGCCCACCGCCTGGCGGGTCGGTGACCCGGTGGTGGCGCTGGTGCCGGGCCTGGCTGAGCCGCTGGGCGCGCACGCGGAGTACGTCGTCGTGGACGCGGGCGCGGTGGCCGCGGCGCCCGTCTCGGTGGACGCGGTGCACGCCGGCACCCTGCCGCTGAACGGGCTGACCGCGGCGCAGGCCCTGGACCTGCTGGACGTGGCGCCGGGCGGCTCGCTGCTGGTGACCGGTGCGGCGGGGGCGGTCGGCGGGTTCGCGGTGCAGTTGGCGGCGCACCGGGGGATCGAGGTCGTCGGGCACGCCCGGCCGGAGGACGAGGAGCTGGTGCGCTCGCTGGGGGCGGCGCGGTTCACGGCCGACGGGGTGGAGCCGCGCAGTGTGGACGCGGTGCTGGACGCCGCCGTGCTCGGGGCGCCGGCGCTGGAGTGGGTGCGGGACGGGGGCGCGTTCGTGGCGGTCCGGGACGGTGTGCTGCCGGCGGCGGAGCGGGGGGTGCGCACGGAGAACGTGTGGGTGCGGGCCGACGGGGCGCGGCTGGCGGAGCTGGTCCGGCTGGTGGACGAGGGTGTGCTGACACCGCGGGTGGCGGAGACCTTCGCCCTGGAGGAGGCCGCGAAGGCGCACGCGCGGCTGGCCGAGGGCGGGCTGCGGGGGCGGCTGGTGCTGGTGCCGTAAGCAGGGGGCGGGGGGCGGAATACCTGGGGTGGGGTGGTCGTTGGAGGGGGTGTAGTTGAACAGTCAACAACTTGGAGCGTGAACGGCCATGCAGTTCGGGATCTTCACGGTCGGCGACGTCACCCCGGAC
Source organism: Streptomyces sp. NPDC027672 (assembly GCF_055566335.1). Taxonomy (NCBI): domain Bacteria; kingdom Bacillati; phylum Actinomycetota; class Actinomycetes; order Kitasatosporales; family Streptomycetaceae; genus Streptomyces; species Streptomyces sp. NPDC027672. The sequence continues at coordinate 953,913 of NZ_JBVHSO010000001.1, read as the reverse complement.
CCCACGACGGGGCGGACCCCGACCGAGCGGGAGCGGATCAAGGCCATGGTCGCCATCGCCCGGAAGGCGGAGGAGGTCGGCCTGGACGTCTTCGCGACCGGCGAGCACCACAACCCGCCGTTCGTGCCGTCCTCGCCGACGACCATGCTGGGCTACATAGCGGCCCGCACGGAGCGGCTGATCCTCTCCACCTCCACCACCCTGATCACCACCAACGACCCGGTGAAGATCGCGGAGGACTTCGCGATGCTCCAGCACCTGGCCGACGGGCGCGTCGACCTGATGCTGGGCCGCGGCAACACCGGGCCGGTCTATCCGTGGTTCGGCCAGGACATCCGGGAGGGCATCAACCTCACCGTCGAGAACTACGCCCTGCTGCACCGGCTGTGGCGCGAGGACGTCGTCGACTGGGAGGGGAAGTTCCGCAGCCCGCTGCAGGGCTTCACCGCCACCCCGCGCCCGCTGGACGGCGTACCGCCGTTCGTCTGGCACGGCTCCATCCGGTCCCCGGAGATCGCCGAGCAGGCCGCGTACTACGGCGACGGCTTCTTCCACAACAACATCTTCTGGCCCGCCGACCACACCCGGCGGATGGTCGAGCTGTACCGCAGCCGGTACGCCCACTACGGGCACGGCACACCGGAACAGGCGATCGTCGGCCTCGGCGGCCAGGTGTTCATGCGGCGCAACTCGCAGGACGCGGTCCGGGAGTTCCGGCCGTACTTCGACAACGCGCCGGTCTACGGCCACGGGCCCTCGCTGGAGGACTTCACCGAGCAGACCCCGCTGACCGTGGGCTCCCCGCAGCAGGTGATCGAGAAGACGCTGGCCTTCCGGGAGTACGCCGGCGACTACCAGCGCCAGCTCTTCCTGATGGACCACGCGGGGCTGCCGCTGAAGACCGTGCTGGAGCAGCTCGACCTGCTCGGCGAGGAGGTCGTGCCGGTGCTGCGCGAGGAGTTCGCGAAGGGGCGCCCGGCGGACGTGCCCCAGGCGCCGGTCCACCCGTCCCTGCGGGCGGCGGCGCCGAAGGAGACCGTGGCGTGAACGGCACGGGGGATATCAAGAGGGAAGGAGACCGTGGCATGAAGCTGGTCGTCGTATCGGCGGGGCTGAGCGTCCCGTCCTCCACCCGGCTGCTGGCCGACCGGCTGGCCGCCGCGGTCCACCGGCGCACTCCGGTGGACCTCCAGGTGGTCGAGCTGCGCGACCTCGCCGTCGAGATCGCGCACCACCTCACCAACGGGTTCCCGGGCAAGGCACTCGCCGCCGCGCAGGAGGCGGTGGCGGGCGCCGACGGGCTGATCGTGGTCACGCCGGTGTTCAGCGCGTCGTACAGCGGGCTGTTCAAGTCCTTCTTCGACGTGCTGGACAAGGACGCGCTGGCGGGCAAGCCGGTGCTGCTCGGGGCGACCGGGGGCACGGGCCGGCACTCGCTGGTGCTGGAGCACGCGCTGCGGCCGCTGTTCGCCTATCTGCGCGCCGTCGTCGTCCCGACCGGGGTGTACGCCGCCTCCGAGGACTGGGGCGCGCAGGGGCTGGCCGAGCGGATCGAGCGGGCGGCGGGGGAGCTGGCCGTGCTGATGCCCACGGCGGCCCGGCGCGCGGAGCCGGACGTGGTGCCGTTCGCCGAGCGGCTGGCGGCGCTGGGGTCCTGACGTCCGCCCGGATCTCGGTGAGAGAGCGGTAAAAAGGGTGATCGTCGGCTCGGCGGGCCCCGCCCGCGGGCCGGCGGTCTTGGCAGACTGGGGGTGTGCCCCCGACTGTGCTGCTCGCCGAAGACGACCGTGCCATCCGCCATGCCCTGGAGCGTGCCCTGACGCTGGAGGGGTACGACGTGACGGCGGTCGCCGACGGCGTGGAAGCGCTGGCGCAGGCCCACAAGAACCCGCCGGACGTGCTGGTCCTGGACGTGATGATGCCGGGCATCGACGGCCTCCAGGTCTGCCGCGTCCTGCGCGCCGAGGGCGACCGCACCCCGATCCTCATGCTGACCGCGCTGGTGGAGACCGCCGACCGCATCGCGGGCCTGGACGCCGGCGCCGACGACTACGTGGTCAAGCCGTTCGACGTGGAAGAGGTCTTCGCCCGGCTGCGCGCGCTGCTGCGCCGCACCAGCCCGGCGCCCGCCACGGGCACCGGCCCCGGCGGCGGGGCCGGGCCCGGCGCGCTCCCGGCCGAGGTTCCCGTACGGGACGCGCAGTTCTCCGGCCGGCAGCTTGAGGCCGCCGGGCTCCGCATGGACCTCCAGGCCCGCCGCGCCTGGCGCGGCCGGCGCGAGCTGGAACTGACCCGCACCGAGTTCGAGCTGCTGGAGCTGCTGGTGCGCAACGCGGGCATCGTCCTCGACCACTCCACCATCTACGACCGGATCTGGGGCTACGACTTCGGCCCCGGCTCCAAGAACCTCGCCGTCTACGTCGGCTATCTGCGCCGCAAGCTGGACGAGCCGGGCGCCCCGCAGCTGATCCACACCGTGCGGGGCGTGGGCTACGTGCTGCGGGAGGACTGAGGTGGGCCGCCGCTGGCGGCTGCCGGGCCGGCCCCGGCCGAAGCTGGTCTCCCTGCGCACCACGTTCGCCGTCTCCTTCGCCGCCGTCACCGCGGCCGTCACGATCCTCGTCGGCATCCTGTCCTACGGCTCCGCCGCCCGGCTCGTCCGCGTCGACCAGCAGTCGGTGTTCACGCAGGTCGTGCAGGACGTACGGGACGAGGTGCGGCAGCATCCGATGAGCCCGGACGACTTCTCCTCCTCGCGTCCCGGGCACGACCTGGTCCGTCCCGCCCGCACCGACGTGCAGGTGCTCGGCGCCCGGGGCCAGATCGTGGACCACGGCAGTCCGGTGCTCCCCGTCACCGCCGCGGACCGGGCGGTCGCCGTCGCCCGGCCGGCCGGGCAGGTGGTCGCGCACAAGGACGTACGGGTGGACGCGGACCTGTTCCGCATCGCCACCGTCTCGCTCGGCGAGGGCCGGGGCGCGGTGCAGGTGGCGCAGGAGTTCAGCGACACCGAGGACCTGCTGCGGGCGCTCCAGCGGCGGACGCTGATCCTGATGGCCGCGGTCGTGGTGGGCGCCGGGCTGTTCGGCTGGTGGCTGGCCCGGCGGATCACCCGCCGGCTGGTGATCCTGACCTCCGCCGCCGAGAACGTCGCCCGCACCCGGCAGCTCGGCATCCAGGTGCCGGTGGCCGGGCTGGACGAGGTGGGGCGCCTGGGCCGTGCCTTCGACCGGATGCTGGGGCGGCTCGCGCAGTCGGAGGAGGACCAGCGCAGGCTGGTCCAGGACGCGGGCCACGAGCTGCGCACCCCGCTCACCTCGCTGCGTACCAACATCTCGCTGCTGCGCCGCATCGACGAGCTGCCGCCCGCCACCCGGGAGGAGCTGGTCGCCGACCTCTCCCAGGAGGCACGGGAACTGACGGACCTGGTCAACGAGCTGGTCGACCTCGCCGCCGGGCAGTCCGACGCCGAGCCGCCGCAGCGGGTGGACGTGGCCGACCTCGCCGAGGACGTCGTCGGGCTGGCCCGGCGCCGTACCGGTCGGGACGTCGTGCTGCGCGCGGGCGGTGACACGACGGCCCAGGGGCGGCCCGGGATGCTCCAGCGGGCCATCTCCAACCTGGTGGAGAACGCGGCCAAGTTCGACCGGGACGGCACGGCGCCGATCGAGGTCTGCATCACCGGTCCGGCCCGGCCGGGCACGGTCCGGGTGGCGGTGCGGGACCGGGGGCCCGGAATCGCGGACGGCGATCTGGTCCGCATCTTCGACCGCTTCTACCGGGCCGCCGACGCCCGCTCGCTGCCCGGCTCGGGCCTCGGTCTGTCCATCGTGCGCGAGGTCGCCGGGGCCCATGGCGGGGCGCCGTTCGCGTACCGGCGCGAGGGCGGCGGCTCGGTCATCGGCTTCACGGTGGGCGGCGGGCTGGTGAGCGGGGGCGAGGACGGGAGCGGCGACTGAGGCGCGGGGGGCGTCGGGGGGGCGGGGTCGCCGGGACGCTGGCTCACCGGGTGACGGGGGCGCCGGGACGCTGACTTGCCGGGTCACCGGGTCGCCTGCGCGCCGGGCGGGTGGCCCCCCCGGTCAGGCGCCGTTGCCGCCGTTGCCGCCGTACCGTCCCGCCGCGGGCCGTACGTCACCGCGTCCGTCGCCCCCTATGGCGCCCGCCCCGCCCCGCCGGGCCGCCATCAGCAGCCAGGCGAGGTTGCCCGCCGCCGCGCCCGCGGCCACCGTCGCGGCGATCACCCCGCCGGTGGCGAGGCCGTCGCTGAACAGGTGCGGGCGCCGGTCCAGGCTGTGCAGACCGAAGCCGCACAGCTCGTACACGCCGACGGCGGCGATGGCCAGGCTGACGGCGAGCACGGTCAGCGTCGGCGCGAGAGCGCGCGCGCAGACCTCCGTACCGGGCTCCGGCTCCGTCGTGTCCTGCATGGGTCCCCCGATGGAACGGGCGTGTGAACGGCCCGGTAGCTGTTGGCGGTTGGGAACCTACAATACGTAGCGCCGTTAAGGTCGACGCCGTGCGGATCTACATCAGCGTGGACATGGAAGGCGTCACCGGGCTCGTCGACGCGGAGGACGTCCAGCCGGGCGGGCGGGACTACGAACGCGGGCGCGCCCTGATGGCCGAGGACGTGAACGCGGCCGTACGCGGCGCGCTCGCCGCCGGCGCGACCGGCGTCCTGGTCAACGACGCCCACGGCCCGATGCGCAACATCCTCCCCGAGGCCCTGCACCCGGCGGCCCGCCTGGTGCGCGGCCGGCCCAAGCGGATGGGCATGCTGGAGGGCCTGACCGGGGAGTACGACGCCGCGCTGTGCGTCGGCTACCACGCCCGGGCCGGCACGCCGGGCGTGCTCAGCCACAGCTTCATGGGGCACGAGATCGAGGACATGTGGCTGGACGGCCGCCCGGCCGGCGAGATCGGGCTGGCGCACGCCACGGCGGCGGCGCTCGGGGTGCCCGTCGTGGCCCTCACGGGTGACGACGCGGCGTGCGCGGAGATGACGGAGTGGGACGCGTCGGTGGTGACCGTCCCGGTGAAGTACGCCCGGGACCGGTTCGCGGCCGAGCTGCGGCCGGCGGCGGAGGCGCGCGCGGCGATCGAGGAGGCGGTGGCGGCGGCGCTGACCCGGGTCCCGGACCGCCCCGCGCCGCCCGTCTCCGAGGCCACGCTCACCGTCCGCTGGCAGTCCGCCTCGGTCGCCGCCGTCCTGCTCGGCATTCCCGGGGTGACGGCCGACGATGCCAGGACCGTGCGCGCGACCGGCCCGCTGCCCGCGCTGTACCGGCAGTTCGGGGTGTGGACGCGGGTGGCGACGTCGCTGACCAACCAGCCGCCGTACTGCTGACACCCCGGCCCCCGTCGTACGGCGAAATGGCTTCCGTCCGGACGGAGTTGTGCCCCGGCTGCCCGGTGGCCCCGGCGGTCCGGGCCGGCGCCCCGCGCGCGACCGGCCGTCGTGAGGGTGGTCATCACACGACCACCCTCGGGCATCCCGTTCCCGCGGCCGGGCAGGCAGGATGGACGACGACCGCCGCACACCCGGGAGGTATCCATGGACGGGTCGACCGAGCTGGGAGACTTCCTGAAGTCCCGCCGCGCCGCGGTGCGGCCGGAGGACGTCGGGATCTCGGCGGAGCCGTCCCGGCGCCGGGTCACCGGGCTGCGCCGCGAGGAGCTGGCCCTGCTCGCGGGCGTCAGCATCACCCACTACACCCGCCTGGAACAGGGCCGCGCGGCCGGTGTCTCCGACTCCGTGCTGGACGCGGTCGCCCGCACGCTGCGGCTCACCGAGGACGAGACCGTCCACCTCAAGGACCTGGCCCGGTCCACCGCCCGGCGCCGCCCGGCCGTGTCCCGCGCCGAGCAGGCCACGCCCGCGGCCCGCCAACTGCTCGCGGCCATGACGGACGTACCGGCGCTGCTCCTGGACCGCCGCAGCGACGTCCTGGCCTGGAACCGGCTCGGTCACGCCCTGCTCGCCGCGCACCTGCCGTGGGACGGCCCGGACACGCCCGCCGCCCGGCCCAACCTGATCCGGATGCTGTTCCTGGACGAGCGCTACCGGTCCTGGTACACCGACTGGAAGGAGGAGGCGCACCTCGCCGTCGCCTCCCTGCGCCTGGTCGCCGGCCGGCATCCCGACGACCGCGCGCTGGCCGAGCTGATCGGCCGGCTGTCCATCCAGAGCGACGAGTTCGCCGCCCTGTGGGCCCGGCACCCGGTGCGCACCTGTACCTCCGGCACCAAGTCGCTGCGCCACCCGGCGGTCGGCACCCTGGAGCTGAGCTTCGAGAACCTGTGCCTGCCGCGCACCGCGGACCACCGCCTCATCACCTACACGGCCGAGCCCGGCACCCCGTCCGACGCGGCCCTGCGCCTGCTGGCCGCCACCGCGGCCTCCGCCGCGACGGAGGACCTGCCGGCCCTGGACCCACGCTGAGCCGTGGCCCGGCGCGGCCGGCCCCCGCGGGGAGGGCGGTCAGTGGCCGCCGGCGAGTTCTCCGGTGAGTGTCCCGTGGATGCGGGCGCTGGCCTCGTTCAGGCCGATGATCTCGACGGTCTTGCCGCGCTGGGCGTACTTGGCCTCGACGGCGTCGAACGCGGCGACGGAGGAGGCGTCCCACAGGTGCGTGCCGGACAGGTCGATGACGACCTTGCCGGGGTCGCCGGCGTAGTCGAACCGGCCGGCGAGGTCGTTGGCGGAGGCGAAGAACAGCTCGCCGGTGACCCGGTAGACCACCGTGGTGCCGTCGGGGCCGGTGACGGCGGTGACCTCGGCGAAGCGGGCGACGCGCCGGGCGAAGACGGCCATCGCGGTGATCGAGCCGACGACGACGCCGACGGCGAGGTTGTGGGTGGCGACCACACAGGCGACGGTGATCAGCATGACCGCGATCTCCCCGGCCGGCATCCGCCTCAGCGTCCCCGGCGCGACGGAGTGCCAGTCGAAGGTGCCCACCGACACCATGACCATCACGGCGACGAGCGCGGCCATGGGGATGTCGGAGACGACCGGCCCGAAGACGACGCACAGCACCATCAGGAACGCTCCGGCCAGGAACGTGGACAGGCGGGTGCGCGCACCGGAGACCCGTACGTTGATCATCGTCTGGCCGATCATGGCGCAGCCGCCCATGCCGCCGAAGAAGCCGGTGACGATGTTGGCGATGCCCTGGCCGATGGACTCGCGGGTCTTCGAGGAGCGGGTGTCGGTGATGTCGTCGACCAGCCGGGCGGTCATCAGCGACTCCATCAGGCCGACCAGCGCCATGGCGAGCGCGTACGGGGCGATGGTGGTGAGGGTGTCCAGGGTGAACGGCACGTCCGGCAGGCCCGGCACGGGCAGCGAGGACGGCAGGACGCCCCGGTCGCCCACGGTCGGCACCGCGATCCCGGCCGCCACCGTGATCACGGTGAGGACGACGATGGACACCAGCGGCGCGGGGATCACCTTCGTCAGCCTCGGGAAGAACACCAGCAGCGCCAGCCCGGCCGCGAGCAGCGGGTAGACCGGCCAGGGCACGTGCGTCATCTCCGGGACCTGCGCCATGAAGATGAGGATGGCGAGGGAGTTGACGAAGCCGACCATCACGCTGCGCGGCACGAACCGCATCAGCCTGGCGACGCCGAGGGCTCCGAGGACGATCTGGAAGACGCCGGCGAGGATCACGGTCGCGACCAGGTAGCCGAAGCCGTGCTGGCGGTTCACGGGGGCGATGACGAGGGCGACGGCGCCGGTGGCCGCGGAGATCATCGCCGGCCGGCCGCCCACGACCGCGATGGTCACGGCCATGGTGAACGAGGCGAACAGGCCGATGGCCGGGTCGACCCCGGCGATGACCGAGAAGGAGATCGCCTCCGGGATCAGCGCGAGGCCGACCACGAGACCGGCCAGCACCTCGGTGCGCAGCACCTTCGGGTCGGACAGCCAGGAGGGGCGCCGGGGGCCGCGCAGCCATGCGGCCGGGGACAGTGCGGAGGAGGACAAGACGAAGGGAACCTGTCGTGCTCGGGCACACCCGGCATCACGGCGGGCGCGCGGGGAGGCGGGGGAGGCCGGGAGGGCGCTCCGGAAGATCCGCGAACGGCGGACCGGGGTCGGCGGGGCGGAGCCGGTGGACCCAGGTCGGTGGGGCGGCGGACGGGAGCCGCCGCGTCACCGGGCGGTGGGCCGGAACCCGTGAGCCGGTGAGCGGCGTACCGGAGCCGCCGGGTCAGTGGACGGCGGGCCGGGACCGGTATGCGGCGGTACGGCAGTCCGCCGGGGAACCCGGCGCCGGGTGGTGGCGAAGGGTCACGGCGGGCAGACGGCGGCGCTGGGCGGTACGGACATGCGCACGCTCTCTCCTGCGGACATCGGGTCTTCGCCGGGGGCTTCGTCGGCCCCGACACGGCTGACGGCTACGGGACGCGATCCCGCACCGGGGGAACGGGAGCGGCGGTCGGCCGCCGCCCCGGCACCGGAACAACTCTACCCTAACGTTAGAGTAGGGTTCCGTGGCCGTCCGCGGCCGCGCCGAGAGACGAGGAAGGCACCGCGTGAGCAGCGAGCACATGCAGATCGGCGAGGTCGCCGCCCGGACCGAGCTGTCGCTGCGCACCATCCGGCACTACGAGGAGACCGGACTCGTCATCCCCTCCGCCCGCTCCCAGGGCGGCTTCCGCCTCTACACCGAGGCCGACGTCGCCCGGCTGATGATCATCCGCCGGATGAAACCGCTCGGCTTCGCGCTCGACGAGATGCGCGCCCTGCTGGAGGCCACCGACCGCCTCGACTCGGGCGAGGAGCTGCCCGCCGGGGAACGCGAGGCCCTGCTGGAGCGGATCCGCGGCTTCGAGCAGGCCGCCCGGCGGCGCGTCGAGGACCTCCGTACCCAACTGGCCAGGGCGGAGGAGTTCGCCACCACCCTGGCGGACCGCCTCACGGCTTCCGCACCCGCCCCGGCCGCCGACGCCTGAACCCCGGCCCCAGGGTTCCCCTCGGGGTTCCCCCGGGCGCGGGGCGATGGCCGCACGGTGCCGGGGTGCCCGTCGTCGCGCTGTCAGTCCCGGAGGTCGCCGAGCCAGCGCAGGGCGGTCAGGCTCGGCAGGAAGCAGTACTCGCCTCCCCGGGTGACGACGAATCGCGGCAGCGGGGCGAGGCACCGGCGCAGCGGGCGCCGGGGAATGGTGTAGCCGGCACACCCGTCGTGGGGTCCGGTGACGGGGTCTTCGGCGTCGTCAGTGCGTCACCGCGGCCTTGAGGAGCACGATGAGCAGCCCGAGCGTCAGGTTGACGGCCCCGGTGACCACCACCGCGCGGCGGGACGCCCCCGCGCGTACGGCGGCGACCGTGGACCAGCCGACCTGACCGGCCAGCGCTGCGCCGAGGGCCAGCCACAGCGCCCCTCGCGGGCCGATGCCCAGCAGGGGAGTGACGGCGACCGCCACGGCCGGCGGGACGGCCGCCGTGACGATGGGCCACTCGGACACGCACGCCCGCCGGATCCGTCCCGCGCTCACGGACACGTACCTGACCCGTGACCCGAACAGCCGGGCGAACACGTGGGTCGCCCAGAACACCAGCCCTGTGCCCAGCAACAGGAGTACGAGTTCCAGCCGGGGGCGGGAACCGAGCGAGCCGGTCCCCGCCCCGACCACGACCGAGGCCGCGAGCAGCGAGCCGTACACGGCACCCGTGTAATCCCGCCCCTCCACGGCATCCGCATGCGGCATGGGCGGCCTTCGCGCAGGAGGCCGATCTTCCATGACCCCAGTGTGGTCACTGGTGCGGTGTGCCGCACGGCCACGGCCGCCCGCGGTCAGTGCCGACGGGCGTCGTCCGCGCAGGTCGGCTCTGCGGCAAGACGGAGGTGAAGGCCGCCGTTCCGAGCGGGCTCGGCATGGGTTGCGGTCTCAGTGGAGAGCGGGGACACGGGCGGAGTCCATCGCTGGTGGGTGCTTGGTACGGGCGCTGGCCACCTGTCCAGGGGGTGGCCGGACAGGTGTGGTGAGGCAGCCGAGGGCGACGGCTCGTGCTCTCGGCATGGCAGTCCGGAGCCGTGTGACCTCGGTCCTCTTGAAGCCCCCTCTTGCTTGAGGAGGCGGTCCTGCTCCGTGAGGAGGCAGGTGTCTCGTTTGGAGAGGGAGAAGCCGACAGCCGCGGAAGTATCGACGCTGTTTCCGAGCCGGTCGTCCCGTCACTCGTATGCCCAAGCTCGCCCAGTCTGCCGGTACTCCTCCACGGGGATCGGTTCGACTCCGGTTCGCATACGAGCCGTGTACAGCAGGCCGTCAAGGTGGTCGATCTCGTGGTGAATGAGGCGGGCAAGGCCCCGTTCGTAGACGGCAGTGGTGGTCTCGCCGGCCAAGGTGGTGGCCTCGACGGTGATTCGCAGTGGGCGAGGGACAAGCCCGCGGACGTCGAAGAAGCTGAGGCAGCCTTCGTACTGCTCGTCCGTCTCCGCCGAGTGCTCGTTGATCCGCGGGTTGAGCAGGATGACGGCCGGGGCGTCGTCGGGCGGAAGGACGACGGCCGCGGCGCGGGCGATGCCGATCTGTGGGGCGGCGATGCCCATGCCCTTGGCGAAGGGGTGGACCTGGCCGATGCGCTCGATGGCGGCGAAGAGTTCGTCCACGATGCGCTCTGCCTCTTCGCGCTCGGCGGGCAGGTGGAAGGGACGGGCCGGTTCGGTGAGGATGCCGGCCCCGTGCTGGACGACGCCGAGGTCTCGCATGCGCTGGCTGGGCCGCACCTCAATCACCTGAACTCCCTTGTTCTGCTGCGCCTTCTGGCCGTGCTCGGTACCGCCATTCCAGACGGTACCGAGCGTGCAGGGCGGGTGTGGTCGTGATCCATGTGAATTGCCGTAGCCCTGCGTCGTCGCTGCGGACGGGTGGGGTGCGCAGCGGGGAGGCTTCGGCGGTCATGGACGTCTCCGTGCCCCACACGACGGGATCGAGGCCAGCGGGGAAGACGAGCTGGACTTCGAGCTGTTCGGTGGGCAGGCGTACGGCTCGCTGGAACCAGTTGCCCCACGCCGCGCCGCACCATGGGTCGAGGCGGCCCGCGCCTACAGCCGGCAGGGGCGCCCGGCGGACGCCTACCAGGCCCTGAGGATCGCCGAGACCTGCGCCGCCCAGGACGTCCGCCGCCCCGACGTCCGCGACCTGGTCGCCGATATGGCCGCCCGTGACCGCCGACGTACCCTGCCGGAACTGCATCACTTCAGCCGCCGACTGGGAGGCCCCGCATGACCGGACCGACCGCCCCGGACAAGAAGCCCTTCCTGTACGTCGTCGTGTGCGCGAGCGGTGTCGCCGGTGACGTCGGCAAGCTGATCACGGCCGCCCAGGAGGCGAACTGGGATGTGGGCGTCATCGCCACCCCGCAGGGACTCGGCTTCCTCGACGCGACGGCGGTCGAGGCGCAGACCGGTTACCCGATCCGCTCCGCCTGGCGCTCACCGGGAGACCCGCGCCCCCTGCCCCCGGCGGACGCGATCGCCGTGGCTCCCGCCACCTTCAACACGATCAACAAGTGGGCCGCCGGGATCTCCGACACCCTCGCCCTGGGCATCCTGTGCGAGGCATACGGCATGGGCATCCCGACCGTGGCCCTGCCCTACCTGAACTCCGCCCAGGCCGCCCACCCCGCCTACCGGCAGAGCCTGGACCGGTTGCGGGGGATGGGTGTCCTGATCGGCTCGGGCGAACCGCACCGGCCGAAGGCCGACGGCGCGGCGGACCGCTTCCGCTGGGAGGAAGCCCTCGAACTGCTGGCACCCACCGTCGACACACCGCGGTGAGGCCCTGCCCACCGGAAGCGCAGGGCACATCATTCCTGACTCAGTCCCGAAGGTCTCTGACCATGACCGCGTACACCGGTGAGTCGGCGAACGGTTGCTGCTCGCCGACTCTGGCGTATCCCCATGTCTCATAGAGCGCTTGGACCTTGGGGTGTGTGACGTCGACCAGCAGCACGGCGAGGTCTTCCGTACGTTCCTTGAGCAGCGCCTCGTGCAGGCGGTCGGCAATTCCCTGCTTACGCCAGCCTGGGCGCACCATCACTTCGGAGACCGCGTAGGTGGAGGAATAGCCGTTGTCCGGCTCGTACGCGGTGGAGCGCCACCATTCGCGGCCGGGGGTGAGCGGGGCGCCGTAGGCGAGGCCGACCGGTTCGTCTTCGTCGTACGCCACCACGCAGGAGAAGCCGTCCATGCCGGTCCAGTGGTCGACGAACCAGGCGAAGCGCTGGTGAAAAGGGTCGTCCATCTGGTCGGCGTAGGCATCGGCGTGTACGTCGATGAGCATCCGCCGGAAGCCTTCGGGAAGGTATCCGTGCTGGAAATGACGCAGGTCGATCACGCTCGACTCCATTCGGTTCGCATGCGGTCTGCCCAGTCTCGTGCGCAGGAGGCGGAGGGAGCCATGACGAACAGGCCCCGGTGGAAGTCGCCCATGAGCGTGCGCATACGGCCGGGCAGTGGGTCGCCATCCATGATGGTGAAGACGTCGGTGGCTGAGGCCGTGGCCTGTTCCGCCTCTCCCTGGTGGAGCTGTGCGAGGGCGAGCTGGGCGGTCGCGAGGGCCTTGTTGCGCCGGAAGGCGGTGGGGATCCTGGCCAGCGCACGGTGCGCCATGGCTTCGGCATGAGGGTGGCGTCCGCTGTTGAACTGGACGATTGCGGCGAGATGGTCAAGTTCGGCCTGCCCGTAGAAGGCGGTCCAGCGCGGGCGCTCTCGGTCGGCCACCCTGGTGAAAGTGTCCTGGGCTGATCCCAGTGACCGCAGGCCCGCACGGCCGTCGCCGAGAGCCGCGTACGCGAGGGCGATGCGGACTCGGCCCAGCGAGTCGAAGAACGGGTCTCGGCGAGCCGCTGCGGAGGCTTGCGCGGCCTGGGCCGCTGCGAGGGCTTCGGGCCAGTTCTGCCGCTGGTAGGCGAGCATCGAGAGGTTGACCCAGACCCGCATTTCGGTGGGGCCGTCCTGGGAGAGGCCGGCGTACGTCGCTGATTCGTTCAGGTAGCTCTGGGCCCGGTCGAGGTTGCGGGCGTCGATGCAGGACCAGGCGGCGATGGTGGTGTACTCGGCGGCCAATGAGTACAGGGCTCGGCGAACGCGTTCGCCGGCGTTTCGCTGCTGTAGCTCCAGCACCCTGGTGCGGCCCTGGGCGGCCGCCTTCTCCAGTGCCGTGTGTCCGCCCTGGCGGTCGTCGGCTTCGACAAGGGTGTTCATCCCGGCAGCGACCCGGGCCACGTCCGACATACCGACGGTCCGGCGTGTGGCCATCAAGGGAACGGCGGCAGCAGCGCTTCCGGTCGCTGAGGTGAGGAAAGTGCGACGCCGCACGGGGTCCTCCTGCGGGTGTTGCATGGTGCGTGGTGCGCTGAACCCTAAGTCCTCGACGGGACAGCCGAACACTCGCTCCAGGGCTGCACATGTGCGTCCGATGGGATGGCGGGAGGTCCCGTTGAGGAGGTTGCGGATTGTGCGGTCGGAGACGTCACCTGGCCTACCGGTGATCTCTGCCAACGCAGCGTTCATCCGACCGGCCAACTCTTCCTGAGTGAGCCCCAGTTCCTCCATCCGGCTCCTGAGGATGGCGTTCGCTCCCATGGACCGACCGTAGCCCCGTGGTCACTGGACGAACCAGCCCCGAGGTCATCGGAGCGTAAAGTCTTCCGGTTCGCGGAGGTACGGCGGGGCACGAGTTTTCCTGTTCGCCGTCGGCCAAGGGCCGTTGACTTGGTATCAGCCGTTGAGTGGGCGAGATTGACGTTCCTGCCTCTCGATGGCGTGGAGGAAAGCCCGTACCTGCGCACCCGTCGGGGGCGGGCGTCCCAGCCTCGGAGGGATGACCCCTTGACCATGACCACCGCCACACCGACAGCGACCGGTGTCCCGGGCTACGCCGAGACGATGCCGTGCGAGCCGGAGTCCGCGCGCCGCGCGCGTCTGCTCGTCTCCGCGGCTCTGGACACCTGGGGTATAAGCGAGTTGGCCGAGGTAGGCACTCTGATTGTTTCGGAGCTGGTCAGCAATGCCGTCGGTCACACGCCCTGTCGCGTGATCCGTGTGGTGATTCGGCGCGAGACGGCCGAAGTGATTCGGATCGGCGTTGCCGACAAGTGCCGAGACATCCCGGAACAGGGTCGTCCTGAAGGTGACTCCGAGGGCGGCCGAGGTCTGCTCCTGGTGGAGTCGCTGAGCTGGCGATGGGGCTACGACCTGCATCGTTGGGGCAAGCTGGTTTGGGCAGAGGTGCGGGTGCCGGCCGCATGCTGATCTCACGCATCTCCTTACGACTCCTGCCTTCGGAGGAACCGGTCGGCGACCCGTTTCCGGACGCGTGCGTGGAGCCGGCCATCGGCCCGGCTCGTCCGTCTGACGAGGCCGGCGCGGTGGTTGTCCCAGAGCCGGTTCGGACACTCCCGCCGACCTTGTGCGGCTTCGCGTCGAGTCGGGACTGGCTCTCGGCGAGATCCGCGCCGAGGTGCAGCCTGCCGAGACCGCGTGGCGGCAGCAGCTCAGCCGCTGGTACGGCGACGGTCGACTGGCGGTCGAGGTCCGTGCACCGGACATCAGCCTCCTTCAACGGGTCCTGGACAGCCTGCACAATCCTGGTCCGGTTTCGACGTGGGTTCCGGCGCCGGCGCCTCTTCTTCCCGGCGCTCCTGAGACTCCCGCACGAGCAGGACCGCGTCCTCGATGCCGTGCGGGTGGGCAAGTCACACGAAGGACAAGAACATCCGACAGGAAGGAAGACCGTGTTCAACCACATGGACCGCTTTCCCACGGGCAGCCCGCTGCCGCAGGGGCATCTGACCGCTGCCCCGTGGGGTCTGCGTCGCATCGCCCCGTACCCGCCCGTCGAGGGCCCCGCCTACGCGACGGTGACGCTGGATCCGGGTACACAGACTGCCCGGTACTTCGACACTTCGGGGGCGCCCACCATGTCCCCGGGCCACGGCACGTCCTCGGGCACGAATCCGGCTACCGGCACCACGGGCCAGGGTGACCGCAACAGCGACTCCCCGGACAGCGACACGGGGAACGACACCGACCAGTGACTCTGGTGACGAACGACGATCGTCCGGTCCTGGTCGTCACCAACCTCGACGACCCGACCGCGGACTTCGTGATCGCAGAGCTGCACGACCGGGGCGTCCCGGTCGTGCGGTTCGACTCCGGTGACTTCCCCGCCACCCTGTCGTGCTCGGCCGCCATCGGCGGCACCGACAGCTGGCAGGGAAACCTGCAGACCCCGAGCCGACGCGCCGACCTGGGCGCGGTGCGTTCCGTGTACTACCGGCGCCCCTCCGGGTTTGCCTTCCCCCACCTGGACAAGCAGGACGAACGCTTCGCCGTCGGCCAGGCGCGCTACGGGCTCGGAGGCATCCTGACCTCGCTGCCCGGCTGCCTTTACGTCAACCATCCCCATCGCATCGGCGACGCGGAGTACAAGCCGGCCGGGCTCGCGGCAGCGGCGGCGGCCGGCTTCACCCTTCCGCCGACGTTGATCACCAACGTTGCCGACGACGCGCGGGCCTTCATCAAGGCGCAAGGTCCCGTCATCTTCAAGCCGATCTCGGTTCCGCTCTACCTGGTCGACGGCAAGGCCCAGACGGTCCCCGTGACCGAGGTGACCGCCGACGAGATCGACGATTCCGTGTCCGGCACCATGCACCTCTTCCAGAAGCGGGTGGACAAGGTTGCCGATATCCGGGTGACTGTGATCGGCGAGCAGATCTTCGCCGTGCGTATCGACTCTGGTCTTCTCGACTGGCGTACGGACTACCGCACTCACACATACACGCCGCTTGCCGCGCCATCCGCGGTGGAGCGGTCGATGCGTGCCTATCTGAAGCACTTCGGGCTCGTCTTCGGGGCGTTCGACTTCGCTCTGACCGACCGCGGCGAGTGGATCTTCATCGAGTGCAATCCTTCCGGGCAGTGGGCCTGGATGGAGCCGCCGACCGGTCTGCCGATGACTGCCGCACTCGCCGATCTCCTGGAAGGAGGACTCCGTGGCCAGTGAAACCGACATCGAGACGGCCGCGGCCGATCTCAGGCGCAGGCTCGCCCGACAACTGGAGAAAGACGGCTGGCTGCGTTCGCCGCAGTGGCGGGCCGCCGTGGAGGCCGTGCCCCGCCACAGGTTCATCCCGCGCTTCTACCGGGAGAGCCACGCCCCGGGCGTCACCACCTGGGAGCCGGTCACACCGGAGACGGTCGGCAAGGAGGAGTGGCTCCGGCTCGTCTACACCGACGAGACATGGATGACCCAGTTTGACGGCCGGGACATCGACTGGGCTGATCCGAAACCGATCAGCAACGCGACCCCGACGTCATCGTCGACATTGCCGAGCCTCGTGGTCCGGATGCTCGAAGACCTGGATGTGCAGGACGGCATGAAGGCGCTGGAGATCGGCACCGGAACCGGTTACTCGACAGCACTGATGTGCCACCGGCTCGGCAGTGAGAGCGTGACCTCGATCGAGACGGACGAGGGCGTGGCCCGACGAGCCGGCCACGCCCTCACCGGATCCGGTCATACACCCCGCCTGCTGGTGGGGGATGGTCGCGCCGGCCACCCCGGCGGAGCCCCGTACGACCGGCTGATCGCCACGTGCGGCTTCCGCAGCGTCCCGCCCGCCTGGCTGGAACAGGTCCGGCCGGGCGGTGTCATCCTCACCACCCTGCGCGGCTGGATGCGCTCCCTCGGCCTGGCCAGACTCATCGTCACCGGTGACAGCGCGAGCGGCTGGTTCAGTGAGGACGACCCGAGCTTCATGATCGCCCGCCAGCAGGATGCTCCGGAGAGCCTCGGCGTGGTCCCGGGTCCCGACGACGGGACAGTACGGAAAGCCGTACGCGGGCCAGAGGTTCTCGCCAGCTCCGGGCCGGCGTTCATGGCGCAGCTCGCGGCGCCGGACGCCCGCTTCTTCTCGATGGCGGTCGACGGCGGCCCGGTCAGCACGTTTCTACTGGACAGCGTCACCGATTCCTTCGCCGTCCTCGCTCCCACGGAGAGCGGCTGGCAGGTCCGTCAGGGCGGCCCCCGCCGCCTGTGGGACGCGATCGAGTCGGCGGTGTCCACCTGGGAGGAGTACGACTCACCGCACACTGCGGCGTTCGGCGTGACCGTCTCCCGCGACCACCAGGCCGTCTGGTTGGGGAACCCGAACGGCCCACAGTGGCCGCTACCCTCCTGAGACAGCCCCCACCCACGCGAGGAACGCCAGATGGACGACGAACCGCTGAAGGACTGGGCGGAACGCCGTGACGCGAAGATCGGCCGACTTCGCGCCCTGCCTGTCGTGCCCGGCGACGGGCCCAGGGCATCGCATCTGAATCCGGATGCATCCCGCGCCATCGAGCGCTGGAACGGGCATGCCTGGGAGCCGTACGGGCTCGCCGCCAGCCTGGCCGACGCCCAAGCCGTCCTGTACCCGGAGGCCAACGAGCCCTCACCCCGAGGGCCGGTGCCGAAGCCGCTCGGCTCCGGCACCGGCAAGCACCGCAAACCCCAGGCGCCCAGGCCGGACGGTGGCGGCCGGGCACAGAGGTGATCAGCGCCGCCGTACCTGAGGCTGCTGCGTGCGCGGAACGGCTCCCGCACGAGCACTGACCTGGCGTATCCGCCGCCTCGGCGAACGACACACACCCGGCGCACGAGCCCGGGCAGTCAACGCGCACTACGTCGAGGGCACCCCTACTGGGGAGCCGGCGCGTTGGGGGCGCTCCTGCCCGCCCTGGAAAGTGGAGAGGGCGGGGTCCGCGAACCCCGCCCACCGTCCAGGAAAGCCCGGCTCAAGGCCACACCAAGCAATAAGGCTGGTGTCCCGCCTCATGCAGGCGATGTGAGAAGTCCTGCCACTCGTGCAGCAGTTGGTACACGTTGAACGCGTCCCGGGGGCCGCCGCGGTCCGGGACCGTGGACCAGATGAAGGCCGCCGCGCCCACCGCCTCCTCGCCGATGCCGCGCAGGGGGTCGACGACCGTCATGGGGAGTTTGACCACGGCGTAGTCGGGGTGCAGGACGACCAGTTCCAGGGGCGGGACCTTGTGCAGGGGGACGCCCTCGATGCCGGTGAGGACCATCGCGGCCATCGTCTCCGGCTTGATCTTGGTGAACATGCCGTTCATGCCCAGCTCGTCGCCGCCGAGTTCCTCGGGTCGCATCGAGATGGGGACACGGGCCGCGGTCGCGCCGTCCGGTGCGCCGAAGTACTTGTACGTCACCCCCACCCGACCACCATTCCTGCTCCCCGCCCGGAGGCGGTCGGCCCGGTGGTCGACCCGGCGGTCGATCTGCCGGTCGTACCGCTCGGGCTCTCCCGGTGCATCCTGTGCCTGACGTGCGTCGGTCTGTCGTGTCTCGGTCGTTTCCTCCGCGTCGCGCCGGTGCCTTCCCCGCCGGGCACGTCGAGGACCCAGGTCGTCAGTCCCCTCGCCCAGTCCGCCACCGCGATGCATATCTCCACCCGACTGCTTTTCTAGGACGCGTGGCCCCCGCCGCGCAACCCGATCATCGTGTCAGTGACCTCCCCCGCGGCCGTCCGCCGAAACGTACGGTGGAACAACACGCCGCGCGGGAAATTCCCGGCCCCTGATCATTACGTGCGCAGGAGCTGTGTGTATCAGTTCTCAGTCTCGCAGACGAGGGATGGCACCGCTTCGATCTTGAGGGCGACGGCACCGCGGCCGGGGCGCGGCCTACCCTGAGGAGGTCCCCCCGCAACCGGAGCCCGAGAAGCCGGAGAAGCCGCACGTCATGAGTGCCATGAGCGAAACGCCCTATCCCTACGACGCGCCCGTGTCCCAGGCGCTCTTCGACCGCGCCTCCGTCGTCACGCCGGGCGGAGTGAACTCCCCGGTGCGCGCCTTCCGCGCCGTCGGCGGCACGCCCCGGTTCATGGTGTCGGGCACGGGCCCCTACCTCACCGACGCCGACGGCCGCGAGTACGTCGACCTGGTCTGTTCCTGGGGCCCGATGATCCTCGGACACTCCCACCCGGAGGTCGTCGCCGCCGTACAGGAGGCCGTCGCGCGCGGCACGTCGTTCGGCACGCCCGGCGAGGGCGAGGTGGCGCTGGCCGAGGAGATCGTCGCCCGGATCGAGCCGGTGGAGCAGGTGCGGCTGGTCAGCAGCGGCACCGAGGCCACCATGTCGGCGATCCGGCTGGCCCGCGGGTTCACCCGGCGGTCGAAGGTGATCAAGTTCGCCGGCTGCTACCACGGGCACGTGGACTCGCTGCTCGCCGCGGCCGGCAGCGGTGTCGCCACCTTCGCGCTGCCCGACACGCCCGGCGTCACCGGGGCCCAGGCCGGCGACACGATCGTGCTGCCGTACAACGACCTGGAGGCCGTGCAGGAGGCCTTCCACCGGCACCCCGGTGAGATCGCCTGTGTGATCACCGAGGCGTCGCCGGGCAACATGGGCGTCGTGCCGCCGGACCCCGGGTTCAACCAGGGTCTGAAGGACGCCTGCCGGAAGAACGGCGCCCTGTTCATCTCCGACGAGGTGATGACCGGGTTCCGCACCAGCCGCGCCGGGTGGTACGGCGTGGAGGGCGTGGCGCCCGACCTGATGACCTTCGGCAAGGTCATGGGCGGCGGGTTCCCGGCCGCGGCGTTCGGCGGCCGGGCCGATGTCATGGCCCACCTCGCGCCCGCCGGACCCGTGTACCAGGCCGGCACCCTCTCCGGGAACCCGGTCGCCACCGCGGCCGGCCTCGCCCAGCTCCGGCTGCTCGACGACGCCGCGTACGAGAAGGTCGACGGCGTCTCGGAGCAGGTCCGGACGCTGGTGAGCGAGGCGCTGGCCAAGGAGGGCGTCGCGCACCGGGTGCAGACCGCCTCCAACATGTTCTCCGTGTTCTTCACGGACCGGCGGGTACGCGACTACGAGGACGCCAAGCGGCAGGAGTCCCACCGCTACACCGCGTTCTTCCACTCGATGCTGGCGAACGGCGTCTACCTGCCGCCGTCGTCCTTCGAGTCCTGGTTCGTGTCCACGGCCCACGACGAGCGGGCCATCCAGACCATCGCCGACGCCGTTCCGGCGGCGGCCCGGGCGGCTGCGGAGGCCACGGCGTCATGAGCGGCACCTCTGAGAACACCCTCGGGAACGACTCCGGGAACTCCCTCGGGAACACCCTGGGGAGCGGCTCCGGGGCCGGGGCCCGGAGCAAGGACGTCACCGTCGTCCACGTCATGCGGCACGGCGAGGTCGAGAACCCGGACGGCATCCTGTACGGCCGGCTGCCCGGCTACCACCTGTCCGAGCTGGGCCGGCAGATGGCCGACCGGGTCGCCGAGCACCTGGCCTCCCGGGACGTGACGTACGTCTGCGCCTCGCCGCTGGAGCGGGCGCAGGAGAGCGCCACGCCGATCGCCAAGGCGCACGGGCTGGACCTCGCCACCGACGAGCGGCTGATCGAGGCCGGCAACGTCTTCCAGGGCAAGACCTTCGGCGTCGGCGACGGCGCGCTGCGCAAGCCGGACAACTGGAAGCACCTCGTCAACCCGTTCCGGCCGTCCTGGGGCGAGCCGTACGTCGACCAGGTCGTGCGCATGATGGGCGCGCTGAACGCGGCCAGGGACGAGGCGCGCGGCCACGAGGCGGTGCTGGTCA
This sequence comes from Streptomyces sp. NPDC027672, assembly GCF_055566335.1. Lineage (NCBI taxonomy): Bacteria > Bacillati > Actinomycetota > Actinomycetes > Kitasatosporales > Streptomycetaceae > Streptomyces > Streptomyces sp. NPDC027672. The sequence goes on along the minus strand of NZ_JBVHSO010000001.1, from coordinate 933,288 downwards.
GCCACCAGCTGCCGATCTGGATCCTGCGGTCGTACGTCGAGCGGCGGCGGCTGTGGCACGACCCGCGCAAGCGGCAGTGCACGCTCGCCTCCCTGACGTCCTTCACCTATCAGGGTGACAAGATCGTGTCGGTCGGGTACAGCGAACCGGCCATCGATCTGGTCCCGGTGCACCTGCGGGCCGGTGGCCGGCCGCAGAAGGGCAAGGGCACGGTCCAGGGGAAGGCGTTCGGCGCCTGACCGGGCCGGCCGGGCCACCGGTCGTCACGCAGCGTCCGTTTGGTGTGGCTTAGCGCATTTTCGCAGGTCTTGTTACGAAAAGCAGAAGAATCAGGGGAACCTCCCCGATCATCGCGCCCTCTGACTGGGTGACCAGCAGGCAGCAGCGATGATCGGGGTTCTCCCATGCCCATTCACTCCCGGCCCCTCTCCCGGAGGGGAATGCTCGGCCTCGGCGCGGGTGCGGCCGCCGCCGCCTCGCTCGCCGGCTGCGGTCCCACGTCCTCGGACGGCGCCGGGCACCCCGCCGGTTCCCGGACCCAGCAGGGCAGCAAGGGCGGGCGGCGTCCGGCGCGGCCCATCGGGGACGGCTCCACCTCCTTCACCGGCCCGCAGCCGCACCAGCCGGCCAGGCCGGAGCCGCTGGAGCCGGGCCAGACCCCACCGCAGTTCGTGATCTTCTCCTGGGACGGCGCCGGCGAGGTCGGCAACGGTCTCTTCCCGCGCTTCCTGGACCTGGCCAAGGAGCACGGCGCGAGCATGACCTTCTTCCTCTCGGGGCTGTATCTGCTGCCCGAGTCGAAGAAGCGGCTGTACGAGCCCCCGAACAACCCGCGCGGCGCCTCCGACATCGGCTACCTCACCGACGAGCACATCAAGGCGACGCTGGCGAACGTGCGCCGGGCCTGGCTGGAGGGCCACGAGATCGGCACCCACTTCAACGGGCACTTCTGCGCCGGGGGCGGCACGGTCGGCAACTGGACGCCGCAGCAGTGGGGGAGCGAGATACGCCAGGCCAAGGCGTTCGTGAAGGAGTGGCGGACCAACACCGGCTGGACCGATCTGCCCTCGCTGCCGTTCGACTACGACAAGGAGCTGGCCGGCGGCCGTACGCCCTGTCTGCTCGGCCAGGACAAGCTGCTGCCCACGGCCCGCGAGCTGGGCTGGCGCTACGACGCCTCGTCGCCGGGCGGCCGTCAGGTGTGGCCGGACAAGCGCCTGGGCATCTGGGACCTGCCCCTCCAGCAGATACCTTTCCCCGGACGCTCGTTCGAGGTCCTGTCCATGGACTACAACATGCTCGCCAACCAGTCGCTGAACTCGACCAAGGCGCCCGCCTACAACTACCCGGGCTGGCGCAAGCAGTCCGCGCAGGCGTACATCCAGGGCTTCCAGCGGGCCTACGAGACGAACCGGGCGCCGTTCTTCGTCGGCAACCACTTCGAGCAGTGGAACGGCGGCATCTACATGGACGCCGTAGAGGAAGCCTTCAAGCACATCGCGCGGGAGAAGGAGAAGGGCGCCGACGTGCGGCTGGTCTCCTTCCGCCAGTTCGTGGACTGGATGGACGTGCAGAAGCCCGAGACGCTCGCCAAGCTGCGCACGCTCGGTGTCGGGCAGCAGCCCGCCGGGGGCTGGAAGCAGTTCCTGCGGAAGACCGGCGCGGCCTCCTCCGACGCGGCCTGAGCGGCGCCGGCCGGCCCGCCCGGGCGGCACCGGGCCCACCGGCCCCGCAATGACGGATGTCCGAATTGCCCCGTGTAAATACGCCCTGAAATGCGCTTTTCCGCCCGGCAGGGGGGCGCGCGAAAACCCGGGCACCGCCATGCGAAACTTTTCACATGAGTACCCGTAGCCGCGCCGTCCTGCTGACCGCTGTGGCCGCCGCCGCGGCCCTCACCCTGTCCGCGTGCGGTAAGGGCGGCGTCTCCGGCGGCGGTGGCGACACCCACTTCGTCACCGGCAGCAACGGCATCGACACCGTCCCGGCCGGCAAGCGCGTCGCGGCCCCGGACCTGTCCGGCAAGACCATCGACGGCAAGACCCTCGACGTGGCCGACTACCAGGGCCAGGTCGTCGTCATCAACGTCTGGGGCTCGTGGTGCGGCCCGTGCCGGAACGAGGCGCAGTACTTCGCCAAGGTCTCGAAGCAGTACGAGGACAAGGGCGTCAAGTTCGTCGGCATCAACACCCGGGACACCAGCACCACCCCGGCCGTGAACTTCGAGAAGGAGCACGGTGTCGGGTACCCGAGCCTGTACGACCCGACGGGCAGGCTGATGCTCCGCTTCAAGAAGGGCACGCTCAACCCGCAGCTCGTCCCCTCCACGCTCGTCCTCGACCGGCACGGGAAGGTCGCCGCGCGGGCCCTGGAGGCGCTGGACGACACCGGGCTGCTTGAGATGATCAAGCCGGTCCTGGCGGAGAAGTGACGTGAGCGCACTGCTGACGCTGGCCGCGGGGACGGGCGGCAACCAGACGGTCCTGCACGGCGCGCTGCTGGTCGCGCTGCCGATCGCCCTGTTCGCCGGGCTCCTGTCCTTCTTCTCGCCCTGCGTGCTGCCCCTGGTGCCGGGCTACCTCTCCTACGTCACCGGTGTCGCGGGCACCGACCTGGCCGAGGCCAGACGCGGCCGGATGTTCGCCGGCGCCTCCCTGTTCGTGCTCGGCTTCAGCGCGGTGTTCGTCTCCAGCGGGGCGCTCTTCGGCTACTTCGGCGCCAACCTGATCGACTACCAGGGCACCCTGTCCAAGGTGCTCGGCGTGCTCATGATCGCGATGGGCGCGTTCTTCATGGGGCTGCTGCCCTGGTTCACCATGCGCGAGTTCCGCTTCCACAAGCGGCCGGCCGGCGGCCTGCTCGGCGCGCCCGTCCTCGGCGCCCTCTTCGGCGTCGGCTGGACGCCCTGCATGGGCCCGACGCTCTCCTCCGTGAACCTGCTGTCCTTCAACGAGTCCAGCGCCGCGCGCGGCTCCCTGCTGATGCTCGTCTACTGCCTCGGCCTCGGCGTCCCCTTCGTGCTCACCGCGGTCGGCTTCCGCAAGGCGCTCGGCGCCTTCGCCTGGGTCAAGCGCCACTATGTGTGGGTGATGCGCTTCGGCGGCTCGATGATGATCGTGACCGGTGTGCTGCTGCTGACCGGCGCCTGGAGCGGACTGGTGCAGCAGATGCAGACCTGGTCCGACGGCTTCAATGTGGGGATCTGACCGATGAGCAAGACCGACACCGACAACAGCCGGGAGCGGGAGGAGCTGGGAGCGGCCGGCTCCCGGCTGTCCACCGCCCCGCAGGAGGAACCGGCGGGCCTGCCGGGCCTCGGTGTCATCGGCTGGGTGCGCTGGTTCTGGCGGCAGCTGACCTCGATGCGGGTCGCGCTGCTGCTGCTCCTGCTGCTCTCGCTCGGCGCGATCCCCGGCTCGCTGATCCCGCAGACCGGCGCGGACGCGAACAAGGTCGAGGAGTTCCGCGCCGCGCACCGCACGCTGGCGCCGGTCTACGACAGGCTGGGCCTGTTCCACGTCTACAGCTCGGTGTGGTTCTCCGCGATCTACATCCTGCTGTTCGTCTCCCTCGTCGGCTGCATCGTGCCCCGCACCTGGCAGTTCGTCGGCCAGCTACGCGGCCGTCCGCCGGGCGCGCCCCAGCGGCTGACCCGGCTGCCCGCGTACACGACGTGGCGCACGGAGACCGACCCGGAGCAGGTCCGCGAGGCCGCGCTCGCCCTGCTGAAGAAGCGCCGCTTCCGCGCCCATGCCGCCGGTGACGCCGTCGCCGCCGAGAAGGGCTATCTGCGCGAGGTGGGCAACCTGGTCTTCCACATCGCCCTGATCGTGCTGCTGATCGCGTTCGCCTCCGGCCAGCTGTACAAGTCGGACGGCACCAAGCTGATGGTGGAGGGCGACGGCTTCTCCAACGCGCTGCCGATGTACGACGACTTCAAGTCCGGCAGCCTGTTCCGGCCCGACGACCTGGTGCCGTTCAGCTTCGACCTGAAGGCCTTCACGGGCACCTACGAGCCGTCCGGACCCAACAAGGGCACCCCGCGCACCTATGAGGCGAAGGTCCGCTACAGCAAGGGCGCGTACGGCAAGGAGACGACGACCACCGTCAAGGTCAACGAGCCGCTGGAGATCGACGGCGCCAAGGTCTACCTGGTCAGCCACGGCTACGCGCCCGTGATCACCGTCCGGGACGGCAAGGGCGCGGTCGTCTACCGCGACGCCGTACCGCTGCTGCCGCTGGACGGCAACGTCACCTCGCAGGGTGTCGTCAAGGTCATGGACGGCTACCGCGATCCGCGGGGCAGGAAGGAGCAGCTCGGCTTCCAGGCGTTCTTCGTGCCGACCTTCGACCCGCGCAGCGGCACGATGCTCTCGCAGTTCCCCGCGCTGGTGAACCCGCTGCTCGCGGTGAACGCCTACCACGGCGACCTGGGAGTGGACTCGGGCATCCCGCAGAGCGTGTACCAGCTCGACAAGAAGCACATGAAGGCGTTCAAGGACGGCAAGGGCCAGCTCCTGAAGAAGCTGCTCAAGCCGGGCGACACGCTCACGCTGCCCGGCGGCGCCGGCTCCGTCACGTTCGAGAAGGACGTCAAGGAGTGGGCCGGCTTCGAGATCGTCCAGGAGCCCGGCAGCGGCTGGGCGCTCGGCGGTGCCCTCGCCGCCATCTTCGGTCTGGCCGGCTCCCTGTTCATCCAGCGCCGCCGTGTGTGGGTGCGGGCCGTGCGCGGCGCCGACGGCGTCACGGTGGTGGAGATGGCCGGGCTCGGCCGCAGCGAGTCCGCCCGGCTGCCCGAGGAACTGGGCGAGCTGGCCGGACACCTCTACGACCGGGCGCCGGGAGCCGCCGGCCCCGACGACGACCCCGCACGAACCCCCGACCTCCGAGCCGTACCTGCCGAAGGGGCTGAGAAGTGACGCTCGCCGCCGCCACCAACGAACATCTCGCGAGCATCAGCAACACGCTGATCTACTCGTCGATGGCCGTCTACACCCTGGCCTTCTTCGCCTACATCGCCGAGTGGCTGCTCGGCAGCCGCAGCAAGGTCGGCCGTACGGCCGCCGCGCTCACCGCCGGCGCCGGACGCACGGCGGACCGTCCCGCCGTCGCGGTGCGGCAGGCCGGCGGCACCGCCGTGCTGGAGCGGCCCCGGGTCGTCGTCCGCTCGGCGGCCAGCGCCCGGGACGTGCCGGACGGTCCCGGCGCGCACGGCGGTGACGAGCAGGGCGACCTGTACGGCCGCATCGCCATCTCCCTCACCGTGCTCGCGTTCCTGGTGGAGCTGGCCGGCGTCGTCGCCCGCGCGGCCTCCGTGGAGCGGGCGCCGTGGGGCAACATGTACGAGTTCAACATCACCTTCTCCACGGTCGCCGTCGGCGTGTACCTCGCGCTGCTGGCACTGCGGAAGAACGTGCGCTGGCTCGGCCTGTTCCTCACCACCACGGTCCTGCTCGACCTGGGCCTGGCGGTCACCGTCCTGTACACGGCCAGCGACCAGCTCGTGCCGGCCCTGCACTCGTACTGGCTGTACATCCACGTCTCCACCGCGATCTTCTGCGGCGCGGTGTTCTACGTCGGCGCGGTCGCCACGATCCTGTACCTGTTCAAGGACGCGTACGAGAACAAGCTCCTCAACGGCGGCAAGCCCGGCTCCTTCGCGTCCTCGGTGCTGGAGCGGCTGCCCGCCTCCGCGTCCCTGGACAAGTTCGCCTACCGGGTCAACGCGGCCGTCTTCCCGCTGTGGACGTTCACGATCATCGCGGGCGCGATCTGGGCGGGCGACGCCTGGGGCCGGTACTGGAACTGGGACCCGAAGGAGACCTGGTCCTTCATCACCTGGGTCGCCTACGCCTGCTACCTGCACGCCCGGGCCACGGCCGGCTGGAAGGGCCGCAAGGCCGCCTACCTGGCGCTGATCGCCTTCGGCTGCTGGCTGTTCAACTACTACGGCGTCAACATCTTCGTCTCCGGCAAGCACTCCTACGCGGGCGTCTGAGCCGGTCCGGCGCGAGCGGCGCGGGGCAGCGGCCGTAACCGGGTGCGCGCGCCCCGGGGCGGGGGCAGGCTGGTGGCATGAGCGGTTCCATCGCACAGGGCACCAGCCAGACCCACGGGAACACGCACATCCTGCATTTCGTGGTGCGGCTCCCGCGGCGCATGGAGGAGATCTGGCCCGCGCTGGCCACCCCGGAGGGACTGGCGGCCTGGTTCACGCCCGCCGATGTGCTCGAACCCCGGCTCGGCGGCGCGGTCGCCCTGCGCGGCCTGGGCAGCGGGGAGGTCACCGCGTGGGACGTGGACCGGGTCGCGGAGTACACGGTGGGGGCCGGCGGCCGGATCCGGTTCCATCTGGAGCGGGACGGTCAGGACGGCAGCGCGCTCCGCTGCACCCACGAGTTCCAGGGCGAGGAGGAGTCGGAGCAGCGCTGGCGTGACCGTTTCGAACGGCTGATCGAGACGCAGCAGCGGGACGGGACCTGACCGGGCCGGGTCCGGCCGGCCCCGGCCGGGCCCGGGGCCCGTCGGCTCACGAGACCGCGGACAGGCTGCCGTGGGCCACCGAGGCGATCCGGTCGCGCAGCCGCTCGGTGTAGAGCCGCATGTTCTTCGCCGCGACGTCCGTGTCCGGGTACCGGCTCGCCAGCCACAGCCCGTCGGGCAGCCGGTTCACCCACACGCAGACCTGGTCGCCGTACGACACCCGCAGCAGTCCGTACGCCTTCAGCTCCGCCCACCGGCCGGCGCCGGGCAGGGTGCGGGTGTCGATGTAGGAGACGATCGAGTACAGGTCCGGCGAGGTCGGCCGGAAGTCCGCGCCGAGCAGGTCCAGCACCCGGGCCAGCGGGATGCGGGCCAGCGCCCGGCTCGCCCGCAGCTCCGCGCGCACCGCCCGCAGGGCCTCCGGGAAGCCCCGGGTGCGGCCCACGGGCACCTCGATCGGGGCGCCGCCGACGTACCAGCCCACCGACTCGCTCCAGCAGGACTTCGCCCGGGTGTGGAAGGGCACCACCGTCCGGTACACCGGCTGTCCGCCCAGCTCGTGCACGATGAGCGCGGTCGCGGCCAGCAGCCCGGTCAGGGTGCCGCCGTAGGGCCGGCAGTACGCCTCGAACGCGGCCGCCGCGTCCGCGTCCGCCAGCGGCTCGCACAGCATCCGCTGCGGCGGCAGCGGACCGCCCGGCGCCAGGCCCAGGTCGACCGGGAAGCCCGGCAGCGTGCCGTCGCAGCGGCGGATGAACTCCCGCCAGCGGTCCACGATCGCGTGCCCGTCGTCGAGGTTGTCGGCGCGGGTCCGCTCGATCTCGCAGAAGTCGACGTAGCTGGCGGCCGGCGCCCCGGTGGCGGCCGCGGCGCCGGCCGGGCCCGCCGTGTACAGCTCGTGGATCTCGCCGGCGATCCGCTGCACGGAGTAGCCGTCGACGTTGCTGTGGTCGAAGGCCAGGTACACGCTCACGCCGTCGTCCCGGACGACCGCCGCGTAGATGAGATTCGGCCAGCGCAGCGCGTCCGCGACCGTGTCGAAGCGGTCCTGGAGGTGCCGGACGAGCGCGTCGGCGTCGGGGAAGAGGCCCACCTCCTCGCGGTGCAGGGACACGTCGGCCGCGTCCAGCGTGAACCGGCGCAGCGTGTCACCGGCGGCCCACCGGAAGCCGCTGCGCAGCGTCTCGTGCCGCACGGTCCAGGTGTGCAGGGCGCGCTCCAGCGCGTCCAGGTCGACCGGGCCGGGCAGGTCGAAGGCGGCGCCGAGCCAGGTCGGCACGGACAGCCCGTCCGCGCGGACGGACCGGGCCGTCCTGATGTGGGACTCCTGGATGTAGGCGGGCGGCCGGGTGTCGTCCGGGAGCGCCGCCGCCGCCGCGACGGTCGCCGGGCTCAGGGTCCACTCGACGAGCCGTCCCGGCCGGACCTCGCAGCGCTGGATGTCAGTGATTCGCACGCGTCTCCCATCACGGAAGGGGACCCCTGGATCGGGGCCCCCTGGCAAGGCAATGCCGTGGGACGCGGCCGGGACATGCCCGTCCGGTCCATTTCAACGGAACGGGTGGCGGGCCGAACGCGGAAGTGATTAACCGACGGTGACCGGCCGGGGCCGGCCGCCGGGAACACGGGCCTCCGCAAAAGTGTGACGGGCGTTCATATCCATGCGCTCGTGCGTTGGCCGGACGTTGTGCCGGCCGTCGTTCCGCGCGTGCACGATCCTGCCCCCGCCGACGCAGGAGAACCGGGTGGATCCACACAGAGCCGACAGCGACGCGTCCCCGCGAGGCGGCGAACCGCGCCTGCCGGTCGGCGCTCCGGCGGTCGTGCCCCCGCGGCGTTCGCCGGTGCGCAGGCTCCTGCCGCGCGTCGTCGCCGCGGTCACCGCGCTGTGCGCGATCGTCGTCCTCGCCGAGGGGCACGCCGCGCTGCCCTTCGCACGGATCGTCACCATCCGGGCAAAGATGGCCTCCAAGGCCGACTTCTTCGAGGACCCCGAGGTCCGGCGGCTGCTCGTCCGGCACGGCTTCCGCGTGCAGTTGACCCGCATGGGCTCCCGGGGCATCGCCACCCAGCGCTACGACGGCTACGACATCGTCTTCCCGTCGGGACAGCCCGCCGCCGACCTGATCACGGGCGAGCGCGCGGCCGAGGGCCATCCGGCCACCACCTACCGGCCGTTCGTCAGCCCGATCGTGCTCGGCACCTACCGGGAGTACGCCGAGACGCTCCAGGAGGCCGGGATCGCCACCCCGCTGCCGGGCGTGCCCGCCGGGGCCGAGCCGCTCTACTACTCGCTGGACATGCAGAGGTTCCTCGCCGCGTCCGCCGCCGGGCGCCGCTGGGACGACCTCGGCACCGACGCGCGTGGCCACCGCGTCGGCATCGACCGGCACGGCATCCACAACGGCAACAAGGTGCTCGCCCAGACCTCCGACATCTGCCAGGCCAACTCCGCCGGCACCTATCTGGGCCTGGTCTCCTACGTCTGGAACCACGCGGACATCCCGCAGAGCCCGCCGGAGGCGATCCGCTTCGCCGAGCGCGTCCGGCTGCTCCTCAACGACCAGGGCATGCCGTCCTCGGAGAAGAACGAGACCTACCTCTCCGCCGAGGGCAAGAGCATCTCCCCGATCGCGGTGATCTACGAGCACCAGTTCCTGGCCCACCAGATCGCCGCCCGCGCCGCCACCGGGCGCGTCGACGGCGAGCGGGTCCTGCTCTACCCGTCGGCCCGGTTCGTCACCGAGCCCCAGTTGATCGCCCTCACCCCGCACGGCGACGAGCTGGGCGAGCTGATCACCCGGGACCCGGCGCTGCAGCGGCGCGCGATGGAACTGGGCTTCCGGGTCCGGGACGCCGAGGGCGGCTCGGCCACCAGCGACGCGCTGACCCGGTTCCTGGGCGAGCACGGCATCCAGGCGCCCGTGCTCTCCGACGACGACACCAAGGCCGTACTGCCCCGGCTCGACCTGCTGGAACGCATGATCGAGAAGGTCGGCGACTGCCCTCCGGCCGCCCGCCCGACGGACGGGACGACCTCATGACGCCCGGCCCCCGCCGCCCCGGCTTCCGCAGCCCTCGTCGCCCCGGCCCCCATGCCTCCCGCCGTCCCGGCCTCCGCAGCCCCGGCCCCCTTACCTCCCGCAGCCCCGGCCCCCGCGTCCTCCGGCCGCTCCCGCTCGGGCTGTGTCTGGTGCTGCTCGCCGCGCTCGGCGGCTTCGTCGCCTGCTCCGGGGGCGACCGCGGCCCCGACACCACCCTGCGCGTCCTCGCCAGCGACGAGCTGACCGACATGAAGCCGCTGCTGGCCCGGCTCCGCGAGGACACCGGGGTCCGGCTGGACATGGACTACCGGGCCACCAACGACGCCGCCGGCACCCTGCTCACCGGCCGCCACTCCTACGACCTCGCCTGGCTCTCCTCCGACCGCTACCTCCGGCTGGAGGCCAAGCGGCTGCCGCCCGGCCGCGCGGCCGCCACCGGCGTGCAGAGCGCCTCGATCATGCGCTCCCCGGTCGTCGTCGGCCTCACCCCGGACGCTGCCCGCGCCCTGCGCGCCGCGGCCCCCGGCGGCCGGCCGTCCTGGGCCGACTTCGCCGACGCCGCCGCCACCGGGGCCGTACGGTTCGGGATGGCCGACCCCCGGCACAGCAACAGCGGCCTGGCCGCGCTGGTCGGCGTGGCCACCGCCGCCGCCGGCACCGGCCGTGCCCTGCGCCCCGCGGACGTCCGCTGCGACCGGCTGCGCGGCTTCCGCTCCGGACAGACCCTCACCGCGCCCGACTCGCACGCCCTGCTGGACGCCTTCGCCACCCGTCCCGGCCGTACCAACGCCCTGATCACCTACGAGTCCGAGCTGCTCGCCCTGAACGCCTCCGGCCGGCTCGCCCGGCCCCTGGAGATCGTCCACCCGGCCGACGGCATGATCCTGTCCGACTACCCGCTGCTCCTGCTCGACCCCGGCCGCCGCGCCGCCTACGACCGGGTCGTGGCCTGGCTGACCGGCACCGCCCACCAGCGGGAGATCATGCGCCGCACCCTGCGCCGCCCGGTCAGCACCGAGGTGGCCCGCGACGCCCGGCTGACCGCCCCGCTGGACAACGCGCTGTACTACCCCGACGACCCGGCCGTCCTGGACCGGCTGCTCGCCGACTACGGCGACCCGTACCGCCGCGAGACGGACCAGGTGATCTTCCTGCTGGACTCCTCCACCTCCATGCGCGGCGCCCGCACCCGCGCCCTGCGCGCCGCGTTCGCCGGGCTCAGCGGCGCCGACGGCTCCTCCCGCGCCAAGTTCGTCCGCTTCCACCGGGGCGAGCGGCTGACCGTCGTCCGGTTCGGCGGGCGCCCGCTGGCCGAGCGCACGGTCACCGTGCGCGGCCCGGCCGACCTGACCGCGCTGGCCGGCTTCGCCGCCACCGGCGGCTACGACGGCTCCACCGCCGTCTGGTCCGCCCTGGACCACGGCTACGCCACCGCCGAACGGGCCCTCGGCGCGGACCCGGCCCGGCGGGTGTCCCTCGTGCTGATGACGGACGGCGAGAACAACGCGGGCATCGCCTTCGCGGCCTTCGCCGGCCGCTACCGGGCCCGGTCCGCCGGTGTGCGCGCCGTGCACACCTACCCGGTGCGCTTCGGCGACGCCGACCCGGCACCGCTGCGCCGGGCCGCCGAGGTGACCGGCGGGCGCCTGGTCGACGCCGGCGCCTCCTCCCTGTCCGCCGCGTTCAAGGAGATCCGTGGCTGTTCTTGACGGCACCTGGTGGAGCGCCTGGTGGGGCCCGATGGCCTGGTGGCTGGCGGCCCTCGCCGGCCTGCTCGTGCTGGGCGGGCTGGCGCTGCGGCGCGGCATCGCCCGGCTCGGCAAGACCGCCGCCGACCCCAGCTACCTGCCGCTGTACCTGGACAACGACGCCGTGATGCGCCTGTTCAAGATGGGCAACTACAAGGCGGCGCTGCGCAAGGAGGTCGAGGAGCGGCGCATCCGCAGCGCCGGCTGCCTGGCGGTGATCCCGCTGGTGTCCCTGCTGTTCAAGGTGACCGGCGGCAGCACCACCGAGGTGGTCGCCAAGTACGTGGAGAAGAGCGAGCCGATCTCGGTGATCGGCCTGCTGCTGTCGGTGCTGCGCCGGGGCGACGCCCTGGTGGAGGTGCGGCTGCGGCCGGACTCCGGGACCGTCCTGCCCAACCGGGCGCTGCTGCGCGAGCTGGCCCGCAGCGAGGGCGGCTCCGGGGCCGCCGCGACCGTGCCGCTGACCGAGATCGGCGAGTTCGTCATGGTCACCGGCCGGTTCGAGGCGGGCGGCGGCCGGGGCGGGTCGCTGGTGATGCGGGCTCCCTACGCGGGCGGCGGCCCCGCCGCGCACCTGCGGGTCGTGCTGCGCGGCGACGGGCTGCTCACCCCGGACCGGCAGTTGCCCGAAGGCCAGTTCCAGGCGCACTGCCTGGGCAAGGTGACCAGCTGGGACCCCGGCGCCCGGGAGGTCGTGCTCCAGTACCCGGTCGCCGTCTTCCGCTGACGGCCGACCGTGATCCCGGCCGGAAGCAGGGGGTGGGCGCGGGGACAAAGCGGTACGTCGGCGATACTTGGCCGCATGGCTTACGACGATCTTCGCTCCCTGCTGCGGGCGCTGGAGCGCGAGGGCGACCTCAAGCGCATCAAGGCCGAGGTCGACCCGTATCTGGAGGTCGGTGAGATCGTCGACCGGGTGCAGAAGTCCGGCGGTCCCGCGCTGCTCTTCGAGAACGTGCGCGGCTCGGACATGCCCCTGGCCATGAACGTGTACGGCACCGACCGCCGCCTGCTGAAGGCGCTGGGCCTGAAGGCGTACGGCGACATCTCCGACAAGATCGGCGGGCTGCTGCGGCCCGAGCTGCCGCACGGCTTCGTCGGGGTGCGCGAGGCGTTCGGGAAGCTGGGCGCGATGACCCACGTCCCGCCGCGCAAGGTCAAGGACGCGCCGGTGCGCGAAGTGGTCCTCAAGGGCGACGAGGTCGACCTGGACCGGCTCCCGGCGCTGTTCACCTGGCCGAAGGACGGCGGCTCCTTCTTCAACCTGGGCCTGACCCACACCAAGGACCCCGAGACCGGCATCCGGAACCTGGGCCTGTACCGCCTCCAGCGCCACGACAAGCGCACCATCGGCATGCACTGGCAGATCCACAAGGACAGCCGCAACCACTACCAGGTCGCCGCGCGCCGGGGCGAGCGGCTGCCGGTCGCGATCGCCTTCGGCTGTCCGCCGGCCGTGACGTACGCCTCCACGGCGCCGCTGCCCGGCGACATCGACGAGTACCTGTTCGCCGGGTTCATCGCCGGCAAGCGGATCGAGATGACCGACTGCGAGACGGTCCCGCTCCAGGTGCCCGCGCAGGCCGAGGTGGTCCTGGAAGGCTGGCTGGAGCCGGGCGAGACGCTGCCCGAGGGCCCCTTCGGCGACCACACCGGTTTCTACACCCCGCAGGAGCCCTTCCCGGCGCTGCGGATCGACTGCGTGACCATGCGCAGGCGCCCGCTGCTCCAGTCCATCGTCGTGGGCCGCCCGCCGACGGAGGACGGTCCGCTCGGCCGCGCCACGGAACGTTTCTTCCTGCCCCTGCTGAAGATCATCGTCCCGGACATCGTGGACTACCACCTGCCCGAGGCCGGCGGCTTCCACAACTGCGCGATCGTCTCGATCGACAAGAAGTACCCCAAGCACGCGCAGAAGGTGATGCACGCCATCTGGGGCGCGCACATGATGTCCCTCACCAAGCTGATCGTGGTCGTGGACGCCGACTGCGACGTGCACGACCTGCACGAGGTCGCCTGGCGGGCCCTCGGCAACACCGACTACGCCCGGGACCTCACGGTCGCCGAAGGCCCCGTCGACCATCTCGACCACGCCTCCTACCAGCAGTTCTGGGGCGGCAAGGCGGGCATCGACGCCACCCGGAAGTGGCCGGAGGAGGGCTACACCCGCGACGGCGGCTGGCCCGAGATGGTCCTGTCGGACCCGCAGACCGCGGCCCTGGTGGACCGCCGCTGGAAGGAGTACGGACTGTGACCTCGGCCTCTGCCGCCCTCGCCCGGCCGGGACGGACCCGGGCCTTCCTGCGCCTGGTGATGATCGAGCACTCGGTCTTCGCGCTGCCCTTCGCCTACATCGCCGCGCTCACCGCGATGTACGAGCGGGACGGCAACATCCACTGGGTGCGGCTGCTCCTGGTCACGGTCTGCATGGTCGGCCTGCGCACCTTCGCGATGGCCGTCAACCGGATCATCGACCGCGAGATCGACGCCCGCAACCCGCGCACGGCCCACCGCGAACTGGTGACCGGCGCGATGTCGGTGCGGCACGCCTGGACCGGCGCCCTGATCGCGCTCGCGGTCTTCCTCGGCGCCGCCGCCCTGCTCAACCCGCTCTGCCTGGCCCTGGCGCCGGTGGCGGTGGTCCCGATGGTGGTCTACCCCTACGGCAAGCGGTTCACCAACTTCCCGCAGGCCATCCTGGGGCTCGCCCAGGCCATGGGCCCGATCGGCGGCTGGCTGGCGATCAGCGGCGAGTGGTCCTGGACGGCGGTGATCCTCGGTCTCGCCGTCGGCGTCTGGATCGGCGGCTTCGACCTGATCTACGCCTGCCAGGACGTCGAGACGGACCGCGAGATCGGTGTGCTGTCGGTGCCGGCCAGGTTCGGCGTCCCGGCCGCGATCCAGAGCGCGCGCGTCTGCCACACGGTCACCACGGCCCTGTTCGTCTGGTACGCCGTGGCCACCCACGCCGGGGTGTTCTTCTGGCTGGGCCTGGTGATCGTGGCGGCGGCCTTCGTCTACGAGCACCGCATCGTCCGCCCGCACGACCTGTCCCGGCTGAACCGGGCGTTCTTCAGCGTCAACGGCTTCATCGGCATCGCCTTGTTCGTGTGCGCCCTGCTGGACCTCCTGGTCCGCGGGCTGGGCGTCTGACCGTGGTGCTCAGGCCCCACCCGGCCTGAGCACCACCGGACCCGCCGGTACGCTCAAGGTGTGAACGCAGGAGAAACGCAGCGCGTGCCTTGGATCGTGGGGGTGTCCGGAGCTTCCGGGACGCCGTACGCCGCCGCGGTGCTGCGTGCGCTGCTCACGGCCGGCGAGGCGGTGGACCTGGTGGTCAGCCGGGCCTCGCGGCTGACGCTGCTGGACGAGACCGGCATCGCCTTCCGGGACGCCCACTGGCAGGACGACCTGCGCACATGGCTGGCCCGGGGCGCCGACGGCAAGCCCGGCACGTTCGACGTGGACGTCAGCGGCGTGCGGTACTGGCCCGCGGGCGATCTCGCGGCGGGCCCGTCCTCGGGCTCGTACCCGGTGCGGGGCATGCTCATCGTGCCCGCCTCCACCGCCTGCGTGGCCGGGGTGGCGCTCGGCCTGTCCAAGGACCTGCTCCAGCGCGCGGCGAGCGTGACGCTGAAGGAGCGCCGGACGCTGGTCGTGGCCGTGCGGGAGACCCCGCTGAACGGCCAGACCCTGCGCCAGCTGGTCGCCCTGGACGACGCCGGCGCCACGGTCGTGCCGGCCTCGCCGGCCTTCTACGCGGGCGCCACCCACATCCAGGACCTGGTGGACTTCGTGGCCGGCCGGGTGCTGGACGCGGCGGGGGTCGGCCACGGCCTGTACCGGCGCTGGCGGGGCGAGCTGGGCGGCGGCGCGGCGGGCGGACAGCAGGGTTAGCAGAGTTACGTACGGACCTCATCACTCCAGCAACTTTCACCGGAAGGCTTCGATCGCATGGACGCGGTGGACAGGCAGCTCATCCAGGCTCTGAGAGAGAACGGCCGGGCCTCGTACGCGGAGCTGGGACGTCTTGTCGGCCTGTCGGGCCCCAGCGTCACCGACCGCATCAACCGGCTGGAGGCGGCCGGCGTCATCACCGGCTACCGCGCCACGGTGGACGCGGCCTCGCTGGGCCTCGGCGTCATCGCGCTGATCGGCATCTCGCTGTCCGACGCGGCCGACCACGAGGACGTCGCGCAGCGGCTGCGGGACCTGCCGGAGATCGAGGACTGCTGGTTCATCGCCGGCGACGACTCCTTCATGCTCAAGGTGCGCTCCACCGACGTGGACGGCCTGGAGAAGACCATCCGCCGGCTCAGCGGCACCAAGGGCGTCTCCCGGACCCGTACCACGATCGTGCTGTCCACGAAGTGGGAGAACCGGGTCGGGGAGCTGCCCGAAGAGGTCTAGGGATACCGTTGGTCGGGCTGTCGGAGAAAGGTGTTGCCATGGACGTCGGGCTCAAGCGCGAGCTGGAGGAGAAGGTCCGGGCCGGTGAGCGGCTGACCCGCGAGGACGGCATCGCGCTGTACGCGTCGGACGACCTGGCCTGGCTCGGCGGTCTCGCGCACGAGGTGCGGACCCGCAAGAACGGTGACGTGGTCCACTTCAACGTCAACCGGCACCTCAACATGACGAACGTGTGCACCGCGTCCTGCGCCTACTGCTCGTTCCAGCGCAAGCCGGGCGAGAAGGACGCGTACACGATGCGCATCGAGGAGGCCGTCAAGCTGGCCAAGGCGATGGAGTCGGAGAACCTCACCGAGCTGCACATCGTCAACGGCCTGCACCCCAACCTGCCGTGGCGGTACTACCCGCGGTCGCTGCGCGAGCTGAAGAAGGCCCTGCCGCACGTCTCCCTGAAGGCGTTCACGGCGACCGAGATCCACCACTTCGAGACGATCAGCGGGCTGTCCGCGTCCGAGATCCTGGACGAGCTGATCGACGCGGGCCTGGAGTCGCTGACCGGCGGCGGGGCCGAGATCTTCGACTGGGAGGTCCGGCAGCACATCGTGGACCACCGCACCCACTGGGAGGACTGGTCCCGCATCCACCGGCTGGCGCACGAGAAGGGTCTGAAGACCCCGTGCACCATGCTCTACGGCCACATCGAGGAACCCCGCCACCGCGTCGACCACGTGCTGCGCCTGCGTGAACTCCAGGACGAGACGAACGGCTTCCAGGTCTTCATCCCGCTGCGCTACCAGCACGACTTCGTGGACCTGAAGGACGGCAAGGTCCGCAACACCCTCCAGGCCCGCACCAGGATGGCCACCGGCGCGGAGGCGCTGAAGACCTTCGCCGTCTCCCGGCTGCTCTTCGACAACGTGCCGCACGTCAAGGTGTTCTGGGTGATGCACGGCGTGCAGACCGCCCAGCTCGCCCTCCAGCACGGCGCCGACGACATGGACGGCTCGGTCGTGGAGTACAAGATCACCCACGACGCGGACAACTACGGCACGCCGAACAAGCTGACCCGCGAAGACCTCCTGGAACTGATCCGCGACGCCGGCTTCCGCCCGGTGGAACGCAACACGCGCTACGAGATCATCCGCGAGTACGAGGGCGCCGACCCGGCCCGCCGCGACAGCCCCCAGCCCATGCGGGTCTGACCCGGGGGACGGACCCGGCGGGCGGTGCCCGGACCGGTGCGTTGCCCGCGCCGGCCCGGGGGTACCCAGGGGGCATGGCCGCCACCGAGTCCCCCGAGGACGCCTACACGGCGGAGCCCTTCGTGCCCGCCGGGGCCGATCTGGGGGCCCTGCGCCGGGCCGCCGAGGGCTGCCGCGGGTGCCCCCTGCACCGGGACGCCACCCAGACGGTCTTCGGCACCGGACGCCCCGACGCCCGCCTCATGCTCGTCGGCGAGCAGCCCGGCGACCAGGAGGACCGCCAGGGCAGACCGTTCGTCGGCCCGGCCGGCAAGCTGCTCGACCGCGCCCTGGCGGACGCCGGCCTGGACCCGGCGGACGCGTACGTCACCAACGCGGTCAAGCACTTCAAGTTCACCCGGGCCGACCCCCGCAAACGCCGCATCCACAAGGCGCCGACCCTGCGGGAGGCGGCGGCCTGCGGTCCCTGGCTCGCGGCCGAGCTGGCCCTCGTCGGACCGGAGCTGATCGTGATCCTCGGCGCGACCGCCGGGAAGGCCCTGCTGGGCTCCTCGTTCCGGGTGACCCAGGTGCGCGGGACCGTGCTGGAGGAGGAGATCCACGGCCGCCCGGAGCGCCTGGTGCCCACCGTGCACCCGTCGGCCGTGCTGCGCGCGGACGACCGCGAGCAGGCGTACCGCGGGCTGGTGGCGGACCTGGAGGTGGCCGTGCGGGCCCTCGGCTGAGCGAGCGCGCGAGGAGGGCGGGCCGTCCGCGTCCCCGGGGTGGGGCGCGACCCCCTTGCATGATCGTCCAGGAGGCGTGCTTCACTGGACGATGACCCTTTTTGGATTCGGACGGGTGGATTGAGATGCTCCGCTACACGCTGATGCGCCTCGGTATCTTCGCGGGCTGCCTCGTGATCGTCTGGGGAGCCGTCTACTCGGGCATCTTCCCGCGCGGCTTCGGCGACTCCAACCCGTTCTGGGTGCTGCTGCTCTCGCTGGTCCTCTCGGCGCCGATCAGCTGGGTGGTGCTGCGCAAGGAGCGGGACCGCGCCTCGGTGCGGATCGTGCACAAGGTCGACCGGATGAAGGCGAACCTGGACGCCAACCGCGCCCAGGAGGACCTGGCCGACGAGTCGGCGCGGACCCGGGGCGGCGCCGCCGCCTAGCACCGACCCGGCGACCCGATGGGATGAATGCCGGGCGAACTCCCCCGGCCGGCCCCGCCGTTGCTTCAGAATGCCTCGCGAAGCGCGGGGCGACGGAGGGGGACGGGTGGCGCAGCGGCGGCGCACTCCGGTCGGTGCCCGAGTCCGGTACTGGTTCGACAGCACGCTGGCCCGCGGCGCCTCCGCCCTCGTCGGCTGGATGCTGCTGGTGTGCCTGGCCGTCGTCGTCCCGGCCAGCGCGGTGCTGGTGTGGACCGACCCCGGCGCGCCCGCGTCCCTGACCGGACGGCTGGCGGCGGTGTGGCACCTGACCGGGCAGACCCTGCGGCTGGGCGGTGACCGGGGCACACCGTTGCGGGTGACGCTGTCGGTGCTGCTCGCGCTGGTCGCCCTGCTCTACGTCTCCACGCTCGTCGGTCTGATCACGGCGGCGCTCACCGAGCGGCTCGGCGCGCTGCGGCGCGGCCGCTCCACGGTGCTGGAGACGGGGCACGCCGTGGTCCTCGGCTGGTCGGAGCACGTCTTCACGGTGGTGGGCGAGCTGGTGGCCGCCCACGCCAACCAGCGGCGCGCGGCGGTCGTCGTACTGGCCGACCGGGACAAGAGCGCCATGGAGGAGGCCCTGGGCACGAAGGTGCGGCCGGCCGGCCGTACGCGGCTGATCTGCCGCAGCGGCCCGACCACCGACCCGGCCGTGCTCACCCTGACCAGCCCGGCCACGGCCGGCGCCGTCCTGGTCCTGCCGCACGACGAGCCCGACGCCGACGCCGGGGTGGTCAAGACCCTGCTGGCGCTCCGGGCGGCCCTGGCCGGGGAGACGGCCCGGCCGCTGGTCGTCGCGGCCGTCCGGGACGAGCGCTACCGCCTGGCGGCCCGGCTCGCGGCGGGGCCGGGCGGCATCGTGCTGGAGAGCGACACCGTCACCGCCCGGCTGATCGCGCAGGCCGCCCGCCGTCCCGGGCTCTCCCTCGTCCACCGGGAACTGCTGGACTTCGCCGGCGACGAGTTCTATCTGGTCGGCGAACCCGCCCTGGCCGGGCGCCCGTTCGGCGAGGCGCTGCTGTCCTATCCGGCGTCCAGCGTCGTCGGGATCATGCGCGGGGACACGCCCCTGCTCAACCCGCCGCCACAGACGGCCCTCGTCCCGGGTGACCTGCTCGTCGTCATCTCCCGGGACGACGACACGGCCCGGCGGGACGACTGCTCCGGTCTGGTCGAGGCGGACGCGGTGGCGTCGGGTCCCGCCACCGCCGTGCGGCCGGAGCGGGTGCTCCTGCTGGGCTGGAACCGCCGGGCGCCGCTCGTGCTGGAGCAGTTGCGCCGCCGCGCCCGGCCCGGGTCGGCCGTCGACGTGGTGGTGCACGACCGCGCGGCGACGGTCCGGCAGGTGAGCGACGCGGACGCGCCCGGCGGCGCCGGTCTCGCGCTGACCCTGTACGAGGGGAACACCACCCGCCCCGAGACGCTGCGGTGCCTGGACGTCCACTCCTACGACAGCGTCATCGTGCTCGGCCAGGACCCCGCTCCCGGACGGCCGGCGGAGGACCCGGACGACCGTACGCTCGTCACCCTCCTGCTGCTGCGGCAACTGGAGGAGGCCACCGGCCGCGCGCTGCCGGTCGTCACCGAACTGGTCGACGACCGCAACCGGGCGCTGGCCCCCGTCGGCCCCGGAGCCGATGTGATCATCAGCGGGCAGCTCATCGGCCTGTTCATGGCGCAGATCTCCCAGAACCGGCACCTGGCGGCGGTGTTCGAGGAGCTGTTCTCCGCCGGGGGCGCCGGGGTCCGTCTGCGGCCGGCCCCCGACTACGTGCTGCCGGGGCGGGAGACGTCCTTCGCCACGGTGGTGGCCGCGGCACGCAGCCGGGGCGAGTGCGCCATCGGCTACCGGGACCACGGCGACGCGCTGACGAGTCCGGGCTACGGCCTGCGCATCAACCCGCCCAAGGCCGAGCGGCGGCACTGGTCGGCCGCGGACGAGGTGGTCGTCGTCGGCGGCGAGGGGCCCGCTGCCGGGCCGCACTAGTCTTGCCCCATGGGTGCGGTCAGGACGAAACGGATGCCGAGGGCGGTGCGGGAGCGGCAGATGCTCGACGCCGCCGTACGCGTCTTCGGCCGGCGCGGGTACCGGGCCGCGTCGATGGACGAGATCGCCGAACTCGCGGGCGTGTCCAAGCCGTTGGTGTATCTGTACCTGAACTCGAAGGAAGACCTCTTCACCGCCTGCATCCGCCGTGAGGCCGCCGCGCTGACGGCGGCCGTCCGCGCGGGCGTCGGCGAGGACCTGCCCGCCGACCGCCAGCTCTGGGACGGCCTGCGGGCGTTCTTCGCGCACACCGCCGAGCATCCCGACGGCTGGGCGGTGCTGCACCTCCAGGCCCGCACGCACGGCGAGCCGTTCGCGTCCGAGGTCGCGGCGATGCGCGCGGAACTGGTCGCGTTCGTGACCCGGCTGGTCGTGGTGGCGGCCCGGGAGGCCCACCGCGATCCCGGTCTGCCCGAGCGCGAGGTGGCCGGCCTCGCCCAGGCGCTGGTCGGCGCGGCGGAGGCGCTCGCCGCGTGGGCCAACGCCACACCGGGCGTCACCGCCCGCCAGACCGCGGCCACCCTGATGAACTTCGCCTGGTCGGGCCTGGCCAGCCTGATGTCGGGCCAGGTCTGGACGCCCCCGCCGGACCAGCCCTAACGCTTGTCCCGGACTTCGCCGTCCAGGTGCACGCGCCCCCGCCCGTCGCGCAGTTCGAACCGTCCGCCGCCGTCCGCGCCGTAGACCACGGTGCCCGGGAGCGGCACGGGTGCCCGGAAGCGGGCCCGGACCTCGGCGGCGTCCGGGCTGCCGTGGGCGGCCAGGCAGCGGGCGACGGTCCACATGCCGTGCGCGATGGCCCGGCGGAAGCCGAACGGGCGGGCGGTGAGCGGGTGGACGTGGATGGGGTTGCGGTCGCCGGACACGGCGGCGTACCGCCGGCCGACGTCACCGGCGAGCCGCCACTCGGCGACCACGGGCAGCGCCCCGCCGGCCACGCGGGCGGCTCCGGTGCGGCCGGCGGCGGCCGGGGTGCCGTGCGGGCCGCCGTCCGGCCGTGCCGTGCCGTGCCGGGCCAGGTAGGTGCTGCTGGAGGACCACACCGGCCGGCCGCCCGAGCACAGCGCGGTCACCACCGTCGCCTCGGTGCCCCGCCGGTGCGCGGACAGGCCCTCGGTCCACACGGAGACCTCGTACTCCGCGTCGGCGGGCAGCGCGGCCATCCGCCGGATCCCGATCGACGTGTGCACCAGCCCCGGCAGCGGCAGCGGGAAGTCCCGGCGGCTCATCAGCCGCATGGCCAGCGGGAAGCCGAGGACGTGCGGGTAGGTGACCGGGAGGCCCGCCGCGCCGGTCGGATAGCCGCAGACCCGCTCGTAGGCGGCCAGCCGCGCGAGGTCGATCCGCACGCCGGGCAGGAGCAGCCGGGTGTGCGGGTACGCCGCGCCGGGCGCCGGCCGTTTGAAGGGCGCCCACAGCGCGCCCCGCAGCAGCAGCGGGCCCAGCGCCGGCGGCGCGGCGAGGGTGACGGCGTTCATCGGGCTCCGTGGGGCCGAGGCGGCGGCGGGTCCACCGTGCTTACTCTGAAGTAAAGTTACCGGAGGTAAGTGCCGTCCGCGCAACCCCGGAGGCTGCACATCCCCGGCCCCGGACCACCGCTGAACCCGCACGATCCCCTCACAGCGGAGCCGTACGATCACCTGCCTGACCAGCGGTAACCCTGCCCGCACCGGGGCCGCCGCCGGTGCACGCAACGCCACAGGAGCCGCCCGTGTCCACGTCCCACCCGACCGCCTCCGGCCGGCACGTCTCCGCCACCGACTACGACGGCCGCCCGGTCCTGGTGGCGCCCGTGGTGCGGCGGCTGGACGGCGCGGTCCGGGAGGCGTCGGTGCCGCCGTTCGCGCCCCCGGTCACCCACGGTTCGCTCGCCGACCTGCCGTACGAGAACGCGGAGGCGGCCCCGGACAAGGTCGTCCTCAGCCGCAGACTCCCCGGCGGGCGCTGGACGGACGTGACGGCCGCCCGGTTCGCCGCCGAGGTGCAGGCGGTGGCCAAGGGGCTGATCGCCGAGGGCCTGGTGCCCGGCGACCGGATCGCCGTGATGGCCCGGACGACCTACGACTGGACGCTGCTCGACTTCGCCGCCTGGGCCGCCGGGCTGGTCACCGTCCCGGTGTACCCCACCTCCTCCGTCTTCCAGACGCGCTGGATCCTGCACGACTCCGGTGCGGTCGCGCTGGTCACGGAGACCGCCGCGCAGGCCGCCGCGCTCGGCCCGGAACTCCCGCGCCTGCCCGACGTCCGCCATGTGTGGGTGATGGAGAAGGAGCACGTGGCCCGGCTCGCCGACGCGGGCGCCGCGGTGCCGGACGCGGAGGTGGGCGTGCGCCGGGGCATGCTCGGTCCGGACACGCTCGCCACGCTGATCTACACCTCGGGCACCACCGGCCGCCCCAAGGGCT
Source organism: Streptomyces sp. NPDC027672 (assembly GCF_055566335.1). Taxonomy (NCBI): domain Bacteria; kingdom Bacillati; phylum Actinomycetota; class Actinomycetes; order Kitasatosporales; family Streptomycetaceae; genus Streptomyces; species Streptomyces sp. NPDC027672. The sequence continues at coordinate 910,754 of NZ_JBVHSO010000001.1, read as the reverse complement.
GCGCCCTCTCGCACGGCAACTTCTTCGCCGAGGTGGACAACGCCGTCGCGCTCCTCCAGCCGGTCTTCCGGCCCCGGGACGTGGAGCCGTCCGTGCTGCTCTTCCTGCCCATGTCCCACGTCTTCGGCCGGATGGTCGCCATCGCCTGCGTCCGCGCCCGGGTCCGCCTCGGCCACGCGCCCAGCCTGGCCCCGGACCGCCTCCTGCCGGACCTGGCCGCCTTCCGGCCCACCTGCCTGCTCTCGATCCCGTACATGCTGGAGAAGATCTACAACTCCGCGCGCGCCAAGGCGGAGGCGGGCGGCCGGGCGGCGGTCTTCGACCGGGCGGCGGCCGTGGCCCAGCGCTACGGCGAGGCACTGGAGGCCGCCCAGACCGGCACCGGCGACGGCCCGGGCCGCGCCCTGAAGACCCAGCGCGCCTTCTACGACCCGCTCGTCTACCGCCGTATCCGCACCGCGATGGGCGGCCGGGTCCGGCATGTGATCAGCGGCGGCTCACCGCTCGGCCGGCCCCTCGCCGCGTTCTACGCCGGCGCGGGCATCGAGATCTTCGAGGGCTACGGCCTCACCGAGACCACCGCCGCCACCACGGTCACCCCGCCGCTCAAGCCCCGCCTCGGCACGGTCGGCTGGCCGCTGCCCGGCACCCGGGTGCGGATCGCGGCGGACGGCGAGATCCTCGTCGCCGGCGACCATGTGCTGCGCGGCTACTGGGACCCGCAGGCGGGCGGCGTCGTCCCGGCGACCCGCGACGGATGGCTGGCCACCGGCGACCTCGGCGAGCTGGACGACGAGGGCTATCTGACCATCACCGGCCGCAAGAAGGAGCTGCTGATCACCTCGGGCGGCAAGTCGGTGGCCCCGGCCCCGCTGGAGAACTGGCTGCGCCGGCACCCGCTGATCTCCCAGGCGATCCTGGTGGGCGACGGCCGCCCGTACGTCGCCGCACTCCTGACCCTCGACGCGGACGGCATCACCCACTGGCGCCAGATGATCGGCAAGCACCCGGTGCCGCCGGAATTCCTCGTCGGCGACCCGGAGTTGCGGGCCGTCCTCCAGCGGGCGGTGGACGAGGCCAACAAGCTGGTCTCCCGCCCCGAGTCCATCCGCCGCTTTGCCGTCCTCCCGGCCGACTTCACCGAGCAGGACGGCCACCTCACCCCGTCGATGAAACTGCGCCGCGACCGCATCCTGCGGGATTACGCGCCGCAGGTGGAAGCCCTGTACGGGCGGTGACGGCACGGCTCGCCGCGTCCGCCGCCCGGGGCGTCGCCGACCTCGGCGCGCGGGGTCAGTCCTGCTTCCGGGCGAGAAGGAACGCCTGCGGCGTCGACTCCCCGTGCGCCTCCTCGGGCTCACGCACCGTGCGGGAGCGGACGTCGAAGCCGGCCTCCGTCAGCAACTCGGCCATCCGTCCGGGGCGGCGCCGGTGGAAGTCCAGCGACACGTCACGGTCCCAGGGCCGCTCCAGGCGCAGCGGCACGTCACCGACCTGGAACGCGAGCAGGAGCCGCCCGCCGGGCTCCAGCACGCGGTGGAACTCGGCGAACAGCTCCGGGAGTTCCTCCGTGGGCGTGTGGACGGTGGAGTACCAGGACACGGCCCCGGCCAGGGACCCGTCGGCCAGGGACAGCTTGCGCATGGACCCCTGCGCGAACCGCAGCGCGGGGTACTCGCGGCGGGCGATGGCGACCATGGACGCGGACAGGTCGAGGCCGAAGACGGACAGGCCCAGCCCGGCGAGGTGGGCGGTGACCGCGCCGGGGCCGCAGCCGAGGTCGGCGACCCGGCCGTGCGGGCCGGTCTGTTCGGCGTACGCCGCGAGCAGGGCCCGCTCCAGGGGCCGGTGGGCGAGCGGGTCCGCGAAGTGGACGGCGTAGTCCTCGGCGACGGTGTCGTAGAAGGTCCGGGTGTCGGTCATGAGGAGGGACCGTAGCGGACCGCGCCGGCGCTCGGCTTAGGCTGCCCGTGTTGGCCGACGCTGCACAGGGGGGTACAGGGCCGATGAGTCAGACGGCGGAGGTTTTCCAGCCGCTCCAGGCCGGCGATCCGCAGGAGGTCGGGGGCTACCGGCCGGCCGCCCGGCTGGGCGCGGGCGGGATGGGCCGGGTCTATCTGGCCCACACCAAGGGCGGCCGCCCCGTCGCGCTGAAGGTCGTACGGCCGGAGCTGGCGGACGACCCGGACTTCCGGCGGCGGTTCCGGCGCGAGGTCCGGGCGGCGCGGCGGGTCCGGGGCGCCTACACCGCCGAGCTGATCGACGCCGACCCGGACGCTCCGTCGCCCTGGCTGGCCACGCTGTACGTGCCGGGGCCGTCCCTGACGGACGCGGTGGCCCGGCACGGCCCGCTGCCGGTACCGGCGGTGCTGCGGCTGATGGCGGGCGTGGCCGAGGCGTTGCAGGCGGTCCACGCCGAGGGGATCGTGCACCGGGACCTGAAGCCGTCGAACGTGCTGCTGGCCGCGGACGGACCGCGGGTGATCGACTTCGGTATCGCACTGGCCGCCGACGGCACCTCGTACACGGCGACCGGCGGCACCATCGGCACGCCCGCCTTCATGGCCCCGGAGCAGGCGTCCGGGGACGAGGTCACGGCGGCCACCGACGTGTTCGCGCTCGGGCAGACGGCCGCGTTCGCGGCGCTGGGCCGACCGCTGTACGGCGACGGCCCGGCCGTGAACGTGCTGTACCGCATCGTGCACTCCGCGCCCGACCTCGCGCTGCTGCCCGAGCCGCTGCGCCCGCTGCTCGCCCGGTGCCTGGCCGCCGACCCGGCCCGGCGGGCGACCCCGGCGGAGATCGTGGAGTGGTGCGGCCGGCGGCTGGACGCGGACACCGGCCCGGCCGGGTGGCGGGAGATCACCGGGCCCGGGGTCGTGGTCCCGGGGCCGATGCCCGAACCCACCCGGGTGGTGCCGCGGCTGCCGGCCGGGCACCCGGGGCGGCCCACCGGGCAGCCCACGGCCCGGCGACGGCGGACGGCACTGGTGTCGGCCGCCGGTGTGGCGGGCGGCGTGCTGCTGGCGGTGCTGCTGGCCTGGACGGTGCTGGACGCACGCGGCGGACCCGGTGCGCGCGGCACGGCCGGCGGGTCCACCGCGTCCGCGTCCGCCGGGAACCGCACGGACGCCAAGGGCTCCGCGGCCTCCTCCGAGGCCACGGACTCCTCCGGTGCCGGGGAATCCTCCCCGGGACCGGGCGGCGGCGCCGCGCCGGGCGTGGCCCGGTCTCCCTCAGTCTCGCCGTCGCTGCCGCGGACCGACGCCTATCCGGGGCTGTACCTGGACGCCAAGAAGCCGGTCAGCTTCGCGGACCCGGACGGCAAGCCGAAGAACGGCGAGGGCGACCTCCGCTTCGACTGCGCGACGATCGGCTGCGAACTGAAGAGCGACAGCAGCGTGTTCGTGCAGATCTTCGGCGGACACGGCACCACCCTGGACGAGTGCCGGCTGATCCTCCAGGACGCCACCAAGCACACCTGGACGCTGTCCGCCGCGGCGGCCGGGAGCGAGTTCTGCATCCGGCACCCGTCCGGGGACATCGCGCTGTTCGTCGTCCAGACCAAGTCCACCGCGGTGCCGGAAGCCGCCTTCCTGGAGGGGGACCTGACGATCTGGCGGCACGCGGCCTAGAACGGCGTCAGGGTCAGCCGGATGCCGGTGGGCGCGGTGTCCTGGATGTAGGAGGCGTAGTCGGCGACGTCGTCGAAGGCGAAGCCGTAGGCCCGGCCGTCCAGGGTCGCCGCGTGCACGGCCTTCGCGTAGTGGTTGGTGAGACCGGTCCGGTAGAAGGCCGAGGCGTCGGTGACCGGCTGGGCGGGGTTGCTCAGCAGGGTGGAGCGGTTGAAGCCGGCGCCCAGGACGGCGGCGACGGGGCCGGTGGTGCCGTCGTTCGGCGCGGCGAGGGCGCCGTCGCAGAAGAGGACGTCACGGGTGGACGGCCTGCCGAAGGAGACCTGGGCCGGACCGCCGAAGGCGAACCGGTCGGCGCGCACCCGGCCGGTGAAGGTGCCCGCGTTGGTGGTGACCGTGAGGTCCTTGCCGGTGTAGGCGCTCCACACTTGGTCGATGTAGGGGGCGAGGTAGTCCTTGGGGAACAGGCCCGCGTCCAGGCCGTGTCCGGGAGCGATCACCCGGAGGTCGTCCACGGCCAGCGGGGCGAACTCCGCGACCTGCCTGACCGCGTCGAACACCGCGGCCCGGCCGCCGTCGCGCAGGGTGCCCGTGGTCTGGTCCTTGGCCCCGGTCAGCCGGATGCTCATCGGCACGCTGAACATGTCGACCATGGTCGTGTTGCAGAACATGCCCGAGGCGTTGTGGGTGAACTCGGCGCAGTCGTGCAGCACGCGGTAGCTGGGGTCGGAGGTCACCCAGCCGGCGGGGTACTGGAGGGCCGCGTTGCCGTTGCCGTCGGTGACCGCCTTGAACTTCAGCTTCTCGCCGAGCGAGACGTAGATGCGGCCCGACATGTAGGGGAGCGTGAAGGTGGCCTCCCCGCTCGCGGGCAGGGAGAGGGCGTAGTCGGTAAAGCCGTCCGCGTCGTTGTCGGACAGGGCTATCGGGGCCAGGGTGCCGTCCGGGGTGACCCGGACCTGCTTACCGTCCTGGTTGCCGACGATGTAGACGTGCACCGAGCCGTTGCCGAACGAGCCGCTGTTGTTGACGATCGTCAGCGGGAGCGCGCCCGCCGCGGCGGCCCCGGCGGCGGTGTCCCGCGTGCCGGCGAGGGCGCGCGGGCCCAGGACCGCGACGGCGGGTGCGGCCACCGCAGCTCCGCCCAGGGCGGTGAGCAGCTTGCGGCGGGTGAGACTGCGCTGGTGACGGGGTGTCATGTGGGTGCCTTTTGTCTGTGGGGGGTGGCCTGATTCCGCCCGCGCGGCGAAGGCGGACGAGGAGGCGCGGTCAACGTAGTGAGAGCGCTCTCTCGGCTGCGGGGGAGCCGCGGGGGACCCCGATAGTACGCACGGCCGGCGCCTCGGCCAACCGGTCCGCCGCGCCCTCAAATCCGCCTGAGCTGGGGTTACTTGGGGAAGCAGGGTCGAGAGTCAAGACCGCTTAAGCGGCGGTTAAGCCTCGCTTAAGCGAGGTGGCTTCGTGGGCGGTGCCCGGCGGAATGGTCAATTCCGTCGATGTGGCCGCATGCGCGCACAACGGTCGCACAGGGCCGTGAAGGACCGCACAGGGGCCGGATCCGGCCTGCCGACGGCCTTCCGTGCGCCCGGCGGGTCTCCGGACGGCGAGCCCTACGCCACGCCCGCCAGCCGCAGCAGCGCCGTCGTCGCCACCGCGCCCAGCACCACGACCGCGAACGAGGCCCGGCGCCAGGCCAGGACCGCGCCGGCCAGCACCCCGGCGGGCCGGGCCCAGCCCGCGAAACCGCCGGACTCGGTCAGCGCGCCCGTGGCCAGCAGCGCGACCAGCAGCACCACCGCGCCCGCCGAGGCCAGCTCCTGCACCCGGGCCGGGACCGTGACCCGGCCGTGCAGCACCGGGCCGACCAGCCGGAAGGCGTACGTGCCGGCGGCCAGGGCGAGAATCACGACGACGGTGGCGTTCACGCGGCGGCTCCCGGCGCGGCCGGACGGCGGTGGAGGGCCAGGCCCGCGAGGGCGCACAGGACCGGCACCCCGGCCGGGACGACGGGCGTGAGCGCCAGGGCGAGCGCGGCACCGGGCAGGGCGCACCGACGCAGCGCCGGGTCCGCGCGCAGGGCCGGCAGGACCAGGGCGGCCAGGACGGCGGGGAACGCGGTGTCCAGGCCGTAGCGGGCGGTGTCGCCGAGCGCGCCGCCGGCCAGCGCACCGGCCAGCACGCCGAGGTTCCACACGGCGAACAGGCCGAGCCCGGATATCCAGAACGCCCGTCGCCGCCGTACCGGGTCCGGCTGGGCCAGCGCGAAGGCCGCCGTCTCGTCCGTGACCAGGTGGGCGCCGAGGAAGCGGCGCGCCCGGCCGGGACCGAGGCTTTCGGCCACCGCCAGACTGAAGGCCGCCGTGCGGGTGTTGAGCAGCAGGCCCGTGGCCACGGCGGCCGCCGGACCACCGCCGGCGAGCAGCACGCCCACCGCACTGAACTGGGCCGACGCCGCGTACACCAGCAGGGACATCACCACCGGCACCCACACCGGCAGCCCGCCGGCGACCGCCACCGCGCCGAAGGACACGCCGACGACACCGCTGGCCGCCCAGACGAGGGAGCTGTCCCGCAGGAGCGAGGTGCCGGTGCCCGCGGTCGTTGTTCGCTGTACCGAACGCATGTTTTCTAGAATGGACAGCGAACACCCTGTTCGTCAAACCGTACGATCGTACCGATGGAGCGAACGACATGTCCGAGGCCACCCCCGCCCGGCTCCCCCTGGAATGGATCGCCGCCGCCCTGAAGCGGGAGCGCGGCCGTGCCGGGCTGTCCCTGTCCGAGCTGGCCAAACGCGCCGGGATCGCCAAGTCCACGCTGTCCCAGTTGGAAGCCGCGAGCGGGAACCCGAGCATGGAGACCCTCTGGGCGCTCGCGGTCGCGCTCGGCGTGCCGTTCAGCGCGCTGGTGGAGCCGCCCGTGCCGAGCGTGCGGGTGGTCCGGGCCGGCGAGGGGCCCGTGGTCGGCTCGGAGCAGTCCAGCTACGTGGCCACGCTGCTGTCGGCGAGCCCGCCGGGAGCACGCCGGGACATTTATTACGTATGGCTGGAACCGGGCACCGTCCGGGATTCGGAGCCGCATATTCCCGGCACGGTGGAGCACATCGTCGTCACCGAGGGCACGGTGAAAGCCGGGCCGCGCGGCGAGAGCGCCGAACTCGGACCTGGCGACTACATGACGTACCGGGGAGACGTGCCGCACTCCTACGAGGCGCTCGCGGCCGGGACGAAGTTCGTGCTGGTCATGCAGCACGTCTGAGGCAGTGCGTGAACGGTGAATGAACGGGAAAAGGCAGGAGCCCCGTCGCCTGCCGGCGCGGGGCTCCTTGGGTACTGCACTCAGGTTCTGCGATCAGGCGGTGATCAGGCGGGGGTGACGTTCTCCGCCTGCGGGCCCTTCGGGCCCTGCGTGACGTCGAAGGTCACCGCCTGGTTCTCCTCCAGGGAGCGGAAGCCGCTGGCGTTGATCGCGGAGTAGTGAACGAAGACGTCGGGGCCGCCGCCCTCCTGGGCGATGAAGCCAAAGCCCTTTTCGGCGTTGAACCACTTAACGGTTCCGGTAGCCATAAGCCCTCCTTGGGCTCAAAAGGGTTGCCCTGCTCCAGAACCTGCAAGTGCGAAACGGTGCTGCACGACTGCATACTTCTGAAAACGACGAGAGCCTGCGGTTACATGCTCCGCAGGCTCTGTACTGCAAGGGAAACCAAACTGCAACTTGCGAGCAAGCCTAGCATCCGGACCGCCGAATGCAAGAGAGGTCAAGATCACTTCACTCGGATGTTTGAAGGACCGTTAGGCCGTTCGGAGGGCGGGCCGCCCCCGGCGCCGCACGGCCCCGGGTCTAGTCTCGCGATGTGGACAATTCCCGCACCCGGCCGCGCGTCGGCCACATCCAGTTCCTGAACTGCCTGCCCCTGTACTGGGGGCTCGCCAGAACCGGCACGCTCCTCGACTTCGAGCTGACCAAGGACACCCCGGAGAAGCTCAGCGAGCAGCTCGTGCACGGCGACCTCGACATCGGCCCGGTCACCCTGGTCGAGTTCCTGCGCAACGCCGACGACCTGGTCGCCTTCCCGGACATCGCCGTCGGCTGCGACGGCCCCGTGATGTCCTGCGTGATCGTCTCCCAGGTGCCCCTGGACCGGCTGGACGGCGCCCGGGTCGCCCTCGGCTCCACCTCCCGCACCTCGGTCCGGCTCGCCCAGTTGCTGCTGGCCGAGCGCTACGGCGTACGGCCCGACTACTACACCTGCCCGCCCGACCTCGGCCTGATGATGCGGGAGGCCGAGGCCGCCGTCCTCATCGGCGACGCCGCGCTGCGCGCCAACCTCCTCGACGGCCCGCGCTACGGCCTGCACGTGCACGACCTCGGCGCGCTCTGGAAGGAGTGGACCGGCCTGCCGTTCGTCTTCGCGGTCTGGGCGGCCCGCCGGGAGTACGCCGAGCGCGAGCCCGTCCTCACCCGCCAGGTCCACGAGGCGTTCCTCGCCTCCCGCGACCTCTCCCTGGAGGAGGTCGGCAAGGTCGCCGAACAGGCCGCCCGCTGGGAGGCGTTCGACGAGGCCACCCTCGCCCGCTACTTCACCACCCTCGACTTCAGCTTCGGCGGCCCGCAGCTGGCGGCCGTCGCCGAGTTCGCCCGCCGCGTCGGCCCGACGACCGGCTTCCCGGCGGACGTACGGGTGGAGCTGCTGGCGCCCAGTCCGGAGGAGGCGGCGCGCACGGTTTCCGGGCACACCGGGTAGGAACCCCGCGGACGCCGGTGCGCGGGGGAGGGGGCCGGAGATGGCGGGCACGGGAGCGGTGGTGGCCGTCGCCGCGGTGTGGGGCGCGCTCGCGGGCACGCTGCTGCCCCGCGCCGCCTACCGCTTCGGCGTCCCGTCCGGCGAACCCTGGCGCGACCGCTGCCCCGCCGGACGCCACGCGGTGCGGGGCTGGCTGGGACCGGCGGGGTGCGGGGAGTGCGGGCGCGAACGGGGGCGCGCGGCGGCCGGGGTGCGCGTGAAGGGCTTGGGGCGTGCTGCGGCCGGGGTGCGCGTGAAGGGCTTCGGGCGCGCGGCGGCCGGGCGGTGCGTGGAGGGTCTGGGGCGCGCGGAGTTCGGGCCGGGCGCCGGGGCCGGGGGGCGTGCGCCCTCGGCCGTGCTCCTCGCCGCCGTCGCCGGTGCCGTCTGCGCCGTCCTCGCCGCCGCCACCGGCACCCGGCCCGAGCTGGCGGTCTGGCTGCTGCTCGCGCCCGCCGGCGTGCTCCTCGCCGCCGTGGACGTCCGGGTGCGGCGGCTGCCCGACCCGCTGACCCTCCCGCTCGCGCCCGCCGCCCTCGCCCTGCTCGGCCTCGCCGCCCTGCTCCCCGGCCACGCCGGCCACTGGCCCACCGCGCTCTACGGCGCCCTCGCCCTCGGGGCCGGCTACTACGCGCTGTACCGCCTCAACCCGGGCGGCATGGGCTTCGGCGACGTGAAACTGGCCGTCGGCGCGGGCGCTGCACTCGGCTGGTACGGCTGGTCCGCCGTGCTGTTCGGCACCTTCGCCGCGTTCCTGTCCGGCGCCCTCTACGGCGGCGTCCTCGTCCTCGCCCGGCGGGCCGGCCGGAAGACGGCCGTGCCCTTCGGCCCGTTCCTGCTGGCCGGCACCCTCGCCGGGCTGCTGACCGGCGCGTACGCGGCCTGAGAGCGGCCCGCCGGAGGGGCTGGCGTAGGCTGGCGCTGTCCGCCCACCCGTCTTTTGCCCCCTCATATCGGGCGCTTCGCGCACAGCACTACGCCCATCAACCCTTACGAACTCTGCGAAAGGGACGCCGGTGACCGAGAAGGCCGACCTTCAGTCCGTCCTCGACCGAGCCGCCGCCGGTGGGCGGATCACCCCCGAAGAGGCGCTCGACCTCTACCGTGACGCGCCCCTGCACGCCCTGGGCGCCGCCGCCGACGCCGTACGCCGCCGCCTGTACGCGGGCACCGAGCACATCGCCACGTACATCATCGAGCGGAACATCAACTACACGAACGTGTGCGTCACGGCGTGCAAGTTCTGCGCCTTCTACGCGGCCCCCAAGGACACGGAGAAGGGCTGGACCCGCGACCTCGACGACATCCTGCGCCGCTGCGCGGAGACCGTCGAACTGGGCGGCACCCAGATCATGTTCCAGGGCGGCCACCACCCGGACTACGGCGTCGAGTACTACGAGAAGCACTTCCGCGCCATCAAGGAAGCCTTCCCGCAGCTCGTGATCCACTCCCTCGGCGCGTCCGAGATCGAGCACATGGCCCGGATCAGCGGCGTCTCCGTCGAGGAGGCCATCACCCGCATCCACGAGGCCGGTCTCGACTCCTTCGCCGGCGCCGGCGCGGAACTGCTCCCCGAGCGCCCCCGCAAGGCCATCGCGCCCCTCAAGGAGAGCGGCGAACGCTGGCTGGAGATCATGGAGACCGCCCACCGGCTGGGCGTGGAGTCCACCTCCACCATGCTGATGGGCACCGGCGAGACCAACGCCGAGCGGATCGAGCACCTGCGGATGATCCGGGACGTACAGGACCGCACCGGCGGCTTCCGGGCGTTCATCCCGTACACCTACCAGCCGGAGAACAACCACCTGAAGGGCCGCACGCAGGCGACCCTCTTCGAGTACCTGCGGATGATCGCGATCGCCCGCCTCTTCCTGGACAACGTCCGGCACATCCAGGGCTCCTGGCTCACCACCGGCAAGGAGGTCGGCCAGCTTTCCCTGCACTACGGCGCGGACGACCTCGGCTCCATCATGCTGGAGGAGAACGTGGTCTCCTCGGCCGGCGCCCGGCACCGCTCCAACCGCCTGGAGATCATCGACCTGATCCGCACGGCGGGCCGCGTCCCGGCGCAGCGCGCGACGACGTACGAGCACCTCGTCGTCCACGACGACCCGGCGAACGACCCGGCCGACGACCGCGTGGTCTCCCACATCTCCTCCACGGCCATCGAGGGCGGCACCGCCCACCCCGAGCTGAAGCTGCTCGCGGCCAACTGACGCCGTCGTGCTCACCCTCCACGCGGACTCCAGGGGCCACGCCCACCTCGTCGACGGCGAGTGGATCCAGGCCGTCGGGCCCCTGGAGGAGCTGGCCGCCGCGCACCCGCGGGCCCGCGTGCGCACCTGGCCCGGCATCCTCACGCCCGGTTTCGTCAACCTCTACGGCAACGAGCTGCTGGAGCAGACGTACCACCCCGACCCGCGCGAGGCCGACACCCTCGGCACCGAGCCCCTGACCGGCGACGCGCTCGCCATGCTGGCCATGAACGACGCCCGCTGGGCCGCGAGCGCCCGCCGCGGCCTCCAGCGCATGCTGGCCCACGGCACGGTCGCCGTGGCCTGCGAGCCGCTGCGCGTCCGCGCGGTGCAGGACGCGCTGCGGCGCACCGGGATGGGCGTCGTGGGCCGCCTGGGCCGCCCCGACGACACCCCGTCCCTCGACCCCTTCGGCTCCGCCCGCCCGCCCCAGCAGGCCACGGAGCGCCGGCCGCACTCCGCCGCCCGGTTCGCCGTCTTCGACGTCCGCGACGAGGCGGAACTCCTCGAACGGGGAGCGGCCACCTGCGTCGCCACGGTGGTGGCGGGCCGCCTGGTCTTCCGCCGCCGCTGACGGACCGCCCCGCGGCGGGCGGTGCCCGTCCGCAAGCCCCGGCGCCCCGCCCGGGGCCGGGCTGCAACAATGGGCGGGTGACCCGCGCCTCCCTGAACAAGCAGCCGCACGAAGTCGCCTCGATGTTCGACGACGTGGCGGAACGGTACGACCTCACCAACGACGTGCTGTCCCTCGGCCAGGACCGGCGCTGGCGCAAGGAGGTGGCGAAGGCGGTCGACGCGCGCCCCGCGCAGAAGGTCCTGGACCTCGCCGCCGGCACCGCCACGTCCTCGCTGCCCTTCGCGCGGACGGGCGCGTACGTCGTCCCCTGCGACTTCTCCCTCGGCATGCTCCGGGCCGGCAAGAAGCGGCACACCTGGCTGCCGTTTACCGCGGGCGACGCGACCCGGCTGCCCTTCAAGGACGACACCTTCGACGCGGTGACGATTTCTTTCGGGCTGCGCAACGTACAGGACACGGACGCGGCCCTGCGCGAGATGTACCGGGTCACCCGGCCCGGCGGACGCGTGGTGATCTGCGAGTTCTCCCACCCGACCTGGGCGCCGTTCCGCACCGTCTACACCGAGTACCTGATGCGGGCGCTGCCGCCGGCCGCCCGCGCGGTGTCCTCCAACCCGGACGCGTACGTCTACCTCGCCGAGTCCATCCGGGCCTGGCCCGACCAGCCCGCCCTGGCCGAACGGCTGCGCGGGACCGGCTGGTCGAAGGTGGCCTGGCGCAACCTCACCGGCGGTGTGGTCGCGCTGCACCGCGGCTTCAAGGAGAGCTGACGGCGGCCGTCCCCCGCCGCGCCGGCCCGCACAGAGCACGGGGCGGCCCTTCGGCGGGGTGACCGGGGCCGCTGCATAGACTGCCCGTGTCCAGTGCCGGTCGGCACAACAGACTTCGACCTTGGGGAGATCCCGCCGTGACCGTCGTGACCGAGCCGCTCTCCGAGAACAGCGCCGACGTGATCGTCGTGGGCGCGGGGCCGGCCGGCTCCACGACCGCGTACCACCTCGCCAAGGCCGGGCTCGACGTCCTGCTGCTGGAGAAGACCGAGTTCCCGCGCGAGAAGGTCTGCGGCGACGGCCTCACCCCGCGCGCGGTCAAGCAGCTCGTCGCCATGGGGATCGACATCTCCGAGGAGGCCGGCTGGCTGCGCAACAAGGGCCTGCGCATCATCGGCGGCGGCGTCCGCCTCCAGCTCGACTGGCCCGACCTCGCCTCCTTCCCGGACTACGGCCTGGTCCGCAAGCGCGACGACTTCGACGAACAGCTCGCCCGCGCCGCCCAGAAGGCCGGCGCCCGGCTGTACGAGCGCTGCAACGTCGGCGGCCCGGTCGTGGACGACCGCACCGGACGCATCACCGGCGTGACCGCCCGGCTGGGCGAGGACAAGCGCGAGGTCACCTTCCGCGCGCCGCTCGTCGTCGCCGCCGACGGCAACTCCACCCGGCTGTCCCTCGCCATGGGCCTGCACCGCCGCGAGGACCGCCCGATGGGCGTCGCCGTCCGGACGTACTTCGAAAGCCCCCGCCACGACGACGACTACCTGGAGTCCTGGCTGGAGCTGTGGGACCGCCGCGGCCCCCAGGACCGCCTGCTGCCCGGCTACGGCTGGATCTTCGGCATGGGCGACGGCACCTCGAACGTGGGCCTCGGCGTGCTGAACACCTCCGCCGCCTTCAAGGAGCTGGACTGGCGCGAGGTCCTCAAGGCGTGGTGCGCCTCCATGCCCGAGGACTGGGGCTACACCCCGGAGAACATGACCGGCCCCATCCGCGGCGCCGCCCTGCCGATGGCCTTCAACCGCCAGCCGCACTACACGCGCGGGCTGCTGCTCGTCGGCGACGCCGGCGGCCTGGTGAACCCCTTCAACGGCGAGGGCATCGCCTACGCCATGGAGTCCGGCCAGATCGCCGCCGACGTCATCGTGCAGGCCCACGCCCGCGCGACGCCCGCCCAGCGCGAGACCGCCCTCCAGCGCTACCCGCGCGTCCTGAAGGACACCTACGGCGGCTACTACACCCTCGGCCGCGCCTTCGTGAAGCTCATCGGCAACCCGAAGGTCATGCAGATCGCCGCCCAGCGGGGTCTGACCCACCCGGTGCTGATGAAGTTCACCCTCAAGCTGCTGGCGAACCTCACCGACCCCACGGGCGGCGACGCGATGGACCGCATCATCAACGGCCTGACCAAGGTGGCCCCGAAGGCCTGACCGGACCCCGGCGCGCCACGAGGCCCCGGCGCGCGCGTCACCGGAAGCGGGACGCTCACGCGCCGGGACGCTCACGCGCCGGGACGCTCACGCGCCGGGGCGCCGGTGCGGCTAGGGCCTCTCGGTGCCGAACGCGGCCTCCTTGGCGGCCCGGCGGGCGTACACCTCGCCCCGCCGGTCCGTCATCTGCCGCAGCGCGTCCTTCCGTTCCCGCGTGGAGAGCCGGTCCAGGTAGAGGTGGCCGGCGGTGTGGTCGCTCTCGTGGGCCAGGCACCGCGCGAAGTACCCGGTGCCCTCGACCACGACCGCCCGGCCGTCCTTGTCCTGCCCGCGCACGACGGCCCGGTCCGGCCGCGGCACGGTCACGACGGCGCCGGGCACCGACAGGCAGCCCTCGCCCTCCTCCAGCAGCCGTCGCTCACCCGTGGGCGTTTCGAGCACCGGATTGACGATGTGCCCGACATGCCGGACTCCGTCGTCGTCGGGGCAGTCGTACACGAACAGCCGCAGATCCACCCCGACCTGATTCGCCGCCAGCCCGGCGCCGTCGGCGACGTACATGGTGCGGAACATGTCGTCGATGAGCGCGGCGAGGCCGGGACCGAACTCCGTGACGTCCCGGCACGGCCTGCGCAGCACCTCCTCACCGACCTCGGTGATACGGCGCACCGTGCCCCGCCCGGCCTCGGGGGCGTAACGCGGGTAGTAGCCGACGGGGCTTCCCTGTACGAACACGCGTGGCATCGCGTGGACTCCTTCGCTCGTGCGCGGACCGCCGGACGGCGGCCCGGCCCGAGCATGCCAGGGACGACGAAGGGCCGCTGCCCCCGAGCGGCTGCGGCCCTGCGTGCGTGAGAGGTGCGGCGTACGCCCCTAGGGCCTCTCGTTTGGATCATGCCGGGCTCGCGGGCCCTGGCACCGCACCTCGCCGCGTTGTCGTCGGTTGCCATGGCTCCGCCATGGCGCCCTCCTCCGCCTTGCGATGCACGGCACCAGACCCCGCTCCCTGATCCGGCCCGATCCAAACAAAAGACCCTAGAGCACCCGCACGGCCCCGGTGGGCGGGTCGTAGGACAGGGGACGCTCCACGACGCCGGTGGAGGGGTTCTGCGCGCCCACGAACATACCGTCGCCGACGTACACCGCCACGTGGTACGCGCTGCCCGCGCCGCCCCAGTACAGGATGTCGCCCGGCTGGAGGTTGCTCAGCGAGACCTGGGTGCCGGCCGTCGACTGGTCCTGGGAGACGCGCGGCAGGCTGACGCCGACCTGCTTGAAGGCCGTCTGCACCAGGCCGGAGCAGTCGTAGGCGGAGGGGCCGGTGGCGCCGGAGACGTACGCCTTGCCGACCTGCGCCTTGACGAAGCTGACGATCGCCGCGGCCGAACCGGTGGCCGGGGGCGTGCTGGTGCCGGTGTCCGAGCCGACGTCCGTGCCGGTGCTGGTGCTGGTGCCGGTCCCGGAACCGGTGCCGCCGGGGAGGGTGGCGGTGTCCGCCGTGGTGGCCAGGGTGGTGCGCGCCGCGGTGCGCGCGGCACGGGCGGCGGCCTTCTTGCGGGCGTCCTCCTCGGCCTTCTTCTTGGCCTCCGCGGCCTTCTTCCTGGCCTCGGCGAGGTCCGCCTTCGCCTGCTTCGCGGCCTTCGCGGCGGCCGCGTCACGCTCGGCCTGCAGCTGGTAGTGCGCGGCGGCCTGCTCGGTGGCGTCGGCCGTCTGGGCCGCCTGGGTCGCCAGGTCGGCCGTCAGGGTGGGCAGTTCGAGGGTCTGCGTCACCGGCTCGGCCGCGTTCGCCGAGCCGGACGCCCCGGCGACTGCCAGGGTGCCGAGGACGCCACCGGCAACTCCCGCCCGCACGGCGAGGGACGACGCGTTGCGGCGGGGCTTCCGGTGGCTGCGTATGTGAGCGGTGTGGGACATGGGAACAACCGGTACCAGGGACTCCTTCATATCTTCAAGAAACGTGGGCTGCGCCACAGTTGCTCAATCGAGACACGGAAACCCGGGCGTGTCGCCCTTTATTGACGCCGTAACGGACATTGCGGACGGTCATGAT
This sequence comes from Streptomyces sp. NPDC027672, assembly GCF_055566335.1. NCBI lineage: Bacteria > Bacillati > Actinomycetota > Actinomycetes > Kitasatosporales > Streptomycetaceae > Streptomyces > Streptomyces sp. NPDC027672. The sequence goes on along the minus strand of NZ_JBVHSO010000001.1, from coordinate 895,257 downwards.
CAAGCCCTTGATCACGGTCTTTGATCATTACGTCCGAATTGCGCCGCGCCTACCACTGGTGGAGATCGTTGGCCAAGCCCGGTTCTCATGCCGCTCTCATCGATGTGGCGGAGGTCACGGAACGATCACCGACGGGCGGGCGTCCCGCGCGGGCGCGGCCGGCACCCCGGGGCCGCCGGGCTGGTGAACGCGTGCACACGCCCTCGGGTCCGCGTCCACATCCGGCCCGCGGCTCCCCCTGATGTGTGAACGCGCTCCTTTAACATCCGGCCGCGTCCAGCACCAATTTGCATGCAGCCGCACTCTCTTGATATTGAGACGACCGCTCCGGCCTGGGATGACGTGGGAGAATGTCACTTCTCGTGATCAACTGAACGCTTCCGGTGTGAAGATCACCCCTCATCCGACTTCATGATCCTTCGTCAGGTGGTGGAGATCACAAAGCTGGTGTAATACCCCGTGTCGCAGATCACAGAGCGGCGGGCATAAGATGCGAGGCAGTTGGGCTTGTGACCTGCTTCACATGTTCGCGATCTTCGCCCGGGACGAGCGGGGTCCGTGGACCGGTGAGGCCGCCGTGAGCCCGGTGCAACCTCCCCCAAGGTCTCGGCTCCGCTCGACCAGGGGGGACCCCAAGCAGTCAGTGCCGACTGAGAGGAGCGAGGAGCGGTGAACGCGTATGCGCCCATCCTCGTACTGGGAGCCCTCGGGGCAGGCTTTGCGATCTTCTCCGTGGTCATGGCCACGCTGATCGGTCCGAAGCGGTACAACCGCGCCAAGCTGGAAGCCTACGAGTGCGGCATCGAGCCGACCCCCACGCCGGCCGGCGGCGGGCGCTTCCCCATCAAGTACTACCTGACGGCGATGCTCTTCATCGTCTTCGACATCGAGATCGTCTTCCTCTACCCCTGGGCCGTCACCTTCGACTCCCTGGGGATCTTCGGGCTCGTGGAGATGCTGCTCTTCGTGCTCACCGTCTTCGTCGCGTACGCGTACGTATGGCGGCGCGGCGGCCTGGAATGGGACTGAGGGGCCTTTAACGACATGGGACTCGAAGAAAAGCTGCCGAGCGGATTCCTGCTCACGACCGTCGAGCAGGCCGCGGGCTGGGTGCGCAAGTCGTCCGTCTTCCCGGCCACCTTCGGCCTGGCCTGCTGCGCCATCGAGATGATGACCACCGGCGCCGGCCGCTACGACCTCGCCCGCTTCGGCATGGAGGTCTTCCGCGGCTCGCCGCGCCAGGCCGACCTGATGATCGTCGCCGGCCGGGTGAGCCAGAAGATGGCGCCCGTCCTGCGGCAGGTCTACGACCAGATGCCCCACCCGAAGTGGGTGATCTCCATGGGCGTCTGCGCCTCCTCGGGCGGCATGTTCAACAACTACGCGATCGTCCAGGGCGTCGACCACATCGTCCCGGTCGACATCTACCTCCCCGGCTGCCCGCCCCGGCCCGAGATGCTCATGGACGCGATCCTCAAGCTGCACCAGAAGATCCAGTCCTCCAAGCTGGGCGTGAACGCCGAGGAAGCGGCCCGCGAGGCGGAGCAGGCGGCGCTCAAGGCACTGCCCACGATCGAGATGAAGGGGCTGCTGCGGTGAGCGACGCGAACGGCACCCACGGTGCGGACGGGCCGGACGGGGTGAACCCCGAGAAGGACCTCTCCGCCTCCAACCTGCCCGGCCAGCGCGGCCAGGGCGGCGAGGAGATCCGCGTCCAGCGCGGCATGTTCGGCGCGGACAACGGCGGCGACACCTCCGGCTACGGCGGCCTGGTCCGCTCGGTCCGACTCCCGGGACCGGCGGCCCGCCCCTACGGCGGCTGGTTCGACGAGGTCGCCGACGAACTCGAAGGCGCCCTGGAGGAGCAGGGACTCCTGCCCGGCAACGCCATCGGCAGGACGGTCGTCGACCGCGACGAACTGACCTTCCACATCGAACGCGAGCACCTGGTCCGCGTCGCCCGCGTCCTGCGCGACGACCCGGCGCTGCGCTTCGAGCTGTGCACCGGGGTCAGCGGCGTCCACTACCCGAACGACAAGGGCCGGGAACTGCACGCCGTCTACCACCTGCGCTCGATCACCCACAACCGGCTGATCCGCCTGGAGGTCAGCGCCCCCGACAGCGACCCGCGCATCCCGTCCCTGGTCTCCGTCTACCCCACCAACGACTGGCACGAGCGCGAGACCTACGACTTCTTCGGGATCGTCTTCGACGGCCACCCGGCCCTGACCCGGATCATGATGCCGGACGACTGGCAGGGCCACCCGCAGCGCAAGGACTACCCCCTCGGCGGCATCCCCGTCGAGTACAAGGGCGCCCAGATCCCGGCTCCGGACCAGCGGAGGTCGTACTCGTGAGCACGCAGTCAGCATCCGCCGCGTCGGCCGCGTCCGCACGCGAGACCACCGAGGGCACCGTCTACACGGTCACCGGTGGCGACTGGGACGAGATCGTCCAGTCCGCGGCCCGCGCCGACGACGAACGCATCGTCGTCAACATGGGTCCGCAGCACCCGTCCACCCATGGAGTGCTCCGGCTGATCCTGGAGATCGACGGCGAGACGGTCACCGAGGCCCGCTGCGGCATCGGCTACCTGCACACCGGCATCGAGAAGAACCTCGAATACCGCACGTGGACGCAGGGCACCACCTTCGTCACGCGCATGGACTACCTGACGTCCTTCTTCAACGAGACCGCCTACTGTCTCGCCGTCGAGAAACTCCTCGGCATCGAGGACCAGATCACCGACCGCGCCACGGTCATCCGGGTGCTCCTGATGGAGCTGAACCGGCTCTCCTCCCACCTGGTGTGCATCGCCACCGGCGGCATGGAACTGGGCGCCACCACGATCATGATCTACGGCTTCCGTGATCGTGAAATGATTCTCGACCTCTACGAACTGATCACGGGCCTGCGCATGAACCACGCGTACATCCGGCCCGGCGGACTCGCCCAGGACCTGCCGCCCGGCGCGGTGGACCAGATCCGCGAGTTCGTGAAGAAGATGAAGAAGAACCTCCCGGAGTACGACAAGCTGGCCACCGGGAACCCCATCTTCAAGGCCCGTATGCAGGACGTCGGCTACCTCGACCTGGCCGGCTGCATGGCCCTCGGCGCCACCGGCCCGATCCTGCGCTCCACCGGCCTCCCGCACGACCTGCGCAAGGCCCAGCCGTACTGCGGCTACGAGACGTACGACTTCGACGTCCCGACCGCCGACACCTGCGACGCCTACGGCCGCTTCCTCATCCGCCTGGAGGAGATGCGCCAGTCGCTCAGGATCGTCGAACAGTGCCTGGACCGGCTCCAGCCCGGCCCGGTCATGGTCGCCGACAAGAAGATCGCCTGGCCCGCCCAGCTCGCCCTGGGCCCGGACGGGCTCGGCAACTCCCTCGACCACATCAAGAAGATCATGGGCACCTCCATGGAGGCCCTGATCCACCACTTCAAGCTGGTCACCGAGGGCTTCCGGGTCCCGCCGGGACAGACGTACGCGGCCGTCGAGTCGCCCAAGGGCGAACTCGGCGTGCACGCCGTCTCCGACGGCGGCACCCGCCCCTACCGGGTCCACTTCCGCGACCCGTCCTTCACCAATCTGCAGGCCATGGCGGCGATGTGCGAGGGCGGCCAGGTCGCCGACGTCATCGTCGCCGTCGCGTCCATCGACCCCGTGATGGGAGGCGTCGACCGGTGACCACCTCTTCCTCCGAGCGGGGCGTCAGCCTGGGCATGCCCGAACTGCCCGCACCCGGCTACCCGGACGACGTCCGGGCCCGGCTGGAGGCGGACGCCCGCGAGCTGATCGCGCGCTACCCCGACTCCCGGTCCGCCCTGCTGCCGCTGCTCCACCTCGTGCAGTCCGAGGAGGGCCACGTCACCCGCACCGGCATGCGGTTCTGCGCGGACCTGCTGGACCTGACCACGGCCGAGGTCACCGCGGTCGCCACCTTCTACACCATGTACCGGCGCAGGCCCTCCGGGGACTACCAGGTCGGCGTGTGCACCAACACGCTGTGCGCGGTGATGGGCGGCGACGCGATCTTCGAGACCCTCCAGGAGCACCTGGGCGTCGGCAACGGCGAGACCACCGACGACGGCCTGGTCACCCTGGAGCACATCGAGTGCAACGCGGCCTGCGACTACGCGCCGGTCGTGATGGTCAACTGGGAGTTCTTCGACAACCAGACCCCGGCGAGCGCCAGGAGCCTGGTGGACGACCTGCGCGCGGGCCGGCCCGTGCAGCCCACGCGCGGAGCGCGGCTGTGCACCTTCAAGGAGACCGCGCGGATGCTGGCCGGCTTCCCCGACGAGCGGCCCGGGGCCGTCGAGGAGGGCGGCAGCGCGGGACCCGCGTCGCTGGCGGGCCTCCGCCTGGCCAAGGGAGAGACCGCGTCCGCCCGCGTGGTCCATCCGCGCGGGGGACCGCAGCAGGAGCCGCAGGACCGGACGGTGCACGAGCCGTCGCCGGCCGAGCACCTCAGCTCCCACGACGCGCCGCAGGACACGTCGGCCTCCGACCCCGCCCACCCGTCATCCGCCGCCGACCGGGACGGAGGGGCCGCGCCCCGCGGCCCGCACCCGTCCGGTCCCACCGCCGAGGAGGGGGAGTGATGACCGTGGTATCCGAGGTCAGGGACCCGAGCCCGGAGAAGCTGCTCGCGCCCGTGCTGTCGGCCTTCTGGGACGAGGACCGGTCCTGGAGCCTGGACGTCTACCGGAGGCACGACGGGTACGAGGGGCTCCGCAAGGCCCTCGCCATGTCACCGGACGACCTGATCGCCTACGTCAAGGAATCCGGGCTGCGCGGCCGCGGCGGCGCGGGCTTCCCGACCGGGATGAAGTGGCAGTTCATCCCCCAGGGCGACGGGAAACCGCACTACCTGGTGGTCAACGCCGACGAGTCGGAGCCCGGGACGTGCAAGGACATCCCGCTGCTCTACGCGAACCCGCACAGCCTCATCGAGGGCATCGTGATCGCCTGCTACGCCATCAGGTCCTCGCACGCCTTCATCTACCTGCGCGGCGAGGTCGTCCCCGTCCTGCGGCGGCTGCACGAGGCCGTGCGCGAGGCCTACGCGGCGGGCTACCTCGGCGAGAACATCCTCGGCAGCGGACTGGACCTCCAGCTCACCGTGCACGCGGGCGCCGGCGCGTACATCTGCGGTGAGGAGACCGCGCTGCTCGACTCGCTCGAAGGCCGCCGCGGCCAGCCGCGGCTGCGTCCCCCCTTCCCCGCCGTGGAGGGCCTCTACGCCTGCCCCACCGTGGTGAACAACGTCGAGTCGATCGCGTCGGTTCCCGCGATCCTGCACCACGGCAAGGAGTGGTTCAGGTCGATGGGCAGCGAGAAGTCCCCGGGCTTCACGCTGTACTCGCTCAGCGGCCATGTCGCGAGCCCCGGCCAGTACGAGGCACCGCTCGGCGTCACCCTGCGCCAGCTCCTCGACATGAGCGGCGGCATGCGCCCCGGCCACCGGCTGAAGTTCTGGACGCCGGGCGGCTCCTCGACACCGATGTTCACCGACGAGCACCTCGACGTCCCCCTCGACTACGAGGGCGTCGGCGCGGCCGGCTCCATGCTCGGCACCAAGGCCCTGCAGTGCTTCGACGAGACGACCTGCGTCGTACGGGCCGTGACCCGCTGGACCGAGTTCTACGCCCACGAGTCCTGCGGCAAGTGCACGCCCTGCCGCGAGGGGACGTACTGGCTCGTGCAGTTGCTGCGGGACATCGAGGCCGGCAAGGGCGCCAGGTCCGACCTGGACAAGCTGGCCGACATCGCCGACAACATCAACGGCAAGTCCTTCTGCGCCCTCGGCGACGGCGCCGCGTCCCCGATCTTCTCCTCGCTGAAGTACTTCCGCGAGGAGTACGAGCAGCACATCACGGGCCGGGGCTGCCCCTTCGACCCGGCCAAGTCGACGGCCTGGGCGGACCGCCCGGAGGTGAACGCATGACCGTGACCACCAACGCTCCCGCCGGCGGCGGGGAGGCGGCGGTCCCGCCGGAGGACCTCGTCACACTGACCATCGACGGCATCGAGGTCAGCGTGCCCAAGGGCACCCTGGTCATCCGGGCCGCCGAACAGCTCGGCATCGAGATCCCCCGCTTCTGCGACCACCCCCTCCTGGACCCGGCCGGCGCCTGCCGGCAGTGCATCGTCGAGGTCGAGGGCCAGCGCAAGCCGATGGCGTCCTGCACGATCACCTGCACGGACGGCATGGTCGTCAAGACCCATCTGACCTCGCCGGTCGCCGAGAAGGCCCAGCACGGCGTGATGGAGCTGCTGCTCATCAACCACCCGCTGGACTGCCCGGTCTGCGACAAGGGCGGCGAGTGCCCGCTGCAGAACCAGGCCATGTCCCACGGCAACGCCGAGTCCCGCTTCGAGGGCCGCAAACGGACGTACGAGAAGCCCGTCCCGATCTCCACGCAGGTGCTCCTCGACCGCGAGCGGTGCGTGCTGTGCGCCCGCTGCACCCGCTTCTCCCAGCAGATCGCCGGCGACCCCATGATCGAGCTGGTCGAGCGGGGCGCGCTCCAGCAGGTCGGCACCGGCGAGGGCGATCCGTTCGAGTCGTACTTCTCCGGCAACACCATCCAGATCTGCCCGGTCGGCGCGCTCACCTCGGCCGCGTACCGCTTCCGCTCCCGCCCCTTCGACCTCGTCTCCTCGCCGTCGGTGTGCGAGCACTGCTCCGGCGGCTGCGCCACCCGCACCGACCACCGGCGCGGCAAGGTCATGCGCCGGCTCGCCGCCGCCGACCCCGAGGTCAACGAGGAGTGGATCTGCGACAAGGGGCGCTTCGCGTTCCGGTACGCGCAGACCCGGGACCGCCTGGAGACGCCGCTGGTCCGGAACGCCGACGGCGTCCTGGAGCCCGCCTCCTGGCCCGAGGCGCTCCAGGCGGCGGCGCGCGGCCTGACCGCCGCTCGCTCCCGCGCCGCCGTCCTCACCGGCGGCCGGCTGACCGTCGAGGACGCCTACGCCTACACGAAGTTCGCGCGGGTGGCGCTCGACACCAACGACATCGACTTCCGCGCCCGCGTGCACAGCGGCGAGGAGGCCGACTTCCTGGCCTCCCGGGTGGCCGGCCACGGCCGCGACCTCGACGGCAGCGGTGTCACGTACACCTCCCTGGAGAAGGCGCCCGCCGTCCTGCTGGTCGGCTTCGAGTCCGAGGAGGAGGCCCCCGGCGTCTTCCTGCGGTTGCGCAAGGCCTGGCGCAAGCACAGGCAGCGGGTGTTCGCGGTGGCCACGCACGCCACCCGGGGCCTGGAGAAGGCGGGCGGCACGCTGCTGCCGGCCGCTCCCGGCACCGAGACGGAGTGGCTGGAGGCCCTCGCGAGCGGCCTCGGCCTGGAGGAGCCCGGCACGCTGGCCGCCGAGGCCCTGCGCGCCGACGGCGCCGTCATCGTCGTGGGCGAGCGGCTGGCCGGCGTCCCGGGCGGCCTCACTGCCGCCGCGCGCGCCGCCACCGCGACCGGCGCCGGCCTGGTGTGGATCCCCCGGCGGGCCGGTGAGCGCGGCGCCGTCGAGGCGGGCGCGCTGCCCTCGCTGCTGCCGGGAGGCCGCCCGGCGACCGACCCGCGCGCGCGGGCGGAGGTCGCCGCGGTCTGGGGCCTGGCGGAGCTGCCGGCGGGCTACGGCCGCGACACCGGGCAGATCGTCGAGGCCGCGGCCGCGGGCGAACTGTCCGCACTGGTGGTCGCCGGGGTGGAGGTCGCCGACCTGCCCGACCCGGCACGCGCGCGTGCGGCCCTGGAGAACGTCGGCTTCCTGGTCTCGCTGGAGCTGCGGCCCAGCGAGGTCACGGAACACGCCGACGTCGTCCTGCCGGTCGCGGCGGTCGCCGAGAAGGCGGGCTCCTTCCTCAACTGGGAGGGCCGGGTCCGCTTCTTCGAGGCCGCGCTCAAGCCCGACCAGATGACCCGCCGGCTCGCCCCGGCCGACACGCGCGTGCTCCACATGCTCGCCGACGCCATGGACGTCCACCTGGGCCTGCCGGACCTGCGCACCACCCGCGCGGAGATCGACCGGCTCGGCCCCTGGGACGGCCCCCGCGCCGCCGAGCCGGTGGAGACCGCGGGCGCGCTGCCCCGCCCCGCCGCCGGTGAGGCCGTACTCGCCGGGCACCGCCTCCTGCTCGACCGGGGCGTCCTCCAGCAGGGCGACGAGGCGCTGGCCGGCACCCGGCACGCCGCCCGCGCGCGCCTGTCCCCGGCGACGGCCGCCGAGGCGGGCGTCGCGGCGGGCGCCGTCCTGGCCGTCACCGGTCCGGCCGGCACCGTCGCCCTGCCGCTGGAGATCACCGAGATGCCCGACCGGGTGGTCTGGCTCCCGCTGAACTCCACGGGCGCCGGCGTCGCCTCCGACACCGGGGCGCGGCCCGGCTCCCTCGTCCGCATCGGCCCGGCGGCGGTCGCCGGCCCGGCCCCCAAGGAGGTGGAGGCATGAGCGCGTACCTCGCCGCTGAAGACCTCTCGATGTTCGGCCGCGACCCGTGGTGGCTGGTCGTCGTCAAGGCGGTGTTCTGCTTCGCCTTCCTGATGGTGACCGTGCTGTTCTCCATCGTCTGGGAACGCAAGGTCGTCGCCTGGATGCAGCTACGCATCGGCCCCAACCGGCACGGCCCCTGGGGCATGCTCCAGTCGCTGGCCGACGGCGTGAAACTGATGCTCAAGGAAGACCTCGTCGTCAAACGCGCGGACAAGGTGGTGTACGTCCTCGCGCCGGTCGTCGCGGCCATCCCGGCCTTCATGGCGATCGCGGTGATCCCGTTCGGACCGGCCGGCAACGAGATCTCGGTCTTCGGCCACCGCACCACCATGCAGCTCACCGACCTGCCGATCGCGATGCTCTACATCCTCGCGGTGGCCTCGGTCGGGATCTACGGCATCGTGCTGGCCGGCTGGAGCTCCGGCTCCACCTACCCGCTCCTCGGCGGTCTGCGCTCCTGCGCGCAGATGATCTCCTACGAGATCGCCATGGGCGCCGCGTTCGCCTCCGTGTTCCTCTACTCGGGGTCGATGTCGACGTCCACGATCGTGGAACAGCAGCACGACCGCTGGTACATCCTGCTGCTGCCGGTCTCCTTCGTCCTGTACATCGTCACGATGGTCGGCGAGACCAACCGCGCCCCCTTCGACATGCCGGAGTCCGAGGGCGACCTGGTCGGCGGCTTCAACACCGAGTACTCGTCGATCAAGTTCGCGATGTTCATGCTCGCCGAGTACGTCAACATGGTGACGGTCTCGGCCGTCTCGGCCACCCTGTTCCTCGGCGGCTGGCGCGCGCCCTGGCCCGTCAGCGGCTTCTGGGAGGGCGCCAACCACGGCTGGTGGCCGCTGCTCTGGTTCGTCGTCAAGGTCCAGTTGCTGCTGTTCTTCTTCATCTGGCTGCGCGGCACGCTCCCGCGGGTCCGCTACGACCAGTTGATGAAGCTGGGCTGGAAGGTCCTCATCCCGGTCTCCGTGACCTGGCTGATGCTGGTCGCCACCGTCCGCGCCCTGCGCAACGAGAACTACGACTTCGCCGACATCGCCCTCTACGTCGGCGGCGGTGTCCTCGCCCTGCTGCTCGTCTCCTTCGTCGCCGACATGTTCCGCGAGAAGGGCAGGACGGCCGCGCGGCCCGCCGCCGGGCAGCCGTCCTTCGACCCGATGGCGGGCGGTTTCCCGGTCCCGCCGCTGCCCGGACAGGAACTGCCGCCGGTGCCGAGGCGCCGCCCGCGCCGGGAGCGGGAACTGATTGTCAGTGGCGGACCGGACACTGTCAGTGACGGAACTTCGGATGGAAAGGAGGCGTCCGATGGCTGAGGAGCCTCAGGAGTCCGGGCAGTCCAAGCCCGGCTTCCAGAACCCCGTGGCCGGCTTCGGCGTGACCTTCAAGGCCATGTTCAAGAAGCGGCTGACCGAGCAGTACCCGGAGCAGAAGAAGACCACGGCTCCGCGGTTCCACGGACGGCACCAGCTCAACCGCCATCCGGACGGCCTGGAGAAGTGCGTCGGCTGCGAGCTGTGCGCCTGGGCCTGCCCCGCCGACGCGATCTATGTGGAGGGCGCCGACAACACCGACGAGGAGCGCTACTCCCCGGGCGAGCGGTACGGCCGCGTCTACCAGATCAACTACGCCCGCTGCATCCTGTGCGGACTGTGCATCGAGGCGTGCCCCACCCGCGCGCTGACGATGACGAACGAGTTCGAGCTGGCCGACTCCAGCCGCGCCAACCTCATCTACACCAAGGAGCAGTTGCTCGCCGGTCTCGACGAGGGCATGGTCGACACCCCGCACGCGATCTTCCCGGGGACGGACGAGCAGGACTACTACCGCGGTGTGGTCACCCACGCCGCGCCCGGCACCGTCCAGCAGACCGCCGTGTCCAAGGGCGAGGCCCCGCAGGAGGGCGCCGCCACCGCCGGCCCGGACGAGCCGGCCGCGGAGCAGGTGATCGGCCGATGAGCGCGCAGCACCTCGCCGCCTACGCCACCTCCACCGGCGAGGCCTTCCAGTTCTGGGTCCTCGGCACGGTCGCGGTGATCGGCGCCCTGTGCACCGTCTTCATGAAGCGGGCCGTGCACAGCGCGCTCTGCCTCGCCGGCACCATGATCGTCCTGGCGGTCTTCTACCTGGCGAACGGCGCCTACTTCCTCGGCGTCGTGCAGATCGTCGTCTACACCGGCGCGATCATGATGCTGTTCCTGTTCGTGGTGATGCTCGTCGGCGTCACGGCCGCGGACTCCCTGAAGGAGACCATCAAGGGCCAGCGCTGGCTGGCCCTGCTGTGCGGGCTCGGCTTCGGCGTGCTGCTGTTCGCCGGGATCGCCAACGCCTCCCTGAAGCAGTTCAACGGCACCGGCCAGGCGAACGCGAACGGCAACGTGGAGGGCCTGGCGTCCCTCATCTTCACCAAGTACGTCTTCGCCTTCGAGATCACCGGCGCGCTGCTCATCACGGCCGCCGTCGGCGCCATGGTGCTCACCCACCGCGAGCGCACGGAGCGCGCCAGGACCCAGCGCGAGCTGTCCGAGCAGCGCATCCGCGAGGGCACGAACATCCCGCCGCTGCCCGCCCCCGGCGTCTACGCCCGGCACAACGCGGTGGACATCGCGGGCCTGCTGCCCGACGGCACCCCGTCCGAGCTGACCGTGAGCAAGACGCTGCGCGAGCGCGGCCAGATCCGGGACGTGTCCATGCAGGCGCTCAACGACCTGCGGGCGCTGGAGCAGCGCGCGCAGGAGCGCCTGGAGCGCGGTCCCACCCCGCCGGAGACGTTCAAGCGGCCCGAGGAGGCGTCGAAGTGAACCCGGTCAACTACCTCTACCTCGCCGCCCTGCTGTTCACGATCGGCGCGACCGGTGTCCTCATCCGGCGCAACGCCATCGTCGTCTTCATGTGCGTCGAGCTGATGCTGAACGCCTGCAACCTCGCGTTCGTCACCTTCTCCCGGATGCACGGCAACCTCGACGGCCAGATCATCGCCTTCTTCACGATGGTCGTCGCCGCCGCGGAGGTCGTGGTGGGCCTGGCGATCATCGTGTCGCTGTTCCGCACCCGCCACTCGGCCTCGGTCGACGACGCCAGCCTGATGAAGCTGTAAGGGGTCGGAAGAATCGTGGAGAACCTGATCGCGCTGCTCATCGCGGCGCCCCTGCTCGGAGCGGCCGTCCTGCTGACCGGCGGCCGGCGCCTGGACCGGGCCGGCCACTGGATCGGCACGCTGCTGTCGACCGCCTCCTTCGTGTGCGGCCTGATCCTCTTCGCCGACCTGCTCGGCCGGGGCGCCGAACACCGCACCCTGGTCAAGCACCTGTTCAGCTGGGTCCCGGTGGCCGGCTTCCAGGCGGACGTCACCTTCCGCCTCGACCAGCTGTCCATGACGTTCGTCCTGCTCATCACGGGCGTCGGCTCACTGATCCACCTGTACTCGGTCGGGTACATGGCGCACGACGAGCGGCGCCGCCGCTTCTTCGGCTACCTGAACCTGTTCCTCGCGGCGATGCTGCTGCTCGTCCTCGCCGACAACTACCTGCTGCTCTACGTCGGCTGGGAGGGCGTCGGTCTCGCCTCGTACCTGCTGATCGGCTTCTGGCAGCACAAGCCCAGCGCCGCCACGGCCGCGAAGAAGGCGTTCCTGGTCAACCGGGTCGGCGACATGGGCCTGTCGATCGCGATCATGCTGATGTTCACCACCTTCGGCAGCTTCGCCTTCGGCCCGGTCCTCACGCACACCGGTGACGCCTCCGAGGGCAGGCTCACCGCGATCGGCCTGATGCTGCTGCTCGCCGCCTGCGGCAAGTCCGCCCAGGTGCCGCTGCAGTCCTGGCTCGGCGACGCCATGGAGGGCCCGACCCCGGTCTCGGCCCTGATCCACGCGGCGACGATGGTGACCGCGGGCGTCTATCTGATCGTCCGCTCCGGCGCCCTGTTCGACGCGGCGCCCGACGCCCAGCTCGCCGTCACCGTCGTCGGCGCGGTCACGCTGCTGTTCGGTGCGATCGTCGGCTGCGCCAAGGACGACATCAAGAAGGCGCTGGCCGGCTCCACCATGTCGCAGATCGGCTACATGGTCCTCGCGGCCGGCCTCGGACCGATCGGCTACGTCTTCGCGATCATGCACCTGGTGACGCACGGCTTCTTCAAGGCCGGGCTGTTCCTCGGCGCCGGCTCCGTGATGCACGGCATGAACGACGAGGTGGACATGCGCCGCTACGGCGGCCTGCGCAGGTACATGCCGGTCACGTTCGTCACGTTCGGCCTCGGCTACCTCGCCATCATCGGCTTCCCGGGCCTGTCCGGCTTCTTCTCCAAGGACAAGATCATCGAGGCGGCGTTCGCCAAGGGCGGCACCGAGGGCTGGATCCTCGGCGGCGCGGCCCTGCTGGGCGCGGCCCTCACCGCCTTCTACATGACGCGCGTGATGCTGATGACGTTCTTCGGAGAGGCGCGCTGGAAGAACCAGCCCACGCGCTCCCCGGAGGCGCCGAGCGCCGAGCCCGCCGCCGAGACCCGCGGCGAGCACACCGAACCGCACCCGCACGAGTCCCCGAAGGTCATGACGATCCCGATGATCGTGCTGGCCGTCGGCTCGGTCTTCGGCGGCGCGTTCTTCAGCATCGGCGACCGCTTCCTGCACTGGCTGGAGCCGGTCACCGGGCACAGCGAGGGCGACTCCCCGCTCGGCGCGGCGACCGTCACCGGCGCGACCATGGTCTGCCTCGTCCTCGGCGTGGCCGTCGCCTGGGCCCAGTACGGCCGCAAGCCCGTCCCGGCCGTCGCCCCGCGCGGCTCGCTGCTCACCCGGGCCGCCCGCCGCGACCTGCTCCAGGACGACTTCAACCACGTGGTCCTGGTGCGCGGCGGCGAGCACCTGACGCGCTCGCTGGTCTATGTCGACCACACCCTGGTCGACGGCGTCGTCAACGGCACGGCGGCCGGCTTCGGCGGCCTGTCCGGACGACTGCGCCGGCTCCAGAACGGCTTCGCCCGCTCCTACGCGGTCTCGATGTTCGGCGGTGCGGCACTCCTCGTCGCCGCGACCCTGCTGATGAGGGCGGTCTGATACCGATGTCCTTTCCTCTGCTCACAGCGACGGCGGCGCTCCCGGCCCTCGGGGCCGTCGCCACGGCCGCCGTACCGGCCGCCCGGCGCACCGCCGCGAAATGGCTGGCGCTGCTCGTCTCGCTCGCCACGCTCGCCCTGGCGGTCACCGTCCTGGTCCGCTTCGACCCGGACGGCGACCGCTACCAGCTCGCCGAGAGCCACGCCTGGATCAAGGACTTCGGCGTCAGGTACGAACTGGGCGTCGACGGCATCGCGGTGGCGCTGATCGCGCTGACCGCCGTACTGATCCCGTTCATCATCCTCGCCGGCTGGCACGACGCCGACCCGCTGGAGACCGGCAACCGCCGCTGGCGGCCCACCCAGGGCTTCTTCGCGCTGATCCTCGCGGTCGAGGCGATGGTGCTGATCTCCTTCGAGGCCACCGACGTCTTCCTCTTCTACATCTTCTTCGAAGCCATGCTGATCCCGATGTACTTCCTCATCGGCGGCTTCGGGGACCGTGCCCACCAGCACGGCGAGGAGACGGCCGCCACCCAGCGGTCGTACGCGGCGGTGAAGTTCCTCCTCTACAACCTGGCCGGCGGCCTCCTCATGCTGGCCGCGGTGATCGGCCTCTATGTGGTGGCCGGGAACTTCAGCCTCCAGCAGCTCGCCGAGGCCCGCGCGAACGGCTCGCTGCACATGGCGGCCGGCACCGAGCGCTGGCTGTTCCTCGGCTTCTTCTTCGCCTTCGCGGTGAAGGCGCCGCTGTGGCCGCTGCACACCTGGCTGCCCAACGCCATGCAGGAGTCCACCGCACCCGTCGCCGTGCTCATCACCGCGGTCGTCGACAAGGTGGGCACGTTCGCGATGCTCCGCTTCTGCCTCCAGCTCTTCCCGGAGGCCAGCAAGTGGGCGACGCCCGTGATCCTGGTCCTGGCCCTGGTCAGCATCCTCTACGGCGCGCTGCTCGCCGTCGGCCAGCGGGACATCAAACGCCTGGTGGCGTACGCGTCGATCTCGCACTTCGGCTTCATCGTCATGGGCATCTTCGCGATGACCAGCCAGGGCCAGTCCGGCGCCACGCTCTACATGGTCAACCACGGCATCTCCACGGCCGCGCTGATGCTCGTCGCCGGCTTCCTGATCTCCCGGCGCGGCTCCCGGCTCATCGCCGACTACGGAGGCGTGCAGAAGGTCGCCCCGGTGCTCGCCGGCACCTTCCTGATCGGCGGTCTCGCCACCCTCTCGCTGCCCGGCCTGGCACCGTTCGTGAGCGAGTTCCTGGTCCTGGTCGGCACGTTCACGCGCTATCCGGTGATCGGCGTCATCGCCACCCTCGGCATCGTCCTCGCCGCCCTCTACACCCTGGTGCTGTACCAGCGGACGATGACGGGCCCGGTGAAACCGGAGGTCTCGGCGATGCCCGATCTCCGCGTGCGCGAGCTGGTGGTCGTGGCCCCGCTGATCGTGCTGCTGATCTTCCTGGGCGTCTATCCGAAGCCCGTCACGGACATCGTGAACCCGGCGGTCAAGCAGACCTTGTCCGACGTACACAAGAAGGACCCCCAGCCCGAGGTGGAGGCGGCCAAGTGAGCGCAGCAGCCGTCCACAGCCTGTGGACAACCGCGGCCGAACCGATCTCGAAGATCGACACGCCGAAGATCGAATACGGACAATTGTCGCCGACGCTGATCGTCGTCGGCGCGGCCCTGGTCGGAGTCCTCATCGAGGCGTTCGTCCCGCGCAGGTCCCGCTACTACGCACAGGTTTTCGTCTCCGTCGTCGCGCTGTGCGCCGCGTTCGCCGCGGTCGTCGCGCTGGCGGCCGACGGATTCGGCACCACGAAGGCCCACATCGCCGCCATGGGCGCCATCGCGGTCGACGGCCCGGCCCTCTTCCTCCAGGGCACCATCCTGCTGGCCGGCCTGGTCGCCCTGTTCACCTTCGCCGAACGGCGCCTGGACCCGGCGGCGCACGGCAACCGGGTCGACTCCTTCGCCGCGCAGGCCGCCTCCGTGCCCGGCAGCGACAGCGAGCAGGCGGCGGTCAAGGCGGGCTTCGCCACCACCGAGGTCTTCCCGCTGCTGCTCTTCGCGGTCGGCGGCATGCTGGTCTTCCCCGCGGCCAACGACCTGCTGACCCTGTTCGTGGCCCTGGAGGTGCTGTCCCTGCCGCTGTACCTGCTGTGCGCGCTGGCCCGGCGCAAGCGGCTGGTGTCGCAGGAGGCCGCGGTCAAGTACTTCCTGCTGGGCGCGTTCGCCTCCGCGTTCACCCTGTTCGGCATCGCGCTGCTGTACGGCTACGCGGGCTCGGTGTCGTACGCGCGCATCGCCCAGGTCGTCGACGGCACGGTCACCGGTGTCGACCCCGCCCTGGCCGGCACGATGGGCAACGACGCGCTGCTGCTGATCGGCGGCGCCCTGCTCGTCATGGGCCTGCTGTTCAAGGTGGGCGCGGTGCCGTTCCACATGTGGACGCCCGACGTCTACCAGGGCGCGCCCACCCCGGTGACCGGCTTCATGGCGGCGGCGACGAAGGTGGCCGCGTTCGGCGCGCTGCTGCGCCTGCTCTACGTCGTCCTGCCCGGCCTGCGCTGGGACTGGCGGCCGGTCATGTGGGCGGTGGCGATCATCACCATGCTGGGCGGCGCGATCGTCGCCATCACCCAGACCGACATCAAGCGCCTGCTGGCGTACTCGTCCATCGCGCACGCCGGCTTCATCCTCGCGGGTGTCATCGCCACGTCGAAGGACGGCGTGTCGTCGGTCCTGTTCTATCTGGCGGGCTACTCCTTCGTGACGATCGGTGCGTTCGCCGTGGTCACGCTGGTCCGGGACGCGGGCGGCGAGGCCACCCACCTGTCCAAGTGGGCGGGCCTCGGCCGGCGCTCGCCGCTGGTGGCGGCCGTGTTCGCGGTGTTCCTGCTGGCCTTCGCCGGCATCCCGCTGACCTCCGGGTTCGCGGGCAAGTTCGCGGTGTTCAAGGCGGCGGCGGACGCCGGCGCGGCCCCGCTGGTCGTTGTCGGTGTGATCTCGTCGGCGATCGCCGCGTTCTTCTACATCCGGGTGATCGTGCTGATGTTCTTCAGCGAGCCGAAGCCGGACGGCCCGACCGTGGCCGTGCCGTCCCCGCTGACCATGGCGGCGATCGGCGTGGGCGTGGCGGTGACCCTGGTGCTCGGCGTGGCACCGCAGTACTTCCTGGACCTGGCGGGCCAGGCGGGAGTGTTCGTGCGCTGACGTGCCACTGCCCGGCTCCCTGCAAGCAAGAGGGGCCGGGCAGTGGTCTGTCCGCGTACGTCACCCGGCGCTGTCGCGGCGCGCCCTGATCCGGGTGAGGTCCAGGTCCACCGGGAACGGCACGTCCACCTTCATCCGCTCGCGGAAGATCCCGGTGCCGGTGTACGCGCCGGTCGTCGGCTCCAGCTCGAAGACGTGCACCGCGGCCCGGCCGTTCTCGTTCTCGACCCGCCAGTAGTGCGGAATCTTCGCGCGGGCGTACTTCAGCGGCTTGGTCTCGCGGTCCCGGGAGGCCGAGTCCTCGGAGACGACCTCGATGGCCAGGACGACGGACTCCACCGGGAAGCGGGTCTGGTACGGATCGTCCACCACGTCCGCCCGCACCACGACCACGTCCGGCTCGGGCCGGTTCTGGCGGTCGATGTCGATCGTGAACTCGCGGACGACCTCGAATTCCTCGGGCGCCAGCGATTGAAGCTGCCAATTGAAGAAGTCGATGGCGCGGGTGTGGAAGAGAGTCTGCGGACTCACGAAGACCAGGCTCCCGTCGATCAGTTCCGTGTGCGGAGGAAGATTCGGGAGGCGGTCCAGGTCGTCGGCGGTCCATCCGCCCTTCGGCGGTGTCGGCCAGCTGGGTGTGGACGCCTTCGGTGCGACGCTCATCAGTGCTCCCATGGGACGGAGTCTCGCCGGTCCGTCCAGAGTATCGGGGGGAACGGGCGGGTCTCCCGCGAACGTGTGACCAATGGTCGTGTCGTTGACGTGTGGCGTCCGGCCGGTCTGTGGATAACTCCGAGGCTGTCGGTGCGGGCCCCTATGGTGGAGGGAGCGGTCGACAGACGGCACACGGGGGACCGGCGGGGACAGGACGATGGGCGTGACGGGCGGAATCAGCGAGATGCCACAGATGACCGAAGGGCCGGGCACGGTCGGCAGCGAGGCTGCGGCCACGCTGCACCGGGTCTTCGGATACGAGACCTTCCGGGGCGAGCAGCGGGCGATCGTCGAGCATGTGATCGCGGGCGGCGACGCCGTCGTGCTCATGCCGACCGGCGGCGGGAAGTCGCTGTGCTACCAGATCCCGGCCCTGGTCAGACCGGGCACGGGCGTGGTGGTCTCACCGCTGATCGCGCTCATGCAGGACCAGGTCGACGCGCTGCGCGCCCTCGGCGTCCGCGCCGGCTTCATGAACTCCACGCAGGACTTCGACGAGCGGCGCGTGGTCGAGGCCGAGTTCCTGGCCGGCGAGCTGGACCTGCTCTATCTGGCCCCGGAGCGGCTGCGGCTGGACGCCACGCTGGACCTGCTCTCGCGCGGCAAGATCTCCGTCTTCGCGATCGACGAGGCGCACTGCGTGTCCCAGTGGGGCCACGACTTCCGCCCCGACTACCTCTCCCTGTCGCTGCTCGGCGAGCGCTGGCCGGACGTCCCGCGGATCGCCCTCACCGCCACGGCCACCGACGCCACCCACCAGGAGATCACCCAGCGGCTGAACCTGCCGGCGGCCCGCCACTTCGTCGCCAGCTTCGACCGGCCCAACATCCAGTACCGGATCGTGCCCAAGGCCGACCCCAGGAAGCAGCTCCTCGCCTTTCTGCGGGAGGAGCACCCGGGCGACGCCGGCATCGTCTACTGCCTCTCGCGCAACTCGGTCGAGCGCACGGCGGAGTTCCTGACCGCGAACGGCGTCCAGGCGGTGCCGTACCACGCGGGCCTGGACGCGGCCACGCGCGCGGCACACCAGTCCCGGTTCCTGCGCGAGGACGGCCTGGTCGTGGTCGCGACGATCGCCTTCGGCATGGGCATCGACAAGCCGGACGTGCGCTTCGTCGCCCACCTGGACCTGCCCAAGTCGATCGAGGGGTACTACCAGGAGACCGGCCGGGCGGGCCGCGACGGCCTGCCGTCCACGGCCTGGATGGCGTACGGCCTGAACGACGTCGTGCAGCAGCGCAAGCTGATCCAGTCCGGCGAGGGCGACGAGGCGTTCCGCCGCCGGGCCGGGGCCCACCTGGACGCCATGCTCGCGCTGTGCGAGACCGTCCGGTGCCGGCGCGGTCAGCTGCTCGCCTACTTCGGCCAGGACGCCGACGCCGACGCCTGCGGCAACTGCGACACCTGCCTCAGCCCGCCGGAGACCTGGGACGGCACGGTCGCGGCGCAGAAGGTGCTGTCCACGGTGGTGCGGCTGCAACGGGAGCGCGGGCAGAAGTTCGGCGCGCTCCAGATCGTCGACATCCTGCTCGGCAAGCGCACCGGCAAGGTGATCCAGTTCGACCACGACCAGCTCTCCGTCTTCGGTATCGGCCAGGACCTCGCCGAGGGGGAGTGGCGGGGAGTCATCCGGCAGCTGCTGGCCCAGGGACTGCTCGCGGTCGAAGGGGAGTACGGCACGCTGGTGCTCACCGAGGCGAGCGGCACGGTGCTGCGGCGCGAGCGCGAGGTGCCGCTGCGCAAGGAGCCGAAGAAGGCGGCCGTCGTCCGGTCGCGGTCCGCCGGTGGCGCGGCGGGCACCGGCAAGGCCAAGGCGGCCGCGGTCGAGCTGCCCGAGGAGCTGCTGCCCGCCTTCGAGGCGCTGCGGGCCTGGCGTGCCGAGCAGGCCCGGGAACAGGGCGTCCCGGCGTACGTGATCTTCCACGACGCCACCCTCCGGGAGATCGTGGCCCGGCGGCCCGGTTCGGTGCGGGATCTGGGCACGGTGAACGGCGTCGGCGAGAAGAAGCTGGCGACGTACGGCGAAGGCGTGCTCCAGGTGCTGACCTCCCTGGGCGGGTCCGCGCCGGCCGCCCCCGGCGACGCACCGGCCGCCGCAGCCGGCGGCGCACCGGACGAGGACTGGCCCGAGCCGCCGGACGAGCCCGAGCCGGACGACTGGATATAGCGGCGGGACACAGCGTCCCGCCGGGGCGGGTGTCCGCCGGCCGGCGGGGCGCTCAGGACAGCGCGGTCAGGCCGGGCGCGAAGGTGATCAGCAGCGGCAGCAGCGGGACCAGCGCGGCCACCGTCGTGGTCAGGGCCCGCTGCCGGCGCAGCAGCCGTGGCGGCGGCTCCAGCAGCCGGTCCACGCGCTCGCCCAGCAGCCGGCGGCTGGAGGCGCAGGACAGGACGCCCCGGTGCTGGTTCAGCTCGATCAGGGCGAGGGCCGTGGTGAGGTGCCCGCAGCGCCGGGAGGCCGTGTCGTCGGCGGCCAGCTCGACCAGGCGGTGGGTCTGGTCGCAGAAGTGGGCGA
Organism: Streptomyces sp. NPDC027672; assembly: GCF_055566335.1. NCBI lineage: Bacteria > Bacillati > Actinomycetota > Actinomycetes > Kitasatosporales > Streptomycetaceae > Streptomyces > Streptomyces sp. NPDC027672. Next base: position 875,243 of record NZ_JBVHSO010000001.1, on the reverse strand, counting down.
AGAGCGGCACGCGCGGGAAGCCCGTGGCGAGCGCCGCGGACAGGTGCAGCAGCCAGTCGTGGTGGGCACGGGCGTGCCCGCGCTCGTGGGTGAGGACGGCGTCGAGCTGCACATCGGTGAGGCGGTGCAACGCCCCGGTGGTGACGACCAGTTGGGGCGGGTGGCCGGGCATCCACCAGGCGTCCGGGTACTCGTCCTCCAGGACCAGCATCGGGCCGCGTGCCGCCGGCAGTCCGGCCGGCAGTTCGGGGGCGCGCTCGCGCAGGTGCGCCCGGGCCTGGCCGCGGCTGCGGCGGACCTCGGCGAGTTCCCGGGCCAGCATCGCCGTCGTCCAGGCGGCCCCGCAGGCCAGCAGCACGGTGAGGGCGGCGGCCCAACCCGGCGCGGTGGACAGGTCGTAGGCGGCGGTGACGGCGGGCGGCGCGGGGGCGAACACGTGGTCGCGGACGGTGTGGAAGACGGCCGCCGCGCCCAGCACCAGTGCGGTCAGACAGCACAGCAGGACGGTGGCGACCAGGCACTGCCACACCCACAGCGCCACCACGGGATCCCGCTCGGGCCAGGCGGCCCGGGTCAGCGCGCGCGGCACCGGCACGGCGGCTGTCAGGGCGACGACGCTCAGCAGGAGCAGGCAGACGGTCATGCCGGGGCTCCGGTTCCTGGTCGGAGACGTATGCGGGTGCGGGTCTTGCCGGGCGCGCGGCGCAGGGTGGCGCGTCGCGCGGAACGAGTGGTGCGTGTCCTTGTCAGTATGACGAAGACAACGCCCCGAGTCAGGTGCCGAGGACGATCCGCCCGGCCCGCGCACCGACAGGGTCACGCGCGGGTGCCCCGGCCGGCCGCGCGTGGCCGGCCGGGGTGCCGCTCAGTTCGGTACGACCCGTCCGCCGACCTCGCCCAGTCCCACCCGGCGGCCGTCCGGGCCGGGCGCCCAGGCCGACAGGGTCACCGTGTCCCCGTCCTCCAGGAACGTCCGCTTGCCGTCCGGGAGGTCGAGGGGGTCGCGGCCGTTCCAGGTCAGCTCCAGCAGCGAGCCGCGCTGGCGTGCGGCGGGGCCGCTCACCGTGCCCGAGCCGTACAGGTCGCCCGTGCGTAGCGAGGCGCCGTTGACCGTCATATGCGCGAGCTGCTGGGCGGCGGTCCAGTACATGGTGGAGAACGGCGGCTCGGCGACCACGTGGCCGTTGACCGCGACGGAGATACGGAGGTCGTAGCCGCCCGGTTCGATGCCGGGCGCCGAGTCGTCCAGGTAGGGCAGCAGCGGGTGCGTGCGCTCCGGAGGTGCCACGCGGGCGTGCTCCAGCGCCTCCAGCGGGGTGATCCACGCCGACACCGAGGTGGCGAAGGACTTGCCGAGGAACGGGCCGAGCGGGACGTACTCCCAGGCCTGGACGTCCCGTGCGGACCAGTCGTTCAGCAGGCACAGCCCGAAGACGTGCTCCCGGAACGCGCCGAGCGGGACCGGGCTGCCCGGCCGCGACGGCACGCCCACGACGAAACCGACCTCGGCCTCGATGTCCAGCCGCACCGACGGGCCGAAGACGGGCGCGGGGTCGGCCGGGCCCTTGCGCTGCCCGGCCGGCCGTACGACGTCCGTGCCCGAGACGACGACCGTGCCGGAGCGGCCGTGGTAACCGATCGGCAGGTGCTTCCAGTTGGGGGTGAGGGAGTCCTCGGCGTCCGGGCGGAAGATCCGGCCGACGTTGCGGGCGTGGTGCTCCGAGGCGTAGAAGTCGACGTAGTCCGCCACCTCGAAGGGCAGGTGCAGGGCCACCTCGGACAAGGGGTGGAACAGCGGCTCGACGGCCGCGCGGTGCGCCGGGTCCGTGACCCAGGACGTGACGGCGCGCCGCACCTCCGACCAGGCGGCGGGGCCGGCGGCCAGCAGCAGGTTCAGGGTGGGCCGGGCGAGCAGCGGCTGGTGGGGCGAGCCGAGGGCCGCGGCGGCGGCGCCCGCGTCCAGGACGTGGTTCCCGAGCCGGACGCCGATCCTCCGCTCCGTGCTGCCGGCGGGCGAGAACACGCCGTAGGGGAGGTTGTGCGGGCCGAAGGGGTCGCCCTCGGGGACGTCGAAGGGGGGCATGGGGTGCTGCCTCACTCTCATCCGGGCCGTGCATGGCGATGCGTTCCATGTGGTCGCGCCACACGTTACGGCCGACATGCGTGTCATGGGCAGTGCCGCACGGCGGGCCCCGGAAGGGCGGCCGGACCGGGTGCGCCGGCGGCTTGCGCCGGCCCCGGCCGCCAGGAGGGCGTCCCCGCAGGGTATTTCGGGCCGGACGGCACACAAGTAGGCGCAAAGACGGGTGAGTCGGCGGGGCGCGGTGTCCGTATTCTCTGATCATGGCACCCACCCCGGCATATGCACTGATCGCCACCGACCTGGACGGGACGCTGCTGCGCGGCGACGACACCGTCTCCGACCGGTCGCTGGCCGCGCTCGCGCGGGTGGCGCGGGCCGGGGCCCGGCATCTGGTCGTGACGGGCCGCCCGGCCCCGCGGGTGCGGTCCCTGCTCGCCCGCCTGGGCTGCACGGGGCTGGCGGTGTGCGGACAGGGAGCACAGGTCTACGACGCCGGGGCCGGCCGGCTGCTGTGGTCGGTGCGGCTGGAGCGGGAGCTGGCGGAGACCGCGCTCGGCAAGATCGAGGCGGAGGTGGGGCAGGTGTACGCGGCGGTCGACCAGGACGGCGTGGACGGGCGCACGCTCATCGAGCCCGGCTACCGGATGCCCCACCCGACGCTGCCCGCGGTCCGCGTCGGCCGGCGGGCCGAGCTGTGGAGCGCGCCCATCAGCAAGGTGCTGCTGCGCCACGCCGAGCTGTCCGACGACGAGTTGGCGGCCGTGGCGCGCTCGGTGGTGGGCTCGCTGGCGACGGTCACCATGTCGGGGCCGGGCACCGTGGAGCTCCAGCCGGGCGGGGTGACGAAGGCGACCGGTCTGGCGCTGGCCGCCGAGCGGCTGGGGATCGGCGCCGAACGGGCCCTCGCCTTCGGTGACATGCCCAACGACATCCCGATGTTCGACTGGGCCGCGCGCGGTGTCGCCATGGCCGGCGCGCATCCCGAGCTGAAGGCGGTGGCGGACGAGGTCACCGCGTCGAACGAGGACGACGGCGTCGCCGTCGTCCTCGAAAGACTGTTCCCGGCCGGCTGACCGGGCCCGCGGTGGTGTCCGGGGACACCGACCGGTGCCGGTCAGTAGGCGCCGAACACGTTGTCGATCGATCCGTACCGGGCGGCGGCGTAGTTGCAGGCGGCGGTGATGTTCGCGACCGGGTCGTAGATGTCGAAGGACGTTCCGGCGACGTGGTAGGCGTTGAACGTCGGGTCGATGACCTGGAGCAGGCCCTTGGACGGGATGCCCTTGGCGGCGTTGGAGTCCCAGAGGTTGATGGCCGCCGGGTTGCCCGAGGACTCGCGCATCACGTTGCGGTAGATGCCGTGGTAGGTGCCCGGGATGCCCTTCTGGCCCATGATCGCGAGGGACTCGCGGATCCAGCCGTCGAGAGTGTTCGGGTAGCCGGCGGGGGTGGTGGCGGCCGCCGGGGCGGCGGTGGTGGCCGCGGCGGCGCCGGTCGCGCCGATCAGCGGCAGGGCGAGGACGGCCGCACCGGTGCAGGCGGCGGCGACGGCGCGGACGAGCCGGGTGTTGCGGGTGTGCTGAGCGGCGGCAGGCATGGGGAATCCTCTCCGGCGCCTGCGAGGTGAGCTGTCGGGTTCGGGCGGGGAGGCGCCCGGCCGTGCCCTGGAGGAGGCACGGCTTCACCCCTAGCCGTCCAGACGCGGCACGTGCCGCGCCGGGACGGCGGCTTACCTGGGTCCCCCGCTCCTGCCGTACGAATGAGTTCGTCGATGGGTTACGCGGGCGGCGGCAGGATTCGGCGTCCGCCCGACGGCCCGGAACGTATGCGAGAGCACATGTCGGGAACAAGTACCGGATGCGCTTAAGGCGCTATTTGACCTTGATCACCGCTGTATGGGGTACTTGATCCTTTGCGGTCGCCAATCCTCAACTCGCCGACGGGCAACGGGCGGACGGCGGTGTGGCGGGTGGGGTGGGTCCGTCGGCCGGGTGACCCAATTCACGAAATAGCAAATGACGTCAAATCAGACATGAGGGATTAGAGGCATTAGGGGCTTTCGAACCCAGAGTCCGGGTCGTGATGGAAGTGGAGTATTACTATGTGATCAAAACTATGCCCGCCATGATCCGATACCACCCAAGCTGGACGGGTGGGCGCTATCGGTGATCGAAACGGGACCGGATACGCTGACTTGAGTGATGGCAGCGACCTATCGACAAACCGTGTAATCGCCAGCAGACACCAGCAGACAGGAGACCCCTCGTGACCGTCGTCGGGCCGTTCGGGCTGAGCGTGCGGGACCAGGCTCTGGAAGCCGATGTCCAGGCCGGATTGGCGGCTGTCGAGGAAGGCTTGCTCGAGGCCACCAAGAGCGAGGTCCCGTTCATCACCGGGGCCGCGCAGCACCTCGTCCGGGCCGGCGGGAAGCGGTTCCGGCCCCTGCTCGTGATGCTCGCGGCCCAGTTCGGCGACCCTTACGCACCGGGCGTCGTGCCGTCGGCCGTGGTCGTGGAGCTGACCCACCTGGCCACGCTCTACCACGACGACGTCATGGACGAGGCGGCCGTGCGCCGGGGCGTGGACAGCGCCAACACGCGCTGGGGCAACTCCGTCGCGGTCCTCACCGGCGACTTCCTCTTCGCCCGCGCCTCCCACATCCTCGCCGACCTCGGCCCGGAGGCGGTCCGGGTGCAGGCCCTGGCCTTCGAACGGCTCGTCACCGGTCAGATCCTGGAGACCGCGGGCCCCTCCGACGGCCGCGACCCGGTCGAGCACTACCTGGACGTGCTGGCCGGCAAGACCGGCTCCCTGGTGGCGGTGGCGTGCCGGTTCGGCGCGATGATGTCCGGCGCCGACGAGCGGGTCGTCGACGTGCTCACCCAGTACGGCGAACGGCTCGGCGTCGCCTTCCAGCTCGCGGACGACGTCCTGGACATCGCCTCCGACTCCCACGAGTCCGGCAAGACCCCGGGCACCGACCTGCGCGAGGGCATCCCGACCCTGCCGGTGCTCCGGCTGCGCGAGCGGGCCGCCCGGCTGGGCCTGCCCGAGGACGTCGCGCTGTGCGAGCTGCTGGACTCCGACCTCAGCGACGACGCCCGGCACGCCGAGGCGCTGGCCGGGCTGCGCACGCACCCCGCGCTGGAGCAGGCCCGCCGGGACACGATCCGGTACGCGGAGGAGGCGCGGGCCGCGCTGGCCCCGCTCACCGAGTGCGACGCCAAGGCCGCGCTGACCGAGCTGTGCGACGCGGTGGTGCACCGCGCGGGCTGACCCGCCCGGCCGGCCCCGCCCGGCGATCACCCGTCCCCTAGGGGTCGGGAGGAGGCGCGGCCGTCCCGTGTCATACCGCAGGCGTACGCGCGGCTGGCTCCGTGGGGTGACGCTTCCGCGCGGCCGATTTGGTCATATGGACACCACGGACATCACCACTCCTCACCGTTTCGGGTGAGAATGGCGGTCAGGGTGGACCAGCGTGAGGACAGCCGCCGCCGACGACGGAGGTAGGGCACACATGGCACCGTACGACAGCGAGGACACAGTGGGCGCCACGCGGGACGAGGACGCGCGCACGGGACGGCGCACGGCCGCCCGGTACGCGCTTCCGGTCGCGGTGGTGGGGGTGGCGGCGGTCACGATCGGGCTCGTCCCGGCGCTCGCCGACTCCGGTGACCCCGATCTGCCGAAGATCAGCGCGCAGCAGCTCGTCGAGAAGATGGCCCGGTCGGACGTACAGCGGCTGTCCGGCACCGTGAAGATCAGCACCGACCTGGGCCTGCCCGACCTCGGCGGCCTGGAGGACGGGCTGCTCTCCGGGGCCCGGGGCGGCTCCGGCAAGGACTCCGGCGACGGCTCCTCGGCCGACCCGAAGGACAGGCTCACCGAGCTGGTGTCCGGCACGCACACCCTGCGCGTCGCCGCGGACGGCCCGGACCGGCAGAAGCTGTCGCTGCTGGAGCGCGGCGCCGAGTACAGCCTGATCCACGACGGCAAGGACGTCTGGGGCTACGACAGCAAGAGCAACGAGGTCTACCACTCCACCGCGCCCGCGTCCGGCAAGGACCACCGGGCCGAGGCGCCGGCCACGCCCAAGGACTTCGCCGACGAGGCCCTGAAGGCGGTGGACGACACCACGTCCGTCACCGTCGACGGCACCGCGCAGGTCGCCGGGCGCGACGCCTACAAGCTGCTGATCCGGCCCCGGCAGTCCGGCACCACGGTCGGCGCGATCAGCATCGCCGTGGACGCCAAGACGGGCCTGCCGCTGAAGTTCACGCTGACCCCGAAGAGCGGCGGCGCCGCCGTGGTCGACGCCGGCTTCACCCAGGTCTCCTTCGCCCGCCCGGCCGCCTCCGCCTTCGACTTCACCCCGCCCAAGGGCGCGAAGGTCACCGAGGAGAAGGACGCGGCCAAGGCACCGGAGCACACCCCGGAGCGCGGCGGACGGCCCGCCGGGGGCCCGGACGGACCGCAGGTCCTCGGCAAGGGCTGGACGTCCGTCGCCGTGATCGAGACGGGCGCCGAGGGCGGCCTGCCGACCGGCTCCCAGGGCGGGGACCTCGGCGGCTTCCTCGGCTCGCTCGGCGACCCGGTCTCCGGGAAGTTCGGCAAGGGCACGCTCTTCTCCACCCGCCTGGTCAACGCGCTGATCACCGACGACGGCAAGGTGTACGCGGGCGCGGTGACGAAGGAGACCCTGGTGAAGGCGGCCGACACGGGGAAGTGACCCCTGCGGGGCCGCCGCCGGACGCAGGAAGCGAGGGGGAGCCGATGGACGGACCGTCCGCCGCGGACCACGGCCCGCGGGACGCGCGCGCCGCGCACGATCCGGCGGCGCCCCCGGCCGCGGAGCCGGCGAGTGTGATCGTCACCCGGGGGCTCGGCAAGCGCTACCGCGGCGGCCAGCTCGCCGTGGACGGTCTCGACCTGACCGTCCCGGCGGGCAGCGTCTTCGGCTTCCTCGGTCCGAACGGCTCGGGCAAGACCACCACCATCCGCATGCTGATGGGCCTGATCCAGCCGACCGCGGGCACGGTCCGGGTGCTCGGCCGGCCCATGCCCCAGGCGGCCCGCACGGTCCTCCCGCAGGTCGGCGCGCTCATCGAGGGCCCCGCCCTGTACGGCTTCCTCTCCGGCCGGGACAACCTGCTGCGCTACGACGCCGCCGACCCCACCGCCGACCCGCGCACCCGGCACGCGCGCGTGGCCGCCGCACTGGACCGGGTCGGCCTCGCGGCCGCCGCCGGCAAGAAGGCGAAGGCGTACTCGCTCGGCATGAAACAGCGCCTGGGCCTGGCCGCCGCGCTGCTCCAGCCGCGCCGGCTGCTCGTCCTGGACGAGCCCACCAACGGCCTCGACCCGCAGGGCATGCGCGAGATCCGCGCCCTGGTCAGGGAAGTGGCCGCCGAGGGCACGACCGTCTTCCTCTCCTCCCACCTGCTCGACGAGATCGAGCAGGTGTGCACGCACGCGGCGGTCATGGCGCGCGGCCGGCTCGTCACCCAGGGCGCGGTGGCCGACCTGGCGGCCGGGGCGCGCGGCCGGCTGGCCGTGACCACCCCGGACCCGGCCGAGGCGGCCCGGGTGCTGAAGGAGCTGGGCGTCGGGGACGTGTCCTCGGACGGCGACCGGGTCACCGGCGAACCGCCCGGCCGGGATCTCGCCGAGGTGACCGCGGCCCTGGTCGCCGCGGGTGTCCGCGTCCGGGGCCTGACCGTGGAACGGGCCTCGCTGGAGGACGCGTTCGTGGCGCTGACCGGGGAGGGATTCGATGTCGCGGGCTGAGCCGCCGCGGACCGCAGCCGTCCGCCGTCCGCATCCGCTGTGGGCCCTCGGGCTGCTGCGCAGCGAACTGGTCACCACCGTCCGCCGGTGGCGCACGCTCGCCCTGCTCGGGGTGCTGGCCGCGGTGCCGGTGCTGGTCGGGATCGCGGTGCGGATCGAGACACGGGACGGCGGCCGGGCGGGCGGCGGCGAGGGCCCGGCCTTCCTCGCGCAGATCACCAACAACGGCCTGTTCCTGGTGTTCACCGCGCTGGCCGCCACCCTGCCGTTCTTCCTGCCGATGGCGGTCGGCGTCGTCGCGGGCGACGCGATCGCCGGGGAGGCCGGCGCGGGCACGCTGCGCTATCTGCTGGTCGCCCCGGCCGGCCGTACCCGGCTGCTGCTCACCAAGTACGCGACGGTGCTGGCCTTCTGCCTGCTGGCTACCCTGGTCGTCGCCGGTTCGGCGCTGGCCGTGGGCGCGCTGCTCTTTCCGCTCGGCGAGCTGACGACGATCTCCGGGACCCGGATCAGCCTGGCCGAGGGACTGGCCCGCGCCCTGCTGATCGCCCTGGTGGTGGCGGCCTCCCTGGTCGGCGTGGCGGCCCTCGGCCTGTTCGTGTCGACCCTCACCGACAGCGGCATCGCGGCGATGGCGACCACGGTCGGCCTGCTCATCACCGTGCAGATCGTCGACCAGATACCCCAGTTGCACGCGCTCCAGCCGTACCTCTTCTCGCACTACTGGCTGTCGTTCGCCGACCTGATGCGCGACCCCGTCTACTGGGACGATCTGGTGCGCGACCTCGGTCTCCAGGCCCTGTACGCGGCCGTGTTCGGTTCGGCGGCCTGGGCGCGGTTCACGGCGAGGGACATCAACGCGTAGCGCTCAGGAGGCGCCGCCGGTCTCGTACGGGAAGCGAGCGAAGGGCGCGTCCTGCGCGAAGAACGTCTTCGCGCGCGTCAGCGCCCCGGTGTCCTTCAGCACGTCACCGGGCTTGCTGCCGTTGCCCAGCAGCACTCCGCCGAACCGCATCCCCAGGTAGGCGGCCGAGTTGCGCAGGGTGCCCACGTACGGGTCGGCCACGGCCGGCTCCTCGTGCGCGAGCGCCGCGACGCCCCAGAGGGTGCGGCCGGACAGCGTCTCCTTGAAGTCGACCCCCGGGGTGCGCAGCCAGCCCGCCCAGTAGTCCAGGTAGCGCTTGGTGAGGCTGGAGACCGAGTACCAGTACAGCGGCGAGGCGATCACGATGTCCGTGGCTTCGAGGGTGGCGTCCAGCAGCAGCCCGGCGGGGGTGTCCGCGGGCGGCCGTACGTGGTCGCTGTCGTGCCGCAGGTCCGTGTAGTCGGGAAGCGGGTGCTCGGCCAGTCGGATCCAGCGCTGTCCGGTGCCGGCGGGTAGCTGCTCGGCGGCCTCGCGGGCCAGCAGCTCGGTGTTGCTCTCGGCGCGGGCGCTGCCCAGGACGAAGAGGAAGCGGCGGCTCATGGGAGTCCCCCCAGTGGGTCGTGTCGTACCCCGGACAAGTCCTGTGCATCTTATGCACATGCAAGTAACCTGCGCCAGGGGCGGCTGATGCGAGGCTGTGACGCCGTGGTGACGCGGAAACGGGGCGCGAACCGACACACTGGAGGCCAGGACGCGTACGACCGGATCGCGGCGCCGGGGGAGTGAGGTTCACCGATGGCTCGACTCAGCTTCGAGAAGAAGCGGCCGCGGCAGCCCGTGGGGCATCCGGCGGCGCTGCCGGTACGGGTGTTCGGCGGGGGTGGCGCCTCGGTGGACGGGGTGCCGGTCGTGGCGGCGCCGGGCGAGGAGATCCAGCAGGCCGTCCTGAACCACCTCCAGCGCCTGGCCATCAGCCTGGGTGCCCCGATACGCGCCACGGTCCACGACGACGTCGCCGGCTGTGTGGTCCCCCTGGAGGTCTCGGCGGACGGCTCCAGCCGGATGACCGGCGAACCGGTCCGGCTGACCGCGCCGGAGACCGCGCAGACCACGACCCCGGGCACCGGCCAGACCCCGGCCGGCCGATTCGGTCCACCGCCCGTGATGGACCCACCGGCCACGCCCTCTCCGGGCCCGGCTCCGCAGGCCCCGGCCGCCGCCCCGGGCCGGCAGGCCAGTGCCGTCCCGTTCCCGCAGGCCCCGGCCGTGCCCTCCCCGGCCGCCGTCCCGGGTCCGCGAGCCACCCTCACCGGTCCGGGCCCGCACACCACGACCGCCGCCCCGGCCCCCCTCGCAGGCGCGGACGCGTCGGCCAAGGCGGAGACGGCGGCGCGCGCCGGGACAGGCGCCGGAGTGAGCGGGGACGCGGACCTGTGGGCCGCCGTCACCGCCGTACCGGAGGAGCCGCCCGCGCCCGGGCACACCCCGGCCCGTGGGTTCGACGCGGTCGCCGAGGAGGTGCTCGGGGACGGGCCGCTGACCGAGACCGCCGAGGGCGCGGAGCTGCTCACCGAGCCGCTGGGCCGGATCAACGAGGCCGTGCGGGCGGGCCGGATCGAAGCGGCGGCGGAGCTGGCCGACCGGACGCTGGCCGAGGCGTCCGCCGTGTTCGGCCCCACCCACGCCGAGGTGCTGCACGTGCGCGAGCTGACCGCCTACATCGCCTACCTGGCGGACGACCCCGTGCGCGCCTGCCGGCTCTCCCTGGACCTCGCCCGGCTGCGCCGCCAGGCCCGGGACGGCGAGGCCGCCTACGGCAACGTACGCAGCGCGGCCACCGCCTGGCGCGCGGTGCGCGATCCGGAGGAGGGCCTGCGGCTGGGCCGCGACCTGGTCGGCCTGTGGACGGACCTCGCCGCCGAGCCGGGCCCGGCCGCGGACGATCCGCGCCCGCTGGAGGCCGCCCGGACCCGCATGGTCCGGCTGGCCGACCGCGCGGCGGCGGCGCGGTCCTGACCGTCAGACGTCCGCCGGTGCCGACGCCGGTGTCCCGGCGCCCGCGGCGGCCCGGCGGGCCGCCGCGGGCGCCGGGAGTGGCGCAGCGCGTCGCCCGTGAGCAGGAACAGGGCCACCCAGACCAGCGCGAACCCGGCCCACCGCTCGGGCGGCATGGCCTCGTGGAAGTAGAAGATGCCGAGCAGGAACTGGAAGATCGGCGCCAGGTACTGGAGCAGGCCCAGCGTGGACAGGGGCACGCGGATCGCGGCCGCGCCGAAGCAGACCAGGGGCAGCGCGGTGACGATGCCGGTGGAGGCGAGCAGGGCGGCGTGGCCGGTGCCGTCGTTGAGGAAGCTGGCGTCGCCGTGCGCGACCAGCCAGCCCAGGTAGCCGAGCGCCGGCAGGAACTGCAGGGCGGTCTCGGCGGCCAGCGACTCCACACCGCCGAGGTCGACCTTCTTCTTCACCAGTCCGTAGACGGCGAAGGTGACGGCGAGGGAGAGCGAGACCCATGGCGGGCGGCCGTAGCCGACGGTGAGGACGACGACGGCGGCGAGGCCGATCGCGACCGCCGCCCACTGCGCCCGCCGCAGCCGCTCCTTCAGCAGCAGCACGCCCAGCGCGATGGTGACCAGCGGGTTGATGAAGTAGCCGAGCGACGTCTCCACGACATGGCCGGAGTTCACCGCCCAGATGTAGACGCCCCAGTTCACGGTGATCACGGCGGCGGCCACGGCGACCAGGCCGAGCCGCCGGGGCCGGCGCAGCAGCTCTCCCGCCCAGGCCCAGCGCCGGATGAAGAGCAGCGCCACGGCTACCACCAGCAGGGACCACACCATGCGGTGGGCGAGGATCTCCACGGCACCGGCGGGCTTGAGCAGCGGCCAGAAGAGGGGCACCAGGCCCCAGATGCCGTAGGCGGCGAAACCGTTCAGCAGACCTATGCGGTGCTCACGCTCGGGCGCCTGGGCCACGGCCTCCTCCTTCGCACTCGGGTGCCCGGTCCGGGCACGCGAGGAGAAGGTAGCGCCGGACGCTCCCGGCTGTCATGTCCGTATCGCCATACAGTCATGACAGCCGCGACGGCCGGGACGGGCCCCGCGCGTCAGTCCTTCAGCGCGGCCCGGACGGCGTCCGCGAGGGGCGTGGTGGGCCGGCCGGCCAGCCGGGACAGGTCGCCGGAGGTGACGACCAGCTCGCCCTTCTCGATCGAGGCGTCCACGCCGGCCAGCACCGCGGCCAGCGGCTCGGGCAGCCCGGCGCCGGTCAGGATGCCGGTGAGGGTCTCGGCCGGGACGGGCTGGTAGGCGATCTCCCGGCCGGTCTGCCGGCTCAGCTCGGCCGCGTACTCGGCGAAGCTCCACGCCTCGTCGCCGCCCAGCTCGTACGTGGTGTTCTCGTGGCCCTCGCCGGTCAGCACCGCGACCGCCGCGGCGGCGTAGTCGGCACGGGCGGCGGAGGAGACCCGGCCGTCTCCGGCGGCCTGGACGACCGCGCCGTGCTCCAGCACCGGCGCCAGGTTCTCGGTGTAGTTCTCGTGGTACCAGCCGTTGCGCAGCAGGCTGTACGGAACGCCGGAGGCGAGCAGCACCTTCTCGGTGGCCCGGTGGTCGTCGGCCAGCGCGGCCGTCAGGGTGCCCGGGGCGCTGGTGTAGGCGAGCAGCGCCACACCGGCCGCCTTCGCCGCGTCGATGACGGCCGAGTGCTGCCGCACCCGGTTCTCGCCGACCTCGTTGCCGGAGATCAGCAGGACCCTGTCGCCGGCGGCGAACAGACCCTCGAGGGTCTCGGGCGCGTCGTAGTCGGCGACGGCGAGCCGGACGCCGCGGGCGGCGAGGGCGGCGGCCTTGGCCTCGTCGCGCACGACGGCGGTGATCCGCTCCGCCGGGACCTTCTCCAGCAACTGCTCCACGACGTGCCGGCCGAGGTGTCCGGTGGCTCCGGTGACGACGATGCTCATGGTTCACGACTCCTAGGGGGATGGGGTGCTGACACTCACCGTAAGAGCTGCGCTGTCGTTGGGAAAGTACCCACTTTCAAGTAAGGTACTGGCATGACGGTAAGTGAGAACGCGGCGGTCACCGAGGCGCGGTGCCCGTACCGCCTCGTCCTGGAGCACGTCACCAGCCGCTGGGGCGTCCTCGTCCTGATCGAACTGCTGGAGCGGCCGTACCGGTTCAGCGAGCTGCGCCGGGCGGTCGGCGGCGCCGCCGGCCGGGGCGTCAGCGAGAAGATGCTCGCCCAGACCCTCCAGACCCTGGAGCGCGACGGCCTGGTCCACCGGGACGCCAAGCCGGTCATCCCGCCCCGCGTCGACTACTCGCTCACCGGCCTCGGCCGTGAGGCGGCGGAGCAGGTCCGGGCCCTCGCCCGGTGGACGCACGAGCGCATGGACCGGGTCGAGGCGGCCCGCCGGGCGTACGACGAGGCCCGGGACACCGGGTCCCGGGCCTCGTGAAGCGGCGGACGGATCAGCCGACGACCGTCCAGGTGTCCCCGCCCGCGAGCAGCGCGGCCAGGTCGCCCTTGCCGTGCTGCGCCACGGCGGTGTCGAGCTGCTGGGCCATCTGCGTGTCGTAGACCGGCCGTTCGACCGAGCGGAACACACCGATCGGCGTGTGGTGCAGGGTGTCGGGGTCGGCCAGCCGGGACAGGGCGAACGCGGTGGTCGGGGACGCGGTGTGGGCGTCGTGGACCAGGATGTCCGCCTCGTTCTCGGGGGTGACGGTGACCACCTCCAGGTCACCGGTGGCGCGGTCGCGCACGACGCCCCTCGCGCCGTCGGCGCCGAACCGGATCGGCTGCCCGTGCTCCAGGCGGATCAGCGCCTCGCCGGCCCGCTCCTTGTCCTTCAGGGCGTCGAAGGCGCCGTCGTTGAAGATGTTGCAGTTCTGGTAGATCTCGATCAGCGCCGTGCCCGGGTGGGCGGCGGCGGCGCGCAGCACCTCGGTCAGGTGCTTGCGGTCGGAGTCGATCGTGCGCGCCACGAAGGTCGCCTCCGCGCCGATCGCCAGCGACACCGGGTTGAAGGGCGCGTCCAGCGAGCCCATCGGCGTCGACTTGGTGATCTTGCCGACCTCGGAGGTCGGCGAGTACTGGCCCTTCGTCAGGCCGTAGATCCGGTTGTTGAACAGCAGGATCTTCAGGTTGACGTTGCGGCGCAGGGCGTGGATGAGGTGGTTGCCGCCGATGGACAGGGCGTCGCCGTCACCGGTGACGACCCACACGCTCAGGTCCCGGCGGGAGGCGGCCAGGCCCGTCGCGATGGCCGGGGCGCGGCCGTGGATGGAGTGCATCCCGTAGGTGTTCATGTAGTACGGGAAACGGGAGGAGCAGCCGATGCCGGAGACGAAGACGATGTTCTCCTTCGCCAGGCCCAGTTCCGGCATGAAGCCCTGCACGGCGGCCAGGATCGCGTAGTCACCGCACCCCGGGCACCAGCGCACCTCCTGGTCGGACTTGAAGTCCTTCATCGACTGCTTGGCCTCGGCCCTGGGGACCAGCTGGAGCAGCCCGTCGCCGGCGTCAGTCATCGATGGCCTCCTTCAGCGCCGCGGCGAGCTGTTCCGCCTTGAACGGCATGCCGTTGACCTGGTTGTAGGAGTGGGCGTCCACCAGGTACTTCGCCCGGATCAGCGTGGCGAGCTGGCCGAGGTTCATCTCGGGGATCACCACCCTGTCGTACCTCTTCAGCACCGCGCCGAGGTTGCGCGGGAACGGGTTGAGGTGGCGCAGGTGGGTCTGGGCGATCGACTCGCCGGACCGGCGCAGCCGCCGGACCGCCGCCGTGATCGGGCCGTACGTCGAGCCCCAGCCGAGGACCAGCGTCCGCGCGCCGTGCGGGTCGTCGACCTCCACGTCCGGCACCTCGATGCCGTCGATCTTGGCCTGCCGGGTGCGGACCATGAAGTCGTGGTTGGCCGGGTCGTAGGAGATGTTGCCCGTGCCGTCCTGCTTCTCGATGCCGCCGATGCGGTGCTCCAGGCCCGGGGTGCCCGGGATCGCCCACGGCCGGGCCAGGGTCCGCGGGTCCCGCTGGTACGGCCAGAAGACCTCGGTGCCGTCGGCCAGGGTGTGGTTGGGCCCGGAGGCGAACGGCACCCGCAGGTCGGGCAGCTCCGTCAGGTCGGGGATGCGCCACGGCTCGGAGCCGTTGGCCAGATAGCCGTCCGACAGCAGCATCACCGGTGTGCGGTACGTCAGCGCGATCCGGGCCGCCTCCAGGGCCGCGTCGAAACAGTCGGCCGGGGTGCGCGGGGCGATCACCGGCACCGGTGCCTCGCCGTTGCGGCCGTACATCGCCTGGAGCAGGTCGGCCTGCTCGGTCTTGGTCGGCAGCCCCGTCGACGGGCCGCCGCGCTGGATGTCCACCACCAGCAGCGGCAGCTCCAGCGAGACCGCGAGGCCGATCGTCTCGCTCTTCAGCGCCACACCCGGGCCGGAGGTGGTGGTGACCGCCAGCGAGCCGCCGAACGCCGCGCCCAGCGCCGCGCCGATGCCCGCGATCTCGTCCTCGGCCTGGAAGGTCCGCACGCCGAAGTTCTTGTGCCGGGACAGCTCGTGCAGGATGTCCGAGGCCGGCGTGATCGGGTACGACCCGAGGAACAGCGGCAGCTCCGCCTGGCGGCCCGCGGTGATCAGACCGTAGGCCAGGGCGAGGTTGCCGGAGATGTTGCGGTAGGTGCCCACCGGGAAGGCCGCGGAGGCCGGCGCGACCTCGTACGAGACCGCGAAGTCCTCCGTGGTCTCGCCGAAGTTCCAGCCCGCGCGGAACGCGGCGATGTTCGCCGCCATGATCTCCGGCTTCTTGGCGAACTTCGTTCTCAGGAACTTCTCGGTGCCCTCGGTGGGCCGGTGGTACATCCAGCTCAGCAGGCCCAGCGCGAACATGTTCTTGCTGCGCTCGGCCTCCTTGCGGGTGAGGTCGAACTCCTTCAGTGCCTCGACCGTCAGGGTGGTCAGGGGCACCGGGTGCAGGTGGTAGCCGTCGAGCGAGCCGTCCTGGAGGGGGTCGCCGGCGTAGCCGACCTTCTGCAGGGCGCGCTTGGTGAACTCGTCGGTGTCGACGATGATCTCGGCCCCGCGCGGGAGGTCCCCGACGTTGGCCTTGAGGGCGGCCGGGTTCATCGCGACGAGGACGTTCGGCGCGTCACCGGGCGTGAGGATGTCGTGATCGGCGAAGTGGAGCTGGAAGGACGAGACACCGGGCAGGGTGCCGGCGGGGGCGCGGATCTCGGCGGGGAAGTTCGGGAGCGTGGAGAGGTCGTTGCCGAACGAAGCGGTCTCCGAGGTGAACCGGTCGCCGGTGAGCTGCATACCGTCACCCGAGTCCCCCGCGAACCGGATGATCACCCGGTCCAGGCGCCGCACGTCCTTCGCGCCGCCCGGTGTGCGCTGCTCTCCCACGACGCTTCCGTCGGTGTGCTCCGCTGGGCTGCTGACCTGGCTGGTCACTGAACTGGACCTCCTTCGAGGCGGCTGTCCGGGGCCGGTCGTCCCACGGACCATCCCAGGATCAACCCTACGTCGGTCAGGGTCGCCTTCCCGGGGTCATTCGTGGATTGGACGACGATTTGAGATCGCCCGTTCGCGGCGACTTCGCCTCATGTCCGCCCATCCCGACCCCCGCCGCCGGGCCCCGGCCGGGCCTCAGGAGTTCAGATAGGTGAGAACGGCCAGCACCCGCCGGTGGTCGCCGTCGCTCGGGGACAGGCCCAGCTTCAGGAAGATGTTGCTCACGTGCTTCTCCACGGCGCCGTCGCTGACCACGAGCTGCCGGGCGATCGCCGAGTTGGTCCGCCCCTCCGCCATCAGCCCGAGCACCTCGCGCTCCCGGGGCGTCAGCCCCGCCAGCACGTCCTGCTTGCGGCTGCGGCCGAGCAACTGCGCGACCACCTCCGGGTCCAGCGCCGTACCGCCCCGGGCGACCCGCACCACCGCGTCGACGAACTCCCGTACGTCCGCGACCCGGTCCTTGAGCAGATAGCCCACGCCCCGGCTGGAACCGGCCAGCAGCTCGGTGGCGTAGCGCTCCTCCACGTACTGCGACAGCACGAGCACCCCGAGGCCGGGATGCAGCCGGCGCAGCGCCACGGCCGCCCGGACGCCCTCGTCGGTGTGGGTCGGCGGCATCCGCACGTCCGCCACGACCACGTCCGGCAGTTCTCCCCGGCCGTCGAGATCGGCGATGGTCTTCTCCAGCGCGTCCGCGTCGCCGACGCCGGCCACGACGTCGTGCCCGCGGTCGGTCAGCAACCGGGTCAGGCCCTCTCTCAGCAGCACCGAGTCCTCGGCGATGACCACCCGCACCCTGTCCTCCACGATCTTCCGGCCCCCCACAGCCCGCTCCTGCGGCCCGGTCCTCGTGACCGGGTCCGTGACGACGGCGTCCGTCCGTGCCGGCCGCCGTCCTGCGCAGGCCCAGCATTCCAGGATTCGCGCGGGAGTGCCGCCGTGCCGGGGCGGGAGCGGGAAGGGAGGGCGTGCGCGCGCTCAGGGGCGCCAGGGCAGTTCGGCGGTCACCCGGGTGGGACCGCCGGCCGGGGAGTCCACCACGAGGACGCCGTCCACCGCGTCCAGGCGGGCGGCCAGCCCGGCCAGTCCGGAGCCCCGCGCCGGGTCGGCGCCGCCCACGCCGTCGTCGGTCACCTGGACCAGCAGCCGGTCCTCCACGTGCCACACGTCGACCGAGGCGGTGCGGGCCCGGCTGTGCTTGCTGATGTTCTGGAGCAGCTCGGAGACGGTGAAGTAGGCGATGCCCTCGATGGCCTGCGCCGGCCGGGCCGGCAGGTCGACCTCGACCCGTACCGGCACCGTGCAGCGGGCGGCGATCGCCGACAGGGCCGCGTCCAGGCCGCGGTCGGTGAGGACGGCCGGGTGGATGCCGCGGGCCAGGTCGCGCAGTTCCTGCAAGGCCGTCTTCACCTCGCCGTGCGCCTCCTCCACCATCCGGGCCGCCGCGCGCGGGTCCTCGCGCAGCTTCTCCTTCGCCAGGCCCAGGTCCATGGCCAGGCCGGCCAGCCGCGCCTGGGCGCCGTCGTGCAGGTCCCGCTCGATCCGGCGCAGGTCGGCGGCGGCCGTGTCGATCACGGTGCCCCGGTCCGACTCCAGCTCCACCACCCGCGCCGACAGCGGCGACGGGCCCAGCAGTCCGCGTACGAGCAGCCGGTCCACGCCGGTCAGGGCCCGCACGAGCCAGGGCGTGACCAGCGTGAACACCAGCCCGACCAGCGCGGTCACGGTGATCTCGAACGGGTTGTCGAGGTAGATGGCGTGGTGGGCGTCGCCGTAGAGCTGGATCCCGGCCTCGCCGGCGTACGCCGGGAACACCCAGCGCCACAGCGGATACGTCAGCAGCGACCAGCCCAGGCTCCAGAAGGTCACCGTCACCGAGAACGAGAACACCGCCCAGGGGAACTGCACCAGCGCGTACAGCGCCTGCCGCCAGGAGGAACCGCTCTTGAGCAGCGCGCCCGTCCAGGCCACCGGGCCCGGCTTGCGCGGCCGCAGCGGCTCCGGTTCGGCCACCTCCAGGCCGAGCAGCGCCCGCGCCCGCGCCCGCTCCAGCGCGCCGATGCCCCGGCAGCCGGCCAGCGCCACCGCCAGCACCGGGACGCCGAGGAAGGTCACCAGCAGGCCCGCACCGAGGGCGATCATCGTCACCGCCCAGCCGAACAGCACCACCGCGACCGGCAGGCTCAGCAGCACATAGGCGAACTCGCGCCAACCGCGCGCCTCGAACGGTGCCCGCAGCGCGGCCGGCAGCCGGTGGCGCCGCTCGTCCCGGCGGGCGTACCCGTGTCCGTACTCCGTGGCCATCGCTTCGTCCGTTCTCCTCGTCATGGCGGCGGTTCCGCCCCAGGGTCTTCCGAAAGGCCCCAGTCCAGGGTCGTCCGCCGGGCGCCGTCCCGACATGGAGGCCATCGGCGTCTTGGACCGGGGGTTTTCCCCACCCCGGCGTTCCGCTCGGCGGGAGGACGGGGCCTGCTTCTGGCGGTCCCGCCATGGCAGCTCGGCGGGAGGAAGGGGCCTGCTCCTGGCGGTCCCGTCACGGCAGCTCGACGGGAGGAAGGCCCTACTCCTGCCGGTCCCGCCACGGCAGCTCGGCGGTGACCACGGTCGGGCCGCCGGCCGGGGAGTCGACCGCGAACCGGCCGTCCACCGCGCCCAGCCGCTCCGCCAGGCCCCGCATCCCGCTGCCGCCGTCGAGCCGGGCGCCGCCCACGCCGTCGTCGCTCACCCGGACCAGCAGCCGCCCGTCCGCGTGCCGCACGTCCACCGAGGCGGTGCGGGCCCGGCTGTGCTTGCTGATGTTCTGGAGCAGCTCGGAGACGGTGAAGTAGGCGATGCCCTCGATGGCCTGCGCCGGCCGGGCCGGCAGGTCGACCTCGACCCGTACCGGCACCGTGCAGCGGGCGGCGATGGCCGACAGCGCCGCGTCCAGGCCGCGGTCGGTGAGGACGGCCGGGTGGATGCCGCGGGCCAGGTCGCGCAGCTCCTGGAGGGCCAGCTTCACCTCGCCGTGCGCCTCGTCCACCATCGCCGCGGCCGTGTCCGGATCCTCCAGCAGCTTCTCCCGGGCCAGCCCGAGCCCCATGGCCAGGCTCACCAGCCGCGCCTGGGCGCCGTCGTGCAGGTCCCGCTCGATCCGGCGCAGGTCCGCCGCCGCCGTGTCCACGACGATCCCCCGGTCCGACTCCAGCTCGGCGATCCGGCGCTCCAGCTCGTCCGAGGGCGACAGCAGCCCGCGGACCATCGCCCGGTCCAGGTTCGCCAGGCCCCGGGACAGATACGGCAGCACCGGCCACAGGACGAACAGCGAGACCAGCGTGGTGCAGAAGGTGAGGACGCCCCAGGGCAGCCGGATGACGTCGTACAGCAGGGTGCGCCAGCCCACTGGGTCCTTCAGCGCCATCCACAGCCGCTGCATCGGGCCCCCGCTGCGGGCCAGCGGCAGCGGGGTCGGCTCCTCCACCCGCACCCCGAGCAGCTTCCGGGCGCGCGCCCGCTCCAGCTTGCCCAGCTGCCGGGAGCCCAGCAGGCTCAGCGCGAGCAGCGGGAGTCCGATCGCGGTGAGGCTGAGGACACCGCCGGCCACCACCACGACGAACGCGTACGTGAACCCGACCACCGCCACCGGCAGGTTCAGCAGGAGATGCAGGATCTCCTTCCAGGTGTGGACGTCGTACGCCGGCCGGGGCGGAGGCAGCCGGTGGAGGGCGGCACGCGGGTCACCGGCGGCGGGGCTGGTTGGGGTCATGCCGGCCAGCCTGCCGTGACCGGCACGGTTCCCGCCATGCGGTACGCCGCCCTGGACCGCCGGGGGAAAACCCCACCCCGGGCGGGATGCGGCCCTCCTCTCCCGTGACGGGCTGCTTACCGGTTCTTTATCAGGGCCTAGACTCCCGTGCGTACAGATCCTCGAATCGCGCTGCGGCACCGCAGCACCGGGGACACGAGGCCAGGAAGCGAGGGACGGACGGTGCGGGAGACGTTGGGCGACTCGACAACCGCCGCGGCGCACGCCGTCGCGGCCGGATACTTCCAGTCCTACTCCGTGGTCGGACTGCTCGCCCTCGTCGGCGTGCTGTTCGTCGCGGTCGCCTTCGGCGCCGGCCGGCTGCTGCGCCCGGTCGTGCCGACGCCGGAGAAACTCCTGACCTACGAGTGCGGCGTCGACCCCGTCGGCGAGGGCTGGGCCCACACCCAGGTCCGCTACTACGTCTACGCCTTCCTGTACGTCGTCTTCGCGGTCGACTCGGTGTTCCTGTTCCCCTGGGCGACGGTCTTCGCCGCCCCCGGCTACGGCGCCGCGACCCTCGTGGAGATGTTCGTCTTCCTCGGCTTCCTCGCCGTAGGCCTGCTGTACGCATACAAGAAGGGCGTCCTGGCATGGACGTGACCCCGGATCCCGTGTACCTGCCGGAGCCCCAGCGGCTCGGGACGCTGGCCCGCCTGGCTCCCGAACCGATGAAGGTGGTCCTCAACTGGGGCCGCCGCTACTCGCTCTGGGTGTTCAACTTCGGCCTCGCCTGCTGCGCCATCGAGTTCATCGCCGCGTCGATGGCCCGCCACGACTTCATCCGCCTCGGAGTCATCCCCTTCGCACCGGGCCCCCGCCAGGCCGACCTGATGGTGGTCTCGGGCACGGTGACGGACAAGATGGCCCCGGCGGTCAAGCGGCTGTACGAGCAGATGCCCGAGCCGAAGTACGTCATCTCCTTCGGCGCCTGCTCCAACTGCGGCGGCCCCTACTGGGACTCGTACTCCGTCACCAAGGGCGTCGACCAGATCATCCCGGTGGACGTCTACGTCCCCGGCTGTCCGCCGCGCCCCGAGGCCCTGCTCCAGGGCATCCTCAAGCTGCAGGAGAAGATCGCCCACGAGTCGCTGGGAGACCGGTACGGCGCCGGGTCCGCCCGGCCGTCCGCCGCCGCGCTCCAGAGCGGCCTGGTGCGACCGCCGGCCCCGGCCGGTGAGGAGGGCACGCCATGAGCACGGCCGGCTGGCTGCCCGCCCCCGCCGGGGAACTCTTCGGACCGGACGCCACGGCCGAGGAGTCGTACGGCCTGCTGACCGTCGACGTGCCGCCGTCCGCCTGGCTCACCGCCCTGGAGACGGCCCGTACGACCCTGTCCTGCACCTACTTCGACTGGTTGAGCGCGGTCGACGAACCGGGCACCGGCTTCCGGGTCTGCGCGCACGTCGTCGCCCTCGGCCCGGTCCGCCGCCTCCTGGTCCGTACGACCGTCCCGCACGAGGCCCCCGCGCTGCCCTCCGCCGTCGGCGTCTACGCGGGCGCCGGCTGGCACGAGCGCGAGACCCACGAGATGTTCGGCGTCGTCTTCGAGGGCCACCCGGGGCTGGACCACCTGCTGCTGCCGGAGAACTTCGAGGGACACCCGCTCCGCAAGGACTTCGTCCTGGCCGCCCGGGTCGCCAAGGCGTGGCCGGGCGCCAAGGAACCGGGCGAGTCCGAGCACGGCGGCCCCAAGCGCCGCCAGATGCTGCCCCCGGGCGTGCCCGACCCCAACGAGTGGGGCCCGCTCAAGGGCCAGCTGCCGCCCGCCCCGGCCCGCCCGGCCAGGGCGGCGGCGGGCCGCGCCGCCGGCGAGCGTCCGGTACGGCGCACTCGCTCGGCGTCGGAGGGCTCGGCCGGCCAGGCCGCGCGTACGGGGCAGGAGGCCGGCGGTACGGCCCAGCCGGCGCGCCGGACGCGGAGTGTGAGCGAGGGCTCGGCGAGCCAGCAGGCGGAACGGACCGAGGACGCGGCGACGCGCAAGCAGGCCGCGACCGAGGGCGACGCCACCCGGGCGGCGGCCCCGGGCCCGGCCGCCGAGGCGTCCACGGCCCACGAGCCGACCGCACCGGCACGCCCGCGCCGCACCCGCAGCGCGTCGGAGGGCTCGACCTCACAACGAACGGAAACGGAGCCGCCCGCCTCGGGTGAGCGGACCGCGCCGGCTGGGTCGGGTGAGCCGACTGGGCCGACCGAGCCGTCCGCGCTGGCTGTGCCGGACAGGGCGACCGCGCCGAGCGGGCCGACCGAGTCGGCCCAGTCGCCGCAGCCGGTGCCGGCGGGGGAGCCGGGCGAGCCGATCGAGCCGTCGCAGCCGGTGGGGTCACCGGAAGCGGCGGAGCCGAGTGAGCCGGCCGTGCCGGACAAGGCGGCCGTGCCGGACAAGGCGGCCGAGTCGGCCGGTCCCGGTCGGCCCGCGCGCCGGGGCGCCGCCCCGCGCAGCGCGGACGCGCCGTGGCACCACGCCCGCCCGGCCTTCGACGAACCCGACCGCGCCCCGGAACCGGAGCCGGAGTCACGTGAGACGGCCCGGCCGGGTTCCGAGCCGGACCGCGCCCCGGAACCGGAATCAGGCGAGGCAGCCAAGCCGGGCTCCGAGCCGGACCGCGCCCCGGAACCGGACTCACGCGAGGTAGCCAGGCCCGGCGGGCCCGAAGGCCCCGGCGAGTCCGAAGGCCCCGGCGGGGCCGCCGGACCCGATCGTCCCGACACCCCCGAAGATCCCCCAGGAGGCCCGCAGTGAACGACGTGCTGGACGTCGCCCTGCGACTCCTGGTCGTCTTCGTCGTCTTCCTCACCTTCCCGCTGATCGTCGGCCAGACGGAGCACAAGGTGATGGCCCACATGCAGGGCCGCCTCGGCCCGATGTACGCGGGCGGCTTCCACGGCTGGGCCCAGCTCATCGCCGACGGCGTGAAGTTCGCGCAGAAGGAGGACGTGGTCCCGGCGGGCGCCGACCGCCGCGTCTTCCAGCTCGCCCCCGCCGTGGCCCTCCTGCCGTACCTCCTGGTGCTGCTGGCGATCCCGATCGGCCCCGGCGAGGGCGCCGTCGGCCAGGTCCTCGACGCCGGGATGTTCTTCGTCCTCGCGGTGATGGGCGTCGGCGTGCTCGGCTCGCTGATGGCCGGCTGGGCCAGCGCCAACAAGTTCTCCCTGCTCGGCGGCCTGCGCACGGCCGCCCAGCTCCTCGCCTACGAACTGCCGATGCTGCTGGCCGCGGCCTCCGTGGCGATGGCGGCCGGCACGGTCTCCCTGCCCGGCGTCCTGCACGCCTTCCACTGGTGGTGGGTGCCGTGGCAGCTCGTCGGCGCGGTCGTCTTCTTCGTCGCCGGACTCGCCGAGCTGCAACGCCCGCCGTTCGACATGCCGGTCGCCGACTCGGAGATCATCTTCGGCGCCTACACCGAGTACACCGGTCTGCGCTTCGCCCTGTTCCTGCTCGCCGAGTACGCCGGCATCGTCGTCCTGTGCGGTCTGACCACCGTCCTCTTCCTCGGCGGCTGGCACGGCCCGTGGGGCGCCGACGGCCTCGGCTGGGTGTGGACCCTGCTGAAGACCGCGCTCCTCGCCTTCCTGGTGATCTGGCTCCGCGTGACCTATCCCCGGCTGCGCGAGGACCAGCTCCAGAAGCTGTCCTGGACCCTCCTCGTCCCCCTCTCCCTCGCCCAGATCGCCCTCACCGGCATCGTCAAGGTGGTGATCTCCTGATGGCCCCCGTCCCCGGCAGCGGCCTCGCCAAGGGTCTGGCCGTCACCCTGCGCACGATGACGAAGAAGACGGTCACCGAGCAGTACCCGGACACCCTGCCCGAGCTGCCGCCCCGCTCCCGCGGGGTGATCGGGCTGTTCGAGGAGAACTGCACGGTCTGCATGCTGTGCGCCCGCGAGTGCCCGGACTGGTGCATCTACATCGACTCCCACAAGGAGACCGTCCCGCCCGCCGCGCCCGGCGGCCGGGAGCGCAGCCGCAACGTCCTCGACCGGTTCGCGATCGACTTCTCCCTGTGCATGTACTGCGGCATCTGCATCGAGGTCTGTCCTTTCGACGCGCTGTTCTGGTCCCCCGAGTTCGAGTACGCCGAGACCGACATCCGCGACCTCACCCACGAGCGGGACAAGCTCCGCGAGTGGATGTGGACCGTGCCGGCCCCGCCCGCCCTGGACCCCGGCGCCGAGGAGCCCAAGGAGATCGCCGCGGCCCGCAAGACCGCCGAGAAGCTGGCCGCCGCCCAGGCCGAACCCCGGGAGGGCGAGTCGTGACCCCCGCCGCAGCCGCGCACCTCGCCGGGACCGGGCACGGCCTCCGCCTCGCCGCGGCCCCGCACGGTTTCCTGTCGCCGACCGGTGTCGAGATCGCCTTCCTGCTCGTCGGCCTGGTCACCCTCGGCGCCGCGCTGATCACCGTCACCACCCGGCAGCTCGTGCACGCCGCCCTGTGGCTGGTCGTGGCGCTCGGCGGGCTCGCCGTGGAGTACCTGCTGCTCACGGCCGAGTTTATCGCCTGGGTGCAGGTCCTGATCTACGTCGGTTCCGTCGTCGTCCTCCTGCTGTTCGGGCTGATGCTCACCAGGGCCCCGATCGGCCGCTCCCCGGACGCCGACTCCGGCAACCGCTGGGCCGCGCTGACCGTCGCGGCGGCCGCCGCCGTCGCCCTGGTGTGGGTCGTCACCGACGCCTTCCGCACCACCTGGATCGACCTGGACGGCCCGGCCGCCGGCACCACCGCGGTCACCGGCGCGAGCCTGTTCCGGCACTGGGTGCTGCCGTTCGAGGCGCTGTCCGTGCTGCTCCTCGCCGCGCTGGTCGGCGCGATCGTGCTGTCCCGCAAGGCCAGGGCCGGCGCCGTGCCCGCGGCCCCCGGGAAGGAAGGCGCCCGCTGATGCACCTCGCCTATCCCGCCGTACTCTCCGCCCTCCTGTTCTGCACCGGCCTCTACGGCGTCCTCGCCCGCCGCAACGCGATCCTGGTCCTGATGTCGGTCGAGCTGATGCTCAACGCCGTCAACCTAAATTTGGTCGCCTTCGACGTCTGGCTCAGCCGGACCGCCGAGGACACCCTGCACTCCGGCCAGGCGCTGACCCTGTTCACCATCGCCATCGCCGCCGCCGAGATCGGCATCGGCCTGGCGATCGTGCTCGCCGTGCACCGCAACCGCGGCACCGCCGACATCGACAAGCTCCGCGACACCGCCGAGGGCCCCGCGACCGAGGGCCCCGGCACCTCCGCGGCCGAGAAGGCTGAGGCCACCGCGTGACCACGACCACCCTCGCCGTCCTCGTCCCCCTCCTGCCGTTCCTGGGCGCCGCGGCCGGCCTGCTGCTCGGCCGGACCGCGCCCGGGTTCGTCCGCCCGCTCGCCGTCCTGCCGCCGCTGGCCTCGCTGGTGCTGGCCGCGCTGGTCGCCGTACGCCAGGGCGGCGACGCGGCCGTGGACGCCCACACCGAGCTGACGCCCACCGGGTCCGTGCCCGTCGAGCTGGCCCTGCACATCGACGGCTTCGCCGCGCTCGTCGCCGTACTGGTCGCCTTCGTCGCGGCCTGCGTGCAGATCTACTCCACCGGCTACCTGCGCGACGACCCGCGCTACCCGTCGTACGCCGCTCTCGTCTCCCTGTTCACCTCCGCGATGCTGCTGGTCGTCTACTCCGGCGACCTGATCGTGCTGCTGGTCGGCTGGGAGGTCATGGGCATCTGCTCCTACTTCCTGGTCGGCCACTACTGGGAGACCCCCGAGGCCCGCGCCGCCTCCCTGAAGGCCTTCCTGGTCACCAAGCTGGGCGACGTGCCGTTCCTCATCGGCCTGTTCGCGCTGGCCGGCGACGCCGGGTCGTTCCGCGTCACCCGCGTCCTCGACGCCGTCGCGAGCGGCGGCATCAGCCATCCGACGCCGATCGCGCTGCTGCTGCTCGCGGGGGTCGCGGGCAAGTCGGCGCAGTTCCCGCTGCACACCTGGCTCCCGGACGCGATGGCCGGCCCGACGCCCGTCTCGGCGCTGATCCACGCCGCGACCATGGTCGCCGCCGGTGTCTACTTCACCGCCCGTCTCCTCCCGCTCTTCGAGGCCTCCCAGGCCGCGATGGTGGTCCTCGCCGTCATGGCCGCCGTCACGATGACCGGCTCCGGTCTCGCCGCGCTCGCCCAGGACGACATCAAGCGCGTCCTCGCCTACTCGACGATCGGCCAGCTCGGCTACATGACCGGCGCCCTCGCCGTCGGCGACCGCGGTGCCGCCGTCTTCCACCTCCTGTCCCACGGCGCCTTCAAGGCGCTGCTGTTCCTCGCGGCCGGCGCCGTCATCCACGCCGCCGGCACCAACTCGCTGGCCGCCATGTCCCGCATGCGCGGCCTGCGCGACCGCGTCCCGGACGCCTACTGGACGATGACCGTGGCGCTGCTCGCGCTCGCCGCGATCCCGCCCTTCAGCGGCTTCTTCTCCAAGGAGTCCGTCCTCGGTGCCGCCGAGCACGTGACGCAGGGCCACCCCGGACACGCTCCCGCCGCGGCCGGCTGGATCGTCCTGGTCGCCGGCCTGCTCGCCGCGCTGCTGACCGCCGCCTACGCCACCCGGCTGTGGCTGCTCGCCTTCCGCGGCCGGGGCGCCGAGGCCCCCGACCACGGCAGGCAGCCGCTGACGATGACCGTGGTGCTCTGGGTCCTCGCCCTGCCCTCCCTCGCCTTCGGCGGGCTCGCCTACCGCGCGCTGCCCGGCTGGTTCGGCGGCCGTGACCTGACCCCGGCCCCGCTCACCTCGATCCTCGGCACGGGCCTCGCCGTGGTCGGCGGCCTGCTCACCTACGGCGCCTGGCAGCGCACCACCGCGCTCGCCGCCCGGACCCCGCTGGGTGCCGTCGCCGCCCATCCCGAGGGCGACGCCGGCCTGGTCGAGGCGGAGGCCATCGCCGCCCACACACCGGCCTACGGCGACATCGCCTCCGCACCCGACCCGGCGGACCCCGGACGGCTGCTGCTCGGCCCGCTGCACCGGCCCGCGGCCGCCGGCTTCCACCTGGACGCGGTGTACGCGGCGCTGTTCGTCCGCCCGGTCCAGGCCGCAGCGCGTCTCGTCCGGTTCCTCGACCGCGAGGTCGTCGACACCTACGTACGCGGCGCCGCCGCCGTGCCCCGGCTGCTCGGGACCGCCGTACGGCGGGCCCAGACCGGCAATGTGCAGACCTATGTGAGCGCGCTGCTCGCCGGCACCGTCGTCCTGGCGGTCGCCGTCCTCCTCGTCGCCACGGGAGCGTGAGCAGGCGTGATCGGTATCAACGAGTCCGTGATGCAGTTCCTTCTGGCATTCGTCGTCGTCGGCCCGCTCCTCGGCGCCGTCGCCGCCCTCCTCCCGGCGCCCCCCGGACTGAAGGGGAAGTCACCCGGGCAGGCCGTGCTGCGGCACGGCGTGACCGTCACCGGCGCGGTCCTCGCCGCCGCGATCGTCCTCGCGCTCGGCTTCGACCACGACCATCCGTCGAAGATGCAGGCCACGACCGACATCAGCTGGATCCCCGCGCTCGACGTGCGGATCCACCTCGGCACCGACGGCATCTCCCTCCCCCTTCTGGTCCTGACCGCGCTGCTGACCTTCCTCTGCGCGCTCTACTCCTACTTCAAGCCGCCGGCGGGCCCGGCCCCCAAGGCGTTCGTCGCCCTCCTGCTCCTGCTGGAGGGCGGCACCCTCGCCAGCTTCGCCGTCCTCGACCTGCTGCTGTTCTTCCTCGCCTTCGAGACGGTGCTCATCCCGATGTACTTCCTCATCGCCCGCTGGGGCGGTGCGGACCGGACCCGGGCCGCGTGGAAGTTCATCCTGTTCACGCTGCTCGGCTCCGTGGTCATGCTGCTCGGCCTGCTCCTGGTCGGTCTCAAGGCGGGCACGTTCGACATGGTGGCACTCGCCACTGACAACGGCCGGTCGCTGACCGCGTCCGTGCAGGTCGTCGCCGTTCTGGCGATCGGGCTCGGGCTCGCCGTGAAGACGCCGATGTGGCCGCTGCACAGCTGGCTGCCCGACGCCCACACGGCCGCGCCGACCGTCGGCTCGGTCCTGCTGGCCGGTGTCCTGCTGAAGATGGGCACGTACGGCTTCGTCCGGATCCTGCTGCCGGTCGCGCCGCACGGCTTCCACACCTTCGCGCCGTACCTCGCCGCGTTCGCCGTCGTCGGGATCGTCTACGGCTCCCTGGCCTGCCTCGCCCTCGCCCGGCAGGGCGCGAAGGGCGACCTCAAGCGACTGATCGCCTACTCCTCCGTCGGCCACATGGGCTTCGTCCTGCTCGGCATCGCCACCATGACCCCGACCGGCGTGAACGGCGCCCTGTTCGCCAACATCGCCCACGGCCTCATCACCGGCCTGCTGTTCTTCCTGGTCGGCGCCCTGAAGGACCGCACCGGCAGCACCGACCTGGACACGCTGGCGAAGGAGACCGGCGCCGCGCTGTACGGCAGGGCCCCCCGCCTCGGCGGTCTGCTCGCCTTCGGCGCGGTCGCCTCGCTGGGCCTGCCGGGCCTGGCCGGGTTCTGGGGCGAGATGCTCACGCTGTTCGGCGCGTTCCGGCCCGCCGCCGGCCTCAGCCGGCCCGCCTTCCTCACCTTCCTGGCGATCGGCGCGTCCGGCACCCTGCTGACGGCCGCGTACATGCTGATCGTGGTCCAGCGCGTCTGCATGGGCGGTGTGCGGCGCGAGGTCCCGGAGCTGGCGGACGTGCACGGGTACGAGTTCGCCGCCTGGACCCCGCTCGTCACCCTCACCGTCCTCGCCGGACTGTGGCCGAAGGCCCTGCTCGGCCTGACCGACCCGGCCGTGCAGCAGCTCCTCGCAGGAGGCACCCGATGAGCGCCCAGCCGCTTGCCGAGTCGCTGGTCCAGTCCGTCGACTGGCTCGCGATCGCCCCGCCCGCCCTCGCGGCCCTCGTCGGACTCGCCGTCCTCGTCGCCGACCTGTTCGTGCCCGAGCCCCGCAAGGCCGTGCTCGGCTGGGTCTCGGTCGCCGGACTCGCCGCGGCGACCGCGCTGCTGCTGCCCCTCCTGGACGGCGACCGCGCCACCTTCTGCACCGACGCCCACGCGCGCGCGTGCAGCTACACCGCCGACCGCTTCACCCTCGTCATCCAGCTCCTGGTGCTCGGCGGCGCCCTGCTCGCCGCCCTGCTCTCCGTCACCCACCTGGACGACGAGCGGCGCCGCGTCCCGCCGGGCGAGTTCTGGTTCCTGCTGCTGTCCTCCGCGGCCGGCGCCGCCCTCCTGCCCGCCTCCCGCGACCTGGCCACCCTGATCGTCGCCCTGGAGGTCACCTCCCTGCCCGCCTTCGCCCTCGTCGGCATCCGGCACGGCGACAAGCGGTCCTCCGAGGCGGCCCTGAAGTTCTTCCTGTCCTCGGTCACCGCCACCGCGGTCAGCCTGCTGGGCATCAGCTTCGTCTACGCCACCACCGGCACCCTCTACCTCACCCAGGTCGCCCAGCGCCTGCCGCACGTCGGCGGACAACTGCACACCCTCGCCCAGACCGGTGTCGTCCTCACCCTCGTCGGCTTCGCCTTCAAGACCGCCGCCGTGCCCTTCCACTTCTGGGTGCCCGACACCTACGTGGGCGCGCCCCTGCCCGTCGCGGCCTACCTGTCCGTCGTCGGCAAGGCCGTCGGCTTCTCCGGCCTGATCCTGGTCACCGTCGTCGCGTTCCCGTCGTACGCCGGCGTCTGGGGGCCCGCGCTCGCCGCGCTGGCCGCCCTGACCATGACCGTCGGCAACGTCGCCGCGCTGCGCCAGCAGACCACGCGCGCGTACAGCGCCGTACGGCTGCTCGCCTGGTCCTCCGTCGGCCAGGCCGGCTATCTGCTGGTGCCGATCGCCGCGGCCGGATACAGCAAGGACGCCGAGCGGGCGATCGGCTCCACCGTGGCGTACGCCCTGATGTACGCCGCCGTGAACCTCGGCGCGTTCGCCGTGGCCGCCCTGGTGGGCCGCGGCCGCGCGCTGAACCGGATCAGCGACTACCGGGGCCTGTACGCCACCAACCCGCTCGCCGCGCTGCTGCTGGCGTTCTTCCTGCTGTGCCTGGCCGGGCTGCCGCCGGGCGTCATCGGTCTGTTCGCGAAGGTCACGGTGTTCTCGGCCGCCGTCGACGCGGGCCTCGGCTGGCTCGCCGTCGTCATGGCCGTCAACGTCGTGATCGGCCTCTTCTACTACCTCCAGTGGGCGGCCCTGCTGTTCCGCGCCCCCGAGGGCGAGTCCGTCCGGCACCGGGTGCCGGCCCCGCTCACGGCCGCCCTCGCCGTCACCGGAGTCCTCGGAGTCGCCCTCTCCGGAGCACCCCAGCTAGTGCTGCGGTTCGCGGCCGCCGGGCTGTTCTAGGAGCGGCCTCCGGGCTGTCCTAGGAGTCGTCCCGCGCGCGTGGGGCACCCGTGCGGCCACGCGCGCGTACGGCCGGACGGGCACCTCACCCGCCCGGCCGCCGCGCGCCACCGTACGCACAGGGAACTCGTGGCCTCCGCCTGGCGTTGTCACCTGCGGGAGGGTCACCGGAACAGAGTGTTCCCCAGCCGCACGACTTGGAGGACGCACCGTGCACCGCCGGCACAACGGGCTCAGGACCGCAGTTCTCCTCGGAGGGCTGTCGGCACTCATCATCGTCATCGGCGGCTTCTTCGGCCGCGCCGGACTGATCGTGGCGGTGCTGGTCGCCCTGGGGACGAACGCGTACGCGTACTGGAACAGCGACAAGCTGGCGCTGCGCGCGATGCGCGCCCGTCCGGTCAGCGAGTTCGAGGCCCCGGTGCTGTACCGGATGGTGCGGGAGCTGTCCACGCAGGCCCGCCAGCCCATGCCCCGGCTGTACATCTCGCCGACGGAGGCCCCGAACGCCTTCGCCACGGGCCGCAACCCGCGCAACGCGGCCGTGTGCTGCACCGAGGGCATCCTGCGCCTGCTGGACGAGCGCGAGCTGCGCGGGGTCATCGGCCACGAGCTGAGCCACGTCTACAACCGGGACATCCTCATCTCCTCGGTCGCCGGCGCCCTCGCCTCCGTGATCATGTTCCTGGTGAACTTCGCGTGGCTGATCCCGGTCGGCCGTTCGGACGACGACGAGGGACCCGGTCTGTTCGGCATGCTGCTGATCGCCATCCTGGGCCCGCTCGCCGCCTCCCTGATCCAGCTCGCCATCAGCCGCTCCCGGGAGTACGAGGCGGACGCCTCCGGGGCCCAGCTCACCGGCGACCCGCTCGCCCTCGCCAGTGCCCTGCGCAAGCTGGCGACGGGCACCCGGCAGCTTCCGCTGCCCCCGGAGCCCCGCATCGAGACGGCGAGCCACATGATGATCGCCAACCCGTTCCGTCCGGGCCAGGGGCTGTCGAAGATGTTCTCCACGCACCCGCCGATGACGGAGCGCATCGCCCGGCTCGAAAAGATGGCGGGCGGCTACCGGTAGGACCGTTCCGGCCGGCCGCGCGCTGCAATTCCGCATTGAGCGGCCGTTCTTTTCCGACCTCCCAATGCGCGCGAAACCCTGAGGCTGTACGGGGGAAAACGCGGGCGCTGCCGCGCGTCTGGTGATCGTTGCCGCCCGGCCGTCGCCATCCTGTGCACTGAGTATGCGGCACCAGGGACGACGAAAGGTTGGCCGAGTGAAGCTCACCAAGCGGTTCGCCGCAATCAGTACCGCCGCGGTCACGGTGGTGCTCTTCAGCGCCGGAGGCGCGCAGGCGCAGGGCGACGGGGGACTCCTGTCCCGCCTGGGCGTGGCGTCACTGCTGCAGGCCCCCTACCGGATGGGGCAGGCGGGCCTGGGAGGCACCGACACCCAGAGCACCACGAACACCAACACGAACAACAACAATAACAACAATCCCGGCGGGGTGAACAACAACAACAATAACAACAACAATGGGGGCGTGAACACGAACAACAACACCAATAACAACAACATCCTCGCCGGTACGGCGGCGCCCGGAGGCGGTGGACTTCTCTCCCTGCTGGGCATTCCGCCGCTGCTGCAGATCTGCTCTCCGACGGGACAGGCCGCACAGGGGAACAACACCTTCACCGGCAGCCAGAACATCAACTGCAAATTCAGTTGACCTGAACGGTCCGTCGCGCAGCGCTACCCGCGCTCGGGGTCGGGGCCGTGGTGTTTCCGGGCGGCCTCATGGCGGGTGTGGACACCCAGCTTGGTCAGTACGGCGCCCACGTGATGTCCGGCCGTCTTGGGACTGATGTAGAGGCGGGCGGCGATCTCGGCGTCCGAAAGACCCTCGTCCAGCAGCTTCAGGACGTCCATCTCCCGGTTGGTGAGCCGGTAGGGATTGGCCCGGGTGGCCGGCCGCGGGCCCTGCCGGACCGGGCGGATTCCGCGGGCCCGCATCAGGGAGCGGGTGTGGGCCACGGCCGGCCGGGTGCCCAGGGCCTCGAAGGCGGCCAGGGCCCGGCGCAGCGCGGAGGCGTCACCGGACAGGCGGGCCAGCGCGGCGTCGTACGGGCAGCCGAGCCGGTCCCAGTGCGCCGCGGCGCCGGCCCAGTCGCCGGCCAGTTCCCGCGCGTACGGACCGGCCGCCGGGACCGGTGGGGGATCTCCTCCGGCGCGGCGGATCCAACAGGCCAGGGAGCCGGACAGCCAGGGATGGGTGCGGTCCGCCAGCGCGGTCAGAGCGCGGCGGGCCTCCGTCCGCACCCGTTCGTGGTCGCCGGCCAGCCAGGCCGCCTCGGCCCGGGCCTCCCAGCCCAGTCCCGTGTCCCGCAGGCAGTCCGGGTCGACCAGGCTCGCCGCCCGGTCCAGCGGCGGCCACACCTCGGGCCGGCCCTGACGGGCCCGTACCAGGCCCCGCACGGTCAGCGCCAGGGCTTGGGCGACCGGCGGCGAGCCGGGATGGGCCAGGACCTTCTGCGCGGCATCGGCGGCCCGGGACCACAGCCCCCGGTTCAACAGGCCCCAGCAGCCCCAGGCCCGCGCGCACAGCAGGTAGGCCGGCAGGTCGTGATCGAGGCAGTAGTCCTCCGCCCGGCTCACGGCCGCGGCCGTCCGGGCGGCGTCCCGCCGCAACGCGGCCAGCCAGCACAGCACGAGCGCCAACGACCCCGCGTCCGGCGGCGGACCCCCGGCCATCGCGTCCGCGACCGCCCGCTCGCACTCCTCCCAGCCGCGTCCCCCGCTCAGCACGCGTGCCGCCGCGGTGTGGAAGCGCGCCTGGACGAGCACCTCCGTATCACCGGAGCGCCCGGCCAGGGCGAGTGCCTTCCCGGCGTGGCCGGCGACCGCCGCCTCGCCCTCGTGCCCGTAGCAGGCGAGCCGGCAGAGGTTCAGGTGCGCCCGCGCCAGCTCCCGGCCGGGCGTCAGCCCTTCGAGCACCCGCACCGCCTCCAGACCGGTCCGCCTGGCCTCGGCGGCCCGCCCGGCCGGCCACAGCCAGCAGGACAGCCAGCGCAGGTCCTCGCCCTCGCCCAGCCGGTCGCCGAGGGCGCGGCGCAGCCTCACCGCCGTACGCCGCGACGCGATCCCCTCGTCCAGCCGGCCGGACAGCAGGCAGGCCCGCGAATGGCCCTCCAGCAGGGAGACCCGCTGCTCGGGCGGCAGGCGGTCGGCGTACCGCAGGGCGTGGGCGTACTGGGCGGCGGCTTCCCGGTGCGCCCCCAGCGCGGCGGCACGGGCGGCCGCCGCGGGCGCGTACTCCAGCACGGCGGCCGCGTCCCCGGCGCCGTGGGCGTGCTCGGCCAGCAGCGGCAGGTCCTCCTCGGTGACCGGACCGGACCGCATCGCCGCCAGGGCCTGCCGGTGTATCCGCAGACGGTAGGCGGCGGGCACGGTCTCCAGCACCGCCAGCCGGGTCAGTTCGTGGCGGAACCCGGTCACCTGTCCGTGGGTGCGCACTATCCCGCAGGCCACGGCCTCGTCCAGCGCTTCCTCGGGGGCCGGCAGGACGCCGGCCAGCAGGGACAGCGGTACCCGGGCCCCCAGGACGGCCAGCACGTCGACCGCCCGGCGCGCCGCGGCCGACAGTCCCGCCAGGCGGCCCGCCACGGACTCGCGCACGGTGGCCGGGATGGCTTCGGCGGGAGCGGCCAGGATCTCGGTGACGAGGAACGGGTTGCCGGCGGAGACGCGGTACAGCTCCTCGGCGTCCACGGCGTGTCCGGTGGCCAGCCGCGCGACGGCCCGGCGGCTCAGCGGGGTCAGGTCGTGCCGGTACACCCACGGATAGCCGGCCAGGGTGCCGAGGAGCGCGGTCACGTCGTGGGTCCGGCCGATCTCGTCGTCGCGGTAGGTGGCCAGCACCAGCGACGGGACGCCCGGCAGCCGGCGGGCCAGGTAACGCAGCAGGTCCAACGTGGCCTCGTCGGCCCAGTGGATGTCCTCGACGACCAGCAGACTCGGGTAGGCGCTCAGGTCGGCGAGCAGCCGGTCGTAGACCTCGTCCGAACGGCAGGCGCCGGTCAGCGTGCCCGTCAGGGCCGCGCGCACCTCGTCGCCCAGGCGCGGGGCCAGGTCCAGCA
This sequence comes from Streptomyces sp. NPDC027672, assembly GCF_055566335.1. Lineage (NCBI taxonomy): Bacteria > Bacillati > Actinomycetota > Actinomycetes > Kitasatosporales > Streptomycetaceae > Streptomyces > Streptomyces sp. NPDC027672. Next base: position 840,742 of record NZ_JBVHSO010000001.1, on the reverse strand, counting down.
GGGGGCCCAGGGGACGGGGCGTGGCGAGCGGGTCGCAGGCGCCGATCACGACCCGGATGTGGGGATCGGCCACCTGGGCGAGACGGCGGACGACGGCGGACTTGCCGATCCCGGCCTCCCCGCGGACCAGGGCCAGGCGTCCGGGCCCGCTCACGGCGGCCTTCAGGTGACCGGTCAGGTCCCGGAGCACGGTCTCCCGCTCTAGAAGGTCCATCACCAGCCAGTTTCCTCCCGTGGCCGGAGCGGCGCAAAAGATCCAGACCGATCAAGACCGGCCGGGCGGCGGCGCCGTATGCGGGCTGCCGGGGCGGAGCGTGGGGTGTGGGCCGGGGCGGACGTGGGGTGCGCGGGGCGGAACTTGGGGTGCACACCCGATGCGCCCGCCGTCCCCGGCCGCGCATGCTGGCCGAAGAGTTTCAGACCGGGGTATCGGAGTTCGCGGCGCCTGCCGTCTCCGCGCTGAGTGTGTCGCCTGCCCTGTGCCTAATGGACTGCCGATCTACGACGTCCATACCCATCGGAAAGGAAACATCATGGCGAACAAGTATGCCAAGCGCGCGGCCCTGATAGCCGCATCGGCAGCCCTGGCCGCGGGAGGCGCCCTGGCGCCGTCGAGCGCCTTTGCCGCCCCGGCACCCACAGGAACCCACGCGACGGCGCCGAGCGACAACGGTGGGAACAACAACAACAATAACAACAACAACGGTGGGCGGGGCGGTCACCACCAGAACAACAACAATAACAACAACAACGGCGGGCGGGGTGGGAACAACAACAATAACAACAACAACAACGGCGGGCGGGGTGGGAACAACAACAATAACAACAACAACAACGGCGGGCGGGGTGGGAACAACAACAATAACAACAACAACGGCGGGCGGGGCGGGAACAACAACAATAACAACAATAACAACGGCGGGCGGGGCGGGAACAACAACAATAACAACAACAACAACGGAGGCGGAGGCGCGAACAACAACAACAACAATAACAACAACAACGGCGGGGGTGCGAACAACAACAATAACAATAACAACAACGGTGGAGGCGCGAACAACAACAATAACAACAACAATAACGGCGGCGGAGGTGGAAACAACAATAACAACAACAATAACAACGGCGGCGGAGGCGCGAACAACAACAATAACAACAACGGCTGAACTTGACGGTCCGGCGGCCGGGTGTCCACAGTCCCCTGGCCGCCGGACTGCCGCGTTCGTGCGGGGTGATGAAGACGAAGAACGCAACGGTACGCGGAGCCGGGCTCGCAGTCGCGGTGACCTGCTTCATGGCGTTGGGCGGCTGGGGACCCCCGGCGCATGCCGCCGGCGCACCCGTGAAGTCGACGACCCAGTGCTACGCGACGCGGAACAACCCGGACGACATCACGTGCTACCGGCATTCCTGGAAGGCCGAGTTCAGGCACGGTGACGTCGTTTACGTGCCCATTCTCATTCAGGTGCCCAAGCCCGCACATCCGTCGTCGGTGGTGTACGTCGGCAGCCTGGACGACATTCGCCCGAGCGCTACGACGGGTGCGTGAATCCCGCTCGGTCGGTCGCCGTAGGCGTCACAGCCGTCGGCGATGAGGGGGATCGAGGTCAGCGTTCGCCGAATGCCTTGTCCGTGGGCACGACCTCCTGTCCGAGCGGCATGAGCGAGAGCGGGATGAGCTTCAGGTTCGCCCAGCCGAAGGGAATGCCGACGATCGACAGGAAAAGCGGAATGCTCGTGACCAGGTGGGCCAGCGCGAGCCACCAGCCCGCGAAGACCAGCCAGACGACGTTGCCGACGCACGACGGTGCGCCGGCACCCGGCTTCTCCACCGTGGTACGGCCGAACGGCCAGAGGACGAACCCGGCGATGCGCAGCGACGCGACGCCGAACGGAATGGTGACGATCAGGGCGAAGCAGATCAGGGCGGCGACCAGGTAACCGATCGCCATCCAGAGCCCGCAGAGGAGAAACCACAGGATATTGAGCAGCAGGTTGAACACCTTCATAACCCGTATACCTCTCCAGGTGGCTCAGCCGGCATGCCTGCCGCGGCCGCACATCACCTTCCGCGCCGCCTCGCCCGCCACCGCCGTACGCCGTGGGCCGGGCGGGGCAACCGGTGGGTACGCCCGTGGCGTCCTCCCTGTTGACACGGCACGCACACGCTCGCGTGACGGACGGCGGGGCCACGGCGGAACAGACCCGGGCCCGGACGGTGCGGTCACCGCACGGAAGGGCAGGTTCACGGCATGGGCATCATCGGCTGGATCATCCTCGGGCTGCTGGCCGGAGCCATCGCCAAGGTGCTGCTGCCGGGACGCGACCCCGGCGGCTTCATCGGCACGACCGTGATCGGCATCGCGGGCGCGTTCCTCGGGGGCTGGATCTCGGCGCGCTGGCTCGACCACCCGGTCAGCAAGCACTTCTACGACGGCGCCACCTGGGCCGCGGCCGTCGGCGGCTCGCTGGTGCTGCTGATCGTCTACCGCCTGCTGTTCGGCAACTCACGCGACTGAACCGGGCAGGCCCGGCGGGACGGCAGGGCGGCGACGGAAGGCGGAAGGGCGGGCACCACCGGGTGCCCGCCCTTCTCCGGTTCCGTCCGCCTAGCGGTAGTTCACGAACTGCAGCGCGAAGTCGAAGTCCTTGCCCTTCAGGAGGGCGATCACGGTCTGGAGGTCGTCGCGGCTCTTGGAGCTGACCCGCAGCTCGTCACCCTGGACCTGCGCCTTGACGCCCTTCGGGCCCTCGTCACGGATGATCTTCGCGACCTTCTTGGCGTTCTCCTGGGAGATGCCCTCCTGGATCGACGCGAAGATCTTGTACTCCTTGCCGGAGAGCTGCGGCTCGCCCGTCTCCAGCGACTTCAGGGAGATACCGCGCTTGATGAGCTTGGACTCGAAGACGTCGAGGACGGCCTTCACCCGGTCCTCGGAGTTCGCCTCCATGAGGATCTTCTCGCCGGACCACGAGATCGAGGCGCCCACGCCCTTGAAGTCGTAGCGCTGCGAGATCTCCTTGGCGGCCTGGTTGAGGGCGTTGTCGACCTCCTGCCGCTCGACCTTCGAGACGATGTCGAAACTGGAGTCGGCCATGTCCTGTGGCTCCTTGTATCGGGGTGCGTGATCGGGTGCGCGGCGGCGACCGCCGGGCCCGGTGGAGCACCGGGCCGCATCCGCACCAGCCTAGCCACCTCGCGACCCGGGAAGCGGAGATCAACCGGGTGGCGAAGCACCCCGGTGGATCGGGTATTGTTTACGTCGTTGCCGGGGAGCACCGCGAAAGCGGGTTCGAACGGCAGCGTCACCCGGCGGTGTGCCCGAGCGGCCAAAGGGAGCAGACTGTAAATCTGCCGGCTCAGCCTTCCCAGGTTCGAATCCTGGCGCCGCCACACGGGAGCGATGGCCCCGTGATCTGCGTAAACAGCAGATCACGGGGCCATCGTCGTACTCCCCAGTGATCAGGGGACTGTCTCACGCTGTCTCGCGTTCGAACGCCCCGTCTCGATGCGTGTGGACGGACTGTGGACGGGTTCTGCTGCTGGTCATCCGGCCCGCCCCAGGCGGGCGGAGATCTTGGCGTTCGCTGCCTCGTCTCCGTCCTTGAGGAACTTGGCGTACACCCGGAAGAGCACCGCCACGCTGTGGCCGGCGCGCTCCGCCACGAGCTGGGGCTCCACCCCGGAGCTGAGCCAGGTGGACACCGCGGCGTGGCGAAGATCATATGGGCGCTTGGCCAGCACCGAAGCGAACTCCTCGGGGGCCAGGGCCCGTGAACGAGCCTCGGCCCAGACCTCCCCGTAGCCCGTGTCCTGGACCAACCCGCCTCGCGCGGTCTGGAACACCCGGCCGTCCGGGGCGGTGCCGTACGCGGTCAGGTGCCACCGCAGCAGGGCGACCAGTTCCGGTGGGATCGGCACGTGCCGGACGGCTCGCCGGGGCCGGTGCTTCAGTCCCCGCTTGTCGTGCGCCTCGCCGCTGTCCGTCCAGGCCGTCCCCGAGCGGGGGCGGGTTTCCCTCAGACGGAGCAGTCCCCACCCGCGCCGAGGCAGGTCGCAGTCGCGGCGACGCAGGCCGATGACTTCGGCCGGCCGGGCTGCCGCGTAGTAGATGCAGCCGAAGAACGCCACCAGCCGCCGGCCGCGCGGGCTCTGGTCCCGCACCGCGGCCAGCAGCTTGGCTGCCTGCTCGGGGTTCGGCACGCATTCGGGGTCGACTTCTTCCACCACCTGCTCGGGTGCCTTCCACTTGAGGCGGGCGAGCGGGTTGTCGGCGAGGAGTTCCGACTCCACGGCGAACTCCAGGGAGTTGTGGAAGATCGCACGCTTGCGGCTGATGGTCCCGGGTGCTGCCGTTTTCCCGTCCAGCTTCACGGACGCGGCGTTGAGCGCGGCCCGTACCAGCGAGAGATCCGACAGGGCTGACGTGGACAACGACTTGCGTTTGAACCACTGCAGCACCTTGGCCACGTCGGCGGGGATCTCCTCGTCCCAGCGGTTCTTGTTGAACGCCCAGCTATAGAGGGCCCGCCGCACGACTCTGGCGTCCGGCATGCCCTTGGTGTCCTTCACGAAGACGGTCGAACGCTGGATCACGCAGTCAAGGTGCCGTATCGGCGTCACCAGTACGCGACAGCGGCCGTGCTCAAGGTCGACGTGACGACGCTATGGGAGGACGGTCGGACCGTCGACAGCGCGACGGACCTGACGAAAGCCGAGATAGCGACCGTCTACCCGCACCGGCACACCGTTCCGCCGGGGCTGTGGCGAGAGCTGTACGGCCGCGCCGAGCGGCACTTGGATGTGCTCGTGTACTCCGGACTGTTTCTCTCGGAGGACCCTCTTTTCCACAACCTGCTGAAGGCGAAGGTGGAGGCCGGGGCCCAGGTGCGCATCTTGCATCGGGGACCCTGGCTGCGCGGCCGTCCGGCAACGGGGCATTGACGAGGGCCACCAGATCATGGACGGCAAGATCCGCAACGCCTTGCATCTGTACCGCCCGCTCATGCGCAGCCACCCGGACATCGGTTTCCGGCTGCACGATTCGACGCTCTACAACTCCATCTACCGCGCCGACGACCTGTTCGTCGTCGCCTTCGTCCAGAACGACGCCGGCCAGGTGCTCATGATCCAGCGGTCCGATAACGGGCGCTGGGCATTGCCGGGAGGCGGTCACGACGTGGGCGAGTCCATCAGCGACACCGTCGTGCGTGAGGTCTGGGAAGAGACCGGCATCAAAGTGGAGGTGGTCGATGTGTCCGGGCTCTACACGGACCCCGGACACGTCATGCAGTACGACGACGGCGAGGTGCGCCAGCAGTTCAGCATCTGCTTCCGGGCGCGGCCGGTCGGCGGTGAACTCCGTACGAGTGACGAGACGACGCAGGTCCGCTGGGTGGATCCAGCGGACCCGGCGGACCTGGACGTGCACCCCACGATGCGCCTCCGCATCGAGCACGCCCAGGACAAGACGCGTACGGCTCCCTACATCGGCCGACGCTTGGCGGCGCCGACGCGTTCGAGCACGCGGGACGTGCACGCAAGGATCTCGGGTTCGGCCCGGCGGATCATGTCGCAGTAGCAGAGCGCGTCGTTCAGGTGCGCCTGCTCGCGAGGAAACTCGGACTCCAGCTCGGCGCGCATCAACGCTCCTCTCGTGCCGACACGGCACGGACCGTCCGCACCCTGCCCTGTCCGCCCCCCGCCAGCACGCCGGCGGCCTCCACCTTCTCCAGGGCCTTGGTCACCGTGGGGCGTGAGACCCCGAACCGCTCGGCCAGAGACGAAGCACTCGGGAACGCTTCCCCTGCCTGGAGCCCGTCAGTCGTGATGATGTCCGCGATCCGCTCGTGGAGGGGACGCCGGTCGACTCGCGCCGCGGACCGAACGACGCGCCAGCGTGCCCCTGGCGTGGGTTCGGCTAGACCCTCCTGCCGCAACACGCCGTAGGCGCGGATGGCGACTCCGCGCGAGACTCCGTGTTCGCGCATGACCTCAGACAGGGAGGGCAGCTCGGTCACCTCCGGGTCGCCCCCCATCAGTGCCCTCACCGAGTCGGCAACCTTCAGGAAGGTTCCCCGAGGGCTGACCTGCTCCGACACCCGTTCTCCCTCCTGCAGACTGCTAACGGAAGCAAGGTGCGCACGCCTTCCGGGGCGGGGTGTAGGGCTGGGCGTCAGGTGGCGCCCAGCCGGTCCGATACCAACTATGGGTGCGGCAGAGAGCAATTAGCCAGAGCACCGTCCGGCCGACCCAAGCCACGTAGGTGCGCGTCGGCTCAACCGCCTGACTGGCGGTGTTAGCGAGCCAGGAAGAATGCGGCAGCGAGGTTGATGGCAGTGATGGGGCAATAAAGCATCAGGGCGGAGCTGGAGAGTAGGGCACTGCTCCAATTGACGGAGGCTACGTATTGATTGGTGTCCATGCTGAACACGGGAATGGACGAAGCGCTAGAGAGAGCGACGTCATTGTATAGCCGTCTGAACATTCGTTCGCGACGAATGTGCGAGGCATCCAATACCCAAAAAGCGATCACCATAAGGAAAGAGATTGCAGCAATTCGCCATTCCTTGGATTGGAGAGAAATAACGAGCAAGGCGCCAGTTGTCGTAACGGTCCATCCGCGAACAAGAGAAGAGTTATTGGCGAGTCGAGCGATGGTCGCCTGTATGAATTCCAGGTGCTTGAGTCGTTCGTTCTCTGATCCTCTGGGTGTTTCCATTGCGGCTTCTACTGCTCCTCTGTTACAGGACGGCTGGAAGGTAGGCTCGTTCGTTACCGCGGGCATCCTGCAGCGCAGCATCGAGGTCACGAATAGCCTCCATGGTGTCGCCTGCGACGACTAGGGCAAATGCTCGATCCACTGCGATGTTCGGCTGGATACCCTCGAAGTGAAGCGCTGTGTCCGAGTTGAGTGTGGGAAATCCTAGCTCGCTGGGAAAATCGCCAGGATCTCGCAGTAGAACCTGAGTCAAGCGCGTAATGTCAGCCTCTGCTGATTCGCCAATTACGAACCAGCTAGTCAGGCTCAAAGGCGAAGGGATAAGGCTGGCATCCTCGGAGCGGAGGACGACTGGGATGAATTTAGCACGGCCCCTACGGCTGTGGTAGAGATCCGCCGTGATGAGGGCCCCCTCCCAGCGGACGCCGGAACCGACACCTGGTCCCGTCTCGCGGTTGAAGCGCTGAACGTAATTTTCGGTCACGACAACGATCACGAATTCTGACTTTTCGATCTCTCGTCGCATCCAGTCGGGCCATGATTCAGGCGGATTATGTTCATCGAACTGGGTCTAGCCATGCATCAACGCCTACGTTCCGGAGGCGCTCTACGAAGCGTCGGATTGTTTCCCTGTGTGCTTCGCTGTCATGAGAGTAGGAAATGAGCGCGCGGTTGCGCGATTCGCCACTAACCATAAATCCCCCTGGGTGGAGCGTGGGTACAAAACGCTGGGCGCATACTTTATACGTCAGGTAGTCACTTGTCATCGGTCCCCACGCGCGTTGCTCTTCCCTGCATCGGCAAGTCAGCGGTGCGTCTTGGTCGGCTATCCCACTGTCGGCCTGCCAGGTGAGCCGTGTTTGGACGAGGAGTGGACGACCACCACGCCTCATCTTCGCTACTGCTTCATTTTCCCAGGTCAGAGCACGCTTACGGGTATTGATCGGACCTGCGTAAACAGCAGGTCACGGGCCCTTGTCGTAGGTGCGGGGCCGGGTCAGGCGGGCGGGGTGGGGCGTAGGGCCAGCAGGGCGATGTCGTCCGTGGTGTCGCGGCCGAACTTGATGATCATTTCATCGCAGAAGACGTCGAGCGGGGCCCGCGCCTGGGCCGCGGTGTGTCGGCGGAGCCTGGTCATCGCGTCGTCGAGTGATTCCCCGCGCCGTTCGATGAGGCCGTCCGTGAAGAACAGCAGGGTGGAGTGCGGCGGCAGCGGGTCGCGCGCGGAGAGGCGGGGCATGCCCGGGTCCATGCCGATCAGCAGGCTCCGGCCCGTGTCCAGGTAGCGGGTGTCGCCCTCCCGGGTGGTCAGCAGGGGCGGCAGATGGCCGGCGGAGGAGTGGTGCAGGCACACCGTGCCGCCCTCGCTCTCCACCAGGCCGTACACACAGGTGGCCGTGAACTGCGGATTCAGGGTGTGGCTCGCCAGGTCCAGGCGGCGCAGGACCTCCCCGGGCGGCTCCGGGCGGTCGACGGCGATACCGCGCAGCATGTTGCGCAGGCCGCTCATGGCGACCGCGGCCTGGAGGTCGTGCCCCGACACGTCACCGATGACCAGCGCGATGTCGCCGCTGGGCAGCACGAAGGCGTCGTACCAGTCGCCGCCGACCTCGGCGGTGGTGCTGGACGGCACATAGCGGGCGGTCAGCTCCAGACCTTCGGCGCGGGGCAGTTCGGGCAGCAGCGCGCGCTGGAGGTGTTCGGCGTTGGAGCGGGCGTGCTGGTGCAGCCGGGCGTTGTCCACCCCGAGCGCGATGGCGCGGACCAGCTCCGCGATCAGCGGGACGTCCTCCTTGGCGAACGGGTGTTCCTCGTCGGTGCGGACCATCGTCAGGGCGCCGAAGACCTCCCGCTGGGCCCGTAGCGGAGCGACGACGGCGCTGCTCGCGCCCAGCCGCTCCACCAGTTCCCCTTGCCGGACGTCCAAGGGGCTGCGCGGGTGACCGGGCGGCGAGACGTCGGTGACCAGCAGCGGGCCCGCACCGCGCAGCACCCTGGGCAGCGAACCCTGGGTGATGTCTGACACCGGCGGCAGCCTGCCGACGTGCGTGCCGACCAGCACCTGGGGATCGCGGTGGACGACGCAGATCCGCTCCAGCCGCCCGCGCTCGTCGACGAGGTCCGCCACGCACCAGTCCGCCAGCTCCCGGGTCAGCACCTGGCACACCCGCCGCAGCCGCTCCTCCGGCTCCAGGGTGCTGGTCAGCGCGATGCCGATGTCGGCGAACAGGGACAGCCACTCCGGTGCCGCCGTCTCCGTGCTCACCGTCCGCACCTTCCTGGTGGCCGTCGGCAGGTGCACCGGGCCCGGCACCGGCCGCGGTTCGGCCCGGCCGTCCGGTGGCGGGTCCGGCGGGGCCGGGGGAGCGGTCGTCGTGGCGAGCTGGGCGACGAACACCGTGCGTCCGTCGATCGTCTCCTGGGTCTGGATGGTGAGGCGGATGGGGATCACCCGGCCGTCCCGGTGCAGCGCGGGGACCGGTATCGGACGGCCCAGGATGCGGGACTCGCCGGTGAGCAGCAGCGAGGTGAACGCCGTCACATGGCGCTGGCGCAGGTGCTCGGGCATGAGCACGGTCAGGCGCTGCCCGACGAGTTCGTGCGCCGGCCAGCCCAGCAGGCTCGACGCGGCGCTGTTCACCGCGACGATCCGGTTGCCGTCGTCGGCCGCGATGGTCGGCACCATGGCGGCGTCCACTTCCCGCGCGTCCCAGGGCGCCAGATCCGTCGGGTTGGTGCCCGGGGCGCCGGCGATCTGCGTCCACGCGGTGGGACGCCTGCCGGCCGGCTGGTCGGCGATCTGGTCGAGCAGCCAGTGCCGGAAGGCCCGGATCTGCGGAAGCGCCGGCAGGGTGAGCAGGCTTCCCTGCTGTGCCGCCGCGTCGGCCACGGCGAGGACCCGGCCCAGGGTCGCCATCCGGCACGCGGCGTCCACCGGGAACACCACCCGCAGGGAGAGCGTCGGGCTGTCGAGCGTCTCGTGCTCCAGCGCCGCCGCCATGGACGCGCTGACGAGGTTGCCCATGTCCTGGGCGACGGCCAGGTCCGCCGGGCGCACGCCGGTCCTGGAGGCGGCGGGCGGGAGGAGGGCCAGCTCGCGCAGCAGCCCTTCCCACTGCTGCTGGGCGGCCCGGTACAGGGCGTACGGTACGTCGTTCAGCGTCACCGGGAAGGTCCGGCCGGGCGGCGCCACGGGCTCCCACGCGGACGCAGGTGCCGCCGGTGCCGCCGGTGTCCCGGGCCACAGCTCGAACCAGACGGTCTTGCGGCCCTCACCGCCGTACACGCCGTGGCGGGTGGCCAGCTCCTCGACCAGGACCAGGCCCCGGCCGGTACAGGCGTAGGGGTGGCCGGGGTGCGGCACCAGGCCGAGATCCGGGCGGTGGTCGCCGACCCGCACCTGGACCCGGCCCCCGGCGGCCCAGGCCAGCACCTCGATCTCGGTGCGCGCGTGGAGGACCGCGTTGGTCACCAGCTCGCTCGTCAGCAGCTCGGCGGTGTCCGCCATGTCCGGCGCGACGCCGTCCAGCACGGACCGTACGAACCTCCGGGCCGGCGCGATGTTCTCCGGCACCGGAGACAGGCGCCGGGACGGCACTCCCGGCGGAAGAGGACTGCCCATACCGGCTGGGTGCCCAGAACCCTCGTAACCAAAAGGACGGAGATCGCCGAAAGCCGTGATCAGTGTCCTGCGCCATCGCAGTGTGATCTTCGCCATCGAAGGGTGATCATCATCGGGTCTTCGTGCCGGCCGAGTCCGGCGAAACCGAGTAGCTCTTCGGAGTCGGCTCTGCCACGGTCCGGCCGTATGGCTGACGACTGCTTCGGGCATCCACGACTCGCCGCGATCTACGATCCGCTCGACCCCGACCGCAGCGATCTCGATGCCTACCTCCGGATGGCGGAAGAGTTCGGGGCGCACCAGGTTCTGGACATCGGCTGCGGCACAGGGGTGTTCGCACTTCTCCTGGCCGACCGCGGGATCGAGGTCGTCGGCATCGATCCCGCCCGGGCATCCGTCGACGTCGCCCGGGCCAAACCGGGCAGCGACCGAGTGCATTGGATCTGCGGTGACGCAACAGCCCTCCCGTCACTGCAGGTCGACCTCGCGACGATGACAGCGAACGTCGCCCAGGCCATCGTTGATCCGGACACCTGGTGCAGGACGCTGCAGGGAGCCTACGAGGCACTACGGCCCGGCGGGCACCTGGTCTTCGAGACCCGTGATCCGGCCAGACGAGCCTGGCAGGAGTGGACCCGCGAGAACTCCTGCCGCGTGACGGAGATCCCGGGCGCCGGCTCCGTCGAGAGCTGGGTCCAGTTGACCGAGGTGAGCGGGCCCCTGGTGACCTTCCGCTGGACCTACGTCTTCGCAGCGGACGGACAGGTGCTGACCTCGGATTCGACGCTGCGCTTCCGGGAGCGCGACGAGGTCGAGGCGGACCTGGTCGCCCAGGACTACGTGGTGCAAGACGTGCGCGATGCGCCTGACCGGCCGGGCGGAGAGTTCGTCTTCCTCGCACGACGCCCCTGACCCGCAGAGATCCCATGCCAGTGAAACTTCGGTGGCACGGGACATCGGTGCCCGTTGCCGTCCCGCCCGAGGGCGTCGCCTAGAATCGAACGTATGAACGAGTATCGGCTGTCGACGAGTAGCGGGATGTCCGGATGACCGGCCCGGGTGCGCGCCCGGACGGTCCGGACGATGCTGGAGCCATGGCCGGGAAACGACCCATCATCGTGCACCTGCCGTCCCCGACCGGCGGTCGCCGCGTACGGGTCGACGGCGAGATCCTCGGCCTCGCGCACGGCGTGCGGGACCTGGTGGAGTTCCTGCGCCGGGCGGGGCTGGAGATCGAACCGGAAGAGGTGGCCGACTCGCCGCTGATCGACTGGCGGGGAGTGGGCCCCGACCGCTGGGAAGCGGAGACCCGGACCTGAACCGCGCCTCCGCCCGCGCGGGCGGGGACACGCGGACGGCCGGTTCCGGGCACACTGGCGGCATGTCCTCCCGCCGCAGAACCTGTCCCGTGTGCCACCGCGACATCGCCGTCGTCGCGGGCCGCTTCGCGCGGCACGACCCGCCCGGGACGCGGGCGAGCGGCGAGCTGGTCTCCTGCGCCGGGTCCCGACAGCCGGCCCAACTGGGCGCGGTCCAGCCCGCCCTGGACGGCTACGCCGTACCGGACTTCCCCGGACAGCTACCTCTGTTCTGAGCGTTGACGGTCCGACAGCGGGCCGGTCCGACAGCAGACTGGCAGCCCGACAGCGGGCCGGTAGCGACCCGACACGGTCCGGCGGCCCGGGGGTCCGGCGGTCCAGGAGTTCGGTGGGCTGGTAGTCCGGCGGGCCGGCTCAGTTCCCGGCTACCGACTTCACCGCGACCGACACCGGCGTCGAACCGCTGATCAGCTCCAGCGTGAGCCCCGCCGTCGCCGGCGTGTCGACCAGTTCCGCGAGGACGGCCGCCACGTCGTCGCGGGGGATCCCGCCGCGCCCCGTGTGCGCCTCCATGCGGACCAGGCCCGTGCCCGCCTCGTCCGTCAGCGAACCCGGGCGCAGGATCGTCCAGTCCAGCGCCTCCTGGCGCGCGATGTACGCGTCGGCCTCACCCTTGGCGCGCAGGTACACGTCGAAGACGTCGTCGCCCTGGTGCGCCGGGTCCGCGCCCATCGAGGACACCACCAGGAAGCGCCGCACGCCCGCGCGTACGGCCGCGTCCGCGAACGACACCGCCGCGCCCTTGTCCACCGTGTCCTTGCGGGCCGCCCCGCTGCCCGGGCCCGCGCCGGCCGCGAAGACGGCCGCGTCCGCGCCCCGCAGACACTCCGCGACCTCTTCCGCCGACGCGGACTCCAGGTCCAGCACGACCGGTTCGGCGCCGGCCGCCCGCAGATCGTCGCCCTGTTCCGCCGTGCGGATGATGCCCGCGACCTCGTCCCCGCGCGCGGCGAGCAGACGCTCCAGCCGCAGCGCGATCCGACCATGACCACCAGCGATGACAATGCGCATGACTCCGACCGTACGCCCGAAGCGCCGTGACCGCCGCACGGGTTGGCCGGCGCGGCCGGACCGTCACCCGCCCCTCACGACAACTCCCCGCGCCCCTGCCGGGGCAGCCCGAGTTCCGCCGCCGCCGTCGAGGAGCCGCAGTACTCGCGCACCGCGCTGGTACGGGCCACCACGCGGCCCCGGTGCACCACGATCCGGCTGTAGCCCAGGGAGAGCGCCCCGGCCAGCCGGTCGCCGCGTACGGCGAGCAACTCGGCGGGAAAGCCCGCCTCGAGCCGTACCTCCGGCAGACCCAGCACCGCGCGGGCCGACCCGGACACCGCGTCGTAGGCGTCCTCCGGGCGCAGGCCGTGGACGGACGCGAGGAGGTACGCCGCCTCCAGCGGGTCGCCGCGGCCCACGGGGTTCGCGACATCGCGCAGGGCCCCGCTTCCGGCCGCCACCCGCACTCCGGCCGCGCGCAGCAGCCGTACCGGCGCCGCGCCCCGCCGGTCCGCACCGCCGCAGCCGCCCTGGGGCAGGCACACCACCGTCACGCCCGCCGCCGCGAGCTGGTCGGCGGCGCGCGCGGCGGTCTCGGCGGGCAGGCGCGCGAGACCGGCGCACGGCCCGATCGTCACGCCGGGGCGCAGGCCCCCGGCCATCGCCGCGAACCGGGACAGCCGGGCCGGGTCGGCCGCGTCCGTGTGCAGATCGACCGGAGAGCCGTACTCGGAGGCCAGCTCCAGCACCGCCTCCACGTAGCCGGCCGGATCCGGGTCCAGGTCCGGGCAGCCGCCCACCGCCGAGGCGCCCATCTTCAGCGCGTCCCGCAGCATCGCCAGCCCGTCGGCGCCGGCCGCCCCGGTCAGCAGCCGTGGCATCGCCACCGCGGTCAGCTCCGCGAGCCCCCGCAGCGACCGCCGCGCCTGGAGCACCGCGCCGAGGGCGCCGAGCCCCTGGACGTCGCCCACACGCACGTGCGCGCGCACCGCCGTCGCCCCGTGCCCGAGCTGGAGCAGGGCCGCCTCCGTCGCCCGGCGCTGGACGTCCTCGGGGGTGTACGACACCGGCCCGGGGTGCTCGGCGGACAGCGCGGTGTCACCGTGGGCGTGCGGTTCGGCCGGGGCCGGCAGGAGCAGGTAGCCGCTCAGGTCCACCCGCGTGACGCCCGCCCGGGCCGGACCCGGCGCGAGGCTGCCGGCCGTGCCCACCGCCTCGATGTGCCCCCCGCCCAGCCGCACGTCCACGGTCCGGCCGTCGGTGAGCCGCGCCCCGCAGAGCAGCACGGCGCCCTGATCGGCCGGCCCCGAAGACCCCGAAGACCCCGAGGGCCCCGAAGGTCCGGACGAGTCCGAAGACCCCGACGAGTGCGACGAGTTCGTCGGCGGTTGCGGCTGCGGCTGGCTGTCGGGCATCGCGCTCCAGGGGCGGGGCAGGGGCTCGGGCGGGCCGGCGTGAGGGTTCGGGGCGCGAATCGCCCCGAGATCACGCAGGGCGAGTCGAGCCTAGGGTCGGGAGCGCCGGGAGCCGCGCAGGAGCGCAATAGTCGTACCGGCGTGGTCCGCGCCAGGGCAGCCCCGCCGCGGCCTCAGCCCGCCGCGCCCCAGTGCCGCGGCGCCCCAGTGCCGCCGCGCCCTCGCGCACGGGCCCTTGCGCCCGCCCCGCCGTTCTCGCCTGGCCCGCAGGGCCTGCGCCCGCCGCACCGTGCACGCCGCGCGCGGGCCCCCTGCGCGGGCCCCGCCCGGCTTGCGGGACCTGCGTCTGCCGCGCCGTGTTGCGCGCGCCGCGTATGGGTCGTCTGCGTGGGACCTGCCCCGCGTACGGGCCCCTGCGCGGGTCCCGCCCGACGCATGGCCAGCTCGGCTCGCAGAGGCCGCACCCCGCCGCGCCCCGCCACGCACGCCGCGTGATGGCCCGCCCCGCGCGTGGCCCCCTACGTGCGCCCCGCCACTCGGGTCACGGACGAATCCTCTCCGCGTGCCTCGCCGGTCTCGCCCCGCTCGCGGGGGACCTGCGCCTGCCGCGCCGCGCACGCCCACGGGCCCGCTGCGGGCTCCGCTACCCGCCCCGCGCACGCCCTCCTACGTGCGCCGCGCCGCTCGGGCTGCGGACCAATGCCCTACGCCCGTCCCGCCGCTCGCGCCGCGCACGGGCGTGCACCTCGCCGCTCGGGCCGCAGACCAACCCCTGCGCGTGCCCCGCCGGTTAGCGCCGCTCGCGAGCCTCTGGGCGCGCCCCGCCACTCGCGCCGCCCATGGACCCCTACGCCCGTCCCACCCCGCTCGCCGGGCCCTGGGGCCTGCCGCGCCGCGCGCGCCGCGCATGGCCCCCGCACCCGCCCTGTCACCCGCCTCGCGCCGGGCCCCCCGCGCCTCCCCCCGCCACTCGCCCCGGCGCGCGGTGCGGCCGTTCCGGATGGGGCTCGGGGGATTGCCGGGTGGCCTGGGTGGCGGTCCCGGTGGGGGTCGGGATACGGATTTGGGCGAACGGCGGCGGACCGTGTAATGTCTTCATCGCTCGCCCCAATAGCTCAGTCGGCAGAGCGTCTCCATGGTAAGGAGAAGGTCAACGGTTCGATTCCGTTTTGGGGCTCTGGTGTGAGAGGTTCCCGCCGCAAGGCGGGGGCCGATCTCATCAAAGCGGTGTAGCTCAGTCGGTAGAGCAAGCGGCTCATAATCGCTGTGTCACCGGTTCAAGTCCGGTCACCGCTACTGACAGTAGCCGATTGCGGGGTCGGTCCTTCGATCGGCTACTCTTTCTTGCGTTGAACCAGTCCATCCGTTCGTCTTAGGAGCACTCACGTGGCTGCCACCGACGTCCGCCCGAAGATCACGCTGGCCTGCGTGGAGTGCAAGGAGCGGAACTACATCACCAAGAAGAACCGGCGTAACAACCCGGACCGTCTTGAGATGAAGAAGCACTGCCCGCGTTGCAACGCGCACACCGCGCACCGCGAAACGCGATAAAACAGGCTCGTCCGTGAGGCCGTCCCCTTCCGAGGGGGCGGCCTCACGGCGTTTTCCGTGTCAGGGGTCCGCGAGCCTCCCTCGGCTCTCCGCCCCCTTCCCCGCTCGGTTTCCGGTTAATTTGGGCCCACCACAGCAGAGATCAGGAGGTGCCGGGCCATGGCGCTCGACCAGTCCTTCGTAGGACGGACGTACCCGCCCACCACGCCGTACGAGGTGGGCCGGGAGAAGATCCGCGAATTCGCCGAGGCGGTGGGCGAGACCAACCCGGTGTACACGGATCCCGAGGCCGCCAAGGCATTCGGTCACTCCGACGTGATCGCCCCGCCGACGTTCGTGTTCTCCATCACGTTCCGGGCCGCCGAGCAGGTCATCCACGACCCGCAGCTGGGGCTGGACTACAGCCGCGTCGTGCACGGCGACCAGAAGTTCGCCTACGCCCGCCCGGTGCGCGCCGGCGACCGGCTCACGGTCACCTCCACCATCGAGGCGATCAAGTCCCTCGCGGGCAACGACATCCTGGACATCCGCGGCGAGGTGCACGACGAGGCCGGCGAGCGCGTCGTGACCGCCTGGACCAAGCTGGTGGCCCGCGCGGCCGGGGAGGCGTGAGGAACCGATGACGGCGAAGATCGCGTACGACGACGTAGAGGTCGGCACCGAGCTGCCGGCCCAGAGTTTCCCTGTGAGGCGCGACACCCTCGTGCGCTACGCGGGTGCCTCCGGGGACTTCAACCCGATCCACTGGAACGAGAAGTTCGCCAAGGAGGTGGGCCTGCCGGACGTCATCGCGCACGGCATGTTCACCATGGCCGAGGCGATCCGCGTGGTCACGGACTGGATCGGCGACCCGGGCGCGGTCGTGGAGTACGGCGTCCGCTTCACCAAGCCCGTCGTCGTCCCGAACGACGAGCAGGGCGCGCTGATCGAGGTCGCCGGCAAGGTCGCGGCCAAGCTGGACGACAACACCGTCCGCGTGGACCTCACGGCGACGAGCGGCGGCCAGAAGGTCCTGGGCATGTCCCGCGCGGTCGTACGGCTCGCCTGACGACCGGACGGCACGCCGAAGCAGAGGTGTAGTCGTACGGCTCGCCTGAGGGCCGGTCGGCACGCCGGAAGCAGAGGTGCAGAGGTGAAGGGCGCTCGCAGCGGTCGGGCGCCCCTTGCCCGTACCCGGGGCGCGCACTGCCGCCCAGTCCAGACCGGCGTACGTGCCGCGCACCCCGGCGTACGCCCGCCTGCGCCCCCGTTCGCCTCCGCGGGAACCCGCCTTGACCAAGTTAGTGATTGAGTACTAACTTATCCGCATGCCCAGGATGAGCGCAGAGGAGCGGCGCGAGAGCGTCGTCCGCGCCGCGACCGCCGAGTTCGCGCGCGGCGGATACCACGGCACCACCACGGAGGCGATCGCCCAACGGGTCGGTGTCTCGCAGCCGTACCTCTTCCGGCTCTTCCCGGGCAAGAAGGCGATCTTCCTGGCGGCGGTCGAACGCTGCATGGAGGACACCGTCCGGACCTTCGTGGAGGCGTCACAGGGGCTGCGTGGCGAAGAGGCGCTGCACGCCATGGCGAACGCGTACACCAAGGTCATCGCGGAACAGCCCGAGCGGCTGATGCTGCAGATGCAGATGTACGTCGCCGTGTCGGCGGCCGAGGAAGAGGGCGACCACGAGTTCGGCGAGAAGGTGCGCGCCGGCTGGATGCGGCTGTGGGACGCCGTCCATCTGCCGCTCGGTGCGAACGCCGAGGAGACGACCGTCTTCATGGCCTACGGGATGCTCATCAACTGCCTGGTGGCCATGGGTTTCCCGCCCGGACACCGGGTGTGGCAGACGATGTACCCGTCGGCCCGGCTGAAGGAACACCCGCCGGTCTGAGGCGGGACGGAGGGGCGCGGCCGCCTTTTTCTGGCCGCGAAAGTTAGTCATCCATTACTAACTTCATTCATCCCTTGGGGGGAAGAGATGTCGGATCGGACAGAGATACCCGGGCCCGGCGGCACCCGCGCACGCGCCGTGTGGGCCCTGGTCATCACCAGCGTGGCCGGGTTCATGGCGGCCCTGGACAACCTCGTCGTCACCACGGCCCTGCCTTCCATCCGCGAGGACCTCGGCGGCGCGCTGGACGATCTGGAGTGGACCGTGAGCGCCTACACGCTCACCTTCGCCGTCCTGCTGATGTTCGGCGCCGCGCTCGGCGACCGCTTCGGGCGCCGCCGGCTGTTCATCGCCGGCCTCGCCGTGTTCACCGGCGCCTCCGCCGCCGCGGCCCTGGCACCCGGCATCGGCTCCCTGGTCGCCGCCCGCGCGGTCCAGGGCGTCGGCGCGGCCGTGATGATGCCGCTCACACTGACCCTGCTGACCGCGGCCGTCCCCGCGGCCCGGCGGGGCACCGTGTACGGCATCTGGGGCGCCGTCAACGGGCTCGCCGTCGCCTCCGGGCCGCTGATCGGCGGCAGTCTCACGGAGCACGTCTCCTGGCACTGGATCTTCTGGCTGAACGTCCCGCTCGGCCTGGCCGCGCTGCCGCTCGCCCGGCTCCGCCTCACCGAGTCCCACGGCACCGGCGCCCGGCTCGACATCCCCGGCACGCTGCTCGCCAGCGGCGGGCTCTTCGGGATCGTGTACGGCCTGGTCCGGGGGCCCGCCGACGGCTGGACCGACCCCGTGGTGCTGGCCTCGCTGAGCGCGGGCGGCGCGCTCCTCGCGGGCTTCGTCGGCTACAGCGCCCGCGCCGCCGCGCCCATGCTGCCGATGCGGCTGTTCCGCTCCCGCGCCTTCTCCGGCATCAACGCGGCCAGCCTGCTGATGTTCGTCGGGATGTTCGGCTCGATCTTCCTGCTCAGCCAGTACATGCAGGGCGTCCTCGGCTACTCGCCCACCGAGGCGGGGCTCAGGCTGCTGCCGTGGACCGGCATGCCCATGCTCGTCGCGCCCGTCGCCGGGTTCCTCTCCGACCGGGTCGGCGGCCGGCCGGTCGTCGCCGCGGGCCTGTTCCTCCAGGCCGTCGGCCTCGGCTACCTGGCCGTAGTGGCCACCAAGGACGCCTCCTACGCCGCCCAGCTGCCCGCCCTGATCGTCAACGGCATCGGCATGGCCCTGTTCTTCGCACCGGCCGCCAGTCTGGTCATGTCCAGCGTCCGGCCACAGGAGCAGGGCATCGCCTCCGGGGCGAACAACGCGCTGCGCGAGGTGGGCGGTGCGCTCGGCATCGCCGTCATGTCGTCGATCTTCTCGGCCCAGGGCGGTTACGCGTCCGCGCAGAGCTTCGTGGACGGGCTGCGGCCCGCCCTCGTCACCGGCTCGGCGGTGGTCGCCCTCGCCGCGGTCGCCGCGCTGATGATCCCGGGCCGGGGCACCGGCAAGCCCGCCGCGGCGGGCACAGCGCAGACACCGAAACCGGCCCTGGAGCCGGCCACCCACTGACCGACCGCCCCGCGCCCGCGCCCCGCGCCGCGCGGGGCGTGGGTCGTGGGGCGCGGCCCAGTCGGCGGGCCCGCCGCGCCGCCGACACCGTGCAGGCGCCAGGACTGCCGGCCGCGCCCACGCACCCGCAAGACCGCCGGCCCGGCCCCAGCAGGCCGGGCCGGCACGCGGCTGCACCGCGTCCGCGCGCCAGGAGTCCGCACCGCGTCCGCGCGCGGAGCCCCGGCCGTACCGGCGCCGGGGTTTCACCGCCGGCTGGCATCGCGTCCGCGCGCTGATCCCCGCTGTACGGCGTGCCCGGCGGGCCCGCAAGGCCGCGACCCGGGCTCAGCAGGCCGGGCCGGCGCATCGCCGGCACCGCGCCCGCGTGCCAGGAGTCCCGGCCGTACCCGCCGGGGTTTCGCCGGCGGCCGACACCGCGCACGCGCGAGGATGCCGTTGAACGGCGCGCCCCGCGAGTGCGCGGACCCACCGGGCCGGGCTGGCGCGCCCTCGACACCGCACGTGCGCCAAGAGTCCCGGCCATACCCGCCGGGGTCTCGCCGCCGACCGGCATCGCGCACGCCCGCGAGGGCTCCGCTGTACGGCGCGTCCTGCGAGCCCGCAAGATCGCGAACTGGCTCCAGCATGCCGGGGCCGCATGCCGCCGGCACCGCGCTCGCGCGCCAGGAGTCCGGCACCACCCGCGCGGGGGTCCGCCCGTCGGCCGGCACTGCGCCCGAGCCGAGGATTCCCGGCTGCACCGACTCCGGGGGTCCCGCCCGCCTGTCGGCACCGCGCCCGCGCGTGTGGTCCCCCCTTGTACGGCGTGCCCCGCTGGCCCGTAGACCGGCGGCCCGGCCCAGCAAGCCGGGGCCGTCGCTCCGCCGGCATCGCGCCCGCGCGCGAGGAGCCCGGCCGCACCGGCGCCGGGGTTTTGCAGGGCGTGCCCGGCGGGCGCGCGGATCCGCCGGGCAGGCCCCAGCAGGCCGGGCCGGAGCCAGGACGGCACCGCTCACATGCGCCCGGAGCCCTGGCCGTACCCGCGCCGGGGTCTCGCCGCCGACCGGCATCGCGCACGCCCGCGAGGGCTCCGCTGTACGGCGCGCCCCGCGAGCCCGCGAGCCCGCAAGACCGCGACGTGGCCCCAGCAAGCCGGGGCCATCGTTCCACCAGCACCGCGCCCGCGCGCGAGGAGCGCCGGCCGTACCCGCGTCAGGGTCCCGGCGCCGGCCGGCATCGCGTACGCGCGCGTGGGCCGCCGGGGCCTAGGCATTTCACCCGGAGGAACCTTCGGCGTCGCGTACGCGCGCGTAGGCCGTCGTACAGCGAGCGGGGTCCGCGCGCGTGCCCCCCCGGCGGTCCCGGTGGGTGATCTGCCCTCCGTGCCGGGGGCTGTCCGTGGTGTCTCGTAGTCTTGGGGCCGTGCAGGTACTCCACGACGCCCCCCTTGCCCCGCTGACCACCTTCCGGCTGGGCGGTCCCGCGACGCGGCTGGTGACCGCCGTGACCGACGCGGAAGTGATCGCCGCGGTCCGCGAGGCCGATGACAGCGGCACCCCGCTGCTGGTCATCGGCGGCGGCTCGAACCTGGTCATCGGCGACAAGGGCTTCGACGGCACCGCCCTGCGCATCGCCACCCGCGGCGTCGAACTGCGCGGCACCACCCTGGAGCTGGCGGCCGGCGAGGTGTGGACCGACGCCGTCGCCCGCACCGTGGAGGCCGGGCTCGCCGGTATCGAGTGCCTGGCCGGCATCCCCGGCTCCGCGGGCGCCACGCCGATCCAGAACGTGGGCGCGTACGGCCAGGAGGTCTCCGCGACGATCACCGAGGTCACCGCCTACGACCGGCGGACCGGCGAGACCGTCACGCTGACGAACGAGGAGTGCGCCTTCTCGTACCGCCACAGCCGTTTCAAGGCCGACCCCGGCCGGTATGTCGTGCTCCGGGTCCGCTTCGGCCTGGAGGACGCGGACGGTCTGTCCGCGCCGGTCAAGTACGCCGAGGCCGCCCGCGCGCTCGGTGTGGAACCCGGCGACCGGGTGCCGCTGGCCGCCGCCCGCGAGACCGTGCTGAAGCTGCGCGCCGGCAAGGGCATGGTGCTGGACCCCGAGGACCACGACACCTGGTCCGCCGGGTCCTTCTTCACCAACCCGATCCTCACCGACGAGCAGTTCGCCGCCTTCCACGCGCGCGTGCGTGAACGGCTCGGCGACGGCATCGAGCCGCCCGCCTACCCGGCGGGGGAGGGCCGTACGAAGACGTCCGCGGCCTGGCTGATCGACAAGGCCGGCTTCACCAAGGGCTACGGCTCCGGCCCCGCCCGGATCTCCACCAAGCACACCCTCGCCCTCACCAACCGGGGCGGCGCCACCACGGAGGACCTGCTCGCGCTCGCCCGCGAGGTGGTCGACGGGGTCCACGCGGCCTTCGGCGTCACCCTGGTCAACGAGCCGGTCACCGTGGGCGTCGACCTCTAGCAGCCCGAGCAGCCCGAGCCAGTCCATCGGCCTCGCAGCCCCAGCAGTCCGACCAGCCCACCGGCCCCCGCAGCCCCCGCAGTCCGAGCACCGGCCTCCGCAGCGCCGCAGCTCACCCCGCCCCCCGCCCCCCAGCGCTCAGTACGCCACCCCCACCCCCTGCCCCACCGTCTCCCGGGCGTCGATCAGGGACAGCATCGCGTGGGCGACGTCCGCGCGGCCGATGAAGCGGCCCTTGGGCGGGAAGCCGCCGACCACCGTGCGGTACCGGCCGGTGAGCGGCTTGTCCTGGAGCCGGGGCGGCCGGACGGTCGTCCAGTCCGTGTCGCTGCGGGCCAGCGCGGCCTCCATCGCGCGCAGGTCGGCGTAGACGTCCTTCAGCACGGCCGAGACCAGCGCCCGCATCCCGCGGTCCAGGGCGCCATCGTGCTCCGGGGCCGGGCCGACCGGGCCGGCGCTGACCACCAGCAGCCGGCGCACGCCCTCCGCCTCCATGGCACCCAGCACCGTCCCGGTCAGCCGGGCCGCCACCCCGGCGTCCGCGCGGCTGCGCGCGCCCAGGCCGGACAGCACCGCGTCCCGGCCGCGCACGGCGGCACGCAGCTCCTGCGGGCCGGCCAGGCCGCTGCGGACGACCTCCAGGCGCTCGCCGGCCAGGCCGAGCCGGGCCGGGTCCCGGACGACCGCGGTGACCTCGTGCCCGGCGTCCAGCGCCTGGCGGACCAGCTCGCGGCCGATCCCTCCGGTGGCGCCGAAAACGGTGAGCTTCATGGCGGCTCCCCCTGACTTCCTCTGCTGCACTGGTGGGTGAGTACTTACTCACCCTGTCGTCTCCTAGAGTGGGCAAGCACTCACCCACCCGTCAAGACCGACAGGAGCCCAGGAGCCCCATGGAGACGAAACCGGCGCGGGTCCGCCTCCTGGACGCCGCGCACGAGCTGATGCTCACCGTCGGACTCGCCCGCGCCACCACCAAGGAGATCGCCCGCGCGGCCGGCTGCTCCGAAGCGGCCCTCTACAAGTACTTCGACAGCAAGGAGGAGCTGTTCGTACGGGTCCTCACCGAGCGCCTGCCCCGGCTCACCCCGCTGCTCGACCGCCTCGCCGCCGCACCGGGCCAGGGCACCCTGGAGGAGAACCTCACCGAGATCGCCCGCCAGGCGGCCCTCTTCTACGAGCAGAGTTTCCCGATCGCCGCCTCCCTGTACGCCGAGACCCAGCTCAAGCGGCGGCACGACGACACCCTGCGCGCCCTCGGCTCCGGACCGCACCTGCCCATCCAGGGACTGGACGCCTACCTGCGCGCCGAACAGGCCGCCGGCCGGGTCCGGGCCGGCGCCGACACCTACGCCGCCGCCTCACTCCTGCTGGGCGCCTGCGCGCAGCGCGCCTTCGCCTACGACGCCACCGACAGCGGCCTGCGGCCGGCGGTGGACGAGTTCGCCGCCCGGCTCGTGACGACCCTGCTGGGCGGCATCGGCGCCCCGGAGTCCGCCGGCTGACCTCAGGCCGCCGGCCGGGTCAGCCAGTCGTCCACGCCGGCCAGCAGCCGCGCCTTGACCTCCGGCGGCGCCGCCGAGCCCCGCACCGACTGCCGGGCCAGCTCCGCGAGTTCGGCGTCGGTGAAGCCGTGAGCGTGGCGGGCGATCTCGTACTGGGCGGCCAGCCGGGAGCCGAACAGCAGCGGGTCGTCGGCGCCGAGCGCCAGCGGGACGCCCGCCTCGAAGAGGGTGCGCAGCGGCACGTCCTCCGGTTTCTCGTACACACCGAGCGCCACGTTCGAGGCCGGGCACACCTCGCAGGTCACGCCCCGGTCGGCCAGCCGCTTCATCAGCCGCGGGTCCTCGGCGGCCCGCACCCCGTGCCCGATCCGCGTGGCGTGCAGGTCGTCCAGGCAGTCCCGGACCGACGCCGGGCCGGCCAGCTCGCCGCCGTGCGGCGCCGACAGCAGACCGCCCTCGCTCGCGATGTGGAAGGCCCGGTCGAAGTCCCGCGCCAGGCCCCGCCGCTCGTCGTTGGAGAGCCCGAACCCGACCACGCCCCGGTCCGCGTACCGCACCGCCAGCCGGGCCAGCGTGCGCGCGTCCAGCGGGTGCTTCATCCGGTTCGCGGCGACCACGACGCGCATGCCGAGCCCGGTCTCCCGGGACGTCGTCTCGACCGCGTCCAGGATGACTTCCAGGGCCGGGATCAGACCGCCGAGCCGGGGCGCGTACGACGTCGGGTCCACCTGGATCTCCAGCCAGCCCGAGCCGTCCCGCAGGTCCTCCTGCGCGGCCTCCCGGACCAGGCGCTGGATGTCCTCCGGTGCGCGCAGACAGGAACGCGCCGCGTCGTACAGCCGCTGGAAGCGGAACCAGCCCCGTTCGTCGGTGGCCCGCAACTGCGGTGGTTCCCCGCTGACCAGGGCTTCCGTCAGGGTGTCGGGCAGGCGTACGCCGTGCTTGTCGGCCAGTTCCAGGACGGTCGCCGGCCGCATCGACCCCGTGAAGTGCAGGTGGAGATGGGCCTTCGGCAGCTCAGAGAGATCACGTACACGCTCCATTCCCAGATCCTGCCGTACGTCACGGGCGTCCCGGTAGCCGTTTCCCCCTTCGAGGTCTTGCCCGCACACAGAAGCGGGCCGCCTCCCCGGAGGGAGACGGCCCGCGCGCGTGCGGTCCGGGACTAGTCCCGCGCCTCCGCCAGCAGCTTCTGGATCCGGCTCACGCCCTCGGCGAGGTCCTCGTCCCCGAGCGCGTAGGACAGCCGCAGATAGCCCGGCGTGCCGAACGCCTCGCCCGGGACGACCGCGACCTCGGCCTCCTCCAGGATCAGCGCGGCCAGCTCGACCGTGTCCTGCGGGCGCTTGCCGCGGATCTCCTTGCCGAGCAGCGCCTTGACCGACGGGTAGGCGTAGAACGCGCCCTCGGGCTCCGGGCACAGGACGCCGTCGATCTCGTTGAGCATCCGCACGATCGTCCGGCGGCGCCGGTCGAACGCCTCGCGCATCTCCGCCACGGCCTCCAGGCCGCCGGAGACGGCGGCCAGGGCGGCGGCCTGGGCGACGTTGGAGACGTTCGAGGTGGCGTGCGACTGCAGGTTCGTCGCGGCCTTGACGACGTCCTTCGGGCCGATGACCCAGCCCACGCGCCAGCCGGTCATGGCGTACGTCTTGGCCACGCCGTTGACCACGATGCACTTGTCGCGCAGCTCGGGCAGCAGGGCCGGCAGGGACACCGCGGCGGCGTCGCCGTAGACCAGGTGCTCGTAGATCTCGTCGGTGAGCACCCACAGGCCGTGCTCGACGGCCCAGCGGCCGATGGCCTCGGTCTCGGCCTCGGAGTACACCGCGCCGGTCGGGTTGGACGGGGAGACGAAGAGGACGACCTTCGTGCGCTCCGTGCGCGCCGCCTCCAGCTGCTCCACCGAGACGCGGTAGCCGGTCGACTCGTCCGCGACGACCTCCACCGGGACACCGCCGGCCAGCCGGATCGACTCCGGGTACGTCGTCCAGTACGGCGCCGGGACGATGACCTCGTCGCCCGGGTCGAGGATCGCGGCGAACGCCTCGTAGATGGCCTGCTTGCCGCCGTTGGTGACCAGGATCTGCGAGACGTCGGGCTCCCAGCCGGAGTCGCGCAGCGTCTTCGCGGCGATCGCGGCCTTCAGCTCGGGCAGGCCGCCGGCCGGCGTGTAGCGGTGGTACTTGGGGTTCTTGCAGGCCTCGACGGCCGCCTCGACGATGTAGTCCGGGGTCGGGAAGTCGGGCTCACCGGCGCCGAAGCCGATCACCGGACGCCCGGCGGCCTTCAGGGCCTTGGCCTTGGCATCCACGGCGAGGGTGGCGGACTCGGAGATCGCGCCGACTCGGGCGGAGACCCGGCGCTCGGTGGGAGGGATTGCAGCGCTCATGCCGCCCATCGTTCCAGACCGGAAACGCCCCCGGCACACGGGTTTCACAGACTGAACAGCGGAGGGTCGAGGCGTGAACACGGGTCCGATTCCGGCCCGTGGCCTGGACGATCTTTGGTCACCCGGTCCCAGCGGCCGCTTTCTGTTCGACGCCGGGCCGCGGAACACGTACACTCTCACCTCGTTGGCCTTCGGCAGCCGTCGCCATGCCGGTGCACACCGGGCACCGGGCTGGATGCGGTACGTTGGGGGACACGCAAAGGGTCGTAGCTCAATTGGTAGAGCACCGGTCTCCAAAACCGGCGGTTGGGGGTTCAAGTCCCTCCGGCCCTGCTACACACACCGCCAGGATGTGTGCGCTTGTACGTACAGCAATGCACCGCCGTGCGGCTCAGAAACCGGGCGCGGCACGGCCACGACCCGGGATCAGGTGAGGACTATGACGGACGCCGTGGGCTCCATCGACACGCCTGATGCCCAGGACGAGGTGCCGGAGTCCAAGAAGAGGGCCCGTAAGGGCGGCAAGCGCGCCAAGAAGGGCCCGCTCAAGCGCCTGGCCACCTTCTACCGCCAGATCATCGCGGAACTCCGCAAGGTCGTCTGGCCGACGCGCAATCAGCTGACCTCGTACACCACCGTGGTGATCTTCTTCGTCGTCATCATGATTGCCCTGGTGACCGTGATTGACTATGGGCTCAACCACGCGGCCAAGTACGTCTTCGGCTGAGCCAAGAGCGAAGGGCGCCGTGGCACCGGCGCCCGTTTTCGCATGTTCCACCCCTATGTATCCAGGAAGAAGCAGCCATCGTGTCTGACCCGAACCTGAACGACGACGCCACCGAGCCCCGCGGGCTGGCTGCCGAGACGGCGGATGACGAGCTCGACATCGTCGAGGGCGCGGACGAGCAGGACGAGTTCGAGGCTGCCGAGGCCGAGGCGGGTGAGCCGGCCGAGGAGGCCGCCCTGCACGCCGAGGCCGCCGAGGACGAGGACGACGAGGCAGACCAGGCCGACGACGAGGTGTCCGGGGACGCCGACGACGCGGAGGCCGCCGACGCCGAGGAGGCCGAGGAGGAGCCGGCCGCTCCGGTCGACCCGGTCGAGGCCCTGCGCGAGGAACTGCGCACCCTGCCCGGCGAGTGGTACGTCATCCACACCTACGCCGGTTACGAGAACCGCGTGAAGACCAACCTGGAGCAGCGCGCCGTCTCGCTGAACGTCGAGGACTACATCTTCCAGGCCGAGGTGCCGCAGGAAGAGGTCGTCCAGATCAAGAACGGCGACCGCAAGACGATCAAGCAGAACAAGCTGCCGGGTTACGTCCTGGTCCGCATGGACCTGACCAACGAGTCCTGGGGCGTCGTCCGCAACACGCCGGGCGTCACCGGCTTCGTCGGCAACGCCTACGACCCGTACCCGCTGACCCTGGACGAGATCGTCAAGATGCTCGCCCCGGAGGCCGAGGAGAAGGCCGCCCGCGAGGCCGCCGAGGCCGAGGGCAAGCCCGCCCCGCAGCGCAAGGTCGAGGTCCAGGTGCTGGACTTCGAGGTCGGCGACTCGGTCACCGTCACGGACGGCCCGTTCGCCACGCTCCAGGCGACCATCAACGAGATCAACCCCGACTCGAAGAAGGTCAAGGGTCTGGTGGAGATCTTCGGCCGCGAGACGCCGGTCGAGCTGTCCTTCGACCAGATCCAGAAGAACTGACGGCACACGTCCCGTAAGCGCCCCCGCCCGTGCACACCGGGCCGGGGCGCTTCCGTCGTACCGGGGCCGCCTGTGCCCGGCACGACGCCGCCGTGAGGGCGGTGGCGGCGCGCGTCCCGTCGTACGCCGTCCGCCTCCCGGCGGCCCGGCCGCGCACCGCGGAGCCGGTCGCGGCCGACCGTGTACGAGCCCCCGCGCAGGCCGTCTGACCTGGACGATTTCTTGTCCCGAGGGGACAGCGGCTATCGTTGGGCGGTATGCCATCTGCTGGATCATGCATCGGCGTGTAATCCGGATGAGGCGGATGGCCATCAA
The DNA here is from genome assembly GCF_055566335.1 of Streptomyces sp. NPDC027672. Classification (NCBI taxonomy): domain Bacteria; kingdom Bacillati; phylum Actinomycetota; class Actinomycetes; order Kitasatosporales; family Streptomycetaceae; genus Streptomyces; species Streptomyces sp. NPDC027672. The sequence goes on along the minus strand of NZ_JBVHSO010000001.1, from coordinate 813,259 downwards.
CCTCTCAGCAAGGACCCGGAGAGAGCATGCCTCCCAAGAAGAAGAAGGTCACGGGGCTTATCAAGCTCCAGATCCAGGCCGGCGCCGCCAACCCGGCTCCGCCGGTCGGCCCGGCGCTGGGTCAGCACGGCGTCAACATCATGGAGTTCTGCAAGGCCTACAACGCCGCGACCGAGTCGCAGCGCGGTTGGGTCATCCCGGTGGAGATCACGGTCTACGAAGACCGTTCCTTCACCTTCATCACCAAGACGCCGCCGGCCGCGAAGATGATTCTCAAGGCCGCGGGCATCGAGAAGGGCTCGGGCGAGCCGCACAAGACCAAGGTCGCCAAGATCACCGAGGCGCAGGTCCGCGAGATCGCCCAGACCAAGATGGCCGACCTGAACGCGAACGACCTGGACGCCGCGGCGAAGATCATCGCCGGTACCGCGCGTTCCATGGGCGTCACGGTCGAGGGCTGACCCCACCCCAGCAGTCATGCGGCCGTGAGCGGCCGCACGTGGCAGGGCCTGCTCGGCCCCAGGACCACGACTCCTTTCAGAACACACAGGAGCAAGTTGTGAGCAAGCGCAGCAAGGCTCTCCGCGCTGCGGACGCCAAGATCGACCGGGAGAAGCTGTACGCCCCGCTCGAAGCCGTCCGTCTCGCCAAGGAGACCTCCACGACCAAGTTCGACGCCACCGTCGAGGTCGCCTTCCGTCTGGGTGTCGACCCGCGCAAGGCCGACCAGATGGTCCGTGGCACCGTGAACCTTCCGCACGGCACCGGTAAGACCGCCCGGGTCCTGGTCTTCGCGACCGGCGACCGTGCCGAGGCCGCGCGTGCCGCGGGCGCCGACATCGTCGGTGCCGACGAGCTGATCGACGAGGTCGCGAAGGGCCGTCTGGACTTCGACGCCGTCGTCGCCACCCCGGACCTCATGGGCAAGGTCGGCCGCCTCGGCCGCGTCCTCGGCCCGCGTGGTCTGATGCCGAACCCGAAGACCGGCACCGTCACCCCCGACGTGACCAAGGCCGTCACGGACATCAAGGGCGGCAAGATCGAGTTCCGCGTCGACAAGCACTCGAACCTGCACTTCATCATCGGCAAGGCGTCCTTCGGGGACGACAAGCTGGTGGAGAACTACGGCGCCGCGCTGGACGAGATCCTCCGTCTGAAGCCGTCCGCCGCCAAGGGTCGCTACATCAAGAAGGCCGCCATCACCACCACGATGGGCCCCGGCATTCCGGTCGACCCGAACCGCACCCGCAACCTCCTCGTCGAGGAGGACCCGGCCGCCGTCTGAGCCCCGGCTCAGCCTGGTAGCCGCGTCAGGTACGCGTAAAGAGAAGGGCGGGCCCTGGAACCTCCGAGGTTCCGGGCCCGTCCTTTCTCTGTGCGACCTTTCGTACGACTGTCAGTGGCCTGGGTTACGGTGCAGGCACAGGACACGCAATAGGGGTGGGACAGATGAACAGCACGACCATGCGCCGGGCGGCCCTTTCCATCGCGGTGGCGGCCGCGCTGACCGGACTGGCCGCCTGCGGCACCGACTCCGGCAAGGACGGCGACAAGGCGGGCGGCAAGGCGATACACGTCAGCCCCATCGCGGCCCTGCGCTCCGTCGAGAAGTCCACCGACAAGGCCGACTCGGCGAAGGTGCGCTCCACCACCTCCGTCGGCGACCTGATGTCGATGAGCGCGGACGGCGCGCTCAGCTGGAGCGACGGACTCAAGGGCAACCTCACCATCACGTACACCGGCGGGCAGATGGCCGAGCTGATGAAGAAGGCCGGCACCCAGTCGATGGAGACCCGGTATCTGCCGGACGCCTACTACGCCCACATGAGCGACGCGTACGCCCGGCAGACGGGCGGCGGCACGCACTGGATCAGGTACGCGTACGAGGACCTCGCCAAGGTGGGCGGCGCGTCCGGTTCGTACATGAAGGACCAGCTCCAGACCGCCACCCCGAACCAGTCCGTGCGGATGCTGCTGGCCTCCGGTGACGTCAAGAAGGTCGGCGAGGAGACGCTGTCCGGCGTCCACGCCGTGCACTACTCGGGCACGGTGAACGTGGCCGACCTCGCCGGCAAGACCAGCAACCTCAGCGCCGACCAGCTCGCGGCCCTGAAGAAGCAGCTCAGCCAGGCCGGTGTCACCAAGGACACCATCGACATCTGGATCAACGACCAGGACCTGCTGGTCAAGAAGTCCGAGAAGGCCAAGACCGCCAACGGCGTCATGAGCAACACGACGTTCTACAGCGACTACGGCGTGAAGGTCACCGCTCAGGCGCCGCCGGCCGGCGACACCAAGGACTTCGCGGACATGCTGAAGTCCGGCGGCACGGCAACCGGCACCGCCACGGGCACCCCTTCCTGACCCTTCCGGCCACCCGGGGCCCCACCGCACCGGTGCGGGCCCGCTGCCCCCGCTGCCCGCCAGGGGCCGCATAGCCCCCTGGCGGGGCGGTGAGCCTTCCGCATGGCTCGAAAGCCCCCACAACGGCCTCCACGGGGCCTCCTGCGGACAGCAGGGCCCCCGCGACGGCGAGCGACAGGACCATCCGCACGGCGGTTCCTGCCGCCTGGACGTTCCGGCGGCTTCCGCCCGGGGCCGCGCCCAGGACACGACGGCTGCGGGGCGCGCCGCGTGCGGCTGTTGGCTTCCGCCCACAGCGCGACGCCCCCGGCGGGTCCCCGCCCGGGGCACGATGACCCCGGGACGCCTTGCGTACGGCTGGTGGTGCCCGCCCGGCGGGTGACGCCCCTGGCGCGCTCCGCGCGGGGCCGGCGGTTCCCGCCCGGCTGGACTACCGGGCCGGACGTTCCGGTGACTTCCGCCCGTGGCCCGACGGCTGCGGGGTGCCCGGCGCGCGGCTTGCGCCTACAGTGCGACGCCCCCGGCGCTTCCCGCCTGGGGCACGATGACCCCGGGGCGCCCGCCCCGCGCGGTCGGCGGTTCCCGCCCAGCTCGACTACTGGACCGGACGCCCGGGGTCCGACGACCGGGCCGGACGTTCGGCGGCTTCCGCCCGGGGCGTGACGGCTCGGGGGCGCCCCGCGTACGGCTGGCGGTTTCCGCTCACAGTGCGACGCCCCCCGTGGCGTCCCGCCCAGGGCCCGACGGCCGAGCCGGACGTTCGGCGACTTCCGCCCGGGGCGCGACGACTCCGGGGCGCTCCTCGCGCGGCCGGCGCGTCCCGTCCGGCACGCGACGTCCGGCGCGCCCCGCGCGCGGATGGCGGGTTCCGTCCGGGGTCCGACGACAGGAGCCGGACGTTCGGCGGCTTCCGCCCGGGGGCCGACGGCTCCGGGGCGCCCCGCGCGCGGTGCGACGACCCCGCCGTGTCCCGTCCGGGGCCCGGTGATCCCGCCGTGCCCCGTCCACGGCCGGCCCCCTACCGCTCGCGGTCCGGTCGATTTGCTCTGGTGTGCCGTGGTCGCGTAGTGTCCTTCTCGAAGCCAAAGACCGCTGGTCGTTGCCGTGCGCTCGTGTGAGGGTGCGGTGGCCGAAGGATCCGCTGAAAAGTGGGCGACCCGCGCAGGTGACGTGGAAGAACTCCCGGAGTGCGCTCGCCGAGCGTGTGCGTCCCGGTCGAGTCCGCCCCGTGCGCCTGCGCCGGGGCGTTTCGTTTTCCCCAGTCCTCCTTCGGGTCCGCGCGGTCCGAATCACCCGGAAGGAGGCCGAGGCTCTATGGCGAGGCCCGACAAGGCTGCCGCGGTTGCGGAGCTGACGGACAAGTTCCGCAGCTCCAACGCCGCCGTGCTGACCGAGTACCGCGGTCTCACCGTGGCGCAGCTCAAGACGCTGCGCCGGTCGCTCGGTGAGAACGCCCAGTACGCCGTGGTGAAGAACACGCTGACCAAGATTGCGGCCAAGGAGGCCGGGATCACGCTGGAGGACCAGCTCTTCGCTGGCCCGACGGCCGTCGCCTTCGTCACCGGTGACCCGGTGGAGTCGGCGAAGGGTCTGCGTGACTTCGCCAAGGACAACCCCAATCTCATCATCAAGGGCGGTGTCCTTGATGGTAAGGCGCTGTCCGCCGACGAGATCAAGAAGCTCGCGGACCTCGAGTCCCGCGAGGTTCTGCTCAGCAAGCTGGCCGGTGCCTTCAAGGCGAAGCAGTCCCAGGCTGCCTCCGTCTTCCAGGCGCTGCCGTCGAAGCTCGTCCGCACCGTGGACGCGCTGCGCGCCAAGCAGGCCGAGCAGGGCGGTGCCGAGTAATTCGGCTCGCTTTCTGACCCGCGTCACAGGAGCGGGTCGCAGCGGGCCGACGTACGCCCGCCTTATCCAGTACATCCGGCACCTGCCGATTTGAGTGGAAGGACCGCCATCATGGCGAAGCTCACCCAGGACGAGCTGCTTGCCCAGTTCGAGGAGATGACCCTCATCGAGCTCTCCGAGTTCGTGAAGGCCTTCGAGGACAAGTTCGACGTCACCGCCGCCGCTGCCGCGCCGGTCGTCGTCGCCGGTGGTGCCGCTGGTGGCGCCGCCGCCGAGGCCGAGGAGGAGAAGGACGAGTTCGACGTCATCCTCACCGGCGCCGGCGAGAAGAAGATCCAGGTCATCAAGGTCGTGCGTGAGCTGACCTCCCTGGGTCTGAAGGAGGCCAAGGACCTCGTCGACGGCACCCCGAAGCCGGTCCTCGAGAAGGTCAACAAGGAGCAGGCCGAGAAGGCCGCCGAGTCCCTCAAGGCCGCCGGCGCCTCCGTCGAGGTCAAGTAAGACCTTCGCGACCGCACCAGCGGCTCCCGGGGCTGTACGGCCGTAACGCCGTAGCACCGTAGGGCTGTAACGCGAACGCACCGCAGGGCGATCATCCATCCGGGTGGTCGCCCTGCGGCGTTCCCCGGGGCCCGGCCCCGGCTGCCTTGCACCTGTGTTCGTGAGGGGTAAGGTGATCTTCGTCGTGTCCCCGGATGCCCCGGTTCCGGCGAGGAGCCCTTGACGAACCGCACGCAGCGCGCAATTCTCAGGACGCGTCGTCACAAGGATCCGAATCCGAGGCATGGATCGACGGCGAAGAGGGCAGTATCAACGTGCGTTGAGGGCAGGATGCCGAGGGCTTTGACAAGGGCGTTGAGCACAACGAGGGTCTTCGAATACCCGCACTGGACATCAGTGTGCCAAGTGGCTACACTGACCCTTTGCGCTGCCTGTTAGCTGTCCCCTGCCCGTCACCAGGGGTCTGCCCTCACTTGAGCACAGTCGACCGACCCTACTGACCTGGGGTTTCCGTCCCTGTGTAGCAGGAGAGGGACCGGTACGCGCGTAGTGAGTCCGAGCCCTCGGAAGGACCCCCTCTTGGCCGCCTCGCGCACTGCCTCGACCGCGAATACGAACAACGGCGCCAGCACCGCCCCGCTGCGCATTTCCTTTGCAAAGATCAAGGAGCCCCTCGAGGTTCCGAACCTGCTCGCGCTGCAGACCGAGAGCTTCGACTGGCTGCTCGGCAACACCGCCTGGCAGAGTCGGGTCGAGGAGGCTCTGGAGAACGGTCAGGACGTCCCCACCAAGTCCGGTCTGGAGGAGATCTTCGAGGAGATCTCGCCGATCGAGGACTTCTCCGGGTCGATGTCGCTGACGTTCCGGGACCACCGCTTCGAGCCGCCGAAGAACTCCATCGACGAGTGCAAGGAGCGCGACTTCACGTACGCCGCCCCGCTCTTCGTCACCGCCGAGTTCACCAACAACGAGACCGGCGAAATCAAGTCCCAGACCGTCTTCATGGGCGACTTCCCGCTCATGACGAACAAGGGCACCTTCGTCATCAACGGCACCGAGCGTGTCGTGGTGTCGCAGCTGGTCCGTTCCCCCGGTGTCTACTTCGACTCCTCCATCGACAAGACGTCCGACAAGGACATCTTCTCCGCCAAGATCATCCCGTCCCGGGGTGCCTGGCTGGAGATGGAGATCGACAAGCGCGACATGGTCGGTGTCCGCATCGACCGCAAGCGCAAGCAGTCGGTCACCGTGCTGCTGAAGGCGCTCGGCTGGACCACCGAGCAGATCCTCGAGGAGTTCGGCGACTACGAGTCGATGCGCGCCACCCTGGAGAAGGACCACACCCAGGGCCAGGACGACGCGCTCCTCGACATCTACCGCAAGCTGCGCCCGGGCGAGCCCCCCACGCGCGAGGCCGCGCAGACGCTGCTGGAGAACCTCTACTTCAACCCCAAGCGCTACGACCTCGCCAAGGTCGGCCGCTACAAGGTGAACAAGAAGCTGGGTACGGACACCCCGCTGGACGCGGGCATCCTGACCGTCGAGGACATCATCTCGACGATCAAGTACCTGGTGAAGCTGCACGCCGGCGAGACCGAGACCACCGGTGACAACGGCGACACGGTCGTCGTCGAGACCGATGACATCGACCACTTCGGCAACCGCCGCCTGCGCAGCGTCGGCGAGCTCATCCAGAACCAGGTCCGCACGGGTCTGGCCCGGATGGAGCGCGTCGTGCGCGAGCGCATGACCACTCAGGACGTCGAGGCGATCACGCCGCAGACCCTGATCAACATCCGGCCGGTCGTCGCCTCCATCAAGGAGTTCTTCGGCACCAGCCAGCTGTCGCAGTTCATGGACCAGAACAACCCGCTGTCTGGTCTGACGCACAAGCGCCGTCTGTCGGCGCTCGGCCCCGGTGGTCTGTCCCGTGAGCGGGCCGGCTTCGAGGTCCGTGACGTGCACCCCTCGCACTACGGCCGCATGTGCCCGATCGAGACGCCCGAAGGCCCGAACATCGGTCTGATCGGCTCGCTCGCCTCCTACGGCCGGGTCAACGCGTTCGGTTTCGTCGAGACCCCGTACCGCAAGGTCATCGACGGCCAGGTCACCGACGAGGTGGACTACCTGACCGCCGACGAAGAGGACCGCTTCGTCATCGCGCAGGCCAACGCGCCGCTGACCAACGAGCTCCGCTTCGAGGAGAGCCGCGTGCTCGTCCGCCGCCGTGGCGGCGAGGTCGACTACGTCGGCCCCGAGGACGTGGACTACATGGACGTCTCGCCGCGCCAGATGGTGTCGGTCGCGACCGCCATGATCCCCTTCCTCGAGCACGACGACGCCAACCGTGCCCTCATGGGCGCGAACATGATGCGCCAGGCCGTCCCGCTGATTAAGTCGGAGTCCCCGCTCGTCGGCACCGGCATGGAGTACCGCTCCGCCGTCGACGCCGGCGACGTCGTGAAGGCCGAGAAGGCCGGTGTGGTCCAGGAGGTCTCCGCGGACTACATCACCACGGCCAACGACGACGGCACGTACATCACGTACCGCCTGGCCAAGTTCGCCCGCTCCAACCAGGGCACCTCGGTCAACCAGAAGGTCATCGTCAACGAGGGCGACCGCATCGTCGAGGGCCAGGTCCTCGCCGACGGCCCGGCCACCCAGAACGGCGAGATGGCCCTCGGCAAGAACCTGCTCGTGGCGTTCATGCCGTGGGAGGGTCACAACTACGAGGACGCGATCATCCTGTCGCAGCGCCTCGTGCAGGACGACGTCCTCTCCTCGATCCACATCGAGGAGCACGAGGTCGACGCCCGTGACACCAAGCTGGGCCCCGAGGAGATCACCCGGGACATCCCGAACGTCTCCGAGGAGGTCCTCGCCGACCTCGACGAGCGCGGCATCATCCGCATCGGTGCCGACGTCGTCGCCGGCGACATCCTGGTCGGCAAGGTCACGCCCAAGGGCGAGACCGAGCTGACCCCGGAGGAGCGCCTGCTGCGCGCCATCTTCGGCGAGAAGGCCCGTGAGGTCCGCGACACCTCGCTGAAGGTCCCGCACGGCGAGATCGGCAAGGTCATCGGTGTGCGCGTCTTCGACCGCGAGGAGGGCGACGAGCTGCCGCCGGGCGTGAACCAGCTCGTCCGCGTCTACGTCGCGCAGAAGCGCAAGATCACCGACGGTGACAAGCTGGCCGGCCGGCACGGCAACAAGGGTGTCATCTCCAAGATCCTGCCGATCGAGGACATGCCGTTCCTGGAGGACGGCACCCCGGTCGACATCATCCTCAACCCGCTGGGTGTGCCGTCCCGAATGAACCCGGGACAGGTCCTGGAGATCCACCTCGGCTGGCTCGCCAGCCGCGGCTGGGACGTCTCCGGCCTCGCGGAGGAGTGGGCCCAGCGGCTCCAGGTGATCGGCGCCGACAAGGTCGAGCCCGGCACCAACGTCGCCACCCCGGTCTTCGACGGTGCCCGTGAGGACGAGCTGGCGGGTCTGCTCCAGCACACCATCCCGAACCGGGACGGCGAGCGCATGGTGCTCCCGACCGGCAAGGCGCGGCTGTTCGACGGCCGCAGCGGTGAGCCGTTCCCGGACCCGATCTCGGTCGGCTACATGTACATCCTGAAGCTGCACCACCTGGTCGACGACAAGCTGCACGCCCGCTCGACCGGCCCGTACTCGATGATCACGCAGCAGCCCCTGGGCGGTAAGGCCCAGTTCGGCGGCCAGCGGTTCGGCGAGATGGAGGTGTGGGCACTTGAGGCCTACGGAGCCGCGTACGCGCTCCAGGAGCTGCTGACCATCAAGTCCGACGACGTCACCGGCCGCGTGAAGGTCTACGAGGCCATCGTCAAGGGCGAGAACATCCCCGAGCCCGGCATCCCCGAGTCCTTCAAGGTGCTCATCAAGGAGATGCAGTCGCTCTGCCTGAACGTGGAGGTGCTGTCGAGTGACGGTATGTCCATCGAGATGCGCGACACCGACGAGGACGTCTTCCGCGCTGCGGAGGAGCTCGGTATCGACCTGTCCCGGCGCGAGCCGAGCAGCGTCGAAGAGGTCTGACGGGAGTCCGGCGGGGCTCTGACCCATCAGGGCCCCGCCGACCCCCAGGCCCCCGTTTCAGACCACAGACTTAACAAACCCTGAGAGGGATTGACGCATAGTGCTCGACGTCAACTTCTTCGACGAGCTCCGGATCGGTCTGGCTACCGCTGACGACATCCGTCAGTGGAGCCACGGCGAGGTCAAGAAGCCCGAGACCATCAACTACCGCACCCTCAAGCCCGAAAAGGACGGACTCTTCTGCGAGAAGATCTTCGGTCCGACCCGGGACTGGGAGTGCTACTGCGGCAAGTACAAGCGCGTCCGCTTCAAGGGCATCATCTGCGAGCGCTGTGGCGTCGAGGTCACGCGTGCCAAGGTGCGCCGTGAGCGGATGGGCCACATCGAACTGGCCGCGCCCGTCACCCACATCTGGTACTTCAAGGGTGTCCCCTCGCGCCTCGGCTACCTGCTGGACCTGGCGCCGAAGGACCTCGAGAAGGTCATCTACTTCGCGGCGTACATGATCACGTACGTCGACGAGGAGCGCCGCACCCGCGACCTGCCCTCCCTGGAGGCGCACGTCTCGGTCGAGCGCCAGCAGATCGAGAACCGCCGTGACGCCGACCTGGAGGCCCGGGCCAAGAAGCTGGAGGCCGACCTGGCCGAGCTGGAGGCCGAGGGTGCCAAGGCCGACGTGCGCCGCAAGGTGCGCGAGGGCGCCGAGCGTGAGATGAAGCAGCTCCGCGACCGCGCGCAGCGCGAGATCGATCGCCTCGACGAGGTGTGGAGCCGGTTCAAGAACCTCAAGGTCCAGGACCTGGAGGGCGACGAACTGCTCTACCGCGAGCTGCGCGACCGCTTCGGCACGTACTTCGACGGTTCGATGGGTGCCGCGGCGCTGCAGAAGCGCCTGGAGTCCTTCGACCTGGAGGAGGAGGCCGAGCGCCTCCGCGAGATCATCCGCACCGGCAAGGGCCAGAAGAAGACCCGCGCCCTGAAGCGGCTGAAGGTCGTCTCCGCGTTCCTGCAGACCTCCAACAGCCCCAAGGGCATGGTCCTGGACTGCGTCCCGGTCATCCCGCCGGACCTGCGTCCGATGGTGCAGCTGGACGGTGGCCGCTTCGCGACCTCCGACCTGAACGACCTGTACCGCCGTGTCATCAACCGCAACAACCGCCTGAAGCGGCTTCTCGACCTCGGCGCGCCCGAGATCATCGTGAACAACGAGAAGCGCATGCTTCAGGAGGCCGTCGACGCGCTCTTCGACAACGGCCGCCGCGGCCGCCCGGTCACGGGCCCCGGCAACCGTCCGCTGAAGTCGCTGTCCGACATGCTCAAGGGCAAGCAGGGCCGTTTCCGGCAGAACCTGCTCGGCAAGCGAGTCGACTACTCGGCGCGTTCCGTCATCGTCGTCGGCCCGCAGCTGAAGCTGCACCAGTGCGGTCTGCCCAAGGCGATGGCGCTGGAGCTGTTCAAGCCGTTCGTGATGAAGCGCCTGGTCGACCTGAACCACGCGCAGAACATCAAGAGCGCCAAGCGCATGGTGGAGCGCGGCCGCACCGTCGTGTACGACGTCCTCGAAGAGGTCATCGCCGAGCACCCGGTGCTGCTGAACCGTGCTCCCACCCTGCACCGCCTCGGCATCCAGGCCTTCGAGCCGCAGCTGGTCGAGGGCAAGGCCATCCAGATCCACCCGCTCGTCTGCACCGCGTTCAACGCGGACTTCGACGGTGACCAGATGGCCGTGCACCTGCCGCTGTCCGCGGAGGCGCAGGCCGAGGCCCGCATCCTGATGCTGTCCTCGAACAACATCCTCAAGCCGGCCGACGGCCGTCCGGTGACGATGCCGACCCAGGACATGGTCCTCGGTCTGTTCTTCCTCACCACCGACGGCGAGCTGCGTGACACCAAGGGCGAGGGCCGCGCGTTCGGCTCCACGGCCGAGGCGATCATGGCGTTCGACGCCGGCGAGCTGGCGCTGCAGTCGCCGGTCGACATCCGCTTCCCGGTGGGCACCATCCCGCCGCGCGGCTGGACTCCGCCGGCCCGCGAAGAGGGCGAGCCCGAGTGGCAGCAGGGGGACTCGTTCCGCCTGCGCACCACGCTGGGCCGCGCGCTCTTCAACGAGCTGCTGCCCGAGGACTACCCGTTCGTCGACTACTCGGTGGGCAAGAAGCAGCTCTCCGAGATCGTCAACGACCTGGCCGAGCGCTACCCCAAGGTCATCGTGGCGGCGACGCTCGACAACCTGAAGGCGGCCGGCTTCTACTGGGCGACCCGTTCCGGTGTCACCGTGGCCATCTCCGACGTCGTCGTTCCCGAGGCGAAGAAGGAGATCGTCAAGGGCTACGAGGCGCAGGACGAGAAGGTCCAGAAGCAGTACGAGCGCGGTCTGATCACCAAGGAAGAGCGCACGCAGGAACTCATCGCGATCTGGACCAAGGCGACCAACGAGGTCGCCGAGGCGATGAACGCGAACTTCCCCAAGACGAACCCCATCTTCATGATGGTTGACTCGGGTGCCCGAGGAAACATGATGCAGATGCGGCAGATCGCCGGTATGCGTGGTCTGGTGTCGAACGCGAAGAACGAGACCATCCCGCGTCCGATCAAGGCCTCGTTCCGTGAGGGCCTGTCCGTGCTGGAGTACTTCATCTCCACGCACGGTGCCCGTAAGGGTCTGGCGGACACCGCTCTGCGTACGGCCGACTCGGGTTACCTCACCCGTCGTCTGGTCGACGTCTCGCAGGACGTCATCATCCGCGAGGAGGACTGCGGCACCGAGCGCGGTCTGCGGCTGCGGATCGCCGAGCGCGGCGCCGACGGCGTGCTGCGCAAGGCGGAGGACGTCGAGACGTCCGTGTACGCGCGCTGCCTCGCCGAGGACATCGTGGTCGAGGGCCAGGTGCTGGCCCCGGCCGGCACCGACCTGGGCGACGTCCTCATCGAGGAGCTGGTCGGCCGTGGCGTCGAGGAGGTCAAGACCCGCTCGGTCCTGACCTGCGAGTCCGCCGTCGGCACCTGCGCGATGTGCTACGGCCGTTCGCTCGCCACCGGCAAGCTGGTCGACATCGGTGAGGCGGTCGGCATCATCGCCGCCCAGTCCATCGGTGAGCCCGGCACCCAGCTGACGATGCGTACCTTCCACACCGGTGGTGTGGCCGGTGACGACATCACCCAGGGTCTGCCGCGTGTCGTCGAGCTGTTCGAGGCCCGTACGCCCAAGGGTGTCGCCCCGATCTCCGAGGCGAGCGGCCGCGTCCGCATCGAGGAGACCGAGAAGACCAAGAAGATCGTCGTCACGCCGGACGACGGCAGCGACGAGACGGCGTACCCGATCTCCAAGCGTGCCAAGGTCCTGGTCCGCGAGGGCGACCACGTCGAGGTGGGCCAGCAGCTCACCGTGGGTGCTACCAACCCGCACGACGTGCTGCGCATCCTGGGCCAGCGTGCCGTCCAGGTCCACCTGGTCGGCGAGGTCCAGAAGGTCTACAACTCGCAGGGTGTGTCGATCCACGACAAGCACATCGAGATCATCATCCGGCAGATGCTGCGCCGCGTGACGATCATCGAGTCCGGCGACGCCGAGCTGCTGCCCGGCGAGCTGGTCGAGCGCTCCCGCTTCGAGCAGGAGAACCGTCGTGTGGTCCAGGAGGGCGGTCACCCGGCCTCCGGTCGTCCGCAGCTGATGGGTATCACCAAGGCCTCGCTGGCGACGGAATCCTGGCTGTCGGCCGCCTCCTTCCAGGAGACGACCCGAGTCCTGACGGACGCGGCGATCAACGCCAAGTCCGACAGCCTCATCGGCCTCAAGGAGAACGTCATCATCGGTAAGCTCATCCCGGCCGGTACGGGTCTGTCCCGCTACCGCAACATCCGGGTCGAGCCGACCGAGGAGGCCAAGGCCGCGATGTACTCGGCCGTCGGCTACGACGACATCGACTACTCGCCGTTCGGCACCGGCTCCGGCCAGGCCGTCCCGCTGGAGGACTACGACTACGGTCCGTACAACCAGTAAGCGAGCAGTCTGAAGGGCGGCCACTCCGTGACGGGGTGGCCGCCCTTCGGCGTGCCTGGGCGCGCTCAGTAGCGCGGCGGCGCGGCGTGGGGCGGTGATGCGAGGTACGGCGGTGGTGCCAGGTAGGGCCGGAGGCGGTGCAGCCGGGTGTGGTAGTCCGGGTGCGAGGTCAGCAGCTTGGCGAGCGGGCTCCGGGCGACCGGGACACCGCCGTTGCGGGCGGTGAGCGCGGCGCGGACCTGCTGTTCCTCGTGGTGCATCTTCTCCAGGACCGCCGCCAGCATGGGAGCGAAGCCGAGGGCCGCCGCGTGCTGGTCGGCGCGCAGCTCGGCCCGCCGGCCGACGGCGGCGAGGGCGTACGGCACCGCGAGGATCAGCAGCGGCAGGCCGTACAGGAAGCTGATCGTGGCGAACGCGAAGACGCCGACGATCGCGGTGAAGGAGACGACGCCCGCGCAGGAGAAGGCCCGGGACAGCTTGTACAGCACGGCGGTCACGGTCCGCAGCAGCCGCCAGGCGAGCCGGCCCGGCAGCGCGTACCAGTAGCCGAGCAGTCCGGCCCAGGCGTGGCCGCCGACATGGTGGCCGAGTTCGTGCGCCAGGACGGCGGCGAGTTCCCCGTTGGGCAGCCGGTCCAGGGCGAACCGGGTGACGCCGACGATGTGTCCGGCCGCGGCGACCGCGTTCAGGTGGTCGCTGTCCTCGACCCACAACTCGTAGGAACGGCCGTCGACCCCGGCGCGGGCCGTCACCTCGTGCCAGACCGGTTCGAGTGTGGCCCGTTCCCGGGGAGTGGGGTAGCGCAGCCGGAGCACATGGCGCGCGAGGGCGCTTTCGGTGGGGCGGTGGAAGACGAGCGCGCCGCTGGCCAGCCAGACCAGGACCACCAGGAAGCCCAGGCGGCCGAAGAGGAGCGAGACCAGGGCGACGACGAGGAGGCTGCCCAGGAGGTTCGGCAGGTGCAGCAGGAGGCTGCCGACGGCGGTGGCGTCGGTACGGCGCTGCTGGGCGGCGATGTGCACCCGGCCGTGGTCGGTGCTGATGTGGTGCGGGTGCCGGGGATCGCCGGCACCGATGTCACCCGGCCCGCCACCCGGCGGCAGCGGCGGCACGGACGGCGGGTACGGCGGAGAAGCCGCGGGAGGAGCCGGGCGGGCCGGGGCCTGCGGGGGCGCCGGGGCGGCGGCGTGCGGCGGCCGGGGGTACGACGGGTACGTGGGCGGCGGGGAGGACGGGTACGACGCGGCGGCCGGGTGCGGCGGGTACGCGGGCGCGGGATGGCTCGGGGATGCGGGCGGGTGGCGGGGCGGCTCGGGATACTCCGGTGCGGCGGGCGGGTGGGTCATGCTGGCGTTCCTTCGGTGGAGGGGGACGGCGGCCGCGGTCCGGTCAGCCGAGCAGCAGCGAGGCGGGCACCAGAGCCGTACCGGCGCAGAACGCGATCAGGCCGGAGCGGATCCACTGGTGCTTCCGGGCGGCGATCCCGCTGTTCTCGGCCAGCGAGGCGAGCAGACCGGCGGCGGGGTCGCGGAGGGTGTCGTCGACCGCCGTCTCCAGCCGGCCCGCGCGTGCGGCCTGCCGGATGTCGCCGAAGTACGACAGCGGCTGCCCGGGCGCCCAGGAACCCGGCCGGTAGCGGGGCAGGACGGCGAGCAGCAGGGCGAACAGCGAGAACAGCAGGCAGACGATCCCGGCCCACCACAAGGCGGCCCCGGCGGCGGAGAGCCGGCCCGGGGTCCAGTCCCGGCCGGCCAGCACCCCGCTGAGCAGTCCGGCGGTCATCCCGAGCGCGGCGACCAGCACGGCGGCCTTGCTGTCGGCCCGGGCTATCTCGGTGCGCAGGTCGGCGAGCAGGCGCTCGCACAGCCGCAGCCGGGCGAGCGCGGGGTCGGCGGTGCCGTCCGCGGGCGCGGGAGCCGTCATACGGCGGCCCCGCCCTCGGGGGCCGGCAGAGGCTGCTCCGATGCCCCGGCCGCCGGCGGCTGCGGGGGAGCGGTCGGCACGGAGCCGTACCCGGGCGGCGGCTGCCAGCCGGCGGCCGGGGACGGCGGCGCGGTGGGCATGGGCGGCGGGTACCAGCCGCCGGGCTGGGCCGGATACCCAGCCGGTGCCGCCTCGGCCTCCTGGGCGGGCTGAGCCGCCCCCGGCACGTACGGCGCCTGCGGGGCCGCGTACGGAGGCCGGGGGGCCGCGTACGGAGGCTGAGGGGCCGCGTACGGGGTCTGGGCGGTCGCGTACGGAGGCTGCGGGGGAGCGTACGGGGCGTGCGGAGGCTGCGGGGGAGCGTACGAGACCTGCGCGGGCGTGTACGGAGCCTGTCGGGGCGGGTACGGCGGCGTGTAGGGCGGGGTGTGCGGCGGCGTGTACGAGGGCTGCGGCGGGACCTGCGGGACGGCCTCCTGACCGATCCCCTGTCCGGCTTCGGCGTCCTGCCCGGCGGCCGGCACCGGCGGGTTCTCCGCGGCCCCCGGCGACGGACTCTTTCCGGCCGGAGCCTCGTCGTCGTCCTGCGCATCGCCCGCCTCGTCGGAGGAGACCACGGTGCCGTCGGTGATCGCGCCCGGCACCGGCCCGGCACCCGGCGCCGGGCCCGGCGGCACCAGCGGCGGGTTCTGGGCCACGCCGGGCAGGCGCTGGTTGAGGATGTCCGTGACCGTGCGCAGGGCCAGCTGCTTGGGGCCCTCCAGCTCGAACTTCTCCGCGTTGTCGCCGGCCAGCAGCTCCTTCACCAGGTCCATCTGGGCCTGGATCATGCGGAGCTGGTCCTCCCGCATGGCGGTCATGACCAGACCGGTGTCCTGCGGATGCTCGGCGAGGTGCAGGGCCCAGGCCTGTACTCCGCCCTGCTGGAGGTGCCACTGGTAGAAGGCCACCTTCTGGGCCTCGTACTGCTGGATCGCCAGGGCGTGCTGCGCCTGCTGCACGGCGAGCTGGTGCTGCTGCGCGCCGTGCAGCATGGCCTGTTCCTGCTGCCAGTGCTGCTGCTGCAGGGCGAGTTCCCGGTGCTGGCGGCCGTAGTCCATGGCGCGTTCCAGGTGGAGCCGGTCCTGTGCCCGGGCCCGGTGGTCCAGCTCGGTGTCGATCTCGGCGCCCCGCCGGGCCACGCGGATCTGCTCGGCGGCGGAGTGGTCGATCGCCAGGAGCCGCTGCTGGTGCTCGATGGCGGCCTGGTCCCGCCGCAGCCGCAGGGTCCAGGTGACCTGGAGGCCCACCTCCGAGCCGAGCGGTTCGAGCGGGGTCAGGGCGGTCAGCAGCTCCCGTTCGGCCGCCCCGCTGTCGGCGATGGCGAACCGGCGGGACACCGGCCGGGCCGCCTGCTGGAGCGTGCCGGCGAGCAGCCCCGGCACGTCCCGGTGGCCGCTGCGCACGAACCGGGCCGGATCGAGCACCTGCCAGGAGAAGTCGACCTCGGCCGTGAACTCGAACGCGTCGTTGTCACTCGGCAGGGTGAACGTGCCGGTGAAGGGATGCACGCCCATGTCGACCTCGTACACGGCCGTGTAGCGGCGGGCGGCGATCTCGGCACGGGTGGGGCGGTGCGGCGGGAGGAACGCGTCGTAGCCGCCCTTCGGGGTGGCGAACACCAGCGCGTGGTCGATGCGGACGACGTGCTTGAGCGAGAGTTCGAAGCGGGAGAGCTGCCGCACGGTGAGCACCGGGTCGGACAGCCGGCTGTGCCGGTCCGCCGGCTGCTGCCACTCGGGCGGGCGGGAGAAAGCGGGCATGGTGGGTCTCCTCGGGGACGTGCTCGGTCGTGCGCGCGGACGGTCCCGTGCGCGGAAGGGACCGTCAGCGGGGCGGGAGCGTGGTCAGCAGGCGGGTGGCGACCCGCGGGGGCGGCGCGCCGTCCCGGCCGGGCATGGTGCGCAGCAGATGGCCGAGCCGCCGGTGTTCGGTGGGCGTGGTGACGAGGTGCGGCAGCAGGGCGGCGAGCGCCCACTCGGTGGCGGGCGACCGCTCGGCGGTCAGCACCCAGTCGCCCAGGGTCTTGAGCGCGTCCCGGGTGGTGTGCCGGTCCGCGAGCGCCTCGCGCCACAGGAAGGCCAGTCCGCCGGCGGCGCCCGAGCCGTCGGCGGCCGCGCCGGCGTACCAGGCGAGGACGGCCGGCCGGTCGTCCTCGTCGCCGTCCTCCGCCGGGCGGCCGCAGGCGTTGACGAAGGCCGTGAGCGTGAGCGCGCGCACCGCGGAGTCGTCGTCGAGGTGCGTCAGCAGCTCCACGAGGACCTGGTCGTGCGCGGGGGAGAGCAGCAGCAGCGCGACCGCGTCGGACAGTTCGCGCACCATCTCCGCGTCGGACTCCTCGGGTCCGCCGGGACCGTCGTGCAGGCGGCGGGCGGCCTCGCGCAGCGCGGCGAGCGCCTGCCCGGGCAGCTCCGGGCCGATCAGGGCGTACGCCCGGGCCGCCACCCAGGTCAGGGCGCGGTCGTCGGCCCTGGACCAGTCGTCCAGGATGCGCGGGATGTTGGGCGTGCCGACGAGGTGGGCCAGGGCGAGGGAGTTGACCGCGACGAGCCGGTGCCGGAACAGGCGGGAGGTGGCCCAGGGTTCGATGACCAGGGCCATCGCGGAGGGCAGGTCGGTGCGGGCGAGGACGGCGGCGGTGGCGGCGGCGCGGGTGCGGACCAGCGGGCGGCCGTCGCCGGCGAGCTGGCGGAGCCATTCGATCAGCGCGGGCCGGGCCGACGGATGACCGGTCCACACCAGGCGCAGCAGCACGAGGGAGACCCGCTCGTCGAGGAACTTCGCCTTGTACTGGGTCACCGGGCCCCACTCGGTGTGCTCGTCCTCCTCGTAGCCCTCCGCGCGGGCGAGCTGGAGCCGTTTGTCGATGTGGGTGCCGAAGACGGGGACCTCGGCGGGCTGGTGCGGGTGCTGGGTCTTGAGCAGCCGGCGGTAGAGCAGGTCGCTGAGTTCGGCGGTCAGCGCGTACGGGCCGCCGTCGAACGCCGCGAGGGCCACCAGGAACGCCTTGTCCCGCAGGTGGAGCGTGCTCTCGTCCTCCTCGAACCACTCCTGGACCTGGTTCTCCAGCGAGGCGCGGGAGAACGCCGTGACCGCGTCCTCGGTCACCTCGGCGGCGGCGTGGCGGGCCAGCAGCCGGGCGAAGCCGGCCGTCTCGCGCAGCCGGTGGCGGCGGGCCAGGAAGTCGCCGACCGCCGGGAGGCGGAGCAGGCCGGCGGCGGTGTCCGGGTCCACGAGCGTGCGCAGGTGCGCGGCCAGCACCTCGGCCCCGGCCGGCGGCTCCCAGCGGACGTCGTCGACGTCGTCCAGTACGGCGGTGTGGCTCACGGTGATCACCAGGTACGCGTTCTGCTCCGCGAGCCGGCCGCGTGCGGCCAGGAGGTGCGGTTCGCGCAGCGGGTTCCCGCGCCGGGTGGCCAGGTCGCCCAGCACATAGCCGCGCACCTGTCCGTCCGAGCCGGTGAGCCGGTCGGCGAGGGAGCCGGGGGCGGTGTCCCGGTCCAGGACGTGCACGGGTACGGCGCCGAGCCGGTGCAGCAGCACCAGCGCCGCCGTCCTGCGGCCGGAGAAGCGGGCGCCGGACAGCACCAGCACGCGGTCGCGGCGCAGCCGGTCCAGCAGCTCCCGGACGGTCTCCTCGGCGGCGGTGAACGACGCGTCCAGCCGCTCCAGCCGCTGCGGCGGCACCTCGCCGGAGACGGCGGCCGCCCCGGACAGGCCGGCGAGACTCCAGTGGATCTCCGTCTTGCCGCCGAGGAACACGTCGCCGGTGATCTGGTTGCCGGCCAGGTTGTTCTGGTCGCCGTGCACGGTGCCGCCGCCGAACCGGGTCCGGGCGCCGATGTTCATGGTCCGGGGGCTGTGGTCGGCCAGGTCGCGCCGGGCGGCCCACGGGTCCTGCGGCTGGTCGCGCTCCTCGTTCTCCTCGCCGGCGTCGGCGGCCGGGTGCTGCTCCGCGGGCGCCTCGCCGGGAGCGGGCTCGGCGGCGGGGCCGGCCGGGGAGCCGGGGTCCGGCTGGGCCTCGCTCACGCCTCCTCACCCCGGTCCCGGCCGCGGCCGCCGCCCAGCTGGACGGTCCCGGTGATCTGGTTGCCGGTGACGTTGTTCTGGTCGCCGTGCACCGTGCCGCCGCCGATCGTCACGGGGCCGCGGAAGCAGGGGCCCGGTGCCGGGGCGGGCCACCGCGCCTCGGGCGCCGGGTGGTTCCCGGCGGCGGTGGCCCGGGGTGGCGCGGCCGGCGCCGGGCGGTCCCCCGATCCGCCCGGCGCCGGCTCCTCCCCCCGGTCACCGTGGTCCGTGCCGGTCCCCGGCGCGCGGCCGGGCGCCCCGCCCGCCGCGCCGCCGGGTACCGGTCCGTACAGCCAGGCCGTGAGCGGCCCGTTCTTGCTCGCCACGGTCGTCCGGTGGAAGCCGTCGGCCGGGACACCGGGGTGGTCGTGCCGGACGACTCCCGTGTACAGGGCGTCCGAGACGCACAGCGCGAAGTCGTCGGCGCGCTCGCGCAGCGCACGGCGCAGCACCTCGGCGTCCAGCAGCCGGACGGCGTGGTTCAGGTCCGAGCCGACCCAGCCGGCGTGTTCGTCGATGGCCACGTAGCCGCTGGCGACGACTCCGCGCAGCCGGATCTGCGCCGAGCTGGACGCCATGCGGTTGAGCGCCCGTAGCTGGACCGGCACCTCGGTGAGCAGGGCCCGCAGCAGCGCCGTGACGGAGGCGTTGGCGTCGATCAGCTCCATCACCGAGTCGCCGCGGTCGGCGCGCAGCCGCAGCGTCTCGTCGATGTCGGCGCTGCGCAGCGCGCGGTCGGTGATGTCGTAGAGCATCCGGCGCAGGTAGGCCTGCTCGACGTCGTCCCGGTGGCTGAACCTCTCGATGTCCAGCAGCAGGATCGTGCGGATCACGGGATCGGCGGTCATGGCGGCCTCTCGGACGGGGGCGGTGTGCAGGGCAGCAGCGTGGCCGCCGGAAGGCCGCGGTGGTGAGGGCGGATGACCCACACCGACTGTGACCGTGTGCACAGAACGACCCCCGGGACGCCTGGGGCTCCTGTGACGCCCGTGATGTCCGGGGAAAGCCCGTCGCCCGCGCCGTCACTCCTCGCGGGGGCCCGGGAGCGGCGGGACAGACGGGTCACATGGGGCAGACGGGACCGGCCGGACCGGCGGTGCCGGCGGGCCGGCCGGGGCCGTCGCGGTGATGCGGCGCAGGATGTCCGGGCGGCGGATGAGCAGGGTGCGCCGGCCGGTGACCACCGCCTCCTTGTCGCGCAGCTCCTTCAGCAGCCGCTGCACCATCTCCCGGGAGGCGCCGACGGAACCGGCGAGTTCCTGCTTGCTGAGCGGGACGGCCAGCTCGATGCCGTCCGGGACGCGCCGGCCGTGGGTGCGGGCGAGGTCGAGCAGCAGCACGGCGAGCCGTTCCCGCACGCTCAGCGACGCGAACTCCAGCCGGCGCCGGTCGGCCGCGCGGGTGCGGTCCGAGGTGAGCCCGAGCAGGGCGAAGGAGGCGGCCGGGGAGGCGCCCAGGAACTCCCGGAACCGCTCCCGTTCGACGGCCACCGCCCGGACCCGCTCCAGCGCGGTGACCGTCGCCGACCGCGGCCGTCCGGTCAGCGCGGCCGACTCGCCGATGATGTCGCCGGGGCCGCGCAGGGCCAGCAGCGCCTCGTAGCCGTTGGCGGCGGACGCGGTGACCTTGGTCCAGCCGTCGACCAGGAACAGCACGTGCGAGGAGGGCTCGTGCTGGTGCAGCAGGATCACGCGCGCGGTGAAGGTGAGCGCCGTGCCGAGCGCCAGCAGCGCCGAGCGGTCCTCGCTCTCCAGCCTGGCCAGGAACGGCACCCGGTCGTCCAGACCGCCGTCGTCCGGCGAGTACACCGGCGTCCTTGTCGTCATGGTTGTCATGCTCATCCCCCGGAAGTCCGCAGCGGGCGCATCAACGTACTGAACGCGCAAGAGCGCCGGTGGGTGAAGAGCGCGTTTCGGCCAGTCGGGAGGCCGCTGGACAAGCGCGGACGAATCGCGAGGAGCAGACTGGAGGGACCGGCGTGTCGGCGTGAGTCCCATTTGTTTTGACCGAAGTCCATGAGGTAGGTACGCTCAGACCTTGTGCCTGGGGTGTGCCCTGGCTCCTGTGCGTGCCTGTGAACCGTATGGCGAGCCACGAGCGGCCACCGTAATCTGCGCCCTTTTCGCCTTGCGGCGGGGAGTCGGACGGATTCGACACACCCGACCGCGTGGGTCGGCGATGTTCCAGGTTAGCTGTACCCATCGGCACACAGAAACCGGAGAAGTAGTGCCTACGATCCAGCAGCTGGTCCGGAAGGGCCGGCAGGACAAGGTCGAGAAGAACAAGACGCCCGCGCTCGAGGGTTCGCCCCAGCGTCGCGGCGTCTGCACGCGTGTGTTCACGACCACCCCGAAGAAGCCGAACTCGGCCCTCCGCAAGGTCGCGCGTGTGCGTCTGACCAGCGGCATCGAGGTCACCGCTTACATTCCGGGTGAGGGACACAACCTGCAGGAGCACTCCATCGTGCTCGTGCGCGGCGGCCGTGTGAAGGACCTGCCGGGTGTTCGCTACAAGATCATCCGCGGCTCGCTCGACACCCAGGGTGTCAAGAACCGCAAGCAGGCTCGCAGCCGTTACGGCGCCAAGAAGGAGAAGTAAGAATGCCTCGTAAGGGCCCCGCCCCGAAGCGCCCGGTCATCATCGACCCGGTCTACGGTTCTCCTCTGGTGACCTCCCTGATCAACAAGGTGCTGCTGAACGGCAAGCGCTCCACCGCCGAGCGCATCGTGTACGGCGCCATGGAGGGCCTGCGCGAGAAGACCGGCAACGACCCGGTCATCACGCTGAAGCGCGCTCTTGAGAACATCAAGCCGACCCTCGAGGTCAAGTCCCGCCGTGTCGGTGGCGCCACCTACCAGGTGCCGGTCGAGGTCAAGCCCGGCCGTGCCAGCACCCTGGCGCTGCGCTGGCTGGTCGGTTACTCCCGCGCCCGTCGCGAGAAGACCATGACCGAGCGCCTGCTCAACGAGCTTCTCGACGCCTCGAACGGCCTCGGTGCGGCCGTGAAGAAGCGCGAGGACACCCACAAGATGGCCGAGTCCAACAAGGCCTTCGCGCACTACCGCTGGTAGTCGCTACCCACATCGAGACCGAGAGAAGACTGAAGCCTTATGGCTACCACTTCACTTGACCTGGCCAGGGTCCGGAACATCGGGATCATGGCCCACATCGACGCGGGCAAGACGACCACCACCGAGCGGATCCTGTTCTACACCGGTGTGTCTTACAAGATCGGTGAGGTCCACGACGGCGCTGCCACCATGGACTGGATGGAGCAGGAGCAGGAGCGTGGCATCACGATCACCTCTGCTGCCACCACCTGCCACTGGCCGCTGGAGAACGTCGACCACACCATCAACATCATCGACACTCCGGGTCACGTCGACTTCACCGTCGAGGTGGAGCGTTCCCTGCGTGTGCTCGACGGTGCCGTGACGGTGTTCGACGGTGTCGCCGGCGTTGAGCCGCAGTCCGAGACCGTGTGGCGTCAGGCGGACCGCTACGGCGTGCCGCGTATCTGCTTCGTCAACAAGCTGGACCGCACCGGTGCCGAGTTCCACCGCTGCGTCGACATGATCTCCGACCGCCTGGGCGCGCAGCCGCTGGTCATGCAGCTGCCGATCGGTGCCGAGGCGGACTTCAAGGGTGTCGTCGACCTGGTGACGATGAAGGCCTTCGTGTGGTCCGCCGAGGCCACCAAGGGCGAGATGTACGACATCGTCGACATCCCGGACACCCACACCGAGGCTGCCGAGGAGTGGCGCGGCAAGCTGCTCGAGGCCGTGGCCGAGAACGACGAAGAGATCATGGAGCTGTACCTGGAGGGCGAGGAGCCTTCCGTGGAGCAGCTGTACGCCGCGATCCGTCGTATCACCATCGCCTCCGGCAAGGGCACCGGCACCACGGTGACCCCGGTGTTCTGCGGTACCGCGTTCAAGAACAAGGGCGTCCAGCCCCTGCTCGACGCGGTCGTGCGCTACCTGCCGTCCCCGGTCGACATCGAGGCCATCGAGGGCCACGCGGTCAACAACGCGGACGAGGTCGTCAAGCGCAAGCCGTCCGACGAGGAGCCGCTGTCGGCGCTGGCGTTCAAGATCATGAGCGACCCGCACCTCGGCAAGCTCACCTTCGTCCGCGTGTACTCCGGCCGTCTGGAGTCCGGCACCGCCGTGCTGAACTCCGTCAAGGGCCGCAAGGAGCGCATCGGCAAGATCTACCGCATGCACGCGAACAAGCGTGAGGAGATCGACTCGGTGGGCGCCGGCGACATCGTCGCCGTCATGGGCCTGAAGCAGACCACCACCGGTGAGACGCTCTGCGACGAGAAGAACCCGGTGATCCTGGAGTCCATGGACTTCCCGGCGCCGGTCATCGAGGTCGCGATCGAGCCCAAGTCCAAGGGTGACCAGGAGAAGCTGGGTGTCGCCATCCAGCGTCTCGCGGAGGAGGACCCCTCCTTCCAGGTGCACACCAACGAGGAGACCGGCCAGACCGTCATCGGCGGTATGGGCGAGCTTCACCTCGAGGTCCTCGTGGACCGCATGAAGCGCGAGTTCAAGGTCGAGGCCAACGTCGGCAAGCCGCAGGTGGCCTACCGTGAGACGATCCGCAAGGCCGTCGAGCGCGTCGACTACACCCACAAGAAGCAGACCGGTGGTACCGGTCAGTTCGCGAAGGTGCAGATCGGCATCGAGCCTCTCGAGGGCGGCGACACCTCGTACGAGTTCGTGAACAAGGTGACCGGTGGCCGTATCCCGAAGGAGTACATCCCTTCGGTGGACGCCGGTGCGCAGGAGGCCATGCAGTTCGGCATCCTCGCCGGCTACGAGATGACCGGTGTCCGGGTCATCCTCCACGACGGTGCCTACCACGAGGTCGACTCCTCCGAGCTCGCCTTCAAGATCGCCGGTTCGCAGGCCTTCAAGGAGGCCGCGCGCAAGGCCAGCCCCGTGCTGCTCGAGCCGATGATGGCCGTCGAGGTCACCACGCCCGAGGACTACATGGGTGAGGTCATCGGCGACATCAACTCCCGCCGTGGCCAGATCCAGGCCATGGAGGAGCGGGCCGGTGCCCGCGTCGTCAAGGGCCTGGTGCCCCTGTCGGAGATGTTCGGCTACGTCGGCGACCTCCGCAGCAAGACGTCGGGTCGCGCAAGCTACTCGATGCAGTTCGACTCCTACGCCGAGGTTCCGCGGAACGTCGCCGAGGAGATCATCGCGAAGGCCAAGGGCGAGTAACGCACCGCGTTAACACGCCGTAGGCTTGACTCCGGAGCCTCCAGGGGTATTCCGCCGCGAACGCGGAGGAATACCCCGGGTTCCGGGCCTTTACAGCAAAGATCACCTGGCGCCGATGAAGTAAGGCGTACAGAACCACTCCACAGGAGGACCCCAGTGGCGAAGGCGAAGTTCGAGCGGACTAAGCCGCACGTCAACATCGGCACCATCGGTCACATCGACCACGGTAAGACGACCCTCACGGCCGCCATTACCAAGGTGCTGCACGACGCGTACCCGGACCTGAACGAGGCCACCCCGTTCGACAACATCGACAAGGCTCCCGAGGAGCGCCAGCGCGGTATCACCATCTCCATCGCGCACGTCGAGTACCAGACCGAAGCGCGTCACTACGCCCACGTCGACTGCCCGGGTCACGCGGACTACATCAAGAACATGATCACCGGTGCCGCGCAGATGGACGGCGCGATCCTGGTGGTCGCCGCCACCGACGGCCCGATGCCGCAGACCAAGGAGCACGTGCTCCTGGCCCGCCAGGTCGGCGTCCCGTACATCGTCGTCGCGCTGAACAAGGCCGACATGGTGGACGACGAGGAGATCCTGGAGCTCGTCGAGCTTGAGGTCCGTGAGCTCCTCTCCGAGTACGAGTTCCCCGGCGACGACGTTCCGGTCGTCAAGGTCTCCGCGCTCAAGGCCCTCGAGGGCGAGCAGGAGTGGGTGGACTCCGTCCTCAACCTGATGAAGGCCGTCGACGAGTCGATCCCGCAGCCGGAGCGCGACGTCGACAAGCCGTTCCTCATGCCGATCGAGGACGTCTTCACCATCACCGGTCGCGGTACGGTCGTCACCGGCCGTATCGAGCGTGGTGTCCTGAAGGTCAACGAGACCGTGGACATCATCGGCATCAAGACCGAGAAGACCACCACCACGGTCACCGGCATCGAGATGTTCCGCAAGCTGCTCGACGAGGGCCAGGCCGGTGAGAACGTCGGTCTGCTCCTCCGTGGCATCAAGCGCGAGGACGTCGAGCGCGGCCAGGTCATCATCAAGCCGGGCTCGGTCACCCCGCACACCGAGTTCGAGGCGCAGGCCTACATCCTGTCCAAGGACGAGGGTGGCCGCCACACGCCGTTCTTCAACAACTACCGTCCGCAGTTCTACTTCCGCACGACGGACGTGACCGGCGTGGTGACCCTCCCCGAGGGCACCGAGATGGTCATGCCGGGTGACAACACCGAGATGACGGTGTCGCTCATCCAGCCCGTCGCCATGGAAGAGGGCCTGAAGTTCGCCATCCGTGAGGGTGGCCGCACCGTGGGCGCCGGCCAGGTCACCAAGATCGTGAAGTAAGCTCCGCTTGCTTCAGGTCGGTATCTGACCTAAGGAGAGGCCCGTACGACTCCGGTCGTACGGGCCTCTTCGGCGTTCCCGGACCCGCCCGGGCCGTCCCGGGGGGCGGGCCGGCGGACGGCGCTCGAAAGTATTCGGTGGGTACGACCCGTTCCCCGCCGCCGTTGCCTCGCCCAGTATTTGTCATGCCGCTGAGCAAATAGAGGCGGGTGGGGAACGGGAGGAGTGGCGTATGTCGTCTGCGCACGTCAGCCGCAGGTCGGTCGTGGGCGGGGCGGTGCTGGGGGCCGGACTGGCCGCGGTGCCGGGGCCGGCGTCCCAGGCCGCGTCCGGGTCCGGGTCCGGGTCCGGGTCCGGGTCAGGGTCGGGGGAGGGGCTGCGGGTGACGGACCCGGGGTCGTACATCTCGTTCACGGGCGGGGTGTTCTCACTGGTGGGCGCACCCGTAGTGGTGAGCCCGGAGGATCACCCCGGGGTCGTACGGGTGGCGGGCGACCTGCGCGACGACCTCGCGCGCGTGACCGGCGTCCGGCCGGGCACGACGATCGGCCGCTTCCCGGTGCTGCTCGGCACGATCGGCCGCAGCCCGCTGATCGACGGCCTGATCCGCTCCGGGAAGCTGGACGTGACGGGGATCAGCGGTCGGTGGGAGACCTCGCTCCAGACGGTCGTGGAGCGGCCGTTGCCCGGGGTGGAGCGGGCCTTCGTCATCGCGGGCAGCGATCCGCGGGGCACGATCTTCGGGGCGTACGACGTCTCCTACGGCATCGGTGTCTCGCCCTGGCACTGGTGGGACGACGTGCCGCCGGCGCGCC
This sequence comes from Streptomyces sp. NPDC027672, assembly GCF_055566335.1. Taxonomy (NCBI): domain Bacteria; kingdom Bacillati; phylum Actinomycetota; class Actinomycetes; order Kitasatosporales; family Streptomycetaceae; genus Streptomyces; species Streptomyces sp. NPDC027672. The sequence goes on along the minus strand of NZ_JBVHSO010000001.1, from coordinate 787,052 downwards.
GGGAGGCGGTGTGGGTGAAGCCCGGCCGCTTCACCCAGGGCAGCCCGGCGGTGAAGTACCGGGGCGTCTTCGTCAACGACGAGAACCCGGCGCTCGGCACCTGGGCGCCGGCGTACTTCGGCCCGGGGAAGGCGCCCGGGTATCCCAACGGTTTCACCGCCGACTTCTACGCGAAGGTCTTCGAGGTCCTGCTGCGGCTGAAGGGCAACTACCTGTGGCCGGCGGTCTGGGGCCGGGCGTTCGCGGAGGACGACCCGGAGAACCACCGGACCGCGGCCCGGTACGGGATCGTCATGGGCACCTCGCACGAGGCGCCCATGATGCGGGGCATCGAGGAGTGGAACCGGCACGCGGGCTCCGGGTCGGACCCTTACGGGGGCACCGGGGAGTGGTCGTACCGGCGCAACGCGGAGGCGGTCCGCGCGTACTGGCGGGCCGGCATCCAGCGCATGGTGGACGAGGGCTTCGAGGGGGTGGTGACCCTCGGCATGCGCGGCAACGGGGACACGAGCCTGCCGGACGGCGACGGCATCGAGCTGATGCAGCAGATCATCGCCGACCAGCGCCGCATCATCGAGGAGGTGACCGGACGGCCGGCGTCCGAGACACCGCAGGTCTGGACGCTGTACAAGGAGGTGCAGCGCTACTGGGACCGGGGCCTGCGCGCACCCGACGACGTCACCGTGGTCCTCACCGACGACAACTGGGGCAACATCCGCAAGCACCCGGACGGCCCGCGCCCCGGCGGCTACGGCCTGTACTACCACTTCGACTACGTCGGCGCCGGCCGCAACTACAAGTGGGTCGACACCGCGAACCTGCGCAACGTCTGGGAGCAGCTCCACCAGGCGCACGCCTACGGCAACCACGGCCTGTGGGTGGCCAACGTCGGCGATCTCAAGGGCAACGAACTGCCCACGGAGTTCTTCCTGACGTACGCCTGGAACCCGGACGCCTGGCCGCTGGAACGGCTCGGCGCCTGGGAGGAGCGGTACGCCCGGCAGAACTTCGGCGAGGCGCAGGCGGCGGAGATCGCCTCGCTGCTGGCGGCCTACGGCCGGCTCCAGGCCCGCCGCAAACCGGAGCTGCTGAACCGCCGGATCACCCTCTCGGGTGATCGGGTGGTCTACGACGACCGGCAGAGCCCGTACTACTTCGCGCACCGGGAACTGGAGCGGGTCACCGAGGAGTGGCGCGAGCTGGGCCGCCGCGCGGAACGCGTCGAGCGCAGGCTGCCGGACAGGCTGCGGGACGCGTGGTTCGAACTGGCCGGGTACGCGATAACGGCGACCGCGAACCTGTACGAGCTGCGGGAGGCGGAGTTCACCAACCTGCTGTACGCGGCGCAGGGCCGGGCGGCGGCGAACGAGCGGGCGGTGCGCGCGGAAGCGGCCCTGGCCCGGGACTTCGCCCTGGCCGAGCGGTTCGGCACCCGGGTGGCGGACGGCAAATGGCAGGGGTTCCAGACCCAGCCGCACATCGACTACGGGGACGTCGACCGCTACGGGCCCAACGCGCCCTGGCAGCAGCCCGAGAAGGACAACGTGGCTCTGCCCGACGTCCTGTTCCCGGCGGTGCGGCGCGTGGACCTGCCGGCGGCGGCGGGGCTGGGCGTGTCGGTGGACGGGTCGGAGGACGCGGGCCACTGGTGGCCCGGGGGCGCCTCCGGGGCCGCGGTCCTGCCGCCGTTCAGCCCGTACCAGACCCGTCCGCGGCAGTACGTGGAGGTGTTCAACCGGGGCGCCGAGCCGTTCGCGTACGAGGTGCGGGTGTCGGCGCCGTGGCTGCGGGTGGACCGGCCCCGGGGCCGGGTGGAGCGGCAGGTCCGCCTGGAGGTGGAGGTGGACTGGTCCCGGGCCCCGGCCCGCCGCGCCGAGGCCACGTTGACGGTGACCGGCGCCGGGTCCTCGGTGACGGTGGGCTGCGTGGCGGAGGGGACCCCGGTGCACGGCGCGCGGGGCTTCGTGGAGGCGGGCGGCTATGTGGCGGTCGACGCCGGGCACTACGACCGGGCGGTCGGCCGGTGGCGCCGCGTCGACGGCATCGGCCGCACGGGCGCGGGCATGACGCCCTGGCCGGTGACGTCCCCGTCCCGCACCCCGGGCGGCTCCTCGCCCCGCCTGGAGTACGAGGTGACCCTGCTGTCGGCGCCGGCCGAGGTGACCGTCTGGGCGTACCTCTCCCCGCGCAACCCGGCGCTGCCCGGCGTCCAGGGCCTGCGCTACGGCGTCTCCCTGGACGACGGTCCGGTCCGCACGGTGGACATCACGGCGGGCGCGGACGACGGCGCGCTGAACACGGTGTGGGCCCGCAACACATCGGACAACGTCAACCGCACGTCCACCCGCCACACGGTGACCGCACCGGGCGTCCACCGCCTGAAGTTCTGGATGGTCGACCCGACGGTGGTACTCCAGCGCCTCCTGATAGACACAGGCGGCCTGCCGGAGCTGTATTTGGGCCCACTGGAGAGTGGGAGGGCCTGAACTTCCTCCCCGCAGGACGCGTACTCCCACTTCCAGCTCACGTCCGGACTGCCTTCACGGCCTCGTCCAGAACGGCGCTCAGTTCTCTCACCGCCTTGGCGAAGGCATCGTCCTTCGTGGCCTGCATCTCCTCGAGACGGGCGGGAGCCACGACGGCGAGGGCCGACCGCAGGCCGTCGGGAGTCAGCGCGGGGCGGGGAATCAGCTCGTGTCCGTGGTCGGCCCGCGTGCTCATGTCGTCCTCCCGGGAGTGCCATAGCCAGGGGGCAGCCGGGTCCCTTGGCGGAGCCGGGGCGTGAGTGGGGTGAGTGGGGCGGGAGTCATCAGGGTGCTCCGGAGGATCGGACCGGCAGTCGTGGCAGCGGCCGGGGCGTGGGATGCCGGACCGGCGGTGGTGGTTCCGGCGCGTGGAACGGCGACACGGGCGGCAGCCGGTCCGTCAGGCGAGGGGCCGACAGGGTCAGCGGGTTCGGTGGCAGGCCGCCGGGCGGGGCCCGGCGTACGACGGCGGAGTTCGATGCGCCCCCGGATCGGGTGGTCGTTGCTCGTGACGCGGGGGTGGGGATGCCGGGGCCGCTAGGCTGCCGGGCGTCCATCAGGGAGCTGGGAACCTTCCTCGGTGGTCAGGCCCTCGCACGGGAGCGCTACTCCCTGCGAGGGCCGGCGCATGTTCGGCCTTCTTGCCGCGCCGAGCGTGGGGCACGGAATCGGCCTGGAATCCAGCCGAGTTGGCGAGTCTCACCCAGGCGAGTGAGCGCGCCTCCCGGGCGGGAGGGGTGGGGCTTGGCCGGGTCCTTTCACCCTCGTCCTCCTCCTGGCGGGAAACCGCCCGTGGCACCGGAGCGCGGCGCGCCGGATCCCGGTGCGGGCAGGACGACCTCGGCCCAGACGGTCTTGCGCGGGCGCCGGCCCAGGGTGACGCCCCAGCGGTCGGAGAGCGCTTCGACCAGCAGCAGCCCGCGCCCCGACTCACCGTCCTCCGCCGCGCACCGCAGCCGGGGAAGACGGTCGCCGCGGGTGTCGGTGACCTCGATGCGGAGCCGGTCGCCGACGACGTGGAGCAGCAGGTGGAAGTCGCGTCCGGGCACGCGGCCGTGGGTGGCGGCGTTGGCCGCCAGCTCGGCGATGATCTGCGTCGTCGTCTCCACGGGCAGTCCGCAGGTACGCAGGTGCTGCTCGGCGAGCAGCCGGGCCAGCCGGGCGCCGCGTGGCGTGGACGACAGCCGGACGTCGAACGTGCGGAAGTGGACGCCGAGTTGGTTTTCAGGGGCAGCCATTTCATGGTTCACATCACTGAGCGTGGCCGGATCTGCTTCCGTGGAGGAGTGATAACGCCTGTACGTACGGTGACTGTCCTCGCTTTGTCTCGGCTGTCTCGGCTGTCCCGGCGTTGTACGAGTACGAGTGCGCGTTGGAGGAGGAGCGATGAGCGAGGGCGTGGACGAGGCGGGCTGGGACGTCGAGCCGGGCGACGAGATGGAGCCACTGGTGCAGGCGGTGGGCCGCCTGATCAAGGTCTGCCGGGAGGCGGCGGGCCTGACCGTGCCCGAGCTGGCGGGGTCCCTGGGCTACGGCGAGGACATGATCCGCAAGATCGAGCGCGGCGCGCGTATCGCCCGCCCGGAGTTCCTGGACAGGGTGGACACGTTCCTGAAGGCCCAGGGCCATGTGCGGGCCTTCATGGGCGACATGAGCAAGGCCCGGTATCCGAAGAAGGTACGGGAGCTGGCGGACATGGAGAGGCGGGCGGTGGAGATGCTGCTGTACAGCAACCACCACATCCACGGCTTGCTTCAGACGCACGAGTACACGCGCACGATCTTCGAGATGAGGCAGCCGGCGCTCCCCACGGACATCGTGGAACGGGAGACTGCGGCTCGTATGGCTCGAAAGGCCGTCTTCGAGCAGGAGCCCGCGCCCACGCTCAGTTTCGTCCAGGAACAGGTGACGCTCGAACGTCCTTACGGTGGGAAAATGGTGCTGCGCCGACAACTAGAACACCTCCTGGAGGTAGCGCAGTTGCGGAACGTCACTCTTCAGGTCATGCCAACCGACCGGGAGGAGCACGCTGGAGCGGCGGGTCTGATTGAGGTACTCAAGTTCGCCGACGGCACGGCGATCGGTCGCTCCGAGGGCGCATTCAACGGTCGTCCGGTCTCGAGCCCAAAGGATCTTCGGATCCTTGAACTGCGCTATGGCATGATCCGGGCGCAGGCTCTCACGCCGAGGGAGTCGCAGGCCTTCATCGAGCGAGCGCTGGGGAGACTATGAGCACCGCGGAACTCCACTGGTTCAAGAGCAGCTACAGCAGCAGCAACGAACCGGGCGACTGCGTCGAAGTCGCCTCCACCCCTGCCACCATCCACGTCCGCGACTCGAAGAACACCGAAGGCCCCCGGCTGGCCGTCGCCCCGACGGCCTGGGCCGCGTTCGTCGCTCTGGCCCGGCGGTCTTAGCGGCCGGCGGACGCCCTGCCGGGCGGGGTCCGGGCCGTACCGGGCACCGCCCTCACCGGGTGGCTCCTAGGGTGAGGTCGATGAGCAGCTCGGTACGGTCATGGCAGCGCAGCGCCCTCGTCGGCCTTGTTGCCGCCTTCGCGGTTTCTCTCGTCACGGCAGGATGTTCGACGACAGTGGACGACAACGGGCACTCTCCCTCGGCTCACGCCACCCCCGGTCAGGGGGCCGGCTCCGGGCACCCCAGGAGCTGCCCAAGAAGGGCTGGAAGATCGTCCACTACGGTCCCGAGAACAGCGAGGCCAAGTCCTTGGCCCTCACGGCGGACTCGCAGCGGGACCGGTTCTCGGTGCACGCCGTTCTGATGGTCTCCACGCCGAGCAACCCGGGGGAGAAGGAGCCGTTGCTCTCGGTGACCGTCGTCTCCGGCTGCTGGCGGGCGCCCGAGGGCACGGATCTCGGCACCCGGTACTGATCGGAGCCGCGCGGGAAGGCGGACCCGGTTTGACCTACGTCACTCCCGGGGTAATCTCTTCGGCTCGATTGGCGGAGGGGCTGCTCTGTGTGGCAGACTGTCCGAGTTGCTCGGTCGAGTGTTGATGCTGCGCGCCTCCCGCCGGGAGGACCGGAAGCGAGTCCCACAGTACTCGTCGCCCTAACTGCCCTCGGGCAGCGCTGGGGCGGACGTACGGGAATCTTCCGGGAAGTGTGAGCGCGATACCGGCCAGGCGCCCGGTGGGCCCGAGGCTCCCGGTCCGCGGTTCCGGAAGGGCCGTGTCAATCCCGCAGGGATGTCCGGACAAGGGACATCTGTGTCAGCGGGAGAGCGACACGCCCGACCGCGTGGGTCGGAGGACCGAGAGTCACGCAAAAGAAACACCGGGTTCCAGAGCGTTAGAGAGACAGGACTACTGAGTAGCCATGGCGGGACAGAAGATCCGCATCCGGCTCAAGGCCTACGACCACGAGGTCATCGACTCTTCGGCGAAGAAGATCGTCGAGACGGTGACGCGCACTGGTGCGTCGGTCGCGGGCCCGGTGCCGCTGCCCACTGAGAAGAACGTGTACTGCGTCATCAAGTCGCCGCACAAGTACAAGGACTCGCGCGAGCACTTCGAGATGCGCACGCACAAGCGCCTGATCGACATCCTCGACCCGACCCCCAAGACCGTTGACTCTCTGATGCGACTCGACCTCCCGGCCGGTGTCGACATCGAGATCAAGCTCTGAGGCCGGTGATCTGAAAGATGGCTAAGCAGATCAAGGGCATCCTGGGCGAGAAGCTCGGCATGACGCAGGTGTGGGACGAGAACAACCGTGTTGTTCCGGTCACCGTCGTCAAGGCCGGCCCCAACGTCGTCACCCAGGTCCGCACGAACGACGTCGACGGCTACGAGTCCGTCCAGATCGCGTTCGGCGAGATCGACCCGCGCAAGGTGAACAAGCCCCTCAAGGGCCACTTCGCCAAGGCCGACGTCACTCCCCGCCGCCACCTCGTCGAGATCCGTACCGCTGACGCCAGCGAGTACACCCTCGGCCAGGAGATCACCGCCGAGGTGTTCGAGGCCGGCATCAAGGTCGACGTGACCGGCAAGAGCAAGGGCAAGGGCTTCGCCGGTGTCATGAAGCGTCACAACTTCAAGGGCCTCGGCGCCGGACACGGCACCCAGCGCAAGCACCGCTCGCCCGGTTCCATCGGTGGCTGCGCCACCCCGGGCCGCGTGTTCAAGGGCCTCCGCATGGCGGGTCGCATGGGCAACGAGCGGGTCACCACCCAGAACCTGACCGTCCACGCCGTTGACGCGGAGAAGGGTCTGCTGCTCATCAAGGGCGCGGTTCCCGGTCCGAACGGCGGCCTCGTCCTGGTCCGCACCGCGGCCAAGGGGGCCTGAGGTAACCGATGAGCACTGTTGACATCCTTTCGCCGGCGGGCGACAAGGCCGGTTCCGTCGAGCTCCCCGCGGAGATCTTCGACGCCAAGGTCAGCGTCCCGCTGATCCACCAGGTCGTCGTCGCGCAGCTGGCCGCTGCCCGCCAGGGCACGCACAAGACCAAGACCCGCGGTGAAGTCCGTGGTGGCGGCAAGAAGCCGTACCGCCAGAAGGGCACCGGTCGCGCCCGTCAGGGTTCGACCCGCGCGCCGCAGTTCGCCGGTGGTGGCGTCGTGCACGGTCCCGTGCCGCGCGACTACTCGCAGCGCACCCCGAAGAAGATGAAGGCCGCCGCCCTGCGCGGTGCCCTCACCGACCGGGCGCGTCACAACCGCATCCACGTCGTCTCCGGCGTGGTCGAGGGCGCGAACATCAGCACGAAGGCCGCCAAGAGCCTGTTCGGCAAGATCAGCGAGCGCAAGAACCTGCTCCTGGTCGTCGACCGCTCCGACGAGGCCGCGTGGCTGTCCGCCCGCAACCTGCCCCAGGTGCACATCCTGGAGCCGGGCCAGCTGAACACGTACGACGTTCTCGTCTCGGACGACGTGGTCTTCACCCAGGCCGCTTTCGAGTCCTTCGTCGCCGGCCCGAAGGCCAACGACACCGAAGGGAGCGAGGTCTGATGGCCATCCGTCACCCCGCTATCGCCTCGAAGGCCGCCAAGGCCGCCAAGGCCGCGCGCGTCGCCAAGGCGCGTCGCCACGCCACCGAGGGCAAGAACACCGTCGAGACCCCGCTGAGCAAGTCGTACACGGACCCCCGTGACGTCCTGCTGAAGCCGGTCGTCTCGGAGAAGAGCTACGCGCTCCTCGACGAGAACAAGTACACGTTCATCGTCGACCCGAACGCCAACAAGACCCAGATCAAGCAGGCCGTGCAGGCGGTCTTCGACGTCAAGGTCACCGGGGTCAACACGATCAACCGCCAGGGCAAGCGCAAGCGGACCCGTACCGGTTTCGGCCAGCGTGCCGCGACCAAGCGCGCGATCGTGACCCTCGCCGAGGGCGACCGTATCGACATCTTCGGCGGTCCGACCGCGTAAGCGGTCAGGATCGTCCGATATCGGACGAGGACTGAGAAATGGGAATCCGCAAGTACAAGCCGACGACTCCTGGCCGTCGTGGCGCCAGCGTCGCCGACTTCGTCGAGGTCACGCGGTCCACGCCGGAGAAGTCGCTGGTTCGCCCGCTGCACAGCAAGGGCGGCCGTAACAACGCCGGTCGTGTGACCGTTCGCCACCAGGGTGGCGGACACAAGCGCGCCTACCGAGTGATCGACTTCCGTCGTCACGACAAGGACGGCGTGCCGGCGAAGGTCGCGCACATCGAGTACGACCCCAACCGCACCGCGCGCATCGCGCTGCTGCACTACGCGGACGGCGAGAAGCGCTACATCCTCGCCCCGCGCAACCTGCAGCAGGGCGACACCGTGGAGAACGGTCCCGGGGCCGACATCAAGCCGGGCAACAACCTGGCCCTCCGCAACATCCCGGTCGGTACCACGATCCACGCGATCGAGCTCCGTCCCGGTGGCGGTGCCAAGTTCGCCCGCTCCGCCGGTGCCTCCGTGCAGCTGCTCGCGAAGGAGGGCGCCTACGCCCACCTGCGCATGCCGTCCGGTGAGATCCGCCTGGTCGACGTCCGCTGCCGCGCCACCGTCGGCGAGGTCGGCAACGCCGAGCAGAGCAACATCAACTGGGGCAAGGCGGGCCGCAAGCGGTGGCTGGGCGTTCGCCCGACCGTCCGTGGTGTGGTCATGAACCCGGTGGACCACCCGCACGGTGGTGGTGAGGGCCGGACCTCCGGTGGCCGCCACCCCGTGTCCCCGTGGGGCAAGAAGGAAGGCCGTACTCGTTCGCCCAAGAAGGCGTCGAACAAGTACATCGTCCGCCGCCGCAAGACGAACAAGAAGCGCTAAGGACGGGTTGAGATGCCTCGTAGCTTGAAGAAGGGGCCCTTCGTCGACGACCACCTGATCAAGAAGGTGGACGCCCAGAACGAAGCCGGCACCAAGAACGTCATCAAGACCTGGTCCCGTCGCTCGATGATCGTCCCGGCCATGCTCGGTCACACGATCGCGGTGCACAACGGCAAGACCCACATCCCGGTGTTCGTCACCGAGTCGATGGTCGGCCACAAGCTCGGCGAGTTCTCGCCGACGCGCACCTTCCGGGGTCACGTCAAGGAAGACCGGAAGTCGAAGCGCCGCTAGTAGCGGATCGCATTCAGACACGTAAGTAACTGAAGGGACAACCATGGAAGCCAGGGCCCAGGCGCGGTACATCCGCGTCACGCCCATGAAGGCCCGCCGCGTGGTGGACCTCATCCGTGGCATGAACGCCACGGAGGCCCAGGCCGTCCTGCGATTCGCTCCGCAGGCCGCCTCGGTGCCGGTGGGCAAGGTGCTCGACAGCGCCATCGCCAACGCCGCGCACAACTACGACCACACCGACGCCGACAGCCTCGTCATTTCCGAGGCCTACGTCGACGAGGGCCCGACCCTGAAGCGGTTCCGGCCGCGTGCCCAGGGCCGTGCCTACCGGATCCGCAAGCGGACCAGCCACATCACCGTGGTCGTCAGCAGCAAGGAAGGAACCCGGTAATGGGCCAGAAGGTAAACCCGCACGGGTTCCGGCTCGGTGTCACGACCGACTTCAAGTCGCGGTGGTACGCCGACAAGCTGTACAAGGACTACGTCAAGGAAGACGTCGCCATCCGTCGGATGATGACGTCCGGCATGGAGCGCGCCGGCATCTCCAAGGTCGAGATCGAGCGCACCCGTGACCGCGTGCGGGTGGACATCCACACCGCCCGCCCGGGCATCGTCATCGGCCGCCGCGGCGCCGAGGCCGACCGCATCCGCGGTGACCTGGAGAAGCTGACCGGCAAGCAGGTCCAGCTGAACATCCTCGAGGTCAAGAACCCGGAGACGGACGCTCAGCTCGTGGCCCAGGCCGTCGCCGAGCAGCTCTCCTCCCGCGTCTCCTTCCGTCGGGCCATGCGCAAGAGCATGCAGTCCGCCATGAAGGCCGGCGCCAAGGGCATCAAGATCCAGTGCGGTGGCCGCCTCGGCGGCGCCGAGATGTCCCGCTCGGAGTTCTACCGCGAGGGCCGTGTGCCCCTGCACACGCTCCGTGCGAACGTGGACTACGGCTTCTTCGAGGCCAAGACGACCTTCGGCCGCATCGGTGTGAAGGTCTGGATCTACAAGGGCGACGTCAAGAACATCGCCGAGGTCCGCGCCGAGAACGCTGCGGCCCGTGCGGGTAACCGCCCGGCCCGTGGTGGCGCCGACCGCCCGGCCCGTGGTGGCCGTGGCGGCGAGCGTGGCGGGCGCGGTCGCAAGCCGCAGCAGGCTGCCGGCGCCGAGGCCCCCAAGGCCGAGGCTCCCGCCGCCGCTCCGGCTGAGAGCACCGGAACGGAGGCCTGACCGTCATGCTGATCCCCCGTAGGGTCAAGCACCGCAAGCAGCACCACCCGAAGCGCAACGGTATGTCCAAGGGTGGAACGCAGGTTGCGTTCGGCGAGTACGGCATCCAGGCGCTGACCCCGGCCTACGTCACGAACCGCCAGATCGAGGCGGCTCGTATCGCGATGACCCGTCACATCAAGCGTGGCGGCAAGGTCTGGATCAACATCTACCCGGACCGTCCCCTCACCAAGAAGCCGGCCGAGACCCGCATGGGTTCCGGTAAGGGTTCGCCGGAGTGGTGGATCGCCAACGTCAAGCCCGGACGTGTGATGTTCGAGCTGTCGTACCCCAACGAGAAGATCGCCCGTGAGGCGCTGACTCGTGCGGCCCACAAGCTGCCGATGAAGTGCCGGATCGTCAAGCGCGAGGCAGGTGAAGCGTGATGTCGGCCGGTACCAAGGCGTCCGAGCTGCGCGAGCTGGGCAACGAGGAGCTTCTGGCGAAGCTCCGCGAGGCCAAGGAAGAGCTGTTCAACCTCCGCTTCCAGGCGGCCACGGGTCAGCTCGAAAACCACGGTCGGCTGAAGGCCGTCCGTAAGGACATCGCGCGGATCTACACCCTGATGCGCGAGCGTGAGCTGGGCATCGAAACGGTGGAGAACGCATGAGCGAGAGCAACGTGACTGAGAACAAGGAAGCGCGCGGCTTCCGCAAGACCCGCGAGGGTCTGGTCGTCAGCGACAAGATGGACAAGACCGTCGTCGTCGCCGTCGAGGACCGTGTCAAGCACGCGCTGTACGGCAAGGTCATCCGCCGTACGAACAAGCTCAAGGCGCACGACGAGCAGAACGCCGCGGGTGTCGGCGACCGTGTCCTCCTCATGGAGACCCGGCCGCTGTCCTCGACGAAGCGCTGGCGCGTCGTAGAGATCCTCGAGAAGGCCAAGTAATTCCTGCGGGGCAGACCCCGCAGGTCAGTTCCGCCAGGCTCCGGGGGCCGCTGAGAGGCGGCCCCCGGGGAACCGGCAGACGATCAGGAGATAGACGTGATCCAGCAGGAGTCGCGACTGCGTGTCGCCGACAACACTGGTGCGAAGGAAATCCTTTGCATCCGTGTGCTCGGTGGCTCCGGTCGCCGCTACGCGGGCATCGGTGACGTCATCGTCGCCACCGTCAAGGACGCGATCCCCGGTGGCAACGTGAAGAAGGGTGACGTCGTCAAGGCGGTCATCGTTCGCACCGTCAAGGAGCGCCGCCGTCCGGACGGCTCGTACATCCGCTTCGACGAGAACGCCGCCGTCATTCTGAAGAACGACGGCGACCCTCGCGGCACCCGCATCTTCGGCCCGGTGGGCCGGGAGCTGCGCGAGAAGAAGTTCATGAAGATCATCTCGCTCGCGCCGGAGGTGCTGTAAGCATGAAGATCAAGAAGGGCGACCTGGTCCAGGTCATCACCGGCAAGGACAAGGGCAAGCAGGGCAAGGTCATTGCCGCTTACCCGCGCGAGGACCGTGTCCTGGTCGAGGGTGTCAACCGGGTCAAGAAGCACACGAAGGCCGGTCCGACGGCCGGCGGCTCCCAGGCCGGCGGCATCGTGACCACCGAGGCGCCGATCCACGTCTCCAACGTCCAGCTGGTCGTGGAGAAGGACGGCAACAAGGTCGTCACGCGTGTCGGCTACCGCTTCGACGAAGAGGGCAACAAGATCCGCGTTGCCAAGCGGACGGGTGAGGACATCTGATGGCTACCACCACCACTCCGCGCCTGAAGCAGAAGTACCGCGAGGAGATCGCGGGCAAGCTGCGTGACGAGTTCAAGTACGAGAACGTCATGCAGGTTCCCGGCCTCGTCAAGATCGTGGTCAACATGGGTGTCGGCGACGCCGCCCGTGACTCGAAGCTGATCGAGGGCGCGATCCGCGACCTGACCACCATCACCGGTCAGAAGCCGGCCGTCACCAAGGCCCGCAAGTCCATCGCGCAGTTCAAGCTGCGCGAGGGTCAGCCGATCGGTGCCCATGTCACGCTCCGTGGCGACCGCATGTGGGAGTTCCTGGACCGCACCCTGTCGCTGGCGCTCCCGCGCATCCGCGACTTCCGCGGCCTGTCCCCGAAGCAGTTCGACGGCCGTGGCAACTACACCTTCGGTCTCACGGAGCAGGTCATGTTCCACGAGATCGACCAGGACAAGATCGACCGCGTCCGGGGTATGGACATCACCGTGGTGACCACGGCGACCAACGACGAAGAGGGCCGTGCCCTTCTCCGTCACCTCGGCTTCCCGTTCAAGGAGGCGTGAGCGAGATGGCGAAGAAGGCTCTCATCGCGAAGGCTGCTCGCAAGCCCAAGTTCGGTGTGCGTGGCTACACCCGCTGCCAGCGCTGCGGTCGTCCGCACTCCGTCTACCGCAAGTTCGGCCTCTGCCGCGTGTGCCTTCGTGAGATGGCTCACCGCGGCGAGCTGCCGGGCGTGACCAAGAGCTCCTGGTAATCCCTGACCACAGGGATTCTGGGACCTCTCGGTAAGCAAACCGGACCGGCAGGGCCCGGCACCCGCATGCCTTAGGCTTGTGGGGTTGGGCTCTGCCGCCCCGGATCGCCCGCGGACATCCGTCCGCTGAAAGATTGCTTACTACGCCGTAGGTCCCCGCGCCGCACCCGTCCCGTCTGCAGAAGTACGGGGAGAGGGATGGCGCATATAGGAAACCCCGGCGAGAAAGGCCACAGGCCAATTCATGACCATGACTGATCCGATCGCAGACATGCTGACGCGTCTGCGGAACGCGAACTCGGCGTACCACGACTCGGTGTCGATGCCGCACTCCAAGATCAAGTCTCACATCGCGGAGATCCTCCAGCAGGAGGGCTTCATCACGGGCTGGAAGGTCGAGGACGCCGAGGTCGGCAAGAACCTCGTCCTGGAGCTGAAGTTCGGCCCCAACCGTGAGCGCTCCATCGCGGGCATCAAGCGGATCTCCAAGCCCGGTCTCCGGGTGTACGCGAAGTCCACCAACCTGCCGAAGGTGCTCGGCGGCCTGGGCGTGGCGATCATCTCCACGTCGCACGGGCTCCTCACCGACAAGCAGGCCGGCAAGAAGGGCGTGGGTGGGGAAGTCCTCGCCTACGTCTGGTAGCAGAAGGGAACGGAGGAAACAGCTATGTCGCGCATCGGCAAGCTCCCCATCGCGGTTCCCGCCGGCGTGGACGTCACCATCGACGGCCGGACGGTTTCGGTCAAGGGCCCCAAGGGCTCGCTGACCCACACCGTTGCCGCGCCCATCGACATCGCTAAGGGCGAGGACGGCACCCTCCAGGTGACGCGCCCGAACGACGAGCGTCAGAGCAAGGCCCTGCACGGCCTCTCGCGCACGCTGGTGGCGAACATGATCACCGGCGTGACCCAGGGTTACGTGAAGAAGCTCGAGATCAGCGGTGTCGGTTACCGAGTGACCGCCAAGGGTTCCAACCTGGAGTTCGCTCTCGGTTACAGCCACCCGATCGTCGTCGAGGCCCCCGAGGGCATCACCTTCAAGGTGGAGAACCCGACCCGTTTCTCGGTCGAGGGCATCGACAAGCAGAAGGTCGGCGAGGTTGCGGCCAACATCCGCAAGCTGCGCAAGCCCGACCCGTACAAGGCCAAGGGCGTCAAGTACGAGGGCGAAGTCATCCGCCGCAAGGTCGGAAAGGCGGGTAAGTAAGCCATGGCATACGGGCAGAAGATCCTCAAGGGCGACGCCTACAAGCGCGCCGCGATCAAGCGCCGTCACATCCGGATCCGCAAGAAGGTGTCCGGTTCGGCGGAGCGCCCCCGTCTGGTCGTGACCCGCTCCAACCGCCACATCGTGGCGCAGGTGATCGACGACCTGAAGGGCCACACCCTGGCGTCGGCGTCCACTCTGGACGCGTCGATCCGCGGTGGCGAGGGCGACAAGTCCGCGCAGGCCAAGCAGGTCGGCGCCCTGGTCGCCGAGCGTGCCAAGGCCGCCGGTGTCGAGGCCGTCGTGTTCGACCGAGGTGGCAACCAGTACGCCGGGCGCATCGCCGCCCTGGCGGACGCCGCCCGCGAGGCCGGGCTCAAGTTCTGAGCCGCTTGTAGCTAGCGGAAAGAGAGAGGTAATCCAATGGCTGGACCCCAGCGCCGCGGAAGCGGTGCCGGTGGCGGCGAGCGGCGGGACCGGAAGGGCCGTGACGGCGGCGCTGCTGCCGCCGAGAAGACCGCGTACGTCGAGCGCGTCGTCGCGATCAACCGCGTCGCCAAGGTTGTGAAGGGTGGTCGTCGCTTCAGCTTCACCGCGCTGGTCGTGGTGGGCGACGGTGACGGCACCGTGGGTGTCGGATACGGCAAGGCCAAGGAGGTGCCGGCCGCCATCGCCAAGGGCGTTGAGGAGGCCAAGAAGCACTTCTTCAAGGTCCCCCGCATCCAGGGCACCATCCCGCACCCGATCCAGGGTGAGAAGGCGGCCGGTGTCGTGCTGCTCAAGCCGGCGTCGCCGGGTACCGGTGTGATCGCCGGTGGTCCGGTGCGTGCCGTGCTCGAGTGCGCCGGTATCCACGACGTGCTGTCGAAGTCGCTCGGCTCCGACAACGCGATCAACATCGTGCACGCGACCGTTGCGGCCCTCAAGGGTCTGCAGCGTCCCGAGGAGATCGCGGCCCGCCGCGGTCTGCCCCTGGAGGACGTCGCTCCTGCGGCCCTGCTGCGTGCGCGTGCCGGGGCGGGTGCGTAATCATGGCGCAGCTCAAGATCACGCAGGTCAAGTCCTACATCGGCAGCAAGCAGAACCACCGTGACACTCTGCGGTCGCTTGGTCTCAAGGGGATCAACACCGTGGTCGTCAAGGAGGATCGTCCCGAGTTCCGCGGCATGGTGCACACCGTCCGCCACCTCGTGACGGTCGAGGAGGTCGACTGATCATGGCGGAGAACAACCCGCTCAAGATCCACAACCTCCGTCCCGCCCCCGGCGCCAAGACCGCCAAGACCCGTGTCGGTCGTGGTGAGGCGTCGAAGGGTAAGACGGCCGGTCGTGGTACCAAGGGCACGAAGGCCCGCTACCAGGTTCCGGAGAGCTTCGAGGGTGGCCAGATGCCGCTCCACATGCGTCTCCCGAAGCTGAAGGGCTTCAAGAACCCGTTCAAGACCGAGTACCAGGTCGTGAACCTCGACAAGCTGGCCGCGCTCTACCCCGAGGGTGGCGAGGTCACCGTCGAGGGCCTGGTGGCCAAGGGTGCCGTTCGCAAGAACAGCCTCGTCAAGGTCCTCGGCCAGGGCGAGATCTCCGTGGCGCTGCAGGTGACGGTCGACGCCGTCTCCGGCTCCGCCAAGGAGAAGATCGCCGCTGCCGGCGGCACGGTCACCGAGCTCGTCTGAGTCCTTCGGACGACGCCTCGATGACGTAGACGATCCCAACCGGGGATACCTCACAATGAGGTATCCCCGGTTGGTCGTTCCTAGGGGGGCAGTGTCGCCGGTATGGTGGCCTGCACTGTTCTTTTTCGTATTCGTCGAACCTCAGACCGTCACCCTTGACGCAGTTGCGCGGGGGTCGCAGGAGGCACCGTGCTCACCGCGTTCGCCCGGGCGTTCAGGACGCCCGACCTGCGCAAGAAGCTGCTCTTCACGCTGGGCATCATCGTGGTCTACCGCGTCGGTACCCACATCCCGATCCCCGGCGTCAACTACCAGGCCGTCCAGCAGTGTGTGACCGAGGCGCAGGGCAACCAGGGCCTGTTCGGCCTCGTGAACATGTTCAGTGGCGGCGCCCTGCTGCAGATCACGGTCTTCGCGCTCGGCATCATGCCGTACATCACGGCCAGCATCATCCTTCAGCTGCTGACCGTGGTCATCCCGCGCCTGGAAGCCCTGAAGAAGGAGGGCCAGGCGGGCACGGCGAAGATCACGCAGTACACCCGTTACCTCACCGTGGCGCTCGCGATCCTCCAGGGCACCGGTCTGGTCGCCACCGCCCGCAGCGGCGCCCTCTTCAACGGCTGCTCGGTCGCCACGAGCATCGTCCCGGACCAGGCGATCTTCACGACCATCACCATGGTCATCTGCATGACCGCCGGCACCGCCGTCGTGATGTGGCTCGGCGAGCTGGTCACCGACCGCGGCATCGGCAACGGCATGTCGATCCTGATGTTCATCTCGATCGCCGCGACCTTCCCGTCCGCGCTGTGGGCCATCAAGAAGCAGGGCACGCTGGCCGGCGGCTGGATCGAGTTCGGCACGGTCATCGCGGTGGGCCTGGTCATGGTCGGGCTCGTCGTCTTCGTCGAGCAGGCCCAGCGCCGTATCCCGGTGCAGTACGCCAAGCGGATGATCGGCCGTCGTTCCTATGGCGGTACGTCCACGTACATCCCGCTCAAGGTGAACCAGGCGGGTGTGATCCCGGTCATCTTCGCCTCCTCGCTGCTCTACATCCCGGCGCTCGTGGCGCAGTTCGCGGGAGGCAAGTCGGGCTGGAAGACCTGGATCGAGCAGAACCTCACCAAGGGCGACCACCCGATTTACATCACTACGTACTTCTTGCTCATCGTTTTCTTCGCGTTCTTCTACGTCGCTATCTCCTTCAACCCCGAGGAAGTAGCCGACAACATGAAGAAGTATGGTGGCTTCATCCCGGGCATCCGGGCTGGCCGACCGACCGCTGAGTACCTGAGCTACGTGCTCAACCGGATCACCTGGCCGGGTTCGCTGTATCTGGGTCTGATCGCTCTCGTACCGACAATGGCGTTGGTGGGCTTCGGGGCAAGCCAGAACTTCCCGTTCGGCGGGACCAGCATCCTCATCATCGTGGGTGTCGGCCTCGAGACGGTGAAGCAGATCGAGAGCCAGCTCCAGCAGCGCAATTACGAAGGGTTCCTCCGCTGATGCGTATCGTCCTCGTCGGGCCGCCGGGTGCCGGTAAGGGAACGCAAGCCGTCCGGCTCGCAGAGAAGCTGGCCATCCCGCACATCTCCACGGGAGACCTGTTCCGGGCCAACATCAGCCGGCAGACGGAGCTGGGCCGGCTGGCGAAGTCCTACATGGACGCCGGAAACCTCGTCCCGGACGAGGTGACCATCGCGATGGCCAAGGACCGGATGGAGCAGCCGGACGCGGCCCAGGGCTTCCTGCTGGACGGCTTCCCGCGCAACGTGCAGCAGGCCGGCGCGCTGGACGAGCTGCTGCGCACGGAGCGCATCACGCTGGACGCCGTGCTCGACCTGGAGGTCCCCGAGGACGAGGTCGTCAAGCGGATCGCCGGCCGGCGCATCTGCCGCAACGACTCGGCGCACGTCTTCCACGTGACCTACAGCCCGCCGAAGCAGGAGGGCGTCTGCGACGTGTGCGGCGGCGAGCTGTACCAGCGCGACGACGACTCCGAGGACACCGTCCGCAAGCGGCTCGAGGTCTACCACACGCAGACCGAGCCGATCATCGACTACTACAAGGCGCAGGGCCTGGTCGTCACGATCTCCTCCCTGGGCCCGGTGGACGAGATCACGCAGCGGGCCCTGGAGGCCCTCAAGCGCGAGAAGGCCGAGAAGTAGCTCCCGGCCCTCCCGGCCGCGGTGCCCTCCCGGGGCGCCGCGGCCGTACTGTTGTACAGGTACACCCAGCCGACGTGAGTGACGGAGAGCGCAGGCCCCCATGGTGCAGATCAAGACCCCCGAGCAGATCGCGAAGATGCGGGCGGCGGGCCTGGTCGTAGCCGCCATCCACGCGGCCACGCGTGAGGCCGCGGTGCCCGGCGCGACCACCCGGGACCTGGACGAGGTGGCCCGCAAGGTGCTCGCCGAGCACGGCGCCAAGTCGAACTTCCTCGGCTACGGCGGCTTCCCGGCCACCATCTGCACCTCCGTGAACGACGTCGTGGTGCACGGCATCCCCTCCGACGACGTCGTCCTCAAGGACGGCGACATCATCTCCGTCGACTGCGGCGCGATCGTCGACGGCTGGCACGGCGACGCGGCCTACACGGCGTTCGTGGGCTCCGGGCACGCCCCGGAGCTGATCGAGCTGTCCCGGGTGACCGAGGAATCGATGTGGGCCGGCATCGCGGCCATGAAGCAGGGCAACCGCCTGGTCGACATCTCCCGGGCGGTCGAGACGTACATCCGCCGCCAGCCCAAGCCGGGCGGCGGCCGGTACGGGATCATCGAGGACTACGGCGGCCACGGCATCGGCACCGAGATGCACATGGACCCGCACCTGCTGAACTACGTCGACCGCCGCCGCGGCAAGGGCCCCAAGCTGGTGCCCGGCTTCTGCCTGGCGATCGAGCCGATGGTCTCGCTCGGCACCCCGAAGACCGAGGTCCTCTCCGACGACTGGACGGTCATCACGACCGACGGCACCTGGTCCTCGCACTGGGAGCACTCCGTCGCCCTGACCGAGCAGGGCCCGCTGGTCCTGACGGCTCCCGACGGCGGCCGGGCCAAGCTGGCCGAGTACGGCGTCACGGCCGCTCCGGACCCGCTCGCATAGGGATCACCCCGTTGGGGCAGACTTCCTCGATTCGCCTTTCCGGGTGCGCCGACGTAGACTGACTCGTCGGCTCTTGTGCACCCGCATGCCTGCATGCTCACAAACGGTGCACGCCAGAGTCGATCAAGGTAGTCGATTCGAAGGGCGAAGCGTGGCCAAGAAGCAAGGTGCCATCGAGATCGAGGGCACTGTCGTCGAGTCTCTGCCGAACGCCATGTTCAAGGTCGAGCTCCAGAACGGCCACCAGGTCCTGGCACACATCAGCGGCAAGATGCGTATGCACTACATCCGCATCCTCCCTGACGACCGGGTCGTGGTGGAGCTGTCTCCGTACGACCTGACGCGTGGCCGGATCGTCTACCGGTACAAGTAGATCTTGCCCGAGCCCCGGGCCCGCCCGGAGCGCTGGCACTGACCCGGAGAACCTCACCCCATGAAGGTCAAGCCGAGCGTCAAGAAGATCTGCGACAAGTGCAGGGTGATCCGCCGTCACGGCCGGGTCATGGTCATCTGCGAGAACCCGCGCCACAAGCAGCGCCAGGGCTGACGCACGACCAGCACCCTCTGCACCGCTATCGCAGAGTTTCGCGCGACGCGAGCTGAATATGTTCATACGCAGAACCCGAGCGGTCCAGCTCGACACCCCCGGTTCGGAGGCCGGGGACCCGGTTCGTACCTAGTACGGCGGCCGGGAGCCGGTTCTGTGGAAGACCTCCGAAGATTCACCAGGAGCCATTGAATGGCACGCGTTTCCGGTGTCGACATCCCGCGCGAAAAGCGCGTGGAGATCGCGCTCACCTACGTGTTCGGCATCGGCCGGACCCTCTCCAAGGAGACGCTGGCTGCGACCGGCGTCGACCCGAACACCCGCGTTCGCGACCTGACGGAAGAGCAGCTCGTCGCGATCCGCGAGTACGTCGACAACAACATCAAGACCGAGGGTGACCTCCGTCGCGAGATCCAGGCCGACATCCGCCGCAAGGTCGAGATCGGTACCTACCAGGGTCTCCGTCACCGTCGCGGTCTGCCCGTCCGCGGTCAGCGCACCAGCACCAACGCCCGTACCCGCAAGGGCCCGCGTCGCGCCATCGCCGGCAAGAAGAAGCCGGGCAAGAAGTAGTCCGCAGCGGACACCTGTCCACGGTCTTCGCTGTAGGACCGACCACCTCCCGTAGGAGTTAATAGATGCCCCCCAAGGGTCGTCAGGGCGCTGCCAAGAAGGTGCGCCGCAAGGAAAAGAAGAACGTCGCTCACGGCCACGCGCACATCAAGAGCACGTTCAACAACACGATCGTCTCGATCACGGACCCGTCCGGCAACGTGATCTCCTGGGCCTCCGCCGGCCACGTCGGCTTCAAGGGCTCCCGGAAGTCCACGCCGTTCGCCGCGCAGATGGCCGCCGAGTCGGCCGCCCGTCGCGCGCAGGAGCACGGCATGCGCAAGGTCGACGTGTTCGTGAAGGGCCCGGGCTCCGGTCGCGAGACCGCGATCCGCTCCCTCCAGGCCACGGGTCTCGAGGTCGGCTCCATCCAGGACGTCACCCCGACCCCGCACAACGGCTGCCGTCCGCCGAAGCGCCGCCGCGTCTGAGGCTCCGGCTGTCTGTGGTCCCGGGCGGTACGGCTCTTTCGGGTCGTGCCGCCCGTACCCTTGCAGTACCCGCGCTCTTCACCGGGTGCGGTTTCCGTCGGGCGTCAAATAGCGGGCGTCCACGAAAGAAGGATCTGATCCACACATGCTGATCGCTCAGCGTCCCTCGTTGACCGAAGAGGTCGTCGACGAATTCCGCTCCCGGTTCGTGATCGAGCCGCTGGAGCCGGGCTTCGGCTACACCCTCGGCAACTCCCTGCGCCGTACCCTCCTGTCCTCGATCCCCGGTGCCGCCGTCACCAGCATCCGGATCGACGGCGTGCTGCACGAGTTCACCACCGTGCCGGGCGTCAAGGAGGACGTCACCGACCTGATCCTGAACATCAAGCAGCTGGTCGTCTCCTCGGAGCACGACGAGCCGGTCGTGATGTACCTGCGCAAGCAGGGCCCGGGTCTGGTCACCGCCGCCGACATCGCGCCGCCGGCCGGTGTCGAGGTGCACAACCCCGACCTCGTCCTCGCCACGCTCAACGGCAAGGGCAAGCTGGAGATGGAGCTGACCGTCGAGCGCGGTCGCGGTTACGTCTCCGCCGTGCAGAACAAGCAGGTGGGCCAGGAGATCGGCCGTATCCCGGTCGACTCCATCTACTCGCCGGTTCTCAAGGTCACCTACAAGGTCGAGGCCACGCGTGTCGAGCAGCGCACCGACTTCGACAAGCTGATCGTCGACGTCGAGACCAAGCAGGCGATGCGTCCGCGTGACGCCATGGCCTCCGCGGGCAAGACGCTGGTCGAGCTGTTCGGTCTCGCCCGCGAGCTGAACATCGACGCCGAGGGCATCGACATGGGTCCGTCCCCGACGGACGCCGCGCTCGCCGCCGACCTCGCGCTGCCGATCGAGGAGCTGGAACTCACCGTCCGCTCCTACAACTGCCTCAAGCGTGAGGGCATCCACTCCGTGGGCGAGCTGGTCGCCCGCTCCGAGGCCGACCTGCTGGACATCCGCAACTTCGGTGCGAAGTCCATCGACGAGGTCAAGGCGAAGCTGGCCGGCATGGGCCTGGCCCTGAAGGACAGCCCGCCCGGATTCGACCCGACCGCCGCCGCGGACGCCTTCGGCGCCGACGACGACGCGGACGCCGGGTTCGTGGAGACCGAGCAGTACTGAGGCTCTCCCCGAGCGTTTTCCGGGAGCGACCCCCGCGGGCCGCTCCCGGATCTCCGACAGACAACCGTCTGCTCGGATACTGACTCCGGTACCTGATACGGCCGGGGCAGACACACAGGAGAAAGAACATGCCGAAGCCCACCAAGGGTGCCCGTCTGGGCGGCGGCGCCGCGCACGAGAAGCTCCTCCTCGCGAACCTGGCGAAGAGCCTCTTCGAGCACGGCCGCATCACCACCACCGAGGCGAAGGCCCGCCGCCTGCGGCCGTACGCCGAGCGTCTGATCACCAAGGCGAAGAAGGGCGACCTTCACAACCGCCGTCAGGTGCTCCAGGTCATCACGGACAAGAGCATCGTCCACACGCTCTTCACCGAGATCGGCCCGCGCTACGAGAACCGTCCCGGTGGCTACACCCGCATCACCAAGATCGGTAACCGCCGTGGCGACAACGCGCCCATGGCCGTCATCGAGCTGGTCGAGGCGCTGACGGTGCAGCAGAACGCCGTGGGCGAGGCCGAGGCCGCCACCAAGCGCGCGGTCAAGGAGTCCGAGGAGGCCAAGGTCGAGGAGACCAAGGCCGAGGAGACCGAGGCTCCGGCCGAGGAGTCCAAGGACGCCTGAGGCTCCGCCTGACGTGAAGCGGGTCCGCCCTTCGGGGCGGGCCCGCTTTCGCGTACTTGAGAGGATGTTTCTGTGAGTGACGAAGTACAGCCCGGGCATGTCCGCATCCGTCTCGACCTCTCCTATGACGGCACCGCCTTCCACGGCTGGGCCAAGCAGGCCGGCGGCAAGCGGACCGTGCAGGGCGAGATCGAGGACGCGCTGCGTACGGTGACGCGGTCGACGCAGACGTACGAGCTGACCGTGGCCGGGCGGACCGACGCCGGGGTGCACGCCCGCGGGCAGGTGGCGCACGTGGATCTGCCGGCCGGGCTGTGGGCCGAGCACCGCGAGAAGCTGCTGAAGCGGCTCGCCGGGCGGCTGCCGAAGGACGTGCGGGTGTGGCGGCTGGCCGAGGCGCCGGCCGGGTTCAACGCCCGGTTCTCGGCCGTCTGGCGGCGGTACGCCTACCGGGTCACCGACCACCCGGGCGGGGTCGACCCGCTGCTGCGCGGCCATGTCCTGTGGCACGACTGGCCGCTCGACGTGGACGCCATGAACGAGGCCGCCCGGGCGCTGCTCGGCGAGCACGACTTCGCCGCCTACTGCAAGCGGCGCGACGGCGCGACCACGATCCGCACGCTCCAGGAACTGAGCCTGGTCCGGGACGGCGACGGGGTCATCACCGCGACCGTGCGCGCCGACGCCTTCTGCCACAACATGGTGCGGTCGCTGATCGGCGCGCTGCTGTTCGTCGGGGACGGGCACCGGGGGCCCGAGTGGCCGGGGAAGGTACTGGCCGCGGGGGTGCGGGACTCCGCCGTGCATGTCGTACGGCCGCACGGGCTGACGCTGGAGGAGGTCGGCTATCCGGCCGACGAGCTGCTGGCGGCCCGGAGCAAGGAGGCACGCAACCGGCGATCCCTGCCCCGGAGCCCGGGTTGCGAAACCTGTTAGTTACGTTCCATTTCGCTCCGCTTATGCCCCATGTCGGAACTTACCGGGTGTAAACCGACGTAACGGCCCTTACGCGTTTCATACCTCTCGGATACAGTTGCGCCTCCCGGCCAGAGGTTCGAACAGGGGTGGCCGGGGTTGGCTGGGGGGTCGACGGGTCGCATGCGGCCCGGGGTGGGACAACGGAATGACATCAGTGGGTCCCGTGCGGACCGGGGGGCGTCGCGCGGTGCGGCCGGGCGGCGGGCGGCGACGGGCCGGGCGGGGCGGGAACGCCGCGCTGGGACTGCTCCCGCTCCCGCCGACGGACAAGGAGAAGTACTCCTACGCGCACCGGCACCTGTGGATCCTGACGATCAGCTCGCTGATCAGCTTCTGCTGCCTGGTGGTGAGCCAGTTCAAGCTGGCGGCGTCCACCCCGGTGCTGTGGATCTACACGCCGCTGCTCGTGTTCACGGTCGTCTACTACCTGGTGTCGCTGCGCGTGAACGGCTTCACCCGGGACTTCGACATCGCCCACCACCGGCGGCTCGTGCAGGGCTGGCGGCCCGCGGTGTATCCCACCGTGGACGTGTTCCTGCCGGTGTGCGGCGAGCCCATCGAGGTGCTGCACAACACCTGGCGGCATGTGCGGGCGATGGCCGACCGGTATCCCGGGGTCTGCGTGCCGTTCGTGCTCGACGACGGCGCGAGCCCCGAACTGGCGGCCATGGCACGGGACTTCGGGTTCCGCTACGGCACCCGGGAGAACCGGGGCTGGTTCAAGAAGGCCGGCAACCTGCACTTCGGCTTCGCCCGGTCCGACGGCGAGTTCATCCTCATCCTGGACGCGGACTTCACCCCGCGCGCCGACCTGCTGGAGGAGCTGCTGCCGTACCTGGAGGACGATCCCCGGATCGGCATCGTCCAGTCCCCGCAGTACTTCCGCGTGCTCGACTCCCAGAACTGGATCGAGCGCGGCGCGGGCGCGGTGCAGGAGCTGTTCTACCGCTCCGTGCAGGTGTCCCGGCAGGGCAGCGACGGCGCCATCTGCGTCGGCTCCTGCGCGGTCTACCGGCGGGCGGCCCTGGAGACCAACGGCGGCACCACGCTGATCGAGCACTCCGAGGACGTGCACACCGGCTTCGACCTGCGCGGGCTCGGCTGGGACCTGCGGTACGTGCCGGTCGCGGTGTCCACCGGCGTCTGCCCGGACACCGCGGGCGCCTTCTTCAACCAGCAGTACCGCTGGTGCTCGGGCTCCATGAGCCTGCTCGGCAGCAGCAAGTTCTGGCAGCGCAGGATCAAGCTGTCCAGCCGGCTGTGCTACATGTCCGGGTTCTTCTACTACATCCACACCGCGCTGTTCACCTTCGCCGCCCCGGTCATCCCGATCGTGCTGCTGCTGGTGATGCCGGAGAAGCTGAAGGCCGAGCACCTGCTCCTGGTGCTGCCCAGCATCCTCTACACCACGATCGTCTTCCCGATGTGGCACCGGTCGCCGTACCGCCTGGAGGCGTGGGCGGCCCGGATGATGTACGGCTGGGCGCACGTCTTCGCCATCTGGGACATCCTGCGCAAGAACCGCATGGGCTGGCAGCCGACCGGTTCCTCCGGCGCCAAGAAGAACAAGACCCGGCGGTTCTGGATCGGCATGTGGGCGTGGAGCGGCGGCACGGCGCTGGTCTGGGTCACCGCGGCGGTGTACCGGACGTTCACCATGCACGCCCCGGACTTCGCCCTGATCCTGTCCTCCGGGCTGTTCTACGCGCTGGTCGTCGGCCGGGTCCTGGTGCAGCCGCGGTCCGGGGCGGAGGCCGTCTGATGCGACCGAGGCAACGATTCCGCAGGGTCCGCGCGGCCCTGGCCGGCGCCCTGGCCGGTGTCCTCGCGCTCGGCGGCTGCGGGCTGCTCGGCGACGACTCCGGCGGCTCGCCCGGCGCCGGCGCCGCCCCGCACACCGCGCAGAGCCCCGCCAAGGACATCCCGTACGACGTCA
The DNA here is from genome assembly GCF_055566335.1 of Streptomyces sp. NPDC027672. Lineage (NCBI taxonomy): Bacteria > Bacillati > Actinomycetota > Actinomycetes > Kitasatosporales > Streptomycetaceae > Streptomyces > Streptomyces sp. NPDC027672. Next base: position 762,008 of record NZ_JBVHSO010000001.1, on the reverse strand, counting down.
CCCCGCTGCTGAAGCCCGCGAAGAAGTACCTCGGGGTGGCGGTGCCCGGCGCGCCGACCTCGATGAAGAACGTCGACGTGTACGCGCGCCGGACCGGCAGGCAGCCCAACCTGGTCGAGTACTACGCCGGCTGGGGCGACGGCTTCGACGCCAGCGGGGTGCGCCGGGCCTGGGCCGAGGGCGCGCTGACCCTGATGTCCTGGGAGCCCTTCCGCACCCCGCTCACCGACATCGCGGCGGGACGGTCCGACGGGTACATCAAGGCGTACGCGGCCTCGGTCCGCCGGCTGAACCTGCCCGTGGTGATCGACTTCGCGGACGAGTTCAACGGCCACTGGGAGAAGTGGGGCACGGACGACGTGACCCCGGCCCAGTACGTGGCCGCCTGGCGGCACATCCACCAGACCTTCGTCGAAGCCGGCGCCACCAACGTCATCTGGGCCTGGGCGCCCAACATCGTCAACCCGGTCCGGAACGTGCGGCTCCAGCCGTACTACCCGGGTGACGCCTACGTGGACTGGATCGGCCTGATCGGCTACTTCACGCTCGGCGAGGACAACTCCTTCGACGGCGTCTTCGGACCGACCCGGGACCAGATCCGCACCTTCACCAAGAAGCCGATGCTGCTGCTGGAGACCGCGGCCATGCCCGGCGAGCGGCGGCGGGCCGACGTCCGCAACCTGTTCGCGGGCGTCAAGGCCGACGACGACATGCTCGGCTTCGTCTGGTTCGACTACAAAAAGCGCGCCGACTGGCGGCTGGAGGCGAGTCCGCTGGCGCTTGAGGAGTTCAAGCGCCTGGCCGCCGACGACCGTTTCGGCTTCGACGTACGGAAGCCGTGATGAGCTCTCGACCCGAGTACTACACCCCGCAGCCCTTCGACCCGTACGCGGAGGAGGAGCAGCAGCAGGGCGGCTGGTTCAACTCCGACGGCTACATCCCGCGCCAGCCGCACGGCTACGACCCGCGACCGCCGGAGCACGACCGGCAGCCGCCGGAGCACGGGCAGCCGCAGGGCCATGACGTCCCGCAGGGCTACGCCCACGCGCCGGGCCTCGACATCCCGCAGGGCTACGCCCACGCGCCGGTCCACGACATCCCGCAGGGCTACGGCCACGCGCCGGGTTACGAGGTGCCGCAGGAGTACGGCCACGCGCCGGGCCTCGACGTGCCGCAGGGGTACGAGCACCCGCAGGTGCACGGCGTCCCCCAGGGGTACGACGTGCCGCAGGACTACGGGTACGACCCGCGGACCTACCCCTACCAGCAGGCGGACGACCAGTCGGCGCCCGCCCCGCCGGCGGAGTCCGAGGAGCCGGCCGGGCCCGGCTACCACGTGCCCGAGACGCCCGAGGTCGGCTGGGACATGGCCGCGAGCCGGCGCCGCGCCTGGGTCAGCCGGGCCGTGCTGCTGTGCGTCCTCGCCGTCCAGGCGGTGCTCTCGCTGCGCCTGTCCAACACCGCGTTCCAGGACGAGGCCCTGTACCTGGCGGCCGGGCACGCCGAACTCCAGCACCTGCTGCACGGCACCCCGCTGCCCCTCGACTACGGCGCCTACTTCTCCGGCTCGCCGCAGTTGTACCCGGTGCTCGCCGCCGTCGCCGACGACGCCCTCGGGCTGACCGGCGCCCGCCTGCTGAGCCTGGCGTTCATGCTCAGCACCACCGGCCTGCTGTACTCGTTCAGCCGGCGGCTGTTCAACGAGCGGGCCGCGCTGGCCGGGGCGGCGCTCTTCGCCGTGGTGCAGTCGACCGTCGTCATGGGCTACTTCGCCACCTACGACGCCGCCGCGGTCTTCCTGCTGGCCCTGGCCACCTGGATCGTCGTCCGCACCGACCGGGCGCCCGTGCCCGCCGTGCTGCTCGCCGCGCCCGTGGCCGCCCTCGCCGTCGGCGTGAAGTACGCGGCCGCCCTGTACGTGCCGACCATCATCGTGCTCGCGCTGCTCACCGGCCGGCCGCACAAGGGCCGCACGGCGTTCCTGCGGATGCTGCTGCTCGCGCTCGGCGTCGGCGTGCTGCTCGCGGCCGGCATGTACGGCACCGACCTGATGGACGGCGTCCGCAAGACCACCACCAACCGCGACCACGGCTCCGACGGCACCGCCTTCCTGCTGCGGCGGTCGGCGGAGTGGGGCGGGCTGATGTTCCTCACCGCCGTCGGCGGCGCGGTCTCCTACGTGCGGCGCAGCCGTATGAACGAGTCCCCGGCCGCCCTGCGGCTCGGCAGCCCCGGCCGCCGCCGGCGGGCCCTGCTCGGCCTGGTGCTGTGCGGCACGGCCCTGCTCGCGCCCGCCTACCAGGTGCACCTGGGGACCGTCGTCTCGCTGTTCAAGCACGTCGGCTTCGGCCTGCTCTTCGCCGCGCCGATGGCCGGCGTGGGCGTCACCCGGCTGATCGGCGCCCACTTCCGCTACCCCCAGCTCGGCATCATGCTGTGGACGGCGACCCTCTGCCTCGGCATCTCGCAGGCCGACTGGCGCTACGGCGTCTGGCCCGACTCCTCCAAGATGATCCAGGTCATCGGCTCCCACGTGGACGGCAAGGGCCACTACCTCGCCTCCACGCCCGAGGTGCCCGTCTACTACCTGCGCGACAAGACCAGCCACCGGCAGTGGCAGGGCGTCTTCGCCCTGGAGTACACGGACAAGAAGGGCACGTACCACCAGGGGGACGCGGCCTACCGCGCCGCGCTGCGCGACGGCGAGTTCGACCTCGTCGTCCTGGACGGCCTCACCAACCCCCGGGTGGACGACATCGTCGCGCACGCGGTCAAGGGCAACCGGCACTACCGGCTCCTCGCCGACCTGCCCTTCCGCAACTCCAGCGGTACCGGTCACTACCGCGTCTGGATCAAGACCGCCTGAGCGCGGGCCCGAAGCGAGAAAGGCGGGAGGGACAGCGATGGATCACGGCGAGACACGGGTCACCGTGGTGATGCCGACGTACAACGAGGCGGCGAACCTGCCGGGCATGGCCGAGGCCGTGCTCGGGCTGCCGCTGGACGGCCTCCGGCTGAAGGTCGTCGACGACTCCAGCCCGGACGGCACCGGGCGGATCGCCGAGGAACTGGCCGAAAAGTACAACGCCGGCGGCCGGCACCGGATGAGCGTGCTGCACCGCACCGAGAAGGACGGGCTGGGCCGGGCGTACACGGCCGGGATGTCCGCCGCGCTGGCGGAGGGCGCCGCCTACGTCGTCCAGATGGACGCCGACGGCAGCCACCCGGTGGAGGCCGTGCCCCGCATGCTGGAGGCGGCGCTCGGCCGCGGCGCCGGTCTGGTGGTCGGCAGCCGGTACGTCGAGGGCGGTTCGCTGGACGAGCGGTGGGGCGCCCACCGGGTCCTGCTGTCCCGGTTCGCCAACCGCTACGCGCGCGCCATCCTGGGCACCGAGATCCAGGACATCACGGCCGGATTCAACCTGTGGGCGGCGGCGACCCTGCGGGACGTCGGCCTGGAGTCCGTGGACAGCGCCGGCTACAGCTTCCAGGTGGAGCTGAAGTACCGGGCCGTCCGGGCCGGGCACACGGCGGTGGAGGTCCCGATCCGCTTCACCGAGCGGACGGAGGGTGCCTCCAAGATGACGCTGCGCACCCAGCTGGAGTCGGCGGTGCTGCCGCTGCGGCTGCGGATGAAGCGCTACTAGCCGGCGCTCCGGGCCCGCCGGCGCTCCGGGCCGCTCGGCGGCCACCACGAAGGCTGCCGGCCACCGCCAGGGCCAGCGGTCGCCGCCGGCGTTACCGGCCGGTGGCGGCCGCCGCTTCGGCCTGCCCGCGGCGGTGGACCTGGTTCACGGTGAACTGGGCCAGGGCGTTGCCCGCGCCGAAGACGTCGGTGTCCTTCTTGGTGACGTCCTTGCCGCTGGTGAAGCCGGAGATCGTGAAGTAGGCGTAGCGGCCGTAGGCGTTGCGCGTGGAGCGGCAGAAGGCCCCGTCGCAGAACGGCTTGACGCCGCCGGTGCCGAACAGCGAGCGGACGATGCTGCGGTCGTCGGTCTGGGCCTTGGCCTTCGCGGCCCGCGCCGCGTCGTCGAAGACGGCGACGCCCACGGTGACCGAGATGCCGCCCTTGGTGTAGGTGACGCGCATCAGGCGGGTGCAGCCGTTGGCGCTGAGGATGCCCGGCAGGGTGCCGCCGGCGGCGGAGGCGCAGTTCGTGGTGTCGGCCGTGGCGCCCTTGCGGTACACGGCGTCCCCGAGGGTGAGCTGCTTGCCCGGGAAGAGAGTGTCGGGGCCGAGCGGGGCCGTGTCCTTCTTCGCGCTGGAGATGAAGTCCTTGGGATCCAGCGGCGGCGGCGCGCTGGTCGGCGCGAAGGACGGCGTTCCGCCGGCGGCCCCGGGGATGGAGGCGCTGGGGGGCAGGCTGCCGGGACCGGCCTGGGGGTCACCGCCGTCCGCGGAGACCACCGCCATGGCGACCGCCGTGCCTATCGCGGCCGTGGCGAGGACGCCGCCGGCTATGAAGAGCAGCTTGCGGCGCTTGTTCCGTGTCTCCGAGGCCTCGGCGAGCGCGGCCCAGTCGGGCGTCCCGTCGTCGGCTCCGCTGTTCCACGGCTGCTGGGAATGCGGTTTCCAGGGATCCCACTGAGACTGGGGTCCCCCCTGCCCGTAACTCATGGGGCGCATCTTAGACGGGGGGCCACCCGTGTGGGGTCCGCCGTCCGGCCCGCCTCGTTTTGACCCGTCCGGGGGCCGACAGGTAACCTACTTCTTCGTTGTGTATTGGCTTGCTCATTCTCACGGGACGGGCCCTTACACCGGTCCACCGGGCCGATGACCAGCGACCCCACGCACGCGGTTTGCGTCGCCGCCGTGGGTCAAGGCTGTCGTGATCGTTTCGGTGACCTTGTTTAGGACCATTCACTCGAAGCGAAGGCTACGAACCGTGCGTACGTACAGCCCCAAGCCCGGCGATGTGACGCGCCAGTGGCACGTCATCGACGCTCAGGACGTTGTCCTGGGCCGTCTCGCCACCACTGCTGCCACCCTCCTCCGGGGCAAGCACAAGCCGATCTACGCACCGCACGTCGACACTGGTGACTTCGTCATCATCATCAACGCCGACAAGGTGCACCTGTCCGGCAACAAGCGGACCCAGAAGATGGCGTACCGCCACTCCGGCTACCCGGGTGGTCTGCGCTCCGTCCGCTACGACGAGCTGCTCGACAAGAACCCCGAGAAGGCCATCGAAAAGGCCGTCAAGGGCATGCTTCCCAAGAACTCCCTGGGCCGTCAGATGCTCTCGAAGCTGAAGGTCTACAAGGGTGACCAGCACCCGCACGCTGCCCAGCAGCCGGTGCCGTTCGAGATCACCCAGGTCGCGCAGTAAGTCCGGCCACCCCCTAAGACTGAACAGAATCTGAGGAGAATCGTGGCCGAGACCACTGCCGAGCAGCCGCTCGAAGAGCTTGACATCGACAGCTACACCACCGAGTCCGAGGTTCCCGTCGAGGGCGAGTACACCTCGGAGTCCCTGGCCTCCCGCTTCGGCGAGCCCCAGCCGGCCGCCGGCCTGGGCCGCCGGAAGAACGCCATCGCCCGCGTCCGGATCGTCCCGGGCACCGGCAAGTGGAAGATCAACGGTCGCACCCTCGAGGACTACTTCCCGAACAAGGTGCACCAGCAGGAAGTCAACGAGCCGTTCAAGGTCCTGGAGCTCGAGGGCCGTTACGACGTCATCGCCCGCATCGCGGGTGGCGGTGTCTCCGGCCAGGCCGGTGCCCTCCGCCTCGGTGTCGCCCGTGCGCTGAACGAGGCGGACGTCGACAACAACCGCGGTCCGCTGAAGAAGGCCGGCTTCCTGCGCCGCGACGACCGCGCGGTCGAGCGGAAGAAGGCCGGTCTGAAGAAGGCCCGCAAGGCTCCGCAGTACAGCAAGCGCTAAGCTCGCTGCCTGCTCGTACGTGGTACGGGCTTCGGCCCCGCGTACTCCGAACGCCCCGGCGGCACGCCACACGTGCCCCCGGGGCGTTCGCTTATCTCAGCCAAGGGCGTATAACGGCACAAGACGCTCAAAGGCTTGTGTGATCGGAAGGCCGGGGCGCCTGCCACTCGACGCGGCGCGGTCCGCCTCCGACATCGATGCTTCCTCAGGAGGACAAGTGGGACGACTCTTCGGCACGGACGGCGTGCGCGGTGTCGCCAACGCGGATCTCACGGCCGAGCTGGCGCTCGGCCTCTCCGTCGCCGCGGCGCACGTGCTGGCCGAGGCGGGCACCTTCGAGGGCCACAAGCCGACGGCGGTCGTCGGACGGGACCCGCGCGCGTCCGGGGAGTTCCTGGAGGCGGCCGTGGTGGCCGGCCTGGCCAGCGCGGGCGTGGACGTCCTGCGGGTCGGCGTGCTGCCGACACCCGCTGTGGCGCACCTGACCGGCGCGCTCGGCGCCGACCTCGGCGTGATGCTCTCCGCCAGCCACAACGCCATGCCGGACAACGGCATCAAGTTCTTCGCCCGCGGCGGCCACAAACTCGCCGACGAGCTGGAGGACCGGATCGAGGCGGTGTACGAGTCGCACCGGCACGGCGAGCCGTGGCAGCGCCCGACCGGCGCCGGCGTCGGCCGCGTACGGTCGTACGCCGAGGGCGCCGAGCAGTACATCGCCCATCTGCTGTCGGTGCTGCCCAACCGGCTCGACGGACTGAAGATCGTCCTGGACGAAGCGCACGGCGCGGCCTCGGGGGTCTCGCCGGAGGCGTTCTCCCGGGCGGGCGCCGAGGTCGTCACGATCGGCGCCGAACCGGACGGCCTCAACATCAACGACGGCTGCGGCTCGACCCATCTGGACAAGATCAAGGCCGCCGTCCTCGCACACGGCGCGGACCTCGGCATCGCGCACGACGGCGACGCCGACCGCTGCCTGGCCGTGGACCACACCGGCGAGGAGGTCGACGGCGACCAGATCCTCGCCGTGCTCGCGCTGTCCCTGCGGGAGAAGTCCGTGCTGCGGGCCGACACCGTCGTGGCCACCGTGATGTCCAACCTCGGCTTCAAGCTGGCGATGGAACGCGCGGGCATCCGGCTCGTGCAGACGGCCGTCGGCGACCGGTACGTGCTGGAGGAGATGAAGGAGCACGGCTACGCCCTCGGCGGCGAGCAGTCCGGGCACGTCATCATCCTCGACCACGCCACCACCGGTGACGGCACGCTGACCGGGCTGCTGCTGGCGGCGCGGGTCGCGGAGACCGGACGCCGGCTCGGCGAGCTGGCCTCCGTGATGGAGCGGCTGCCGCAGGTCCTCATCAACGTGCCGGACGTGGACAGGACGCGGGTGGGCACCTCCGCCGACCTGGCCGCCGCCGTCGCCGAGGCCGAGCGCGAACTCGGTGCCACCGGGCGGGTGTTGCTGCGCCCCTCCGGTACCGAGCCGCTGGTGCGGGTGATGGTCGAGGCCGCGGACATCGAGCAGGCCCGGTCCGTCGCCGGACGCCTGGCCGACGCGGTGAAGGCGGCGCTGGGCTAGTCCTGGGGCAGGGCGCGGGACGGTGTGGCGCGGGCTAGTCCCGCGCCACACCGTCCCGCGCTCTCAGGCGTGTTGCCGCCGGCGCTGCCAGAAGAACTTCTGGGCCAGCAGCGTCAGCGTTCCGGCGACGACGATGCCCAGCAGGTTCAGCAGGAGCTGTTCCGAGGAGCGCAGGGCCTGGTGGGTGTCGCTGTAGACCAGGGCCACGGCCGCGTTGGCCGCCGCGGGGACGGTCGTCACCGAGATCGCCACGCCCACCAGGGCGCCCGACTTGGCGGAGGTCAGGGAGAGGGTGCCGGCGATGCCGGCGAGCACGGCCACGACGAACGAGAACCAGTCGGGGGCGTAGATGAAGCCGGTGTTGGGCCGGTCGCCCTCCAGCCGCGCCTTGCTGAACAGCCCGACGGCGTCCATCAGCAGGCTGAACCCGAAGGTCAGCGCCATGGCCGCGGCGAAGCCCGCCAGCAGCGCGAGCAACGAGCGCCAGGCCAGGCGCGGGTGACGCCGTACCAGGGCCGTGCAGATGCCGGCCAGCGGGCCGAACTCCGGGCCCACCGCCATCGCGCCCACGATCAGGATCGCGTTGTCCAGGACGACACCGCAGGCGGCGATCATCGTGGCCAGCGTGATGAACGCGAGGTAGGTGACCGTCAGCGTCGACTCCTCGTGGGTGGCCTCGACCAGGCCCTCCCAGAGCACCGCGTCCGCGCCCTCGCCGGGTGCGTCCCGCTCGGCCTCCTCGGCCCGCCGGGACAGCGACAGGCCGATGTCGTCCACGGCGACCGAGCCGGTCTCGGCCAGGCCCAGCCGGCGCAGCCCGGCGATGAGTCCGTCCCCCGCCTCGCGCGCCACGTCGCACAGCACGAGGTCCCCGGCGGGGTCGCGTGCGGCGCCGGGGAGCACCACCAGGTGGGCCGTGCCCACCGTCTTCTCGATCAGGCGGACCACGTCGTCGGTCGTGTCCGCCGGGGTGATCAGGCGCAGATGCAGCATGGCGCCCATCCAACCGGACCGGTTACAGCTTGCGCAGCCGCAGCCGCTGCACCTTGTGGTCCGGGCCCTTGCGCACGATGAGGGTGGCCCGGCCGCGGGTGGGCGCGATGTTCTCCACCAGGTTCGGCTTGTTGATGGTCCGCCAGAGCATGCGCGCGTAGTCGAGGGCCTCCTCCTCGGAGACCTGGGTGTACTTGCGGAAGTACGACGACGGGTCCTGGAAGGCCGTCCGGCGCAGCTTCCTGAAGCGGCTGAGGTACCAGCGCTCGATGTCCTCGGCGCTCGCGTCGACGTACACGCTGAAGTCGAAGTAGTCGGCGAGTCCGACCCGGGTGCGGCCGTCCTTGCCGGGCAGGGCGGGCTGGAGGACGTTCAGGCCCTCCACGATCAGGATGTCCGGGCGGCGGACCGTGAGCCGCTCGTCCGGGACGATGTCGTAGATGAGGTGGGAGTAGACCGGCGCGGACACCTCGCCCTTGCCGGCCTTGATGTCGGCGACGAACCGGGTGAGGGCCCGGCGGTCGTAGGACTCGGGGAATCCCTTGCGCGCCATCAGGCCGCGTGCCTCCAGCTCCCGGGTGGGCAGCAGGAAGCCGTCCGTCGTCACCAGCTCCACCCGCGGGTGTTCGGGCCAGCGGGACAGCAGGGCCTGGAGCAGCCGGGCCACCGTGGACTTGCCCACGGCCACCGAACCGGCGACTCCTATGACGAACGGGGTGCCGGACTGGGAGCCCTTTTCCCCGAGGAAGGTGTTCAGCGCGCCGCGGAGGCCGTCGGTGGCGCCGACGTAGAGGTTGAGGAGCCGGGAGAGCGGGAGGTAGATGTCCCGCACCTCGTCCAGGTCGATCACGTCGCCCAGACCGCGCAGCTTCTCCACCTCCTCGGCGGTGAGCGGCAGCGGCGTCTTGTCACGCAGCGCGCTCCACTCGGCGCGGGTGAGATCGACGTAAGGAGTCGCCTCCGGCCTGTGCCGGTGGGCGCTCCGGGGCATCGAGGAGACCGGTGAGATCACAGTCCATTGTTAACGGAGTCTGAACGGGGTGGCGGGGTGGGGTGTGTCACGTGCTCTGACCAGCGACGCCGGACGGTGTTCCGCCCCGAGGTGGACCCGGAGAGGAACACCGGCGGTACCGCTATGGCTGCTCGACCCGGTACTTGACGGAGTCCACGACATGGTCGCCGTAGCGCAGGGCCGATCCGATGGCCTCCAGTCTTGAGTACTGCTCGCGGGACAGCGAGGCGTCCGGGGCGCATTCGATCGCTCTCAGCAGCAACCGGAGTGCCAGGTCCGGAGTGCAGCGGCGGGCGCAGTCGGTGAGCGCCGCGCGCACCTCGGGCGCCAGGAACCGTGCGGCCCCGATCTCGGTGACGACCGCGTCGAGGCAGGCCGGGCCGTCCTCCGTGTCCGCCCTCGTGAGCGGGCGCACGCCCGCGCTCGCAGACAGCCGCGCGTCACACAGCCCGACGAGCGACCGCGTCCACTCGGCAGCACTGCCCCCCGCGAGCTCGAAGCTGGGCATGTACTGCGCTCCGGCGCACCACAGCGTCTCCAGCGTCGCCGAGGGAAGGCCGCCCAGAACCAGCGCGTCCCGGCGTACCGCCAAGACCTCCTCGTCGGCCGACTCCGCGAGAGCCCGGGCGACGACTTCGGCAGCCGTGTCCCCGTCGTGGGTCCAGTCCTGATGGAACAGGCTCATCACCCACGAGACACCGAAGTCGAAATGCGTGAAACGGGACACCTTCCCCCTTCTCCTCTTCCGGTGTGGTGCTCGCACCAGCTTGACGGAGTGCGCGCCGTCGCGTGAGACGAGCCCGCCTGGGTCTTCGTGCGGCGGTGGGAAATTCTGAAATCGGGCAGGATGAGGGCGTTTCTGATCGGTTCCGGCGCTTAGGCTGCCGCTCATGTGCGGAATCGTGGGATACGTAGGGTCACAGTCGGCGCTCGATGTCGTGATGGCCGGGCTGAAGCGGCTGGAGTACCGCGGGTACGACTCGGCCGGTGTCGCCGTGCTCGCGGACGGCGGGCTGGCCGCCGCGAAGCGGGCCGGGAAGCTGGTCAACCTGGAGAAGGAACTGGCCGAACGGCCGCTGCCGGCCGGTTCCACCGGGATCGGGCACACCCGCTGGGCCACCCACGGCGGTCCCACGGACGGCAACGCGCACCCGCACCTGGACAACGCCGGCCGGGTCGCGGTGGTCCACAACGGCATCATCGAGAACTTCGCGCTGCTGCGCGCGGAACTCGCCGGGCGCGGGCACGAGCTGACCTCCGAGACGGACACCGAGGTCGTCGCCCACCTGCTGGCCGAGGAGTTCTCCTCCTGCGCGGACCTCGCCGAGGCCATGCGGCTGGTGTGCCGCCGGCTGGAGGGCGCGTTCACGCTGGTCGCGGTGGTCGCCGACGAGCCGGACGTGGTGGTCGGCGCCCGCCGCAACTCGCCGCTGGTGGTGGGTGTCGGCGAGGGCGAGGCGTTCCTCGCCTCCGACGTTGCCGCGTTCATCGCCCACACCCGCTCCGCGGTCGAACTGGGCCAGGACCAGGTGGTGGAGCTGCGCCGGGACGGCGTCACGGTGACCGGCTTCGACGGCCGGCCCGCCGAGGTCCGCTCGTACCACGTGGACTGGGACGCCTCCGCCGCCGAGAAGGGCGGCTACGACTACTTCATGCTCAAGGAGATCGCCGAGCAGCCCAAGGCCGTCGCCGACACCCTGCTCGGACGCATCGACCCGGCCGGCTCGCTGACCCTGGACGAGGTGCGCATCAGCCCCTCCGAACTGCGCGAGATCGACAAGGTCGTCATCGTGGCCTGCGGTACGGCCTTCCACGCCGGCCTGATCGCCAAGTACGCCATCGAACACTGGACCCGCATCCCCTGCGAGGTCGAGCTGGCCAGCGAGTTCCGCTACCGCGACCCGATCCTGGACGGCCGCTCCCTGGTGATCGCCATCTCCCAGTCCGGCGAGACCATGGACACCCTGATGGCGCTGCGGCACGCCCGCGAGCAGGGCTCCAAGGTGCTGGCGATCTGCAACACCAACGGCTCGACGATCCCCCGCGAGTCCGACGCGGTGCTGTACACCCACGCGGGCCCCGAGGTCGCCGTCGCCTCCACCAAGGCGTTCCTGACCCAGCTGGTCGCCTGCTACCTCGTCGCGCTGTACCTCGGCCAGGTGCGCGGCACCAAGTGGGGCGACGAGATCCCGGCGGTCGTCAGGGACCTGTCCCGCATCTCCGAGGAGGTCGAGCGGGTCCTGGAGACCATGGAGCCGGTACGGGAGCTGGCGCGGACCCTCGCGACGAAGGACACGGTGCTCTTCCTCGGCCGGCACGTGGGCTACCCGGTGGCCCTCGAAGGCGCGCTCAAACTGAAGGAACTGGCGTACATGCACGCCGAGGGCTTCGCCGCGGGCGAGCTGAAGCACGGCCCGATCGCACTGATCGAGGAGGACCTGCCGGTGGTGGTGGTCGTACCGTCGCCGCGCGGCCGGTCCCTGCTGCACGACAAGATCGTGTCCAACATCCAGGAGATCCGCGCGCGCGGCGCCCGCACCATCGTGATCGCGGAGGAGGGCGACGAGACGGTGGTCCCCTACGCCGACCACCTGATCCGCATCCCGGCCACGCCGACCCTGCTCCAGCCGCTGGTGGCCACCGTGCCGTTGCAGGTCTTCGCGTGCGAGCTGGCGACGGCGCGTGGCAACGAGGTGGACCAGCCGAGGAACCTGGCGAAGTCCGTCACGGTGGAGTGAGGGGGCGCCGTAGCGAGGGGCGGGGCGGACGGCCGGCCGTCCGCCCCGGGTCCGGCCGTACGGTTACCAGTTGATGCAGGTCTTCGGCACCCAGCCGGTCTTCTTGTCGCCGCCGTAGTACCACAGGTTGCTCTTCTTCCCGCAGGCCGTGTACGAACCGCCCTTGGACGCCTTGCCGTCGTTGCAGATCTCGCCCTTCGCGCCCTTGCCCCAGATGCCGACGGCCGTGGCGGTCGTCTTCGGGGAGGTGCGGACGTTGACGGTCTCCTTGGCCTTGACGTTGATGATCGCCTTGCTGCAGTCCCGCGGCAGCGACGCGGCCGAGGCGGTGCCGGCGACGGCGACGCTGCCGGTGAGGGCGGTGCCGACGAGGGCGGCGGTGGTGAGCGCGGTGCCCAGAGACTTCAACTTCACAGTGGTTCCTCCCGTTTGCGGTGCACGGGCGTTCCGTCGCTCGACGGAAAGCCGGTCACCCGGAAGGCTACTGGGCACGCGGCTCGCGATGATCTTCGGGTGGGCGGGAGGTCAGTGCACGGAGAAGCCGCCGTCGACATGGACCGACTGGCCCGTGACGTAGGCGGAGGCGCGGCTCGCCAGGAACACCGCCGCGCCCGCGAAGTCCTCGGCGAGCCCGTTGCGGCCGGTCATCGTGCGCGCGGCCAGCGCCGCCACCCGCTCCGGATCGGACGACAGCCGCGCGTTGAGCGGCGTCATCACGAAGCCCGGCACCAGGGTGTTGCAGGTGACGCCGTACGGCGACCAGGCCTCGGCCTGCGAACGGGCCAGCGACTCCAGCGCGCCCTTCGACACGCCGTACGCGCCGCTCTGCACGAACGCCCGGTGCGCCTGCTGGGAGGTGATGTGGATGATCCGGCCGAAGCCCCGCTCCGCCATGCCGGGCCCGAACCGCTGGCCCAGCAGGAAGGGCGCGTCCAGGTTCACCGCCATGGTGGTGTCCCACACGTCCTCGCCCAGCTCGTCCAGCGGCGGACGCAGGTTGATCCCGGCCGAGTTGACGAGGATGTCCGGCTCCCCGAAGACGGCCGCGGCCTCCTCGGCGGCCGCCCGCACCCCCGCGCGCGTGCCCAGATCCGCGCTCACCCAGGCCGCCCGGCATCCGTCCGCCGTCAACTCCTCGACTGTGGAGGCAAGTTCCTCCTTGCGTCGGGCGACGACCACCACCTGGGCGCCGGCCCGTGCGAGCGCGCCCGCGACGGCCCGCCCGATGCCGGAACTGCCTCCGGTCACGACGGCGACCCGGCCGTCCAGCGAGAAGAGACCGGAGAGATATGTGTGTGACGAGGTCATCCCCGCAGCGTAGGCGACGTGGTGTCGCCCGGGTGCCGCCCGTCGGGGCCGCCGTAGGGTGCTGGGCATGAGCATTATCGGGGTGGGCATCGACGTCGCCGAGATCGACCGGTTCCGGGCGTCCCTGGAGCGGACGCCCGGGCTGGCCGACCGGTTGTTCGTGGCCCGGGAACTGCTGCTGCCCAGCGGCGAGCGGCGCGGCATCGCCTCGCTGGCGGCCCGGTTCGCCGCCAAGGAGGCGCTGGCGAAGGCGCTGGGCGCGCCGCCGGGACTGCGCTGGACCGACGCCGAGGTGTACGTGGAGGGCAGCGGGCAGCCCCGCCTGCGGGTGACCGGCACGGTGGCCGCGCGCGCCGCCGAGCTGGGCGTCCGGTCCTGGCACGTGTCGCTCAGTCACGACGCGGGCGTGGCCTCGGCCGTGGTGGTCGCCGAGGGCTGACCGGCGGCCGGCCCGGGTGTGGACGGCCGGGTTTTCGGGGCAGACTCGGTGCCATGCGTACTGCGTACAGCGTGGAGACGGTGCGGGCGGCCGAGCAGGCCCTGATGGCGCGGCTGCCGGACGGCGCGCTGATGCAGCGGGCCGCCGCCGGGCTGGCCGCCGCCTGCGCCGAACTGCTCGGCCGGGTGTACGGCAGCCGGGTGGTGCTGCTCGTCGGCAGCGGCGACAACGGCGGGGACGCCCTGTACGCGGGGGCCCGGCTGGCCCGGCGCGGCGCCGGTGTGACGGCGGTGCCGCTCACTCCCGGCCGCGCGCACGCCGGCGGGCTCGCCGCGCTGCGCCGGGCGGGCGGCAGGGTCGTCCCGGCGGACCGCGCCGAGGAGCTGATCGAGCGGGCCGGCCTGGTCGTGGACGGGATCGTCGGCATCGGTGGCCGGGGCGGCCTGCGGCCGGACGCCGAGCGGCTGGCCGGGGCGGTGGCCCGGTCCCGCGCCGCCGTCGTCGCCGTGGACCTGCCGAGCGGTGTCGACGCCGGCACGGGCGAGGTGCGGGGCGCCGTGCTGCGCGCGGACCTCACCGTCACCTTCGGCGCATACAAGCCCGCACTGCTGGTGGACCCCGCGCGTGAGTACGCCGGTGTGGTCCGGCTCGTCGACATCGGACTGCGGCCGCCGCCCGCCGACGTGGAGCTGGAGGCCCTGCAACACGCCGAGGTGGCACGGCTGTTGCCGTCCCCGTCGGCGGAGAGCGACAAGTACCGGCGGGGCGTCGTCGGGATCGCCGCCGGGTCCGGGCGGTACCCGGGCGCGGCCGTGCTCGCCGTGGCCGGGGCGCTGCGGGGCGGCGCCGGGGCCGTACGGTACGTCGGCCCGGCCGCGGACGCGGTCCTCGCGCGGTTCCCCGAGACCCTGGTCTCCGCCGCCGGGCCCGCCAAGGCCGGCCGGGTGCAGGCGTGGGTGACCGGGCCGGGCGCCGGGGACGACGCGGCGACCGTGGCCGAGGTGCTGGCCGCCGACGTGCCGGTGCTGCTCGACGCGGACGGGCTGCGGCTGGCCGACCGGGAGGCGGTACGGCGGCGTACGGCGCCGACGCTGATGACCCCGCACGCCGGAGAGGCCGCCGCGCTGCTCGGGGTGCGGCGCGAGGAGGTCGAGGGCGCCCGGCTGGCGGCGGTGCGGGAACTGGCGTCGGCGTACCGGGCGGCGGTCCTGCTGAAGGGCTCGACGACGCTGGTCGCCGGGCCCGGCGGCGGGCCGGTACGGGTCAACGCCACGGGCACGCCCTGGCTGGCCACGGCCGGCAGCGGCGACGTGCTGTCCGGGCTCGCCGGGTCCCTGCTGGCGGCCGGTCTTGGCCCGGTGGACGCCGGCAGTGTGGCGGCGTACCTGCACGGCCTGGCAGGCCGCTTCGCCGCGACCGGCGCCCCCACGGGCGCCCATGACGTGGCCGCACACATCCCCCAGGCCTGGCGAGAGGTACGCACCTGACCCCGGGGGAGGGGCGCGGGGAACTGCGCGCCCGGCCACGACGGTCCGGGGGTCCGGTGACGGCCGTGGGGCCCACGGCGGGATCGAACGGACGGGCATCCGGGGGGAGGACCGGGCAGCGCCCCCGAAGGGGCGCGGGGAACTGCGCGACCGGCCACGACGGACCCGAGGCCCGGAGACGACCATGGGCCCCACGGCGGAGCCGGACGGACCGCCCCGGTCGCAAGAAGCCCGGGTCCGGTGACGGCCGGGCAAGAGGCACGGTGGAGCCGGGCGGACCGGTGTCCGCGGCCGGAGCCCGCCGCCGGGGGCGGCCGGCGGGCTCTGAGAGACTGGGGGCGCCATGACTGAGACAGCAGCTGTGCCGACCGCCGCCCTGCGCGCCCGCGCCGAGATCGATCTGGGCGCCCTGCGCGCCAACGTGGAGACCCTGCGCGCCCGGGCGAAGGACGCCGCCGTGATGGCCGTGGTCAAGTCCGACGCGTACGGCCACGGAGCCGTGGCGTGCGCCCGGGAGGCCGTCGCCGCCGGCGCCACCTGGCTCGGCACGGCCACGGCCGAGGAAGCCCTCGCGCTGCGCGCGGCCGGCCTGTCCGGGCGCGTCCTGTGCTGGCTGTGGGTGCCGGGCGGTCCCTGGCGGCAGGCCATCGAGGCCGACATCGACGTGTCGCTGAGCGCGATGTGGGCCCTGCGCGAGGTCACCGCCGCCGCCCGCGCGGCGGGCCGCCCCGCGCGCGTCCAGCTCAAGGCCGACACCGGGCTCGGCCGCAACGGCTGCCAGCCCGGCGCGGACTGGGCCGAACTGGTCGCCGCCGCCCTGCGCGCCGAGGCCGAGGGCTTGGTCCGGATCACCGGACTGTGGTCGCACTTCGCGTGCGGCGACGAGCCGGGCCACCCGTCCATCGCCGCCCAGCTCACCCGGTTCCGGGAGATGGTGGCGTACGCCGAACAGCGCGGCGTACGGCCCGAGGTGCGGCACATCGCCAACTCGCCGGCCGCGCTCACCCTGCCCGAGTCCCACTTCGACCTGGTCCGCGCGGGCATCGCCGTGTACGGCGTCTCGCCCAGCCCGGAGCTGGGCACCCCGGCGGACTTCGGACTGCGCCCGGTGATGACGCTCAGCGCCGCGCTGGCCCTCGTCAAGCGCGTCCCGGGCGGACACGGCGTCAGCTACGGCCACCACTACGTCACCCCGGGCGAGACCACCCTCGGGCTGGTGCCGGTCGGGTACGCGGACGGCATCCCGCGGCACGCCTCCGGCAGCGGGCCGGTGCTGGTCGACGGCAAGTGGCGGACGGTGGCCGGGCGGGTCGCGATGGACCAGTTCGTGGTGGACCTCGGCGGCGACGAACCCCCGGTGGGCACGGAGGCGGTGCTGTTCGGGCCGGGCGACCGCGGCGAGCCCACCGCCGAGGACTGGGCGCAGGCCTGCGGCACCATCGCGTACGAGATCGTCACGCGCATCGGCAGCCGTGTTCCCCGCGTCCATGTGAACGGGTCCACGTGAGCGCGTCCCGCGTCCCGGTGGACCGGCGCGGGTGAACCGGGTGCGCGGCGGAACCGTCCGCCCCGCCCCTCCAGACGGACTCCGGCAGGCGAAGAGGAGCGGTACGTGAGCGACAGCAGCGCGGAGGCCGTGGCGGACGTCGTCGCCGCGGCGGCCGCCGCCTCCGCCGCGGGGGCGGCCGGGAGCTGGCGCAGGGCGACCGGCATCGCCGGCGCCGCGGTGGGCGTGCTCGCCGCCGGCGCGGCGGCCGGGGTCGCCCTGGAGCGGATGACGGTGAGCCGCGGGATGCGCCGCAGGGCCCGGCTGGCACTGGACGCGACGGGACCGTACGGCACCCTGCGCGGCACGCCCGGCAAGGCGTACGCCGACGACGGTACCGAGCTGTACTACGAGGTCGACGAGGCCGAGCCCGATCCGGGACCCGAGGTCTCGCCGCGCCGGCGCCGCCTCTTCGGCCGCAAGGCACCCGCCCCGGTCACCGTGGTCTTCTGCCACGGCTACTGCCTCAACCAGGACTCCTGGCACTTCCAGCGGGCGGCCCTGCGCGGGGTGGTGCGCACCGTGCACTGGGACCAGCGCAGCCACGGCCGGTCCGGGCGGGGCGTGGCCCAGAGCCGGGACCGCGAGCCCGTCACCATCGACCAGCTCGGCCGCGATCTGAAGGCCGTGCTCGACGCCGCCGCGCCGGACGGCCCGCTGGTGCTGGTCGGTCACTCGATGGGCGGAATGACGATGATGGCCCTCGCCGCCCACTACCCCGAGCTGATCCGGGACCGGGTCGTCGCCACCGCCTTCGTGGGCACCTCCTCCGGGCGGCTCGGCGAGGTCAACTTCGGCCTCCCGGTGGCCGGCGTGAACGCGGTGCGCCGGATACTGCCCGGGGTGCTGCGGGCGCTCGGCCAGCAGGCGGAGCTGGTGGAGAAGGGGCGCCGGGCCACCGCCGACCTGTTCGCCGGGATCATCAAGCGGTACTCGTTCGCGGGCCGGGACGTCGACCCGGCGGTGGAACGGTTCGCCGAGCGGATGATCGAGTCCACGCCGATCGACGTGGTCGCCGAGTTCTACCCGGCCTTCACCGAGCACGACAAGACCGAGGCGCTCGCCTTCTTCCGGGGCATACCGGTGCTGGTGCTGGCCGGGGTGCGGGACCTCGTCACGCCCAGCGAGCACAGCGAGGCCATCGCCGGTCTGCTGCCCGACGCCGAGCTGGTGCTCGTGCCGGACGCCGGGCACCTGGTGATGCTGGAGCACCCGGAAGTGGTCACCGACCGCCTCGCCGACCTGCTCACCCGTGCGGGCGCGGTGCCGGCAGGGGCTACCGTAAGTGGCTATGGAACGACCAGCAGCACCAGCAGCACACGAGGCCGCTGAGACCCGGTTGACCATCACCTCGCCCGAGCGGATGCGGGAGCTGGGCCGGCGGCTGGCCACGCTGCTGCGCGCGGGTGACCTGGTGATGCTCTCCGGGGAACTCGGCGCGGGCAAGACCACCCTGACCCGCGGGCTCGGCGAAGGACTCGGGGTACGCGGCGCGGTCACCTCGCCCACCTTCGTGATCGCCCGGGTCCACCCGTCCCTCGGCGCCGGCCCGCCCCTGGTGCACGTCGACGCCTACCGGCTCGGCGGCGGTCTGGACGAGATGGAGGACCTGGACCTCGACGTCTCGCTGTCCGACTCGGTGATCGTCGTGGAGTGGGGCGAGGGCAAGGTGGAGGAGCTGACCGACGACCGGCTCCAGGTCGTCATCCACCGGGCCGTGGGCGACACCACGGACGAGGTACGGCACGTGACCCTGACCGGACTGGGCGAGCGCTGGACCGGGTCCGACCTGGAGTCGCTGACAGCCTGAGCCACACCCCGCGAAACCGGCACGGCGCCGGACCCCCGGCGCCACACCCGCCCGCCGCCCCGCGCGGCTCCCCTACGGAGCACCCACGGAACGGCTGACGGACGCCGGCCGCACCGGGCGCCGGTCGCCGCGCCCGGCTACACGGACGACCGGCGTGCCGATGGTCGCGCCCGGCTGACGCGTTACGGTCCTCGACACCCCGGGTGCCGCGCTCGGCTACACGGACGACCGGCACCCCGGGCGTCGCGCCGGGCCGACGGATGACGGCCCTCGGCACGCCGGATGTCGCGCTCGGCTGCTCGCGGGCCGCCGTCGGCCGGTCGCCGCGTCCGGCCGACGGGTGACGGTCCTCGGCACCCGGGCGCTGCGCTCGGCTGCTCACGGGCCGCCGTCGGCCGGTCGCCGCGTCCGGCCGACGGGTGACGGTCCTCGGCACGCCGGTCGCCGCGTCCGGCCGACGGGTGACGGCCCTCGGCACGCCGGGTGTCGCGCTCGGCTGCTCGCGGGCCGCCGGCACGCCGGTCGCCGCGTCCAGCCGGCGCATGACGGCCCCCGGCGCGCCGATCGTCGTAGCCGACTGGCGGATCACGACCACCGGCACGCCGATCGCCGCGCCCGGCCGCCCACGGGCCACCGGCCGTAGCCGATCGCCGCCGTCGGCTACCGGATCACGACCACCGGTACGCCGATCGTCGCGAACTGCCACAGCGCGTCCCCGTCCGCCCGGCTCTCCCGGATGCCGCCCGTCTTCACGCTCGGGTCGGCCATCATCGTGCCCGAGCCGCTGTTCACCGCCGCGCTGAACCCGATCACCACCCCGTCCACGCTGGTGAACCGCACCACGTGCTCCACGGGCAGCCCGTCCGTTCCGGTGGCCGCGTTCGACCGGGACGTGACCCAGTACGTGCCCGGCACCGGGTCGACGGTGCCCGGACGCACCGGGAAGGTGTGCCGTACCCGGTTCCCGGGCGCGACCAGCCAGACCCGGTCGTCGTCCACCGAGTACACCACCCGTTCACCCGATCCGGAGCCGCCCGGCAGCGCCGTCGGGTTGTGCCGGTCCCGGGGCGCCTTCGTCGCGGCCGCCGCGGACGGGCTCGCCGCCGGCCCGCCGCGCAGAGCCAGGGGAGCGGTCGCCTGCGCCCGGTACGCCAGGAAACCGACCGTTCCCAGGGCCACCGCGGTGAGGCCGGCCACGATCCCCGAGCTGGTCCCTGCCACCTGCGCCCACCTCTGCGTCGAGCGATATGTCGTACTTCGTACAGACCGTAGCAGCCGGTGACCGTTCGCCCCGGGCGGCCGTGCGCGAGCCGCGGGAGCCGTAGGCTGTTCGCGTGCTCTTGCTCGCTCTGGATACCGCAACACCCGCCGTCACCGTCGCGCTGCACGACGGCACGGACGTCATCGCCTCGTCGAGCCAGGTGGACGCGCGCCGGCACGGGGAGCTGCTGCTGCCGGCCGTCGACCGGGTCCTGGCCGAGGCCGGACTGAAGCTGGAGGCCGTCACCGGCATCGTCGTCGGCACCGGCCCCGGCCCCTACACCGGGCTGCGCGTCGGCCTGATGACCGCCGACACCTTCGGCCTGGCGCTCGGCGTCCCGGTGCACGGCGTGTGCACCCTGGACGGCCTCGCCTACGCCGCCGACATCGAGGAGGGCCCCTTCGTCGTGGCGACCGACGCCCGGCGCAAGGAGGTCTACTGGGCGACCTACGCCGACTCCCGGACCCGGCTGACCGGCCCGGCCGTGGACCGCCCCGCCGACATCGCCGAGCGGGTCGCGGGACTGCCGGCCGTCGGCGCGGGCGCGCTGCTCTACCCGGACACGTTCCCGGTCGCCCACGAGCCCGCGCACGTGTCCGCCGCCGCCCTCGCCTCGCTCGCGGCCGGGAAGCTGGCCGCGGGCGGGGAACTGTCCGCGCCCCGGCCGCTGTACCTGCGCCGCCCGGACGCCCAGGTCCCCAAGAACTACAAGGTGGTCACCCCCAAGTGACACAGCCGGCCCCTCCCCGACTGCGCGAGATGCGCTGGTGGGACATCGACCCGGTCCTGGAGCTGGAGAAGGACCTGTTCCCCGAGGACGCCTGGTCCCGGGGGATGTTCTGGTCCGAGCTGGCCCACGCCCGGGGCCCGCAGGCCACCCGGTGCTATCTCGTCGCCGAGTGCGACGGCGGCCGGATCGCCGGGTACGCGGGCCTGGCCTCGGCCGGCGAGCTGGCCGACGTCCAGACCATCGCCGTCGCCCGCGACCACCAGGGCACCGGCCTCGGCGCGCGGCTGCTGACCGAGCTGCTGCGCGCGGCGACCGCGTTCGAGTGCCACGAGGTGATGCTCGAGTGCCGGGTCGACAACATCCGCGCCCAGAAGCTCTACGAGCGCTTCGGCTTCGTGCCCATCGGCTTCCGGCGCGGCTACTACCAGCCCGGCAACGTGGACGCCCTGGTGATGCGTCTGACCACGGGATCCGACAGCGGCCCGGCCGCGGGATCCGCCCCCGTACAAGGAACCGAGATCAATGACTGACTCACGCGACGAGCCTCTCGTACTCGGCATCGAGACCTCCTGTGACGAGACCGGCGTCGGCATCGTGCGCGGCACCACCCTGCTGGCGGACGCCGTCGCCTCCAGCGTCGACGAGCACGCGCGCTTCGGCGGTGTCGTGCCCGAGGTGGCCTCCCGGGCCCACCTGGAGGCGATGGTGCCGACCATCGACCGCGCGCTGAAGCAGGCCGGGGTCAGCGCCAAGGACCTGGACGGCATCGCGGTCACCGCGGGCCCCGGCCTCGCGGGCGCCCTGCTCGTCGGCGTGTCGGCGGCCAAGGCGTACGCCTACGCCCTCGGCAAGCCCCTGTACGGCGTCAACCACCTCGCCTCCCACATCTGCGTGGACCAACTGGAGCACGGCCCGCTGCCCGAGCCGACGATGGCCCTGCTGGTGTCCGGCGGCCACTCCTCGCTGCTGCTGTCCTCGGACATCACCTCCGACGTGCGCCCGATGGGCGCCACCATCGACGACGCGGCCGGCGAGGCGTTCGACAAGATCGCCCGCGTGCTCGACCTGGGCTTCCCCGGCGGCCCGGTCATCGACCGGTACGCCAAGGAGGGCGACCCGCGGGCGATCGCCTTCCCGCGCGGCCTGACCGGCCCCCGCGACCCGGCGTACGACTTCTCCTTCTCCGGTCTGAAGACCGCCGTGGCCCGCTGGATCGAGGCCCGGCGCGCGGCCGGCGAGGAGGTACCGGTCCGCGATGTGGCCGCCTCCTTCCAGGAGGCCGTGGTCGACGTGCTGACCCGCAAGGCCGTGCGCGCCTGCAAGGACGAGGGCGTCGACCACCTGATGATCGGCGGCGGGGTGGCGGCCAACTCCCGGCTGCGCGCCCTCGCCCAGGAGCGCTGCGAGGCGGCCGGCATCCGGCTGCGCGTGCCGCGCCCCAAGCTGTGCACGGACAACGGCGCGATGGTGGCCGCGCTGGGCGCCGAGATGGTCGCCCGGAACCGGGCCCCCTCCGGCTGGGACCTGTCCGCCGACTCCTCGCTGCCGGTGACCGACCCGCACGTGCCGGCCCACGACCATGTGCACGAGGTGAGCAAGGAGAACCTGTACTCGTGACCGTGGCACTGATGTGGGAGGCGCGGGCGGCCGAGGGACGGGGCGCGGAGCTGCTCGCCTGGGTGCGCGGCCGGCGCCTGGAACGGGAGCCGCTGCGCCGGGAGATCCTCCGCGCGCCGCAGGACCGGGTGCTGGTCATCACCTGGTGGGAGGCGCCGTACGACGCCCCGCTCCCGGAACTGCCCGATCCGGACCCGGAGCTGGTGACACGGGCCGTGCACCGGTGGCGGTTCGAGGCGGTGGCGGACGGCTGAACTTGCGCCGGCACCCCTCGTCTGCGCTATGATCATCACACAGCGAACGGCCGGAACACCGGCCCGGACGCCGTGCGTTGGTGGTCCAAGGAAAGACGTCCCGCTTCCTGCGGGGAGATGCAGGTGCAAGGCCTGCCCGGCGCTCCACTCGTCACCCCGCCTCCCGGATTCCGGGAGGCGGGGTGTTCGCGTTCCCGGTCCGGTTCCCCCGGCGGATCGAATCTTTCGCAATGTTTCCCGAATGTTGCGTCGGGCCCTTGGCGTGCGCGGTGCTTCGTGGAGAGGACCCGCGGCGCTACGATCGCGGATATGAAGCCTTCGAAGCCCGCAGAAACACAGACGGCGACCCTCGCCGAGATCGCCCGTGAGGCCGGTGTCTCCGCTCCGACTGTTTCGAAGGTCCTCAACGGCCGTGCCGACGTCGCCCCGGCGACCCGCAGCCGGGTCGAGGAGCTGCTGCGCTCCTACGGCTACCGGCGGCGCCGCGCCGAGGCCTCCCGCTCGCCCCTGATCGACCTGGTCTTCCACGAGCTGGAGAGCGCCTGGGCGATGGAGGTCATCCGGGGCGTGGAGAACGTGGCCAGGGACGCCGGGCTGAGCGTCGTCCTGTCGGAGTCGGCGGGCCGGCTCACCCCGGGCCGGACCTGGGCCGACCAGGTGGCCGCCCGCCGCCCGCACGGCGTGGTGCTGGTGCTGTCCGAGCTGGACGAGTCCCAGCGGGCGCTGCTGACCAGCCGCTCCATCCCGTTCGTGGTGATGGACCCGGCCGGCGACCCCGGCCCGGACGTGCCGTCCATCGGCGCCACCAACTGGCAGGGCGGACTCGCCGCCACCCGGCACCTGGTGGAACTCGGCCACACCCGGATCGGCGCCATCAGCGGCCCGTCCCGGATGATGTGCAGCCGGGCCCGGGTCGACGGCTACCGGGCGGCCCTGGAGACCGCCGGGCTGCCCGCCGATCCCGCGCTCGTCGTGGCCGGCGACTTCCACCACGACGCCGGCTACCGGCTCGGCCTGGAACTGCTGCGCCGCCCCGACCGGCCCACCGCCGTCTTCGCGGGCAACGACCTCCAGGCCCTCGGCCTGTACGAGGCCGCCCGCGAGCTGGGCCTGCGCATCCCCGAGGACCTCAGCGTCGTCGGCTTCGACGATCTCCCGGTGGCCCGCTGGGTGGGCCCGCCGCTGACGACCGTACGGCAGCCGCTGACCGAGATGGCCGAGGCCGCGGCCCGGCTGGTGCTGGAGCTGGGACGGGCCGAGGACGAGCGGGCGACGACCCGGGTGGAGCTGGCGACGAGCCTGGTGGTGCGCTCCAGCACCGCCGCACCGGCGGCCGCCTCCGGGTGAGGACTGCGTTCCGCTCGTGACGCGCACGCGGAGATCCGCGCGCGTCCGGTGCCGGGCGCGGGCGTCACCGCAGCGGGTGGCCGATCAGCATCGTCGGCGCCCCGGCCACCCGGGTGAGGAAGACGGTGGCCGCGTTCGGCCCCTCCGGCCTGACCTTGCGGCGCAGTTCCTCCGGCTCCACCGCCGAGCCGCGCTTCTTCACGGTGAGCGTGCCGACCCCGCGCTCGCGCAGCAGGGCCCTGAGCCGCTTGAGGTGGAAGGGCAGCCGGTCGGTGATCTCGTAGGCGGCGGCGTACGGCGTGGGCCGCGCCTCGTCTGCGGTGACGTAGGCGATCGTCGGGTCGAGGAGCCCGCCGCCGACCTCCTCGGCCACCTCCGCCACCAGGTGCGCGCGGATGACCGCGCCGTCCGGCTCGTACAGGTACCGGCCCACCGGCCGCACCGCGGGATCGGGCAGGCCGCGGCCGAGCAGCGTCCGCGGGCCCGGCAGCAGCGTGGCCCGCACCGCGCCCGGCGCCCCGGTCCCGAACCACAGCACCGCCTCCTTCACATCGCCGCCGTCGGAGATCCACTCGGCCTCGGCCTCGGCCGGGACGGTCTCGTGCGGGATGCCGGGGGCGATCTTCAGCGCGGCGCGGGGCGCGCGGCGGGCGGCCTCGACCGCCCAGGACAGCGGCGGCGAGTACGCCTCCGGATCGAACACCCGGCCGCGTCCGCCGCGCCGGGCCGGGTCCACGAACACCGCGTCGTACCCGGCGGTGTCCACCTCCGTGACATCGGCCTCGCGCACCTCGATGAGCCCGGCCAGGCCCAGCGCCTCCGCGTTCGCCCGGGCCGTCGCGGCGGTCAGCGGGTCGCGGTCCACGGCCAGCACCCGGATTCCCGCCCGCGCCAGCGCGATCGCGTCCCCGCCGATGCCGCAGCACAGGTCGGCGACGGAGGTCACGCCCAGCTCCGTCAGCCGCCGGGCCCGGTACGCCGCCACGCTCGCCCGGGTCGACTGCTCGACCCCGTTCGGGGTGAAGAACATCCGCCCGGCGTCCCCGGCCCCGAACTTCGCCGCCGCCCGCTGCCGCAGCCGGGCCTGGCCCAGCGCGGCCGAGACCAGTTCGGCGGGGTGGTCGCGGCGCAGCCGGGTGGCCACCGCGAGTTCCCGTGCGGGCTCGGTGTCGCGCACCTCGTCGAGGAGGGCGCGGCCTTCGGGGGTGAGGAGCAGAGCGAGGTCGTTCACCGGCTCATTGTGGGCCAGTCGGTGGATGACGTGCCCGCGGCGGCGGTGTCGCCCCGGACCGGGGGCCGCGGCCTGGGAGGATCCGGCACCATGCGAGCAGTAGGACAAAATGACAAAATTCCGACACGCGTCGCGCGGGTGGCGGCGGGCTCCACCGCCCTCGCACTGGCCGCCCTCCTGTCCGGCTGCGCCGGCGATCCCGCACCCGTCCCGGGCCACGGCGGCCCCGCCCGTCCGCCGGACGCCCGGGCCCGCCAGGCCGCCGAACACGCCCGGCTGGCCGCCGCCGCCCGGCGCTGGGGCCTCGCCCGCGCCCCGCTCACGCCCCCGGCCCCGCCGGCCCACAAGCCCGTCATCACGCCCCGCGACGGCTTCGAGGTGGACGGCCAGGAGGAGGACGGCCTCCCGCCGGTCTTCACCACCATCCCCACCCGGCACAAGGTCGTCTTCCTCACCATCGACGACGGCGCCGAGAAGGACCCGGCGTTCCTGCGCATGATGAGCGAGCTGAAGGTGCCGTACACGGCCTTCCTCAGCGACTACCTCGTCAAGGAGGACTACGGCTACTTCCGCCGGATGCAGGCCCAGGGCGTCACCCTGAACAACCACACCCTCACCCACCCCTACCTGCCCGGCCTGTCCTACGAGGAGCAGAAGGACGAGATCTGCGGCATGCAGGCCGTCATCAAGAAGCAGTTCGGCAAGGCGCCCACCGTCTTCCGGCCGCCGTACGGCAACTACAACGGCGACACCCTGCGCGCCGCCCGGACGTGCGGGATCAAGTACGCGCCGATCTGGGACGAGGAGGTGTTCGTCGACCACTGGGAGTACCGCGACTGGGACCGCCGGCTGCACCCCGGCGACATCGTCCTGACCCACTTCCGCGGCCGGGACGACTGGAACGGCACGATGGTGGACGACATGCGCCGCTTCCTGGACAAGGTCACCCGCGAGGGCTACGCCGTGGCCCGCCTGGAGGACTACCTGTGAGGCGCGGGCGGGGCCCGGCCGCGGTCCTCGCCGCGGCCCTGCTCCTGACGGGCTGCGCCCAGTCCGTCGACCCCATCGAACGCCTCGGCAAGAAGGCCGCCGAAGGGGTGCGCCCGCACGCCGCCGCACCCGGCCACGCGTACCGGCGCTGGGGCCTGACCCGCCCGCTCGCCCGCTTCCCGGCGCACCCGGCCCGCCCGCTCGCCGCGCGCCCGGCGGCCCGCGGCCTGCCCGTGGTGGTCGACCGCGTCCCCACCCGCGACCCGGTCGTCTTCCTCACCTACGACGACGGCGCCGACCGCGATCCACGCTTCGCCGACATGGTCCGCGACCTGCGGCTGCCCCTCACCCTGTTCCCCGACGACCGCCTCGCCGCGCGCGGGGACCGCCGGCTGGCCCGGCTGCGCGCGCTCGGCGCCGGCATCGGGAACCGTACCGCCGGGCGGCGGGCCCCGGCCGGACTGCCGTACGCCCGCCGGCGCGCCGAGATCTGCGGCCGGCAGGACCGCCTGCGCACCCGCCTCGGCGTCCGCCCGCGCTTCTTCCGCCTGGCCTACGGCTACCCCGACCCGGCCACCCTGCGCGCCGCGGCCGACTGCGGCATCTCCGCGATCGTCCTGTGGCGCGCGGCCCTCACCCCGGACGGCCTCGTCTGCGCGCACGGCCCCCGCCGCCTCGGCCCCGGCGACATCGTCCTGGTGGAGCCCGGCGAACCGGCGGACGCGCCCCTGCGCGAGCGCACGGCACGGGTGCTGAGGGAGGCTCAGGCCAGGGGCCTGACGGCGGCCCGCCTAGAGGACTATCTGTAACTCCGATTTTTCTGGTTTTTCCGGCAACTCCGGGCCGCGGAACCACCCCCACGCGCTGTTCCGCGGCCGACGCGCCGCGCGTCATTGGCACTCCGCTTGACCGAGTGCTAATCGCGGTCATAGTCTCGGCTCTGGCACTCAGCAGGTGAGAGTGCCAACAAAAGCGACGGGCAGGTCCGGCACCCGCGACGACGGATCGACCTGGTCGCCACCTCAGACAGTTAACCCCGTGAGATCTCCGAAGGGGGAGGTCGGATCGTGACGACCGCCAGCTCCAAGGTTGCCATCAAGCCGCTCGAGGACCGCATCGTGGTCCAGCCGCTGGACGCCGAGCAGACCACGGCCTCTGGCCTGGTCATCCCGGACACCGCGAAGGAGAAGCCCCAGGAGGGCGCCGTCCTCGCTGTGGGCCCGGGCCGGTTCGAGAACGGCGAGCGTCTCCCGCTCGACGTCAAGGTGGGCGACGTCGTCCTCTACAGCAAGTACGGCGGCACCGAGGTGAAGTACAACGGTGACGAGTACCTCGTCCTCTCGGCTCGCGACGTGCTCGCGATCATCGAGAAGTAATCACCTCAAGCAATCCGCTTGAGCTGCGCCCCTGGCCCCCGAGCCCGATAACAAGCCGGGCGCCCGGGGCGCAGCGTCTTTTCACCTACAGATTCCCGAGAGGGCTCCCGCTGTCATGGCGAAGATCCTGAAGTTCGACGAGGACGCCCGTCGCGCCCTTGAGCGCGGCGTCAACAAGCTGGCGGACACCGTCAAGGTGACGATCGGCCCCCGTGGCCGCAACGTCGTCATCGACAAGAAGTTCGGTGCCCCCACCATCACCAACGACGGTGTCACGATCGCCCGTGAGGTGGAGATCGAGGACCCGTACGAGAACCTCGGCGCGCAGCTGGTGAAGGAGGTGGCGACCAAGACCAACGACATCGCGGGTGACGGCACCACCACCGCCACCGTCCTCGCCCAGGCGCTGGTCCGCGAGGGCCTGAAGAACGTCGCCGCCGGCGCCTCCCCGGCCGCCCTGAAGAAGGGCATCGACGCCGCCGTCAAGGCCATCTCCGAGGAGCTGCTCTCCTCGGCCCGCCCGATCGACGAGAAGTCCGACATCGCCGCCGTCGCCGCGCTGTCCGCCCAGGACCAGCAGGTCGGCGAGCTGATCGCCGAGGCCATGGACAAGGTCGGCAAGGACGGTGTCATCACCGTCGAGGAGTCCAACACCTTCGGTCTGGAGCTGGACTTCACCGAGGGCATGGCCTTCGACAAGGGCTACCTGTCGCCGTACTTCGTGACGGACCAGGAGCGCATGGAGGCCGTCCTCGAGGACCCGTACATCCTCATCAACCAGGGCAAGATCTCGGCCATCACCGAGCTGCTCCCGCTGCTGGAGAAGGTCATCCAGGCCGGCTCCTCCAAGCCGCTGCTGATCATCGCCGAGGACGTCGAGGGCGAGGCCCTGTCGACCCTGGTCGTCAACAAGATCCGCGGCACCTTCAACGCCGTCGCGGTGAAGGCCCCCGGCTTCGGCGACCGCCGCAAGGCGATGCTCCAGGACATGGCCGTCCTCACCGGCGCCACCGTCATCTCCGAAGAGGTCGGCCTCAAGCTGGACCAGGTCGGCACCGACGTGCTCGGCTCGGCCCGCCGCGTCACCGTCACCAAGGACGACACCACGATCGTCGACGGCGGTGGCAAGTCCGAGGACGTGCAGGGCCGCATCGCGCAGATCAAGGCCGAGATCGAGTCCACCGACTCCGACTGGGACCGCGAGAAGCTCCAGGAGCGCCTCGCGAAGCTGGCCGGCGGCGTGTGCGTGATCAAGGTCGGCGCCGCCACCGAGGTGGAGCTGAAGGAGAAGAAGCACCGCCTGGAGGACGCCATCTCCGCGACCCGCGCCGCGGTCGAGGAGGGCATCGTCTCCGGTGGCGGTTCCGCTCTGGTCCACGCCTCCAAGGTCCTGGAGGGCAACCTCGACAAGACCGGCGACGAGGCCACCGGTGTCGCCGTGGTCCGCAACGCCGTGGTCGAGCCGCTGCGCTGGATCGGCGAGAACGCCGGCCAGGAGGGCTACGTCATCGTGTCCAAGGTCAAGGACCTGGACAAGGGACAGGGCTACAACGCCGCCACCGGCGAGTACGGCGACCTGATCAAGGCCGGCGTCATCGACCCGGTCAAGGTCACCCGCTCCGCCCTGGAGAACGCCGCCTCCATCGCCTCCCTGCTGCTCACGACCGAGACCCTGGTCGTCGAGAAGAAGGAAGAGGAGGAGCCGGCCGCCGGTGGTCACAGCCACGGCCACGCCCACTGAGGCGACAGCTTCCGAGCGAAGGCCCGGCACCCCTCGGGGTGCCGGGCCTTCGCCCTGTCCGCCGCTCCCGCGCGCCCGGCGCGCCGGACCGCCGCACCCCCTGCGCCACGGCCGCTACTGCGGCCCGTACTTGCGGCCCGTGCGGGAGCTGATGCCGCCCAGCAGCCCGCGCGGCGCCACCTTCGCCAGACCCATCAGCGCCTTGTAGCGCGGGTCCGGGATGGAGACCGTCCTGCCGCGCGCGAGGTCGGCCAGGGCCGCCGCGACCAGTTTGTCGGCGTCCAGCCACATCCAGCCGGGGATGTTGTCCGTGCCCATCCCGGCCCGCTGGTGGAACTCGGTGCGCACGAACCCCGGGCACAGCGCCATCAGCCGGACCCCGCTGCCCGCCAGGTCCTTCGCCGCGCCCTGGGTGAACTGCACCACCCACGCCTTGGAAGCGCCGTACGTGCCGCGCGGGACGAAGGCGGCCACCGAGGCGACGTTCACCACCCCGCCCCGGCCGCGCTCGCGCATCGCCCCGGCCGCCGCCGACGTCAGCCGGAGCACCGCCTCGCAGTGCACCTTGAGCATCCGCAGCTCGTCCGCCATCGACACTTCCAGATAGCGGCCCTTGTTGCCGAAACCGGCGTTGTTGACCAGCAGGTCGACCGGGTGCTTGCGGTCGCCGAGGCGGCCGGCCACCGCCTCGATGCCCTCGTCCCGCGCGAGGTCGGCGGTCAGCACCTCCACCTCGACGCCGTGCCGGTCGTGCAGGTCCGTCGCCTGTTCGCGCAGCCGCCCGGTGTCCCGGGCCACCAGCACCAGGTCCTGCCCGTCCGCCGCCAGCCGCCGCGCGAACGCGGCACCGATCCCCGCGGTCGATCCCGTAATCAGAGCCGTTGTCATGGCCCAAGGGTAGTGACCCGGACCGACAGCCTCCGCTGTCCGCGCGCCCCGCGTGGCCGCGCCCGCCGGCGGCCGGCGCGCCCCCGCGCTCCCGGCCGCCGACGCCCCCTCAGCCGCCGTGCTCCGCCACGTATTTGCGGGCCTTGGCCAGCGCCTCCGGGTGCAGCGCCGGGCCCGCCGCGAGCAGCCGGGGCAGCAGCTCGTGCTCGGTGGTGGCCGCCCGGAACTCCATCGTCGCCGTCACCTCGTGGTCCGGCCGGTACACCACCTCGATCGGATCGCCCGCCCGGATCTCACCCGGCTCGATCACCCGGAGGTAGGCACCCGTCGCGCCCTTCCGAGTGAACCTCCTGACCCAGCCGCGCTCGCCCATGTGGCCCTGGAACGTGGCGCACGGGATGCGGCCGGAGGTCACCTCCAGCACCAGCTCGGCACCGATCCGCCAGCGCTCGCCGATCAGCGCCCCGGAGACGTCCAGGCCGTCCGTCGTCAGGTTCTCGCCGAAGCAGCCGTTGGGCAGCGACCGGCCCAGCTCCCGCTCCCAGTCGTCGAGGTCCTCGCGGGCGAAGGCGTACACCGCCTGGTCGTCGCCGCCGTGATGGCGCAGGTCGCACACCGTGTCCCCGGCCAGTCCGCTCGCGCCGACGCCCTTGGGCCCGGGCGCCGCGACCCGGACCGGGCCCTCGGCCGGTTGCTTGTCGATACCGGTCACACCGTCCGGCTGGTTCGTATAGGGCACCTGCCGGGGCCGGCCCACATTGACGGAGAGCAGCTTCATCCCAGCACGCTAAGCGATCGGCGCCCAAAGCGGCGACGCATTAACAGCAGCGTTATCCAAGGCTGCCTTATGCTCAAGGGGTGATCGAGGCCCGTCATCTCCGTGTCCTGCGCGCCGTCGCCACCACCGGTTCCTTCTCGGCGGCCGGCCGCGAACTGGGCTGCACGCAGCCCGCCGTCAGCCAGCAGATGAAGGCCCTGGAAGCCTCGGTCGGCACCCCGCTGCTGGTCCGCAACGGCCGCGAGCTGCGCCTCACCCAGGCCGGCGAGGCCCTGGTCCGGCATGCCGCGGGCATCCTCGCCGGGCTCACCGCGGCCGAGGAGGAGGTCGCCGCCATCGCCGGCCTGCGCGCCGGCCGGGTCCGGCTGGTCTCCTTCCCGAGCGGCAGCTCCACACTGGTCCCGACCGCTCTGGCCGCCCTGCGCGCCGCCCATCCGGGCACCCGCGTCTCCCTGGAGGAGGCCGAGCCGCCGCGGTCCGTCGGACTGCTGCGCGAAGGGGACTGCGACGTGGCGCTGGCCTTCCGCTACGAGGGCGCCGCGGTCGCCGAGGACTGGGACGACCTCGTCGTACGCCCGCTGCTGCGCGACCGGCTGGTCGCCCTGGTGCCCGAACGGCACCGGCTCGCGCGCGCGGAGTCCGTGGCCATCGGCGAGCTGGCCCAGGAGCCCTGGATCGCGGGCTGTCCGCGCTGCCGCGGCCAGCTGGTGGAGGTGTGCGAGGGAGCCGGGTTCACCCCGCGGATCGACTTCGCCACCGACGACTATCCGGCCGTGGTCGGCCTGGTCGGCGCGGGCCTCGGGGTCGCCGTGCTGCCGCAGCTGGCCGTGGAGTCGGTACGGCCGCGCGGCGTACGCACGGTACGGCTGGAACCGGCGGTACGGCGGGAGATCGTCGCCCTGACCCTGCCCGACCTGGCCCAGGTGCCGGCCGTGTCGGCGACGCTGGAGCAACTGGCCCGGGCGGCCGGGCGCGGCTGAGGGGCACGGCGCCCGCCCGGGGGCACGCGCGCCCGTGCCCAGGGGGCGGAACGGACGGCCGGTCGGCGGTCCGTGAGTGCAGAAACGTTCCTTCAGTGATCCTGGGCGGTCTCCCCGCTGGTGGTGGAGGCGACCACCAGGCGGTTGCGTGCCCGCCCCATCAGCTCCTCGCGCTCGTCCTCGGTCAGGCCGCCCCAGACGCCGTACGGTTCGCGCACGGCCAGCGCGTGCGCCGCGCACTCCGCACGGACCGGGCACCTCATGCAGACCTCTTTGGCCGAGTTCTCGCGAGCGCTCCGAGCCGCCCCGCGCTCGCCCTCCGGGTGGAAGAAGAGCGAGCTGTCCACGCCGCGGCAGGCAGCCAGCAGCTGCCAGTCCCACAGGTCCGCGTTCGGTCCGGGAAGGCGGGAGAAATCTGCCATTACGTGACCCCTTGTCGCCGATCTGGGCGGGTACGGTGCCGACGACCGTACGTCTCCGGTCTAAGGAGATGAAAATATGACTCATTGCGAATCTAGCCCCGGACACTACGAAACGGGAAGAAAAGGGGCCGAATGGGGCATAGGTTGTGATGAAAAGTTGAGAGTCCGTTGAGCATGTCTGCACCGTGTCGGTGCGCTCACATAGAGTGCCGAAGACGGCACGCGGGCCCGTAACTCTTTCGAGTGACCGTCGTTGAGAGTGCGGAGGCGGTTGAAGACAGAAGCGCTCGGGCAGGCGTCCGAGACGGTCGACCGCACAGGTGACGATTCCGTACCAGCCTGGAGGCTCAAGGTGACGCGCATCAGCTGCGGAGGGCGGTCATGACATCCGTCCTCGTCTGCGACGACTCCCCGCTTGCCCGAGAAGCGCTCCGCCGCGCGGTCGCGACCGTGCCCGGTGTCGAGCGTGTGACGACGGCGGCCAACGGCGAGGAAGTCCTCCGCCGCTGGGGCGCCGACCGCTCCGACCTCATTCTGATGGACGTGCGCATGCCCGGCCTGGGCGGCGTGGAAACCGTGCGCCGGCTGCTCTCCGCCGACCCGGGCGCGCGGATCATCATGCTCACCGTCGCCGAGGACCTGGACGGAGTGGCCCTCGCGGTCGCCGCCGGCGCGCGCGGCTATCTGCACAAGGACGCCTCGCGCGCGGAGCTGCGGGCCACGGTGACGCAGGCGCTCGCCGACCCGACCTGGCGGCTGGCCCCGCGCCGGCTGCGCTCGGCCGAGATGGGCGCCGCGCCCACGCTCACCGCGCGGGAGATCCAGGTGCTGGAGGGCATGAGCCACGGCCGCTCGAACGCCGAGATCGGCCGTGAGCTGTTCCTCTCCGAGGACACCGTCAAGACGCACGCGCGCCGCCTGTTCAAGAAGCTGGGCGCCTCGGACCGGGCCCACGCGGTGGCCCTCGGCTTCCGCTGGGGACTGGTCCGCTGACCGGTCCGGCCGGGCTTGCGGTCCCGTCCCGCGCGCGGCGTCGGCCGGGCCGGCCGACGGGACGGCGGGAGCCCGCCGGAGCCCACCGGGGAGCGGGCGCGCTCCGGCCCGGCCGCCGGGGTGTCCCGGTGAGCCCAGGCCGGGTGCTATCCCGGCGGGCGCGTGCGGCCGCGCCGACGCCGACGGGCTGCCTTGGCGCCGTGCCGGGCCCGTGCGGCCGCCGCACGGCTCCCGCGCGGCCCGAGCGCGCGAGCGCGGCGGACTCCCGCGGGCGGGACGGCGGTGCCGTACGCTCCGGACGGCCGCCCGGTCCGCCGTACGCCCGGACAGCGCGCCGTGACCCCGTGGTGGTCCGCGGGGCACCACGGCACGAGAGGGGTCCGGCACGGCCCCACAGGGCGTGCGCAAGGCGGCCCGCCGGACGCGCGCTGCTCGTTTCGGCGCGGATGCCGCATCCTTGGTGATGTGGAGTCTCTCGGGGACGAGTCGGTCGAGCGGAAGGGGAGGGCGCAGGGGATGAGTGCCGGCGCACCTGCTCATAACGCTTCGGTGCACAACCACGGGCGCGATGCGACGGACCGGACGGCCGCAGGGCACCATGGACCGATGCGCGACGACGAGGCGGGCACGGCCCACGGCGGGATCGGTGCGCTCGTGCATCGTGCCGTCGACGGGGACGAGCAGGCCACGCACGATCTGCTCGCCCGGGTCCACCCGCTGGCGCTGCGCTACTGCCGCACCCGGCTGTCCCGGCTGCCCGGCGACGCGCGCCACTTCGTGGAGGACCTCGCCCAGGAGGTCTGCGTGGCGGTGCTGCTCGCCCTGCCCCGCTACCGCGACACCGGCCGGCCCTTCGAGGCGTTCGTCTTCGCCATCGCCTCCCACAAGGTCGCCGACCTGCAGCGCGCCGCGATGCGCCATCCCGGATCGACGGCGGTGCCCTCCGACGAGATGCCGGAGCGGCCCGACGACTCCCTCGGCCCGGAGGAGCGCGCCCTGCTCAGCAGCGACGCCGAGTGGGCCAAGAAACTGCTGGCCAACCTCCCGGAGAACCAGCGCGAGCTGCTCCTGCTGCGCATCGCCGTGGGCTTGACCGCGGAGGAGACCGGGCAGATGTTGGGAATGTCACCCGGCGCGGTCCGCGTGGCCCAGCACCGGGCGCTGAGCCGTCTCCGGGCGCTCGCCGAGCAGTAACACCGGGCGGGACGGCCCCACCGCCCGCCCCTTGAACGGGCGCGTTCCCGTGTCCGTACGAACATACGAAGCCTGAAGCGACCCCGTACCGTGGAATTTGCTAGCGACACTTCCCGTTAGCATGGACATCCGCACCGATCAAGGCCATTTGGGGAAGGTGTCATGACTGCCAACGTCGACGGAGTGCCCGGTAAATTCGCGACACTCGGGCTGACCTACGACGACGTGCTGCTGCTGCCGGGCCCGTCGGACATGGCACCCGACGAGATCGACACCGCCTCGTACGTCTCCAAGAACGTGCGGGTCAACATCCCGCTGCTGTCCGCCGCCATGGACAAGGTGACCGAGTCCCGCATGGCGATCGCGATGGCCCGCCAGGGCGGTGTCGGCGTCCTGCACCGCAACCTCTCCATCGAGGACCAGGCCAACCAGGTCGACCTGGTGAAGCGGTCCGAGTCCGGCATGGTCACCGACCCGATCACCATCCACCCGGAGGCCACGCTCGCCGAGGCCGACGCGCTGTGTGCCAAGTTCCGCATCAGCGGCGTCCCGGTGACCGACGGCGACAAGAAGCTCCTCGGCATCGTCACCAACCGTGACATGGCCTTCGAGAGCGACCGCGGCCGCCGCGTGCACGAGGTCATGACGCCGATGCCGCTGGTCACCGGCAAGGTCGGCATCTCCGGCCCGGAGGCCATGGAGCTGCTGCGCAAGCACAAGATCGAGAAGCTGCCGCTGGTCGACGACGAGGGCGTCCTCAAGGGCCTGATCACGGTCAAGGACTTCGTCAAGGCGGAGAAGTACCCGAACGCCGCCAAGGACGCCGAGGGCCGCCTGCTGGTCGGCGCCGCGGTCGGTGTGGCCGGTGACGCCTTCGAGCGCGCCCAGGCCCTGATCGAGGCCGGTGTCGACTTCATCGTCGTGGACACCGCGCACGGCCACTCCCGGCTGGTCGGCGACATGATCGCCAAGATCAAGTCGAACTCCGGCGGCGTCGACGTCATCGGTGGCAACGTGGCGACGCGCGACGGCGCCCAGGCCCTGGTCGACGCGGGCGCCGACGGCATCAAGGTCGGTGTCGGACCGGGCTCCATCTGTACGACCCGCGTGGTCGCCGGCGTCGGCGTCCCGCAGGTCACCGCGATCTACGAGGCCGCGCTCGCCGCCAAGGCCGCCGGTGTCCCGGTGATCGGCGACGGCGGTCTGCAGTACTCGGGCGACATCGCCAAGGCCCTGGTCGCGGGCGCCGACACGGTGATGCTCGGCTCGCTGCTCGCGGGCTGCGAGGAGTCCCCGGGCGAGCTGCTGTTCATCAACGGCAAGCAGTTCAAGTCCTACCGCGGCATGGGCTCGCTCGGCGCCATGCAGACCCGTGGCGACCGCAGGTCCTTCTCCAAGGACCGCTACTTCCAGGAGGGCGTCGCCTCCGACGAGCAGCTGATCCCCGAGGGCATCGAGGGCCAGGTGCCCTACCGCGGCCCGCTGTCCTCGGTCGTCCACCAGCTCGTCGGCGGTCTGCGCCAGTCGATGTTCTACGTCGGCGGCAGGACCGTGCCCGAGCTGCAGGAGGGCGGCCGGTTCGTGCGGATCACCTCGGCGGGCCTGAAGGAGAGCCACCCGCACGACATCCAGATGACGGTCGAGGCGCCGAACTACAGCGGCAAGAAGTGACGCACGCGCACGCCTGAGGTGCCCAGAGGGCGGTCCCGGAGCATCCGGGGCCGCCCTCGTCGTGCCTGAGGAGGTCCGCTGTCGCAGCCGTCGGCGATACTGGAAGACGCTGCAACGCATCAGGGAAAGGCCAAGACGTGACTGAGATCGAGATCGGGCGCGGCAAGCGCGGGCGCAGGGCGTACGCCTTCGACGACATCGCCGTCGTCCCCAGCCGCCGTACGCGGGACCCGAAGGAGGTCTCGATCGCCTGGCAGATCGACGCCTACCGCTTCGAGCTGCCGTTCCTGGCCGCTCCCATGGACTCGGTGGTCTCCCCGGCCACCGCGATCCGCATCGGGGAGCTGGGCGGCCTCGGCGTGCTGAACCTGGAGGGCCTGTGGACGCGCCACGAGGACCCGCAGCCGCTGCTGGACGAGATCGCCGGGCTGCCCGCCGAGCAGGCGACCCGCCGCCTCCAGGAGATCTACGCGGCGCCGATCAAGGAGGAGCTGATCGGCGCCCGCCTCAAGGAGGTGCGTGACTCCGGCGTGGTCACGGCCGCCGCGCTCTCCCCGCAGCGCACCGCCCAGTTCTCCAAGGCGGTCGTGGACGCGGGCGTGGACCTCTTCGTCATCCGGGGCACGACGGTCTCGGCGGAGCACGTGTCGTCCTCGCACGAGCCGCTGAACCTGAAGCAGTTCATCTACGAGCTGGACGTCCCGGTGATCGTCGGCGGCTGCGCCACCTACACGGCGGCGCTGCACCTGATGCGCACGGGTGCCGCGGGCGTCCTGGTCGGCTTCGGCGGCGGCGCCGCGCACACCACGCGCAACGTCCTCGGCATCCAGGTCCCGATGGCCACGGCCGTCGCCGACGTGGCCGCGGCCCGCCGGGACTACATGGACGAGTCCGGCGGCCGGTACGTGCACGTGATCGCGGACGGCGGTGTCGGCTGGTCCGGCGACCTGGCCAAGGCGATCGCCTGCGGTGCCGACGCGGTGATGATGGGTTCCCCGCTGGCCCGTGCCACGGACGCGCCCGGCAAGGGCCACCACTGGGGCATGGAGGCGGTCAACGAGGAGCTGCCCCGCGGCAAGAAGGTCGACCTGGGCACGGTCGGCACGATCGAGGAGATCCTCACCGGCCCGTCCCGCACCCCGGACGGCTCGATGAACTTCTTCGGCGCCCTGCGCCGCGCCATGGCCACCACCGGCTACAGCGAGCTGAAGGAGTTCCAGCGGGTCGAGGTCACGGTGGCGGACAGCCAGCACCGACGCTGACCGCCGCCGGCACCCACGGCACCCGGAAGGCCGGCCGCCCCACACGGGCGGCCGGCCTTCCGCATGCCCGCGACCGGCGCCGCGGGGGGAGCTCTCTGGGCCGCCCCCTTCCAAGGACACGGACCGGACCCCGCCCTCGGGGCCCGGCCCGAACTCCAACGGACCGTCTACCGGGGCCACTGGGCGGCAACGTGGAAGGGGGCGCGCCAATGGGCCGTCACCGCAAGCCCGACCGCTGGGATCTCATTCGGCTTCGGCTGGTGAAATTCCGGAGGAGGTGGATCTTGCGGATCCACGGCCGGTGAGCGGCCGTCCCTATAGAGACTAGGGACGGACACCCGGAAACCGGCCAGGAGCCTGCCGCAGTGCCCGCTGCGGTGGGCTCCACCTGATTCCAACGTACCGGCGCCGGGCCTCTCGTGCCACCGCCTCGCGGCCCCCGCACTCCCGCGCGCCCCCCGTCACAACCGGTGCGCCGCCCCCGTCGGGGTGGCGCCCCGGGTGTCCAGCAGCAGTTGGGCCTTCACCGACAGGGCCTGCAAGTCGTACGTCCGGTGCTGCTGGAGCAGGATCGTGAGGTCGGCGTCGGCGGCGGCCTCGTACAGGGAGTCCGCGCGCGGCACGGGCCGGTCCAGGACGTTCCAGGCGGGCACGTACGGGTCGTGGTAGCTCACGGACGCGCCGAACTGCATCAGCCGGACGGCGACCTCCTGGGCGGGCGTGCCCTGGAGATCGGCGCGATCCGCCTTGTAGGTGACGCCGAGCAGCAGGATCCGGGCTCCGCGCGCGGACTTGCCGTGCTCGTTCAGCAGCGTGGCCGCGCGCTGGACGACGTACCGGGGCATCCGGCTGTTGACCTGCTGGGCCAGCTCGACCATGCGCAGGGTGCGGGTCGCGTGCCCGGTCAGGTCCTGCGGGACGCCGTGCCCGCCGACGCCGGGGCCGGGCCGGAACGCCTGGAAGCCGAAGGGCCTGGTCTCCGCGCAGCGGATGACGTCCCACAGGTCCACGCCCAGCTCGTGGCAGAGGACGGCCATCTCGTTGACCAGCGCGATGTTCACGTGCCGGTAGTTGGTCTCCAGCAGTTGCACGGTCTCCGCCTCGCGCAGGCCGCGTGCGCGGACCACCTTGTCGGTGAGCCGGGCGTAGAACGCGGCGGCGGACTCGGTGCAGGCGGGCGTGAGGCCGCCGATGACCTTCGGCGTGCCGGCCGGCGGGTGGCCGCGGCCGCCGGGGTCGACCCGGCTGGGGGAGTAGGCGAGGTGGAAGTCGCGGCCGGCGCGCAGCCCGGAGCCCTCCTCCAGCAGCGGGCGCAGGAACGTGTCCGTCGTCCCCGGCAGCACCGGCGACTCCAGGATGACCGTGGTGTGTGCGCGCAGCCGCGCCGCCAGGGCGCGGGCGGCCGTCTCGACCTGGCCGAGGTCGAACCCGCCGTCGGTGCCGCGCGGGGTGGGCGCGCAGATCACCGCGGTGCGCACCCGGCCGAGCTGGGCCGGGTCGGTGACGGGACGGAAGCCGGCGGAGTGCATCCGGCGCAGCTCGGCGGGGCTGAGCGGCCCCGCCTCGGGGCCGGTGGCGTAGCCGAGGGTGGAGATGCCGGCGGCGACGGCGGCCTGGGCGAGCGGCGAGCCGTAGGGACCGAGTCCGATGACGGCGAGGTCTGCGGGCATGGCGTGAAGCCGTCCTTCCCAGTAACCGATGCGGGACAGGTACGCAACCGCTGTGGACAGCAAGAGCGAGTGCACTGTCAGACTAGGTACACATATGACCGCTATGTGTGATTGTGTTCGTGTGTCTTCCCAGGCTTGTGCGCGAGTTGTCCACAGGCCGGGAGCCCGTGGTGGCTGAAGCCGGGCAACCCGGTCAGAATTTGGGCATGAGGAGGGGATGAACCGGGCTACGCCCACCGGGTGCGGCCGACGCGAGCGAGGGTGCGACAGCGGGAGGCAGCGGTGAGGACAGCGACTCTGGGACCGGCGCAGCGCGCCGAGGCACTGGCGGCCATGGCGGAACGCGAACTGGACGTGCTGGTGGTCGGCGGCGGGGTGGTCGGGGCCGGCACCGCGCTGGACGCGGTCACCCGCGGCCTGTCGACCGGCCTGGTCGAGGCCCGCGACTGGGCGTCCGGCACCTCCAGCCGGTCCAGCAAACTCATCCACGGCGGCCTGCGCTATCTGGAGATGCTCGACTTCGCCCTGGTCCGCGAGGCCCTCAAGGAGCGCGGGCTGCTGCTGGAGCGCCTCGCCCCGCACCTGGTCAAACCGGTGCCGTTCCTCTATCCCCTCCAGCACAAGGGCTGGGAGCGGCTGTACGCGGGCTCGGGCGTCGCGCTGTACGACGCGATGTCGATGGCCCGCGGCCACGGCCGGGGCCTGCCCGTGCACCGCCACCTGAGCCGCCGTCACGCCCTGCGCGTGGCGCCCTGCCTGAAGAAGGACGCCCTGGTCGGCGCCCTCCAGTACTACGACGCGCAGATGGACGACGCCCGCTTCGTGGTCACCCTGGTGCGCACGGCGGCGTCGTACGGCGCGAAGGTGGCCAACGGCGCGCGCGTGACCGGGTTCCTGCGCGAGGGCGAGCGGGTCGTCGGCGCCCGGGTGCAGGACGTGGAGGGCGGCGGGGAGTACGAGATCCGCGCCAAGCAGGTCGTCAACGCCACCGGCGTGTGGACCGACGACACCCAGGCCATGGTGGGCGAGCGCGGCCAGTTCCACGTCCGCGCCTCCAAGGGCATCCACCTGGTCGTGCCCAAGGACCGCGTCCACTCCACCACCGGCCTGATCCTGCGCACCGAGAAGTCCGTCCTGTTCGTCATCCCCTGGGGCCGGCACTGGATCATCGGCACCACCGACACCGACTGGGACCTGGACAAGGCGCACCCGGCCGCCTCCAGCGCCGACATCGACTACCTGCTGGAACACGTCAACTCGGTCCTGGCCGTGCCGCTCGGCCGCGACGACGTGGAGGGGGTGTACGCCGGGCTGCGCCCGCTGCTGGCCGGCGAGTCCGACGCCACCAGCAAGCTGTCCCGTGAGCACACGGTCGCCCATCCGGCGCCCGGACTGGTGGTCGTGGCGGGCGGCAAGTACACCACTTACCGGGTGATGGCCAAGGACGCCGTCGACGAGGCCGTGCACGGCCTCGACATGCGGGTCGCGGACTGCGTCACGGAGGAGACCCCGCTGATCGGCGCGGAGGGCTACCAGGCGCTGTGGAACGCGCGGGCGCGGATCGCCGCCCGCACCGGACTGCACGTGGTCCGCGTGGAGCACCTGCTGAACCGGTACGGCTCGCTGGCCGAGGAGGTGCTGGACCTCGTCGCCGCCGACCCCGCGCTCGGCGAGCCGCTGCACGCTGCCGACGACTACCTGCGCGCCGAGGTGGTGTACGCCGCCTCGCACGAGGGCGCCCGGCACCTGGAGGATGTCCTGACCCGGCGCACCCGCATCTCCATCGAGACCTTCGACCGGGGCACCCGCAGCGCCCGGGAGGCGGCCGAGCTGATGGCACCGGTGCTCGGCTGGGACGCCGGCCAGGTCGAGCGCGAGGTCGCGCACTACGAGAAGCGGGTGGAGGCCGAGCGCGAGTCCCAGCGCCAGCCGGACGACCAGACGGCGGACGCGGCCAGGCTGGGCGCGCCGGACATCGTGCCGCTCTGAGGGCACCGCCGAACCCGGCCGCCGCGGCACCGCGCGCCTGAAACGGGGTCAGCCGCGCGGTGCCCCGAGCACTGTGGCGGGGGTGACAGACGGAACGCCCGCTTCACGGCGGCTCCCGCAGCGGACGGGGCGGGGCCCGGCCACGGGCACCCTGGGCGTCGGGCACTTGTCGGGTGAGAGACAATGGAGGCTCTGTCAGGGCGGGTTGTATGAGGGGACGCATGTCGGAGGCGGAGCGGGCGGGTTCATCTCGTCAGGAGACTCGTCAGGACAAGAGCGAGCGGCGTCTCCTCGCCGGGCGGTACCGGCTGGGAGACGTGCTGGGCCGGGGCGGCATGGGCACGGTCTGGCGCGCCGAGGACGAGACCCTCGGCCGGACGGTCGCCGTCAAGGAACTGCGGTTCCCGTCGAACATCGACGAGGAGGAGAAGCGGCGCCTGATCACGCGCACCCTGCGCGAGGCCAAGGCGATCGCCCGGATCCGCAACAACAGCGCGGTCACGGTCTTCGACGTGGTCGACGAGGACGACCGGCCCTGGATCGTGATGGAACTGGTCGAGGGCAAGTCCCTGGCCGAGGTCATCCGCGAGGACGGCGTGCTGGACCCGAAGCGCGCCGCCGAGGTGGGGCTCGCCATCCTGGACGTGCTGCGCTCCGCGCACCGGGAGGGCATCCTGCACCGGGACGTGAAGCCGTCCAACGTGCTCATCGCCGAGGACGGCCGGGTCGTGCTCACCGACTTCGGCATCGCGCAGGTCGAGGGCGACCCGTCCATCACCTCCACCGGCATGCTCGTCGGCGCCCCCTCCTACATCTCCCCGGAGCGCGCCCGCGGTCACAAGCCCGGCCCGGCGGCCGACCTGTGGTCCCTCGGCGGTCTGCTGTACGCGGCGGTCGAGGGCACCCCGCCGTACGACAAGGGTTCGGCGATCGCCACGCTCACCGCGGTGATGACCGAGTCCCTGGACGAACCGAAGAACGCGGGCCCGCTGCGGGACGTCATCTACGGCCTGCTGAACAAGGACCCGGCCAAGCGGCTCGACGACGCCGGGGCCCGGGCGATGCTCAACGCGGTGATCCACGCGCCCGAGCCGCAGCCGATGGACGCCACACGGGTGGTCCCGCTGCCGGTCCAGCCCGGCGGGCCCGCCGGGGGCCGGCGGGGCGAGGAGGCCGGGGAGAAGCTGCGCGGCGCGCTGCGCTCGGTGCGCAAGGCGGCCGGCGCCGCCGGCGGCGCGGCGGCGGCCCGTGGGCGGACCGGCGGCGAGCCGGCCGCGCCCGGTGCGGCCGGCCCCGCGGGAGCCGGGGGCACGGTCCCCGGCGGTCCCGGCGCCGGTGCCGGGACGCGGCCGGGCGCCGTGGGCGGGCCGGGTGCCGGTTCCGCCGGCTGGCCGGCGAGCCCGGCGGCGGGCGCCGCCGCCGGGACGAAGGCCGCCGCGGGCACGTCGGGTTCCGGCTGGCCCGTGGTGCCGCCGCCGGACCTGGACCTGCCGCCGCGCGCGGTGCCGAGGGCGCCGCTGACCGATGTGGTGCCCAAGCGCACGCTGGTGGTCATCGTCGCGGTGGTCGTGCTCGCGGTGCTCGGGACCGTGCTGGCCATCGCCTTCAGCGGCGACGACGGCACGGACGGCCAGAGCAGCGGGGCCAAGGCCGGTGCCGGCGCCTCCGCCCGGCCGGACACGAGCACGGACGGCGGCAAGGACACCGGGACGCACACGGACGGCGCGAGCACGGCGGCCACGGCCACCGGTCCCACGGCGGACACCGGCGCGAGCCGGCCGGCCGACGACTCCGACGGCTCCGACGGCTCCGACGGTTCCGGTGCGTCCGGTTCCGCCGAAGCGAAGGGCGGCGGCAGCGCACCGGCCGTGACCACCCGCAAGGGCGGCCAGGGCTACTCGATCGGGCTGCCCGCGGGCTGGAAGTACCGGACCAACGGCAGCGCCGGCGACCGCTACACCGGGCCCCGCGGGCAGAAGCTGCTCGTCGCCTGGACCGGCACGCCCAAGGGCGACCCGGTGGCGGACTGGAAGAACCAGGAGCGGTACATGGTGCGCTCCCAGTACCACCGGATCCGCATCGAGAAGGTGGGCTACCGCGGCTGGAACACCGCCGACTGGGAGTTCACCTACACCGAGGGCGGCACCGGATACCGCACGATCGACCGGGGTTTCGTGGTCGACGACCACCTCGGTTACGCGCTGATGTACACCGCCCGGGCCGCCGACTGGCACGGCGACCTGCGCAAGGACACATGGAAGACGCTGACGAAGTCCTTCGGCCCCAAGTCGTAATCGTCCCGCGCCGCTTTGGTGCGTGATAATCCGTCATCCTCTCCGTGCGGGTTGCCTCTGGCACGTATCGTGAAGGGTCGCGGACCCTACGCAGCCGCATGCGTGTGC
Organism: Streptomyces sp. NPDC027672; assembly: GCF_055566335.1. Classification (NCBI taxonomy): domain Bacteria; kingdom Bacillati; phylum Actinomycetota; class Actinomycetes; order Kitasatosporales; family Streptomycetaceae; genus Streptomyces; species Streptomyces sp. NPDC027672. The sequence continues at coordinate 718,419 of NZ_JBVHSO010000001.1, read as the reverse complement.
GAGACGGGTCCGTGAGACGAGCGGATGCGACGAACCGGGCGGCCGGGGGAGGCACAGTGGACGACTACGCGGGCCGGGTGCTCGCCGACCGCTACCGCCTGCCGCTGCCGCCGGCCGACGCCTACGAACTCACCGAGACCCGCGCCTTCGACACCTACAGCGGCCAGGAAGTCCTCATCCGGCAGGTGCCGCTGCCCGAGGTCGTCGAGGCGGAGGTGCTCGACGCCGAGGGGCTGCCCGACGGGTTCACCGCGCGGGAGCGCACCGTCCGCCGGGCGCCGCAGGCCAGGGCCGCCACCCGGCAGCCCGCCGACCCGGTGGTGCGGCGCGCCGTGGAGGCCGCGCAGGCGGCGGCCGGCGTCCCCGACCATCCGCGTCTGGACCAGGTCTTCGACGTGTTCGCCGAGGGCGGGTCGCTGTGGATCGTCAGCGAACTGGTGGCCGCGCGTCCGCTGGCCGCCCTGCTCACCGGCGAGCCGCTGTCGCCGTACCGGGCGGCCGAGGTCGCCTCCGACGTGCTGATGGCGCTGCGGGTGCTGCACGCCCACGGCTGGGTGCACCGCAACGTCACCCTGCGCACGGTCCTGGTCTGCGACGACGGCCGGGTGATGCTGACCGGTCTCGCGGTCGGCGCGGCGGAGGAGGCGCTGTGCGGGTACGACCCCGTACCGGCTCCGGACGGCCCGGCCGAGGACGTGGCCGGGGACGCGGAGGAGACGTCCGGTGCGGACGGCCCCCCGGACGCCGGCGGGCCGTACCTCGACCCCGACCCCGAGGCCGCGCGACGGGCCGCCATCCAGGCGCGGGCGGCCGGCGCGCTGCCGGTGCCGGGCACGAACGGCGAGCCCGGCCCGGCGGGGCAGCCTGCGCTGGGCAGCGGCGCGGACGTCCGGGCGGCCCGGGCCGGTGCCATCGCCGCCTACCGCGCGGGTGCCCGGGCCGCCGCCCGGGTGCAGGAGACCCGGCAGACCCCGCGCCCCGCCCTGCCGCAGGCCGGCGACGACACCGGCGCCGGCCGGACCGAGGGCGCGGCAGAGCCGTCGTACCCCGCGGACCCGGGCGGCCCGGTGCCGCCCGGCGGCATAGCCGGTCCCCACGCCGGGCTCGGCAACCCCTGGCACGGCACGGCCTCCCGCCAGGGGGCCGGCGGTCCGCTCCCGGACGCCGGCCCGTTCCCCGCCCTGGACACCGGCGCCCGGCGGCCGGGTCCGCCCCCGGCGCACGACCGGGAGTACGGCGCACCGCGGCCGCCCGCCGGCGCGGTCCGCCCGGCCGGCCCCGGCCACCCCGCCGGGGCACCCGCCCCGCCCGCGCGGCCCTCCGCCGGCTGGGACGCTCCCGGCGCCGCGCGCCGCGGACCCGGCAGCGCGCTCGCCGCCGAGCGGGCGCGGCAGGTGCGGATGACCGTGGTGGGGCCGGTGACCGAGCGATGGGCGCCCGAGCAGGCCGGACCCGTGCACGAGAACTGGCAGCTGGCGGCGCCGATCGGCCCCGCCACCGACCTGTGGGCGCTGGGTGCGCTGCTGTTCCGCGCCGTGCAGGGGCACGCGCCGTACCCGGAGGAGTCGACGGCCGAGCTGGTGCAACTGGTGTGCGCCGAGCCGCCCGCCTTCGCCGAGGAGTGCGGCCCGCTGCGGCCGGTCGTGGAGTCGCTGCTGCGCCAGGACCCCACCGAGCGGCCGGACGTCGAGGAACTGAGCGGCTGGCTGCGGTCCCTGGTGCGCTCGGCGCCGGAACCGGACGCCGGCACGCGTGTCGTGCCGGTGCCGCCCGCCGACCCCAGGCGGCTGCCGATCGTACGGCGCCGCGGCGAGCTGGTGCGCCGGCGCCGCGCCCGGCCGCCCGCCGTGTCCGCGCACGGCCGGCACAAGCGCGGCCGGGAGGAAGCCCGTTCGCCGCGCGGCCTCGGCCGGACCCTGCTGGTGCTGATCCTCCTGCTGCTGGCCGGCGCGGTCGCGTACGCCATGCTCTTCCTGCCGAAGGAGCAGGGCGGCGAGGCCCGGCGCACCGGCGGCGCCGGGGAGCCCGCGCCTGCGCACACCCGGCAGCCCGCCACCGGGCAGAGCGTGCCGGACGGCGGCGCCCCGGCCTCCGTGCCCGCCACCGGGACGGCGACCGGCGACGACCCGTCCGTACCCGACGGGTTCACCGTGCGCACGGACCCGGACGGCTTCCGGATCGCCGTCGCCCAGGGCTGGGACCGCACCCCGAAGAACGGCAGCGGCCAAGTGGTCTACGCGCACGGGGACTTCGAGCTGATCGTCGTCCCCGGCCGGGACGGCGCGTCCGCCTACGGCAGCGACCCGATGGCCTACCAGCGGGACAAGGAGCACGAACTCCAGCCGTACCGGGACACGAGCTGGGCCACGGCCACCGGTCTGCGGACCACGACGGTGGGCGAACGGACCTGGGCGGAGGGCCAGTTCACCTGGACCGACGGGCAGGGCCGGGACCGGTTCGTGCGCAACATGGCGCTGCTGCTCGACGGCCGCTACCACATCGTCCAGGTGCGCGGTCCCGAGGCCGAGCGGGACGAGGTGACCCGGTTGTACGAGCAGGCGGCCGCGACGTACCGCTACACCGGCTGAAACCGTGCGCACCGGGGCCGGGCACGGCCGTCCGGTTCCCGCTCCCGTGCCGAAATGACCATCGTCACAGTGCGGTTCCCGATGTACCCCGCCGGTTCCCTGGGTGCGGGGCGGTCCTTAGTCTGAGGCTGTCAAAAGCATTGCGGGGCAACGTGAATCAGATGCAGGGCCTGCTCATAGCGGGCCGCTACCGGCTCGCCGACTCCATCGGCAGCGGCGGCATGGGCCGGGTGTGGCGCGCCCACGACGAAGTGCTGCACCGGATGGTCGCCGTCAAGGAGCTGACCGCCGCGCTCTACGCCACCGGCAGCGACCAGACGGTGCTGCTCGCCCGCACCCGCGCCGAGGCGCGGGCCGCCGCGCGCATCAACCACTCCGCCGTCGTCACCGTGCACGACGTCCTCGAACACGACGGCCGCCCGTGGATCGTGATGGAGCTGGTCGAGGGCGGCTCGCTGGCCGACCTGGTCAAGGAGCGGGGCCGCGTCGAACCGGCGGAGGCCGCCCGGATCGGGCTGTGGGTGCTGCGGGCGCTGCGCGCCGCGCACACCGCCGGCGTGCTGCACCGGGACGTCAAGCCCGGCAACGTGCTGCTCGGCGCGGACCGCCGGGTGCTGCTCACCGACTTCGGCATCGCCCAGATCGAGGGCGACTCCACCATCACCCGCACCGGCGAGGTCGTCGGCTCCGTCGACTACCTGGCCCCCGAGCGGGTGCGCGGCCACGACCCCGGCCCGGCCTCCGACCTGTGGGCGCTCGGCGCCACGCTGTACACCGCGGTCGAGGGGCGCTCGCCGTTCCGGCGGACCTCGCCGCTGAGCACCATGCAGGCGATCGTCGAGGAGGACACGGGCGAGCCGGGCCACGCCGGCCCGCTCGGCCCGGTCATCGCCGCCCTGCTGCGCAAGGACCCGGCCCGGCGGCCGGGCACGGACGAGGCGGAGCAGATGCTCGCCGAGGTGGCCGAGGGCCGCCGGCCGCGCACCGCGCAGGCGTTCGTGCCGACCCAGGGCGGGGGCGCGCCCGCCCACGGCCCGGAACACCGGGGTCAAGGCCACCCGGGCCAGGGCCACCCGGGCCAGGGTTACTCGACCCAGGGCCACGCGGGTCAGGGCCACTTGGGCCACGGCCAGGCCGGATATCCGACCGGTGCCGCCCTGCCCGCGGCGGCGGCTCCCGTCCCGTTGGTGACCGCCGTGGCGCCCGTCCCGCCCGGCGGCCCCCTGCCGCCCCGGCCCCGGCGCCGGCTGCGCGTGCTCGCGCTCGTCGTCGCCCTCGCGGCCGTGCTCGGCGCCGGCGCGGCGGTGGCCGTCCGGGAGTGGAACGGCCTGGAACAGACCGACGGGACCGGCCGGACCACGAGCCAGGACGTGACCTCGCCCTCCGCGAACGGCAGCGCCACGCCCGGCTTCGACGGCACGGTGCCGGCTTCCTGGCACCGGTACGACGACGAGTGGGGCTTCAGCCTCTATCTGCCCAAGGGCTGGTCACGGCAGGTCGTCGGCGTCCCCGGCGCGCTGCGGCAGGTCGACTACACGCCCGACGGCGGCGAGCACTTCGTCCGGATCTCCATCGACACCTCGCCGGACTTCAAGGACGCCTACGCGCACCAGCTCGACCTGGACGAGCAGCTCGCGCGACGGCTGGCCGACTACCGGCGGGTCCGGCTGGAGAAGAACGTCTACCGCGACCTCGGCGGCTCGGTCTGGGAGTGCACCTGGACCGCGAGGCCGAAGGACACCCGCTTCCCGGGGCCGCGGCACGCCGAGGAGCAGACGTACATATCCCGGGACGGCACCGAATACGTGATCTACATATCGTCGCCCGCCGCCGACTGGGCGCGGACCGACAAGCAGTTCCGGGCGGTCCTCCAGGGCTGGCAGCAGCCGCGCTGAACGCGCCGGCAACACCGCGCCTCACTCCGGAGACGGACCGGTGCCCGGCCCACGACCGGATTTCGAGGACGCGGACGCCCGCTGCGGCATGATGGGGCGCATGGGGACCGAGGGAGCCTTCCGGCTGATCGCGGGCCGTTACCGCCTGGAGGAACGCGTCGGGCGCGGCGGCATGGGCGTCGTGTGGCGGGCGACCGACCAGGTGCTGGGCCGTCAGGTGGCGGTCAAGGAACTGCTGCCGGACGACTCGCTCCCGGACGACGACGCACGGCGCCGCCGCGACCGTACGTTCCGCGAGGCCCGCGCCGTCTGCCAGTTACGGCACCCGCACATCATCGTCGTGCACGACGTGGTGCAGCAGGACGAGCGGCCGTACCTGGTGATGGAGCTGGTCGACGGCGGCTCGCTCGCCGAGCACATCGACCGGCACGGCCCGGTCGACGCCGCCGAGGCCGCGCGGATCGGCATCGCCCTGCTGAGCGCGGTGCGCACCGCGCACGAGGCGGGCGTCCTGCACCGGGACATCAAGCCCGCCAACGTCCTGATCGAGTCCGGCACCGACCGGGTGGTCCTCACCGACTTCGGCATCGCCCAGGTGGAGGGCGCCACCACACTCACCGAGACGGGCGCGTTCGTCGGCTCGCCCGAATACACCGCCCCCGAGCGGATGTCCGGGCTGCGTACCGGACCGGAGTCCGACCTGTGGTCGCTGGGCGCGCTGCTGTGCACGGTGCTCAGCGGCGAGTCGCCGTTCCGGCGCGACTCGCTCGGCGGCATCCTGCACGCCGTCGTCTCCGACGAGATCCGCCCGCCGGCCCAGGCCGAGCCGCTGCTGCCCGTCGTCCTCGGCCTGCTGGAGCGCGACCCCGGCCGGCGGCTGGGCGCGGCGGACGCCGAGTGGATGCTGCGGATGTACCTGGCGACCGGCCGGACACCGGCCGCGCCCGGCGGCGGCCAGGGCGCGACCGGAACGCACGGCGGCGGGCTCATGCACCGGATCGGCGGCGGCCGTACGCCGAGGGTCACGCTGCCCGCTCCGCCGACCGAGCCGGACGGCACGCCCCCGTCCGGCTGGGCCGGACCGCCGGCCCAGCCGCCGCCGGCCCAGCCGCCGCCGGCCCGGCCGGCACCGCGCGGGGTGCTGGTGGCGGCGCTGCTCGTCGCCGCGCTGACCGGGGCGGGCGTGTCGGCGGCGGCGCTGCTGCTGCACCAGGGCGGGGGCGCGGGCGGCACACCGGGCGGTACGGCCACCACCCCGGCCACCGGCACCGGCACGGGCCCCGCCCACACGCCGTCGGGCACGCCCCCGTCCCGGGCACCGACCGGCACCCCGGCCACCCCCACGCCCACCACCCCCGGCCCGGTCACCTCCGGCGCGCACACCGCGCCCTCCGGCTACCGCACCGCCCGCGACCCGGCCGGCTTCTCCCTCGCCGTACCCGAGGACTTCACCCGCGGCCCGCAGGGCGAACGCGTCTTCTACTACTCGCCGGGACGGACCTTCCGCCTCGGCATCAAGGTCACCGGCCCGCAACCGGGCGGCCCGCAGGCCGTGCTGGAACGCGCCGCGGCCAACGGCAGCACCGACCAACCCGGTTACCACGACGGCCGGGTCACCCCGGCCACCCACCGCGGACGCCCCGCCGCGCTCTGGGAGTACACCTGGAACGGCTTCAGCACGGCGGAGGGCCCGCGCCACACGTACGACCTGTGCTGGGAGGAGAGCGGCCGGTTCTACGACGTCTGGGTGTCGGCGCCGGTCGGGAAGGTGCGCGAGGCGCGGGAGTACTTCGACGTGGCCGTCGACACGTTCTCCGCTACCGGTCCGTGACCGGTCCGCGCCGGCCGGGGCGGGACGAGCGGGACGGTTCCGGACGCGGACGCCACGCCGGACCTCGGGGTACGGCGCCCGTTTCGACAACGGCGTGGCGCGCACGGTACTCATGGGACATGACCGAAGACGGCGAACACCCGCCCGGCGTACGGCTGATCGGCGGCCGCTACCGGCTGACCGGGCGCCTCGGCTCCGGCCCGGCCGGGACCGTGTGGCGGGCCCGGGACGAGCAGGGGCAGCGGACGGTCGCCGTCAAGGAGCCGCTGCTGCCCGGCCATCCGGTCTCCGACGAGGAGAGCCGGCGCGCCGCGCACCGGCTCCACCACGAGGCCCGCGCCGCCACCCGGGTGCGGCACCCCTCGGCGGTGACGGTGTACGACGTCGTCACCGAGGCCGGGATCCCGTGGATCGTGATGGAGCTGGTGGCGGGCGAGTCGCTGCGCGAGGTGCTGCGGCGCGGACCGCTGCCGGCCGCGGAGGCCGCGCGGATCGGTCTCGCCGTGCTGGGCGCGCTGCGCGCCGCGCACGCCGTCGGCATCGTGCACCGGGACATCAAACCGGCCAACGTCCTGCTGGAGTCCGGTACCGGGCGCGTCGTCCTGACCGACTTCGGCATCGGCGACTCGCACGCCGAGGACGCGCCGGACGGCTTCGTGGCACCCGAGCGGGCGGCCGGGCCCGGCGCCGGACCGGCCTCCGACCTGTGGTCCCTGGGTGCGCTGCTGCGCACCGCCCTCGGAGACACGGACCCCGGGCCGCTGGGTCCGCTGCTGGCCCGGCTGCACGCCGTCGAGCCGACGGCCCGCCCGGACGCGACGGAGACCGAAACCGCCCTCCGCGCCTGCCTGCCCCCTACGGCCGTACCACCGGCCCCAGCCCCGGCCCCGGTCACTGCGGTGGCGGCTCCGGATGCGACGGCGCTGGCCCCGGACTCTGCCGTGGCGGCTCGTGATTCGGCGGCCCCGGACTCCGCCGTAGCGGCTCACGATTCGCCGGCCCCGGCCCCGGCCGCCGCCATGGCCACCTCGGACTCCGCGGCGCCCGCCGCGGACACCGCCGCACCGTCCGCGGATTCCGCCGGGGCCGGCCCGGAGTCCGAAGCCGCGCCGCCGGCCCCGGCCCCGGCCCGTCGCGCGTCCCTGGCCGCGCTCGGTCTGCTGCTCGCCAGAAAATCCGGCACCGACTGAACCGTCCCCGCCAACGCCCTGATCAGCACATTCGCTGCCAGTGATCACTGGCAGCGTGTGCGTGGTCCGTGAAAGCCCGTTACCGACGGGTACACAAAGCGCCCCGGACCGGCATACCCTGCGCGTCATGACGGACACGCAGGCTCCGCAGACCGCCGGTACCAACCCGCTCGCGCCCGCCCCCGACGGTGCCCGCACCGCCGCCGACGTGGTCACGCCGGAGGTGGTGGCCCGGCTCACCAAGGGCGTCACCGGATCCGGCCGTACCGCCAACCACTCGCCGCTCACCGGCGAGAAGCTGGCGGACCTGCCCGAATCCGGCCCCGAGGACATCCGCGACGCCTTCGCGGCGGCCCGGACCGCGCAGGCCGTGTGGGCGAGGATCCCGGTGCGGCGGCGGGCCGCCGTGCTGCTGCGCTTCCACGACCTGCTGCTGGAGCGGCAGGCCGAGGTCCTGGACCTGATCCAGCTGGAGACCGGCAAGGCCCGGCTGCACGCGCAGGAGGAGGTGCAGGCCGTAACCGTCGCCGCCCGGCACTACGGCCGCCGTGCCACCGCTTATCTGCGGCCCAAGCGGCACGCGGGCGCCATACCCGCGCTGACCAAGGTCGCCGAACTGCGGCACCCGCGCGGGGTCGTGGGCCAGATCGCCCCCTGGAACTACCCGCTGGAGCTGTCCATCGGCGACGCCCTGCCCGCCTTCGTCGCGGGCAACGCCGTGGTGATGAAGCCGGACACGGAGACCTGCCTCACCGCTCTGTGGGCGCGTGACCTGCTGATCGAGGCCGGACTGCCCGAAGGCGTCTTCCAGGTCGTCCTCGGCGAGGGCCCGGCCGTCGGCCCCGAACTGGTCCGGCACGCCGACTTCGTCTCCTTCACCGGCTCCACCCGCACCGGCCGCGAGGTCGCCGTCGGCGCCGCCGCCCGCCTGGTCGGCGTCTCGCTGGAACTCGGCGGCAAGAACGCCATGCTGGTGCTGGACGACGCCGACATCGAGAAGGCCGCCGCCGGCGCCGTCCGCGCCTGCTTCTCCTCCGCCGGCCAGCTCTGCATCTCCATCGAGCGGCTGTACGTCCACGAGTCCGTGGCCGACGCCTTCCTGGAGCGGTTCGTCGCCCGCACCCGGGCCATGCGGCTGGGCAACTCCCTCGCCTACGGCGCCGACATGGGCTCGCTGGCCGGCGAACGCCAGCTGAAGACCGTCGAACGGCATGTCCAGGAGGCCGTCGCCCAGGGCGCGAAGGTGCTCGCCGGCGGCGTCGCCCGTCCCGACATCGGCCCGTACTTCTTCGAACCGACCATCCTGGACGGCGTGGAGCCGGCCATGGCCGTGTGCGAGGAGGAGACCTTCGGCCCGGTCGTCTCGGTCTACCGCTTCCGCGGCGACGAGGAGGCCGTCGAGCGCGCCAACGCCACGCCGTACGGGCTGAACGCGTCCGTGTGGACGACGAACGCCCGCCGCGGCCGGGACATCGCCGCACGGCTGCGCACCGGCACGGTCAACATCAACGAGGGCTTCGCCCCCGCCTACGGCAGCGTGCAGTCCCCGATGGGCGGCATGAAGGACTCCGGCCTCGGCCGCCGCCACGGCTCCGAGGGCATCCTCAAGTACACCGAGTCCCAGACGGTGGCGCAGCAGCGGCTGCTGCCGATGGCGCCCTCGCTGGGCATGGACGACGAGGCGTACGCCCGGTTCATGAGCACGAGCCTGCGCCTGATGAAGGCGTTCCGGTTCCGCTAGCGGTCCGCCGGGAGTTCCGCCGCAAGTTCCACGGGAAACACCCCGTTCTCGACGAGGAGAGCACGTGTCGCAGGAGAAGTCTGTCCAGACCCGGGACGAGGACGGGTACGACTACGACGTGATCGTCGTCGGCTCCGGATTCGGCGGCTCGGTGTCGGCCCTCCGGCTCACCGAGAAGGGCTACCGGGTCGGCGTGCTGGAGGCGGGCCGCCGCTTCACCCGCGCCACCCTGCCGAAGAACTCCTGGGACCTGAAGAACTACCTGTGGGCCCCCAAACTCGGTCTGTTCGGCATCCAGCGGATCCATCTGCTGGGCAACGTCATGGTGCTGGCCGGCGCGGGCGTCGGCGGCGGCTCGCTCAACTACGCCAACACCCTCTACGTGCCGCCGAAGCCCTTCTTCGACGATCCCCAGTGGCGGCACATCACCGACTGGCAGCAGGAGCTGGAGCCGTACTACGACCAGGCCCGGCGCATGCTCGGGGTCCGGCTGAACCCGACCATGACCCCGTCGGACGTGCATCTGCGGGCGGCGGCCCGGCGGCTGGGCGTCGGCGACACCTTCCACCTGGCGCCGGTCGGGGTGTTCTTCGGGGACGGCGAGGACGCGGACGGCGCGGTGCGGGCCCGGCCCGGCGAGCGGGTGGCCGACCCCTACTTCGGCGGGGCCGGACCGGAGCGGAGGGCCTGCACCGAGTGCGGCGAGTGCATGACCGGCTGCCGGCACGGCGCCAAGAACACCCTCAACGAGAACTACCTCCACCTGGCCGAGAAGGCGGGCGCGGTCGTCCACCCGATGACGACCGTGGTGTCCGTCACGGACGACTCGCGGGGCGGCTACGCGGTGGCGACCCTGCCGACGGACCGGAAGCGGAAGGGCGCGGGCCGCCTCTTCACGGCCCGCCGGGTGGTCCTCGCGGCCGGCACCTACGGCACCCAGACCCTGCTGCACCGCATGAAGGCCGGCGGCCACCTGCCCTACCTCTCCCGGCGGCTGGGCGAGCTGACCCGCACCAACTCCGAGGCGCTGGTCGGCGCGCAGACCGACGACCGCCGCTACCGCCGGGCCACCGGCGAGTCCCGGGCCGACTTCACCCGGGGCGTGGCCATCACCTCCTCGATCCACCCCGACGAGAACACCCACATCGAGCCGGTCCGCTACGGCAAGGGCTCCAACTCGATGGGCAGCCTGTCGATCCTCCAGGTGCCGTACGCGGAAGGGTCCTCGCGCGTTCTGGCCTGGCTGGCGAACGCGGCCCGGCACCCGCTGCTGGTCGCCCGCTCCCTGTCCAACCGGCGCTGGTCGGAGCGGACCATCATCGGCCTGGTCATGCAGTCCCTGGACAACTCGCTGACCACCTACCTGAAGTCCGACGGCGTCGGCCGGGGCCTGCTCACCGCCCGGCAGGGGCACGGCGCCCCGAACCCCCGGCAGATCAGGGCCGCGACCGAGGCGGCCTCCGCGCTCGCCGCCGAGATCAACGGCTTCGCCGGCAGCAACGTCGGCGAGCTGATGGGCACCCCGCTCACCGCCCACTTCCTCGGCGGCTGTCCCATCGGCGACTCCCCGGACACGGGCGTGATCGACCCGTACCACCGGCTCTACGGCCACCCCGGGATCTCGGTCGTGGACGGCGCGGCGGTCTCGGCGAACCTGGGCGTGAACCCCTCGCTGACCATCACGGCGCAGGCCGAGCGGGCGATGTCGTTCTGGCCGAACAAGGGCGAGGAGGATCCGCGGCCGGCGCCGGGAGCGGCGTACGAGCGGCTGCGTCCGGTGGAGCCCCAGGCTCCCGCGGTACCGGCGGAGGCGTTCGGCGCGCTGCGGCTGCCATTCCTCGGGATACCGGCCGTGCCGCCGAAGAAGTGACAGGGACCTGCATCCCCCTCCGAAAGCAGGTCCCTCCCACCGTTTCTTGATCCGGCAGGTTTGATCAGCGAAAAGCTGAAAGGGTTGCTTCGAAGCCCGGGACTTCTCGTGTGACGTGCATCACAAATGGGTGCCTGTCCGGCGGGGCACGGTCCGCCGGCCGGCCCCGGGCGTCCCCGGAGCCGGCCGTTTCTCCTGCCCGGCCGGGCCGCTGTCCCTTGCGGTCCGGCCGGTGTTCCGGAGCGAGGTCCCACGGCGCACGGCACGACCCGTACGCCTCATCGCTCCGCTGAGCCACGCGTGGTTTCGTCGGGCCCGCCCCTGGCTGACACGGACACTCCCTCAACGAGGCGGTGCGCACGCCGGTCACGCTCCGTACGGGTGAGAGCGGGACCGGAGTCAGACGCGGCCCCGGCTCAGCTCCAGCAGGGTCATCGCGAGGGCGGTGCCGGGCTTGCCGAGGGCGTCCCGGTAGCGGCCGAGGATCTCCATCTCGCGGGAGAGGTGCACCCGCCGCCCGCCGGCGGCGATCCGGGTCCGCTGGACGACGGCGGAGACGCCCATCCGCTCCTGCACGAGGGCGATGATCCGCTCGTCGAGCGCGTCGATGCGCTCCCGGGCGTCGGCGATGATCGCTTCCGGGGTGTCGGCCGCTGCCGCGGGAAGGGTGGTCATATCGGGCTCCTCGGTCGGAAGGACGGAAGCCCCGGAACGGCGGAACCCGGTGAACGACAGGCGCCCCGGGCCTTGTCGGCCCGGGGCGCCTGGGAAGTCGCTTGGCGGTTGGCTCAAGCAGCACGACCATGGCAGCCGGCGGGCCGGGTGCCATAGGTAAAGACGAAGGTCGAGTGCTTGCGCATGCGGCCAGTATGCCACGGCGGCTTGGCTCGGAGGTCTCGCGGCCGCCCCGTTAGAATCGGAAGCACAGGCCCCCGCCCGACCACCAGAAGGCACCCCGTGTCATCAGCGACCCAGTCTGCCGCCTCCTCCGACACCGTCCTGGTCGTCGACTTCGGCGCGCAGTACGCCCAGCTCATCGCCCGTCGCGTCCGCGAGGCGCGGGTCTACAGCGAGATCGTGCCGAGCACCATGCCGGTCCGCGAGATGCTCGCCAAGCAGCCCGCGGCGATCATCCTCTCCGGAGGTCCCTCGTCGGTCTACGAGGAGGGCGCCCCCCGCCTCGACCGCGAGCTCTTCGAGTCCGGCGTGCCCGTCTTCGGCATGTGCTACGGCTTCCAGCTGATGGCGCAGGCCCTCGGCGGCACCGTCGACAACACCGGCGCCCGCGAGTACGGCCGTACCGGTCTGCACGTCTCCAAGGCGTCCTCCACCCTCTTCGAGGGCACCCCGGACGAGCAGCACGTGTGGATGTCCCACGGCGACGCCTGCTCCGCCGCCCCCGACGGCTTCACGGTCACCGCGTCCACGGACGTCGTCCCGGTCGCCGCCTTCGAGAACGACGACAAGAAGCTCTACGGCGTCCAGTACCACCCCGAGGTCATGCACTCCACGCACGGCCAGCAGGTGCTGGAGCACTTCCTGTACCGCGGGGCCGGCCTGAAGCCGGACTGGACCACGGGCAACGTCATCGAGGAGCAGGTCCAGGCCATCCGCGAGCTGGTCGGCGACAAGCGCGCGATCTGCGGCCTGTCCGGCGGCGTGGACTCCGCCGTCGCCGCCGCCCTCGTCCAGAAGGCCATCGGCTCCCAGCTGACCTGCGTCTACGTCGACCACGGCCTGATGCGCAAGGGCGAGACCGAGCAGGTCGAGAAGGACTTCGTCGCGGCCACCGGCGTCCAGCTGAAGGTCGTCGACGCCGAGGAGCGCTTCCTGAAGGCGCTCGCCGGGGTCTCCGACCCCGAGGAGAAGCGGAAGATCATCGGCCGCGAGTTCATCCGCGTCTTCGAGCAGGCGCAGGCCGAGATCATCGCCGACGAGGGCCCGGCCGTGGAGTTCCTGGTCCAGGGCACCCTCTACCCGGACGTGGTGGAGTCCGGCGGCGGCACCGGCGCGGCGAACATCAAGTCGCACCACAACGTCGGCGGCCTGCCCGAGGACCTCGAGTTCAAGCTGATCGAGCCGCTGCGCAAGCTGTTCAAGGACGAGGTCCGCATGGTCGGCCAGGAACTGGGCCTGCCGGAGGAGATCGTCCAGCGCCAGCCGTTCCCCGGTCCCGGCCTGGGCATCCGGATCGTCGGCGAGGTCACCAAGGAGCGCCTGGACCTGCTGCGCGAGGCCGACGCCATCGCCCGCGAGGAGCTGACCGCGGCCGGCCTGGACCGCGACATCTGGCAGTGCCCGGTCGTCCTGCTCGCGGACGTCCGCAGCGTGGGCGTCCAGGGCGACGGCCGCACCTACGGCCACCCGATCGTGCTGCGCCCGGTCTCCTCCGAGGACGCCATGACCGCCGACTGGTCCCGGCTGCCGTACGACGTCCTCGCCCGCATCTCGACCCGCATCACCAACGAGGTCCGCGACGTCAACCGCGTCGTCCTCGACGTGACGAGCAAGCCCCCGGGCACCATCGAGTGGGAGTAGGCCCCCGGGGCCTGCCGGTAGGCCCTAGGTGCGCTTGAGCGTGCGTACGGGCCGGCCGGGTGTCCAGACCTGGGTGACGAGATACGCGTCGTCCTCGACCCAGGTCCGGACGACCTCCGTCAGCTCGGTGCGGAAGAGGTGGAACGGCTGCGGCGGTTCCACCTCTTTCACATACGCCGCCTTCTCCGCGCCCTCCCCGACCTCGAACGCCCGCCCGCCGATCCGGACGTCCCCGCCGCCCATGTCCGTGCCGTCGCCGGGATTGGCCTGGAGGGTGAAGCGCGGATCGCGTCGCAGGTCGAGGGCCTTGACGGAGCCCGGCATCATGCCGAGCCACAGCTGACCGCCCAGGAAGCGGACCTCCAGCCCGGAGGTGCGGGGCGAACCGTCCTTGCGGAGGGTCGCGAGGACATGGTGCCGGTAGGCGCCGAAGCGTTCCTCGGCGATCGCGGCCAGCGCGGGCGCGGCGGTGCGGAAAGCGTGCCAGTTCATGCGCACGAGCCTCCCGCACCATCCGGACACCTTCTGTCGGGTATTCGCCGCGGATCTCGTCTTTCACGGAACATCCCTGCCTTTTCCCGCTCACCGCAGGTAACTTCCGGCCCGTAACGCCACCCGCCTCGCTGGAGGATCCATGCACGGGCCCACCCCGCCCCTGCCGTTGCCCACCGACCGGCTGCACTTCGCCATGCCGCCGATGCACGAGTCGGCCGAGGCCGAGCGCCGGCACCGCAAGGAGCGGCTCGCGGGCGCCCTGCGGATCTTCGGACGGGCGGGGTTCGAGGACGGGGTGTCCGGCCACATAACGGCCCGGGACCCGGAGTACACCGACTGCTTCTGGGTCAACCCGTTCGGGATGCCGTTCAAGCACGTCACGGTCGGCGATCTGGTCCTCGCCAACCAGGACGGGCAGGTCGTCGAGGGCCGTTACCACGTCAACCAGGCCGCCTTCACCGTCCACGCCCAGGTGCACGCCGCCCGCCCCGACGTCGTCGCCGTCGCCCACTGCCACTCCGTGCACGGCCGCGCCCTCGCCGCCCTCGGTGACCTGATCGACCCCATCACCCAGGAGAGCTGCGCCTTCTACGAGGACATCGCCCTCTACGACACCTACACCGGCGTCACCGTCGACGCCGGCGAGGGCCGCCGGATCGCCGCCACCCTGGGCTCCCGCAAGGCGCTCGTGCTGCGCAACCACGGGCTGCTCACCGTCGGCGACTCGGTGGACGCGGCCGCCTGGTGGTTCCTGTCCCTGGACCGCTCCTGCCAGGTCCAGCTGACGGCGAAGGCCGCGGGCCGGCCGGTGCTCATCGACCACAAGGCGGCCGTCGCCACCCGCGAACAGCTCGGCGGCGACCTGGTGGCCTGGATCAACTACCAGCCGCTGTGGCAGGACATCAGCCGCGCCGAACCGGACCTGCTCGGCTGAGCCCCCGCCGGACAGCCGCACCGCACCCGGCATCCGGCCGCCCCGGGACTCCCGCGGACGGGTCAACCCGGCGGCCCCGGCCTCACCCTCCCGTTCTCCCTCCAGAACCCGGACCGACCATCCCGAAGGGCCCGCGGTAGGGCACAATTCGCAGTCGGCACAGGGGAGTTGCCGGGCCGCAGCGCGCACCGCGGGTGCCGGCGGCGGGGCCGGCGGGGCGTGGGGAAGGCGGGCGTCGGGCGTGGTGGTGCGGGAGACGAGGAAGGACGCGGACGCGGACGACGTCCACGCGGGCGGCTGCGCCTGCGGGGACTGCCCGCACGGCGCCCGGGAGGGACACCGGCGGGCCGTCGCCGCGTTCCTGCGCCGGCGCGACGAGCTCGCCGCCGGGCTGGGGCTGCCGGCGGCCGTGGCGCACTCGGCCCCGGCGTCCCGCCAGTGGGTGTCCGAGGAACTGACCCAGCGGGCCGAGGCCGTCGCCGAGCGGAGCCGGGCCGAGGGCGCGGTCCGGCTCGCCCGGCTGTGGCTGCGGACGGTGTGCGCGGTGTGGGGCGCGGTCGTCGTGCTCCTGCTCGCCGAGGCGCTCACCGCGATCGGCGCGGGCTGGACCGGCGCCCGCACCGCGGCCCTGCTCGCCGCGCTCGCCGTCGCCGGCGCGCTGACCGCCGCCTGCCTCCTGCACCGGGCGCGCGGCGGAGCGCTCGCCCCGTTGATCGGCGAGGACAACCGCATCTCCACCTCCCGTACCGTCGCCGCCTGCTGGGTGCTGTTCGTCGGCTATGCCGTCCTGCTGCTGGCCGCCCGCCTGGCCGCCGCCTCCGGCCACGCCGGACGCGACGCGCTGATCTCCGGCCTCGATCTGGCGCGCGGCGCGGGCGTGGTGACCGTCCTCGCCGTCGTCTGCGGCATCGCCGTCCTGGTCCGCCGGGTGGTGGGCGTGCGCATCCTCGCCCAGCGGCTGCAGAAGGTGCCCTCCCACCGCCCGCGCGCCGCCGACCTGCTCACCGACGACTCCGGCCGGGGCGCCTTCACCGACATCCAGTACGTCGCCATCAGCGCCGTCGCCCTGCTGTTCGCCGCCGTACGGCTGGCCCGCCGCCCCGACCGGCTGCCCGACCTGCCCTGGGGCCTGGCCGTGGTGGTGCTGATCTCCGCCGCGACCTACCTGGCCGGCAAGTACGCCGAGGGCGGCCGGCCGGTCGTCCTCTCGGTGGTCCGCGCCCGCGAGCCCGGCGCCCTCGACGGCCCGGTCCGCACCGGCGACGACATCGAGATCCGCGGCAGCGGCTTCGTCCCGCCCGGCGCGCAGTCCGCCGACCGGCTCTCCCGGCTGGTCGTCCGCATCGGCGCCGTCGACGTGCACGTCCCCCTGGTCCCGGTCACCGGCGGCTTCCGCAACCCCACGGACACCACCCTGACCGTGTCCGTGCCCGCCGACGTCGAGCCCGGCCCGGTGGACGTCCAGGTGGTGACGGCGGCCGGCGTGGCGACGAACCGGTACCCGCTCCAGGTGACGGAGTGAACACCAGGCGGCTCGCGCCGGACCCCCGAAATCCGGAAAATCATCCTGGACAGGATTGAACGGGCTCCCTTCGTCATACGTATCGTCACAAGAGGGGCGCACGGCGGGTGAAAGGCGGCTGGCAGCGATGACTTACGGCATGCGGATGGATACGCATATCCACCGGCTGGACGGCCCCCGCGGCAAGCGGGACTCCGCCACCCGCTACGCCCTGCTGCCGCTGCGCCTCTTCCTGGGTGCCACCTTCGTCTACGCCGGCCTGGACAAGCTCACCGACAGCTCCTTCCTGCGCTCCGGCGGCGCCGGCTCGATCGGCGACACCCTGCGCGCGGCCCGTGACTCCGCCGCGATCCCGGCCCTGATCGACCTGGCCCTGAACAACCCGGCCGGCTTCGGCTACGCCATCGCCCTCGGTGAGCTGGCCGTCGGCATCGGCACCCTGCTCGGTCTCTTCGGGCGCCTCGCCGCGCTGGGCGGCGCGCTGATCTCGCTCAGCCTCTGGCTGACGGTGAGCTGGGCGACCACCCCCTACTACTACGGCAACGACCTCGCCTATCTGATGGCCTGGCTGCCCCTCGTCCTCGCCGGCGCCCCCTACCTCTCCCTCGACGCGGCCTGGCGGTCCCGGCGGCGCTCCGGCGGCTATCTCTGACCGTCCTCGGCACCACCCCGTCTGCGTATCCCCCGGGTCAGCGCGGCCGTGATGCCGGCCAGGCACAGGCCGCCCACGACCAGGGGGATCACCGCGGTCCACGGTGTCTCCCACAGGCCGGCCGCGTCGCCCAGATAGGCCGCGGCGGTCGCGGTGAGGAAGAGCCCGGCGACCAGCTTCCCGGGCTGGAACTCATGACGCAGCACGGCTGACCTCCACCTGTCCCACTCCGACGCCGAGCGTCAGCTCCAGCGTGCCCGGCTTCCCGGCGCCCTCGGACGCGCCCTTGACCGGCGTCAGCGTCACGTCCTTGTGCCCCCCGGGCCGTACGTCCACGTCGTTCCTTCGCTCCCCGGGCAACCGGATGTCGCCCATGCCCACATCGATGTCCATGCGCACGGTCACGTCCGCCGGCACGATCACCGTCAGCCGTCCCGCGCCCACCCGGGCGTCCGTGGCGACGGTCCGCCCCGCGGCCGGGTGCACCCGGGTCAGGTCCAGGGTGGCCCGGCCCGTCCCGAGGTCGTACCCGGACCGCACCCCGGCCGCTGCGGCCGGCTTCCAGGCCGCCTCCCGCCAGTCGGCGGTGATGTCCCTGGGCAGGGCCACCGCACCGGCGAGCAGGGCCGCCGTGACCAGTGCCAGGAACACCGTCCCGGCCCCGGTCCGGCCCAGGAACGCGCTGAGCGCGATGCCCAGCCCGAACACCGCCAGCGCGCACGCCAGACCGGTCTGCAGACTGGCGCCCAGCGGTTGGGTGTGCCAGTCGGCCCTGGCGCCCAGGCCGCCCGCCAGCAGGGCGAGCAGGAACACCCAGCCGCCGATCCAGCGCGGGCCGCGCGGTCTCGGGGGCTCCGGCCAGGGCGGACGTATCGCCGCAGGGTGCGTCCAGGGAGTGGCGAGGCCGACGTCCAGGACCGAGGTGACGTCCCGCACGCGCGCCTCGCCGGGCCCCCACAGATAGCCGGTGCCGCCGACATGGGTGCCGTCCTTGACGATCGGGTCGCGCCACCACGAGGGATAGGTGGCGACGACCGGCGGCGCCTGGGCCTCCGGCGGCGCGTCGGCGGCGGCCTGCGCGGCCAGCGGATCGGCATCGGGGGCGTCCCGGTGCCGCGACCAGTACCCGGCGCCCGCGAGCAGCAGCGAGAGCACCGTGGCGAACGCCAGCACCGCGCCGTTTCTCAGCATCGTCAGGAAGATTCCGCAGCCGACCAGCGCGAACAGCACGGCGGCCAGCGCCTGGCCGTCGACCCGGCCGGTGAACAGCTTGCGCAGCTCGTTCTCCTCCTCGTCCGCGTACGGCACCAGGAGCCAGGCGAAGCCGTAGAAGATGAGGCCCAGGCCGCCGGTCGCGGACAGCACGGCCAGCGTGATCCGGAAGATCACCGGGTCCATGCCGGTCTGCCGTCCGAGTCCCGCGCACACGCCCGCGATCATCTTGTGCGCGCGGTCGCGCCGGAAGCGGTCGGGAAGCGTGTCGGAGCCGGTGCCCGTGTCGGTGTTGTGGTCGGTGCCGGTGTTGCTGTCCGTGTGGGGGCGGGCGCGGGCGCGGGCGTGGGTGTGGCTGTCGGCTGGGGTGCCGGCGCCGGCCGCTCCCGTCTCTCCCGTCGCGGCGGGCGCGGCATCCGTCGGCCCGGTGCCCGGAACCGGGCGCGGGCCGGGGCCGGGTCCCGGACCCGTCGCGGCGTGCTCGTGATCCGTCATGCGTCCATGGTGACGGCCCGTCCGCCGCCGCGGCAGTCGGGACGACCCTGGACCAACCCTGAAATCGGCCCTGAGCCGGGGCGGGGAAGCGTTCGAGCGGCACCCGCCGCCGACGGCCACCGCACGGACCGCCCACCCGGACCGGCCCCGACGGAACATCAGGGGCGTCTCCGGGACCGACCCTGATGCTCCGCCCCGCCGCCCATGTGACCATCGTTGGCATGCCGGAAGCCGCAAGCCCGCCACTCGACGACCCGCGGCCCCCGCGCAAGCTCTACCGCAGCAGCGACGGACGCTGGCTCGGCGGAGTGGCGCGGGGGCTCGCCGGCCATCTCGGGCTGCCCGTCGTCTGGGTGCGGCTCGTCTTCGTCGGCCTGTTCACCGCCGACGGGCTCGGAGCGCTGCTCTACGCCGCGTTCTGGTTCTTCGTCCCGCTCGGCATCGGCGGCGTCGGCGACCAGAAGCCGTCCCTGGTGGGCACGGAGACCTCCCCGGGCGGCCGCCGCAGACTGGTGGCCCGCAAGCCGGACCTGGGGCAGATCATCGCCCTGCTCCTCATGGTCGTCGTCTCCGTCGTCTTCGTGGGCAGCGTGAACCTGGGCAGCGCCGCCAAGGCGTACCTGGTGCCCGTCGTGCTCGTCGCGGCCGGTGTCGCCCTGGTCTGGCGCCAGGCGGACAACGCCCGCCGGGCCCGCTGGGTCGAGGCCGGCCGCCGGCGCCGCACCCTCACCCTGCTGCGCGCGGCCGGCGGCGTCCTGCTCGTCACGGCCGGCGTCTCCGCCGTCTTCGTCCTCCAGGGCTCGACCGCCCACCTGGGCGCGGTCCTGCAGGCCGCGCTCGCCGTCCTCGTCGGCATCACCCTGCTCGCCGGCCCGTACCTGGTCCGCATGACCCAGGACCTCTCCGAGGAGCGGCTGATGCGCATCCGCGCCCAGGAACGCGCCGAGGTCGCCGCCCACGTCCACGACTCCGTGCTGCACACCCTCACCCTGATCCAGCGCAACGCCGAGAACGCGGGTGAGGTCCGCCGGCTCGCCCGCGCCCAGGAACGCGACCTGCGCACCTGGCTGTACAAGCCGGAGGGCACAGGCAAGGACGAGGCGGACGAACCCGACACGGTCGCCGAGGCGGTGCGGCGCAGCGCGGCGGAGGTGGAGGACAAGCACGGCGTGCCCATCGAGGTCGTGATCGTCGGCGACTGCCCGCTGGACGAGAGGACGGGCGCGCAGATGCAGGCCGCGCGCGAGGCGATGGTGAACGCCGCCAAGTACGGTGGCGCGGGCGGTGCCGTACAGGTCTACGCCGAAGTCGAGGCGAAGACGGTCTTCGTGTCCGTCCGGGACCGCGGTCCCGGATTCGACCCCGAGGCGATACCCGCCGACCGGATGGGTGTCAGAGAATCGATCATCGGCCGCATGGAGCGCAACGGCGGTACGGCCCGGCTGCGGGCGGTGCCCGGCGGCGGCACCGAGGTCGAGCTGGAGATGGAGAGGGCGGAGAAGACGTCATGAGCGACGCGACCGAGGCGAACGGCACGGCGGAAGCGGCGGAGGCGGCCGAGTCCGGGAGGCCCGGCGGCGGCGCTGGCGGGCGGCACGTACGGGTGGTGCTCGTGGACGACCACCGGATGTTCCGCACCGGCGTCCGGGCCGAGATCGGCCAGACCGCCGAGACCGGGGTCGAGGTGGTCGGCGAGGCCGCGGACGTCGACCAGGCGGTCACGGTCATCACCACCACCCGGCCCGAGGTCGTCCTTCTCGACGTGCACCTGCCCGGCGGCGGCGGGGTCGAGGTGCTGCGCCGGTGCGCGGCGCTGACGGCGGACGCCGAGCGGCCCGTCCGCTTCCTCGCGCTGTCCGTGTCGGACGCCGCGGAGGACGTGATCGGGGTGATCCGCGGCGGCGCCCGCGGCTACGTCACCAAGACCATCACCGGCGTCGACCTGATCGACTCGATCTTCCGCGTGCAGGAGGGCGACGCCGTCTTCTCCCCGCGGCTGGCCGGGTTCGTCCTGGACGCCTTCGCCTCCACCGACGCCCCGCCCGTGGACGAGGACCTGGACCGTCTGACCCAGCGGGAACGCGAGGTGCTGCGCCTGATCGCCCGTGGCTACGCCTACAAGGAGATCGCCAAGCAGTTGTTCATCTCGGTGAAGACGGTGGAGTCCCATGTCTCGGCGGTCCTGCGCAAGCTGCAACTGTCCAACCGGCACGAGCTGACCCGCTGGGCCACCGCGCGCCGCCTGGTCTGACCCGGGCTGAACCGCGGCTGAACCCCTGCGGCACCCGCCCGCGCCCGGCCTCTCACGCGACCCTGGTCGCCCCCGCGAACGGCATCTGGTCGATGGGGGCCAGGCGGACCGGTGCCGACGGGTTCGGGGCGTGGATCATGCGGCCGTCGCCCACGTAGATGCCGACGTGACTGACCCCGGAGTAGAAGAAGACCAGGTCGCCCGGTCGCAGTTCGGAGCGGGAGACTCGTCGTCCCGCGTTGATCTGGGCGTATGTGGTGCGGGGCAGGGAGATGCCGGCGGCGCGGTAGGCGGCCAGGGCCAGGCCCGAGCAGTCGAAGGCGTGCGGGCCGGTGGCACCCCACACATAGGGGCTGCCCAGCTTGGCGTAGGCGTACGCGACGGCCGCCGCCGCGCGCCCGGCCGGAGCCGGTGCGGACTCGGCCCGCTCCAGTGGGTCCCGCGCGTCCGCGGCCGACCGGGAGGAGTGTCCCGGGGTGCCGGCGCCGACGGCATCGGCGCGCTGCCGCGGATCCAGCCGTGCCAGCAGCCGCCGGGCCTCGGCCAGCTTGCCGGTGACGGTCTTCTTCTGCCGTCGCAGCTCGGCCTGCCGTGAGCGCAGCGATGTCAGCTCCAGGCGCGCGGCACCGCGCAGCCGCTCGATCTCCCGCAGGTGCAGGCGCACCCGCGACACCGCGGCGGCCTGCCGGTCGCCGGCCCGCTCGGCGAGCGCGGCGCCGTTCAGATAGTGGTCGGGGTCGCTGGAGAGGGCCAGTTGCCAGGCCGGGGCGATGGTGCCGTCCCGGTACTGGGCCGCCGCGATCGAGCCCAGCGTGTCCCGGGCCGAGTTGAGCTTCTGCTGCCGGCGGGCGGTCTGGTCCTGTAGCGCGCTCAGCCGCCGCTGGGCCGTGGCCACCTGTTCCTTCGCCCCGTCGTACGTCTCGGTCGCGGCCTCGGCCTCCCGGTACAGCGCGTCCACCTCGGTCTTCACCTGCGCCGGCGTCAGCCGTGGCTCGGCGTGCGCCGTCCCGTCGAGGCCGGTCGCGGTGGCCGCGCCCGCCAGGGCGAGCGTGGCGGCCGCGCGGACCGTATGGCCGCCGAGCGGGCGTTGCGGGGGCTTGCGGTGGGCTGCCACCTGGAACCGTCACGTCCTTCCGTATGACTCGTACGACCGGGCGGTCCGTACGTCCCGAGGCGGCCCGCGTGGAGGGGGCCGCCGCCGGATCTATCCCGGCGGGGTGACCGGTTGCCGCCCCTGGTCCGGGCGGCGGTGGGGAGCCGGGCACCTGGGGGAGGACGCTAGGCCGGACAGTGACGAGAAGGTAACGGTGTGTGCGGAACTGGCTCGGATGGGCTGATGCGTGACTGTTTGCGACTGTCTTGCTGACCTGAAGTCGTCGCGTTCATGGAGCGTAGTGATCGAAATGGGGAAAACAGGGGCTGGTGGGTGTGGTGGGGTGTTATGGGGGCTTTCGGTTGACCGGGGGCGGGGTTGCGGTGACGGTGGGAGCGGGTGGGGGTGAGGGGCGGACGGCAGGGCTCGTGGTGGTGTGCGGTGCGGGTCGGTGGAAGGGGCGGTGGGGTACGGCTGCGGGATCCGGTGTCCGGTCGGGGTGTCTGGGGCGGGTCGGTGGGAGTGTCCGGTGGGGTTCGGCTCGACTGTCCGGTGGGGCCCGGTGAGGGGGAGGGCCGGGCCGCTGGCTAGGCTCCGGCTCCATGGACGTACTCATCCATCTCTTCGTCGGCCTGCACATCATCGGTATCGCCGCGCTGCTCGGCGGTTTCCTCACCCAGATGAAGGCGATGGGCCAGGGCACGGCCCGGTTCGTGCCGGGGATGCTGCACGGTGCGATCACCATGCTGGTCACCGGCGTGGCCCTGGTCGGCCTCAACCAGGCCGACGACCACCACGTCAACACCTTCAAGATCGGTGTGAAGCTGGCTCTGCTGATCGTGATCCTCGGCTTGGTCTACGTGAAGCGCGACGAGGAACGGATCGACAAGGGTCTCTTCGGGCTGGTCGGCCTGCTGACCGTGGCCAACATCTTCATCGCCGTCCTGTGGACCTGAGCCTCCGGGGCATCCGCCGGGGCTGATCTCCGTCGCGCCCCGCGTCAGCCCGGCCGTACCACGCTGTGGACGGCCGCCTCGCCGAGGGCGGAGACCGGCTCCTCGCGGACGTACGCGCCGGGCCTCGGGGCGTGGATCACCATGCCGTCGCCCGTGCACAGCCCGACATGACCGGCGTCGTCGTGGAAGAAGACGAGGTCCCCGGGGCGGGCCTCGGCCGGCGGGACCGGGGTGCCGACACCGGCCTGCTCGGCTGCCGTGCGGGGGAGCGTGACACCGGCCGACTTCCAGGCGGCCTGGGTGAGCCCGGCGCAGTCGTACGAGCCGGGGCCCGCGGCGCCCCACACGCAGGGCTTGCCGAGCTGGGCGCGGGCGAAGGCGAGGGCCTTCCTGGCCTTGGTCGTGTACGCGCCGGACGGCGTGGCGGCGGCCGGGACACTCCATTGCGACAGCAGCACGCGCGCGTGGGCGAGCTTTTTCCGTACGGCCGCCTTGGCCGCCCTCGGTCCGGCGGAAACGGCCTCGGCCTGATCGTCCGCGGGCTTCGTGGGGGTGGTGGTCCGGGTGGCCGGTGGCGTGGCCGCGCCGCGAGTGGGTGCCGTGGCCGCCGGGTCAGGACGGGGCGGGATGGCTTGGCCGACGTTGCCCGTAGGCCGACCGGCGCTGTGTCCGGGTTGGCCGGTACCGGGTGCGGGCTGGTCGGTGCCGTGTCCGGGCAGGTCGGTGCCGCGTGCGGGTTGGTCGGTGCTGCGTGCGGGTTGTCTCGCGTCGTTCCCGAGTTGGCCGGTGCTGTACCCGGGCTGTGCCGTGCCGCGCTGGGCCGGGATCGTGCCGGTCCCGGGGTGGCCGGTGGCGTGCTGGGCCGGGACCGTGCCGTACCCGGGCTGTCCCGTGCCGCGCTGAGCCGGGACCGTACCGCTCCCGGGCTGGCCGATGGCGCGCGGGGCCGGGACCGTGCCGTGCTGGGCGGTGAGGGTGCGAAAGGCGGGAAGGTTGCGGTGCCGGGCTCGCCGGGCGACCTCTTCGCGTAGCCGCTGGAGGCTGTCCGCCGGGCCCGACGGTATCCCGGCGGGCTCGGTCGGCCGGGTCGGCCCGGCCCCGTTCACCCACCCCTCCCGGGCGGCCCAGGCGGTGCGTTCGGCCGTGCCGGTCCGTTCCGTACGCCCGGTCGGCTCCGTCGGACCAGTCCGCTGAGCACGCCCGGCGGGCCACTCGCGGGCCTCGGCCCGATCAGCGCGTCCCGCCCGCTCGGCCCAGCCGGTCCGCTCGGCGCGCATCCCGCCTCCCATGCGCTCGGCCCGAGCCGCTCGCTCAGCTCGCCCCGCTGGATCGGCACCCTCGCCACCCGCGGTGCGCCCGGCCCACTCGGCCAGATCGGTCTCCGCGGTCCGTCCGGCCTCCTCGGCCCAGCCGGTCCGCTCGGGGGGTCCCCCGTGCTCCCCACGCCCCACGCTCTCGGTCTGAGCCGCTCGCTCAGCCCGCCCCACCGGACCGACACCCGCGCCACCCGCGGTGCGCCCGGCCCACTCGGCCAGACCGGCCCCCACGGCCCACCCGGCCCCCTCGGCCAGACCGGCACTCTCGACCCCGTCGGCCCGCCCGGCCGCCCAGGCCCGCTGAGCACGCCCCACGGATTCCCCGCGCCGCCCCACCGGTTCGCCCAGCCTCACGGGCTCCTCGGGCCCCACCGGTGCCACGGGCCCCACCACTTCCCCCCGCCCCACCGGTTTCCGCCCGGCCAGTTCCCCGCGCCCCGGTTCCCCGCGTCCCGTCCGCTCGCCACTCCTCGTCCGCTCGCCGCGCCCCGCCAGTTCCCCGCGCCCCGTCCGCCGCCTGCCCGTGCCGGACGTCATCGCCTCCGCTGCCGACTCCGCGTGGCGGTACAGGTCCTCGATCTTGCGCTCGACCTCCTCCGCGGTGGGCCGTATGTGGCCGGGCACGGGTGGGGCGTCGGCGGGCTGGGCCAGGACGGCCACGGAGGTGAGGGCGGCGGTGGCGAGGGCGGGGGCGGGGAGGCCCGCCGCCTGGGTGCCGCCGGGGCGCGGCTTGCGGTGCGACGCCAAGGGAG
This sequence comes from Streptomyces sp. NPDC027672, assembly GCF_055566335.1. Lineage (NCBI taxonomy): Bacteria > Bacillati > Actinomycetota > Actinomycetes > Kitasatosporales > Streptomycetaceae > Streptomyces > Streptomyces sp. NPDC027672. The sequence continues at coordinate 693,088 of NZ_JBVHSO010000001.1, read as the reverse complement.
GCGACTCCTTCCGTGCTGCCGCCTGCCGGACCGTGGCGGGGTGGCTGCGGGCCTGCGGGGCGCCGACGGAGGTTCGGGCGGGAGCCGGCCGACGCACCCCAGGACCGTGGTCCCGGCTCCGGGCGCCGTGCGGGCGCGCCGGATTCGGCGGAGGCCGCACGGCTCGGCGAGGTTCGCCGGAGGGGGGTCGTGCGGCCTGACGGCAACCTAGCCAACCCGTGAGTGTTCTGTGAAGGTTGATGCACGCTATGTCCGATACATTTCCGTGACCTGGGCGCGGGCCGCCGCGTGGGTGAGCAGGTGTTTCCGCTGGGTGAGCGGCGGCGGGACGCCGGGTCCGGGAAGATCAACTGTCCGGGAAAAGGGCCATGTTCCGGGGACGGCGACCGGTTGTCGGTGGGGCGCCCTAGACTCGTAGAGCGATGAGCAGCCTCTTTGACGACAGCTTCCTGGCGGACCTCCAGCCCCCTCGCGGGCGCGAGGAGGAGCCCCCGCCGCCGCCCGAGGACGATCACGGCCCGGAACCGCTCCCGGACGATCTGTTCGGCGGGAAGTTCGACGTGCCGCCGGACCGGGACGCCCACTACCGCGACGGTGCCCCGCGGCCGGTGATCGACTCGGCGACGCTGCTGGCGGGGCTGAACGAGAACCAGCGCGCCGCGGTCGTGCACGCCGGCTCCCCGCTGCTCATCGTCGCCGGCGCCGGCTCCGGCAAGACCCGCGTGCTCACCCACCGCATCGCCCACCTGCTGGCCGAGCGGAACGTGCACCCGGGCCAGGTCCTGGCGATCACCTTCACCAACAAGGCCGCCGGCGAGATGAAGGAGCGCGTCGAGCAGCTCGTCGGTCCGCGCGCGAACGCGATGTGGGTGATGACCTTCCACAGCGCGTGCGTGCGCATCCTGCGCCGGGAGAGCAAGAAGCTGGGCTTCACCTCGTCGTTCTCGATCTACGACGCCGCCGACAGCAAGCGCCTGATGGCCCTGGTCTGCCGCGACCTGGACCTGGATCCCAAGCGCTTCCCGCCCAAGTCCTTCAGCGCCAAGATCAGCAACCTGAAGAACGAGCTGATCGACGAGGAGGACTTCGCCGCCCAGGCCGCCGACGGCTTCGAGAAGACCCTGGCCCAGGCCTACGCCCTGTACCAGTCGCGGCTGCGCGAGGCGAACGCGCTGGACTTCGACGACCTGATCATGACGGCGGTCCATCTGCTGCGCGCCTTCCCGGACGTCGCCGAGCACTACCGCCGCCGCTTCCGGCACGTCCTGGTGGACGAGTACCAGGACACCAACCACGCCCAGTACGCCCTCGTCCGCGAGCTGGTCGGCACCGGGGAGCGGGCCGCCGCCGACGCCGGCGCACCGCACGGCGAGGACGACGTGCCGCCCGCCGAACTCTGCGTCGTGGGCGACGCGGACCAGTCGATCTACGCCTTCCGGGGCGCGACGATCCGCAACATCCTCCAGTTCGAGGAGGACTACCCGGACGCGACGACGATCCTGCTGGAGCAGAACTACCGCTCCACGCAGACCATCCTGTCCGCCGCCAACGCGGTCATCGAGCGCAACGAGTCCCGCCGCCCGAAGAACCTGTGGACCAACGCCGGCGAGGGCGCCCGCATCACCGGGTACGTCGCCGACACCGAGCACGACGAGGCCCAGTTCGTCGCCGACGAGATAGACCGCCTGGTCGACGCGGGCGACGCGCGGGCGGGAGACGTCGCCGTCTTCTACCGCACCAACGCCCAGTCGCGTGTCTTCGAAGAGGTCTTCATCCGCGTCGGCCTGCCCTACAAGGTCGTCGGCGGCGTCCGCTTCTACGAGCGCAAGGAAGTCCGGGACGTCCTCGCCTACCTGCGCGTCCTTGCCAACCCCGAGGACTCCGTGCCGCTGCGCCGCATCCTCAACGTGCCCAAGCGGGGCATCGGCGACCGCGCCGAGGCGATGGTCGACGCCCTCGCCCAGCGCGAGAAGATCAGCTTCCCGCAGGCCCTGAAGCGGGTGGACGAGGCGTACGGCATGGCCGCGCGCTCCACCAACGCCGTCAAGCGGTTCAACGCGCTGATGGAGGAGCTGCGCACGGTCGTCGAGTCCGGTGCCGGACCGGCCACGGTCCTCGAAGCGGTCCTCGAACGCACCGGTTACCTGGCCGAGTTGCAGTCCTCCACCGACCCGCAGGACGAGACCCGCATCGAGAACCTCCAGGAACTCGCGGCCGTGGCCCTGGAGTTCGAGCAGGAGCGCGGGGAGGACGAGCAGGGCACGCTGGCCGAGTTCCTGGAGCGGGTCGCGCTGGTCGCCGACTCCGACCAGATCCCCGACGAGGAGGGCGGCGACGGCGTCATCACGCTGATGACCCTGCACACCGCCAAGGGCCTGGAGTTCCCGGTGGTGTTCCTGACCGGCATGGAGGACGGCGTCTTCCCGCACATGCGCGCCCTCGGCCAGACCAAGGAGCTGGAGGAGGAGCGGCGCCTGGCGTACGTCGGCATCACGCGCGCGCGGGAGCGGCTGTACCTCACCCGGTCGGCGATGCGCAGCGCCTGGGGCCAGCCGTCGTACAACCCGCCCTCCCGTTTCCTGGAGGAGATCCCGGCCACCCACGTGGACTGGAAGCGGACGGGCGCCATGGCGCCGGTGTCCTCCGGTCCGGCGTCCGGCATCGCGGCCTCGCTCTCCTCGACCCGTTCGCGTTCCTCGGCGTCGGGCGCGTCCGGGTTCGCCACCCGGCGCACGGCGGAGAAGCCGGTGCCCGCGCTGGCCGTCGGGGACCGGGTCACCCACGACCAGTTCGGACTCGGTACGGTCGTCGGCGTGAAGGGCACGGGGGCGAACGCGGAGGCGACGATCGACTTCGGCGACACCAAGCCGAAGCGGCTGCTGCTGCGGTACGCGCCGGTGGAGAAGCTGTAGCGGACGCGCGTCGGGCCCCGCCGCACAGCGGGGCCCCGGCAGGAGTGGCTACGTGGGGTCGAGCCCGTGGCTGCGCAGCCACGGCAGCGGGTCTATGGCGGACCCGCCCGCCGGCCGCACCTCGAAGTGCAGGTGGGGACCGGTGGAGTTGCCGGAGTTGCCCGAGTAGGCGATGGGGTCGCCGGCCTTGACGGGCGTACCGGAGGCGACGCGGTAGCTGGAGAGATGGCAGTACCAGGTCTCTGTGCCGTCCATCGCCGTCACGATCATCATGTTGCCGTAGGCACTGTTCCACTTGGTGGTGACGGTGCCGTCGGTCGCGGCCATCACCGGGGTGCCGTAGGAGACGGGGAAGTCGATGCCGGTGTGCACCGACATCCAGTTGATGCCCGCCTGCCCGAAGTAGGCGCTCAGTCCGTGCTGGCCGACCGGCAGGGCGAACTTGGGCCGCAGCCGCTCCTTGAGCGCGGCCTCCGCGGCGGCCTTCTTCTTCTCCAGCTCCTGCTGCGTCTTGAGGTCGATCCGCTCCTGCGTGCGGCTCGCCCGGTGGGCGAAGTCGGTGGCGCCGGCGGAGAGGGTCGTGAGCTGGCTGTCCAGCTTGCTGTTGGCGACGGACGGCTGGACGGGCTGGGCGTCCGCGGTCGTGGTCGAGGTGTCCTTGGAGTCGTCGGCGAGCGCCCCGACCGAGGCGGCGGCGATGCCGGCGACGCCCATCACGCAGGCCGAGGGCACGGCGACGGTCAGCAGTGCGGAGCGCTTGGCGGGCGTACGGCGCCGGGAGCGCGCCGCGCCGCGTGCGCCGGCGCGGGTCGTCGGCGCCGGGACGATCTCCTCCTGGCCGTCCAGCAGGCCGGTCACGGCGGGCAGTTCACCGGTGGCGTCCGGCTCGTCCGCGTCGGAGGCGGAGGGCGGAGCGTCGAAGCCGGTGTCCTCGTACGGCACCTGCGCGAAGCCCGCGGTGTCCTCCGGGTCGCCGGTCCGCTCGTATGCGGCGTGCGGGTCGTGCGGGTCGCCGGCCGTCTCGAACGTCGCGGTGGCCTGCTGGTCGAACGGCTCGCCGTCCTGCCCGGGTTCCGTCCGCCCGGTCTGCCCGTCGGAGTTCCACTGCGTGGCGTCGTACGCGCCGGTGTCGAAGGTCTGGGTGCCCCACTCCCACTGCTGGGTGGGGCCGGCGGCGTCGGACCGGTCGGGCTGCTGCCAACTGCTCGTGTCCCACTGGCCGCTGGTGTGGTTTCCGGTGGCCTGAGCGGGTACTCCCCAGGTGGTGCTGTCGTAGACACCGGAGTCGTAGGCGGCGTGCTGGGCGGCGTACGGGTCGGGGGCCGGGAACTGGCCGGCGCCGGTCTGCCACTGGGTGGTGTCGTAGGCGCCGGTGGTGTGTTCGTCGCCCGGGAGGCTGCCGAAGAGCGGGTCGGCGTGGAAGGCCGTGGCACTTCCGGAACCGTCGCTGAAACCGGTGGCGTCGTAACCGCCGTACGTGGTGAGGTCGTCGTAGGAGGCTTCCTGTGCCTCGTACGGCGTGTAGTGCCCGGTGGAGGCGTCGGAAGCCGGGGCCGGGGTGGTCATGGTCCCCGACGGGTGACGGTCGTTCACCAACTTCTCTTTCGCCTCGACAACAGGGGCTGCCAGAGCAGTGCGGCGACTGTACCCGGCAGTACCTGGGCGCGACAATCTTCCGCCGGGTCCGCGTGGGCCGGAAACGGGCATTCGGCCGTGTTTCGGGGGGACCGGGACGGGACTTTGGCCTTGCGTTCGAAGGATGTTCGATGTCGAGTGGCGATGTGCCGGCTGTGTGCGGCCCGTGCGGACCCCGGAACGACTCCCTCCGCTCGCGGTGCGGCCGGTGTCAGGCGACCGTCAGGCCCTCGGTGACCCGGTCCTCGGCATGCGGGGCGTCGAGGGCTTCGCGTATCCCGGCCGCGACGGCGGGATGCACGGGCAGCGCGAGGTGCCCGATGCCGGACATCCGGACGTTGTGCGCGTCGAGGTCGGGGTGCTCCAGGCAGGCCGTCTCCAGCGGGACCATCAGGGAGTCCAGGTCGCTCCAGAAGCTCACGAAGCGGGTCCGGCAGCCGGGCGCGGGCCGGGCCAGCTCCTCGATCACCGGCGAGCCCGGCCGCATCTGCCGCACGATCGGATGCGCGTCGGCCAGCGGCGCCACCCGGGTCCCGGAGTGCGGGGTGCCGAGCGTGACCAGGGTGCGCACCCGCAGGTCACCGCCGAGGCACTGCACGTAATAACGCGCGATCAGGCCGCCGAGGCTGTGCCCCACGATGTCGACCCGGGGACTGCCGGTGCGCTCGCAGATCTCCTCGATGTGCCGGCCTAGCAGTTCGGCGGCGATGCGTATGTCGCAGGTGAGCGGAGAGTAGTTGAGCGACTCGACCCGCTGCCGGCCGTGCTGGGCGAGGGCGCGGCGCAGCAGGACGAACACCGAGCGGTTGTCGATGAAGCCGTGCAGCAGGACGACCGGCGGGCCGGAGCGGTCCGGCAGCCGGGCGGTGCCGTCACCGGCGGGCAGGTGCGCGGAGCGGTGCTCCTGGATCAGGCCGGTCGGATAGAGCAGCAGGTGGCCCGCCAGGATCGCGGCCTCCAGGGCGGTCGCCCGCAGCAGTGTCACGGACAGTCCGGCCAGTCTGCCCGGCCACAGGCGCCGGCAGAGCGGCAGGAGCGGCATCACCCCGGTGACCTTCATTGGCCGACCTCCTGTCGGCACACCGGGGAACTGCTCGAGCCCCGTGTGCCCTCATGTCCCACCATGTGATTTCCCCCTCGGTGGGCTCCGTAAAACTGCCCGGTGCGAGATGCTGGAGATAACGTTCGTTCACTTCGCGACGGTGGCGGAACGCGCCAAAAGTGCGGTACTTGTCGGTACGGAAGCGATCGCTTCCGTGGTCGCTTGATGGAGGCAGTGATGGGTGTGGCAGCCGGTCCGATCCGCGTGGTGGTCGCCAAGCCGGGGCTCGACGGCCACGATCGCGGGGCCAAGGTCATCGCGCGGGCCCTGCGCGACGCCGGTATGGAGGTCATCTACACCGGCCTCCACCAGACGCCGGAACAGATCGTCGACACCGCCGTCCAGGAGGACGCCGACGCGATCGGCCTGTCCATCCTCTCCGGGGCCCACAACACCCTGTTCGCCGCGGTCATCGACCTGCTCAAGGAGCGGGAGGCCGAGGACATCCTCGTCTTCGGCGGCGGCATCATCCCGGAGGAGGACATCGCGCCGCTGAAGGAGAAGGGCGTCGCCGGGATCTTCACCCCGGGCGCCACGACCACGGAGATCGTGGAGTGGGTCCGGGAGAACGTCCGTCAGCCGGCCGCGTCCGGCGGCTGAGGAGCGGTTCCCCGGGCTGGGCGCTCTTCGGACCGGCCACTGCATCTCCGTATCGGGTGGGTGAGCCGCCCGGGTCCGGCGGCTGGGCTGCCCGTGCCCGGAAGGCCAGGCGCCCGTCTGCGGGCTGACCGGCCTCGTTCCGGGTCGGGCCCCGCACCGGGCGGCTGGGCACCCGCGCCGGCGGCTGGGCACCCGTACCGGCGGCTGGGCACCCGTACCGGCGGCTGGTTCTCCGTCCGCCGGGCTGACCCGCTTGTGGTCGGGTTCCGGGCGTCCTCGCTCAGCGGCCGACCGCTCGTCTCCGGGAGGTCGGCGCTCCTCTGCGGTGGCCGAGGGCCCATGACCGGGGGCCGGGCGCTCCTCTGCGGTGGCCCGGTGTCCGTGTCTGGGACAGGGCGCTCGTCAGTGGTGGCTGGACTCCTTCCTGCCTCGGCTCAGGCTTCCGTCTGCGGCGGCTCACCGCCCCGGGCTCACCGCCCCGGTGTCGGCCCCCCTGCGCTCCCCGCCACCGGCTCGTCAGCGGTAGGGGCGGGCGTCGTCGCGGATGACGCGGCGGGAGAGGCGGGCGGTGTCAGTTCGCGTGCCATCGTCGCCCGCAGCCGCAGGGTGGTGACCAGCCGCTGGAACGCCTCCGCCCAGTACCCGCCGGCACCCGGCGCCGCGTCCTCCGGTTCGTCGGGTATCGCCAGCAGCGCCTCCAGCCGCACGGCCTCCGCCGGGTCCAGGCAGCGTTCGGCCAGCCCCATCACACCGCTGAAGCTCCACGGGTAACTTCCGGCATCCCGGGCGATGTTGAGCGCGTCCACCACAGCGTGGCCCAGCGGCGCGGCCCAGGGCACCGCGCATCCCCCGAGGAGCTGGAACGCCTCCGACAGACCGTGCGTGGCGATGAACCCGGCCACCCACACGGCCCGTTCCTCCGGCTCCAGCGCGGCCAGCAGCTTCGCCCGCTCGGCCAGGGACACCGCGCCCGGGCCGCCGGCCTCCGGTGCCGACGGCGAGCCGAGCAGCGCCCGCGACCACGCGGCGTCCCGCTGCCGGACCGCCGCCCGGCACCAGGCCGCGTGCAGTTCGCCCTGCCAGCCGTCCGCCACCGGCAGCGCTACGATCTCCTCGGGCCCGCGCCCGCCGAGCCGCTCCGGCCAGGTGCCGAGTGGCGTCGCCTCCACCAACTGGCCCAGCCACCAGGACCGTTCGCCCCGGCCCGCCGGTGGTGTGGCCACCACGCCGTCCCGCTCCATGTCCGCGTCGCATTCGAGCGGCGGCTCCACCACGATCGCCGGTGCGTTCCCGGTACGGTCCAGGGCCACGCACGCCGTGGCCCGTACGGCCATCCGCGCGGCCAGCGCCGAGCCGGGCAGCGCCGACAGCAGCTCCGCCGCCGTCGCCCGGACGTTGCGGCTGCGGTCACCCAGCGCCTGTTCGAGGAACGGCTCGTCCGCGGCCGACAGGCCGGTGCGCAGCGAGTCGAGGAACATCAGCCGGTCCTCCGCCCGCTCCGTCGCCCACGTCGACGCCAGCAGCTCGCGCCCCGGCGCGGGCGTCCGCGCCCGCAACGCGCCGAGCAGCGCCGCCCGCTCGGCGAACAGCCCCTCCTGCCACAGCCGGTGCACCGCATCGGCGTCCTCGGTGTCGGGCAGCGTCGCGCCGCCGCCGGGAGCCGCGCGCAGCGCGAACCGCCACTCCGGGTTCAGCCGGGCCAGCCACAGCGCGCGCGGGCCCGCGAACGCCAGCGCGGCCGGGCGCAGGTCGGTGCGGCCACGGGCCGCGTCCAGCAGCGCGGGCAGCGCTTGCGGAGGCGCCGCGTACCCGTGCGCGTTGGCCGCCGCGAGCCACTGCGGCAGCAGCTCCATGAGGTCCGGTGAGCTGCCGCGCCGGCCGCCGCCCGCGCCGCCGGACCGGTCGGCCAGCAGGGTGGTGAGCCGGTGCGCCGCCGGTGCGGGCAGCGGCGGGCGGGGATCGGCGGGAGCGTGCGCGAGCCGGGCCGCCGCCGGCGCGGGCCGCAGCCCGGCCCGCCGCCGTACGGTCGCCACGGCCGCCGCGTCGAGCAGCGCGGCCGGGGCCGTGCGGCCCGGCGGGGTGTGCGCCGGGGCGCGCCGGTCGGTGCCCAGGAGCGCGGTGGTGACCAGCTCTTCCCAGGTGCTGTCCGGCGGCGCCGTGCCGCCGTCGGCCGGTGAACCGTTCATCGCGTTCCCTTCCTTTCCCTTCCCTTCACCTGCCCGCGCGTGTGCGGGGGTGCGGCCGGTCAGCACAGCGGCACCGCCTCGCCGGTTGCGTCCGGCCAGGCCGTGAGCGGGGTGAAGCCGCGGTGGCCGCACTCCCCGAAGACGGTGACGGGGGCGCCGCCGGACAGCGCGACCAGCCGCCACAGGCCGGGCCGGGTGCGGGCGGCCCGGGTCAGCGGCAGGGCCGTGTCCGTGCCGGCGTCGGCCAGTTGCCACCGGTCGCCGTCCGGGACCGGTATCACCCGCTCCAAGGTCACCGGGACCGACTCCAGCCACGGGTCGTCGCGCAGCGCCTCGCCGTACCGGGCCGCCGCCTCGGTGGTGCTCGTGCCCGGCGGGCGGAACGCGGCCCGGGCCGGCGGGGCGAACCGCTCGCCCAGGGCGGCCCGGGACTGCCCCGCGCCCGGATACCCGGACAGCTCCGCCTCCAGGGCCAGGCCGACCGGCAGCGACAGCTCCGGTGCGCGGCCCGCCGGGCCGTAGGACAGCAGCAGCCTGGTCGTGCCCGACCCGGCGCCGTGCAGCCATATCCGGCGCGTCGTCAGTTTCGGGTCCGTCACGTCGTACTGCGCGAGGACCAGCCAGTGGTCGCGCACCGGCGGGCCGTCCGGTGCGACGGGCAGGCCGAGCCGGTGGCGGACCGTGGCCGCCAGGCCGTCCGGGAGCCGGTCACGGCGCAGCCAGCCCTGGTCGAGCAGGTGCAGCAGCGCGCACTCCTCCAGCAGCCGGGCAGGCCAGCCCGCGCCGGACGCCGGGATCGCGCCCAGCTCCCGGACGCGCGCGGCCAGCCCCGGCGCCTGGGCGTCGACCATGCGGGCCGCCGTCTCGTCCCACAGGCCGTACCCCGCCTGTTCGGCCGCGGCCAGGCCGCCGCGCAGCAGGTCCGCGAGGCGCTGCTCCAGCTCGGTCGCGCCCGCCGTGACCCGTTCGGCCCGGCGCTCGGCCCGCCGCCGGGCCGCCTCCGGATCGGCGGGGCCGGCCGCCGAAGCCGCCTCGGCCTGCGTCTTCTTGGCCTCGGCCCGGCCGCGCCGGCCCGCGAGCCACTGCCCGGCCCAGTCCGGCGGACGCGCGCCCGCCGGCACCGCGCCCTCGTCACCCGCCCACAGCAGCAGCAGTCCGAGCGCGTGCTTGCACGGGAACTTACGGCTGGGACAACTGCACTTGTACGCCGGCCCGGCCGCGTCGGCCAGGTCCACCACCGTCTGGTACGGCCTGCTGCCGCTGCCCTTGCACAGCCCCCACACCGCCCCCTCTCCGCTCCCGGTCCCGGACCACGGTCCGGCCGCGCCGAGTCTGCTCCCCGCCTTGCGTGACGCGGCGTCAGGCGCCAGCGCGAGCACCTGTTCCGCGGTCCACCGCACCCCCTGCTCAGTCATGTCACCGACGGTAGGTCCCGCCACTGACAATCGGTCCGGTGAGCGCATTTGTGCAGGTCAGAGCGATTGTCAGTGGCGTGGTGCACGGTTGGTGGCAGATCCGAACCGGCCGAGCTGGAGGGGGCCTCAGCCATGACTGTGTCCGTGGAACCGACGACCGCCGAGACCGACCGCGGCGCGAGCGCGCAGGTGTTGCGTCCGCACGCCGAGCACGCCTTCGCGGCCGAACTCGCCGCGCTCGCCGCGCAGGACGACCGGCCGCGCCCGGCCCGCTGGAAGCTGTCGCCGTGGGCGGTGGCGACGTACCTGCTGGGCGGCACCCTGCCGGACGGCACGGTGATCACCCCCAAGTACGTGGGGCCGCGCCGGATCGTCGAGGTGGCCGTCACCACCCTCGCCACCGACCGCGCCCTGCTCCTGCTCGGTGTGCCCGGCACCGCCAAGACCTGGGTGTCGGAGCACCTGGCCGCCGCCGTCAGCGGAGACTCGACGCTGCTGGTGCAGGGCACGGCCGGCACCCCGGAGGAGGCGATCCGCTACGGCTGGAACTACGCGCGGCTCCTCGCCCACGGGCCGAGCCGCGACGCCCTCGTGCCCAGCCCCGTCATGCGGGCCATGGCCGAGGGCATGACGGCCCGCGTGGAGGAGCTGACCCGTATCCCGGCCGACGTGCAGGACACGCTGATCACGATCCTGTCCGAGAAGACGCTGCCCATCCCCGAGCTGGGCGAGGAGGTGCAGGCGGTCCGCGGCTTCAACCTCATCGCCACCGCCAACGACCGCGACCGCGGGGTCAACGACCTCTCCAGCGCGCTGCGCCGCCGCTTCAACACGGTGGTGCTGCCGCTGCCGGAGAGCGCCGACGCCGAGGTCTCCATCGTCACCCGCCGGGTGGAGCAGCTCGGCCGCTCCCTGGACCTGCCGGCCGCGCCCGACGGCATCGAGGAGATCCGCCGGGTCGTCACCGTCTTCCGCGAGCTGCGCGACGGCGTCACCACGGACGGGCGGACGAAGGTGAAGTCGCCCAGCGGCACCCTGTCCACGGCGGAGGCCATCTCCGTCGTCACCAACGGCCTGGCGCTCGCCGCCCACTTCGGCGACGGCGTGCTGCGGCCGGGCGATGTCGCCGCCGGCATCCTCGGGGCCGTCGTCCGCGACCCGGCGGCCGACCGGGTCGTCTGGCAGGAGTACCTGGAGACGGTCGTCCGCGAGCGCGCGGGCTGGACGGACTTCTACCGCGCCTGCCGGGAGGTCAGCGCATGACCGGCGCGCCCGGGAGCACGGCGTACGGCACCGGGCCGCTGCTGCTCGGCGTGCGGCACCACGGGCCCGGCTCCGCGCGGGCGGTGCGGGCCGCGCTGGACGCCGCCCGGCCCGCCGCCGTCCTCGTCGAGGGCCCGCCCGAGGCCGACGCGCTGATCCCGCTGGCCGCCGACCCGGATCTGCGGCCCCCGGTCGCCCTGCTCGCGCACGCCGTGGACGAGCCCGGCCGCTCGGCCTTCTGGCCGTTCGCCGGGTTCAGCCCCGAGTGGGTGGCCATCCGGTGGGCCCTGGAGCACGGCGTCCCGGCCCGCTTCATCGACCTGCCCGCCGCGCACACGCTCGCGTGGGAGGAGCCGGAACCGGACGGGTCCGGCCCCGGCGACGCGGAGGAGGTCCGGGTCGATCCCCTCGCGGTGCTCGCACAGACGGCCGGATACGACGACCCCGAGCGCTGGTGGGAGGACGTCGTCGAACACCGGGGTCCGGGCGCGCGCGACCCCTTCGCGCCGTTCACGGCCGTGGCGGAGGCCATGGGCGCGCTGCGCGAACGGTACGGCGCGGGCGGCCGGACCAGGGACCTCGTCCGCGAGGCGCACATGCGGCTGCGGCTGCGGGACGCGCGCAAGGAGCACGGGGACGCCGTGGCCGTGGTGTGCGGGGCCTGGCATGTGCCGGCGCTGCGCGAGAAGACCACCGTCACCGCCGACCGGGCCCTGCTCAAGGGCCTGCCCAGAATCAAGACCGATCTGACCTGGGTGCCGTGGACGCACCGCAGACTGGCCCGGTCCGGCGGATACGGCGCGGGCATCGACGCGCCCGGCTGGTACGCGCATCTGTTCCACGCCCCCGACCGGCCCGTCGAGCGCTGGCTGACCAAGGTGGCCGGGCTGCTGCGCGAGGAGGACCGGATCGTCTCCTCCGCGCACGTCATCGAGGCCGTGCGGCTCGCGGAGACGCTGGCGGCACTGCGCGGCCGCCCGCTGCCCGGCCTGGGCGAGACCACCGACGCGGTGCGCGCGGTGCTGTGCGAGGGCTCGGACGTGCCGCTGGCGCTGGTGCACGACCGGCTGGTCGTCGGGGACGTCCTGGGCGAGGTGCCGGAGTCGGCGCCCGCGGTGCCGTTGCAGCGCGACCTGGCCCGGCAGCAGCGCGCCCTGCGGCTCAAGCCCGAAGCCCTGGAGCGCGAGCTGGAGCTGGACCTGCGCGGCGGCACCGACGCCGGCCGCAGCAGGCTGCTGCACCGGCTGCGGCTGCTCGGCGTCGGCTGGGGCGAGCCCGCCCGGTCCCGGAGCGGCACGGGCACCTTCCGGGAGACCTGGCGGCTGCGCTGGGAGCCCGAGCTGTCGGTGCGGGTCGCCGAGGCGGGCGTGTGGGGGACGACCGTACAGGCGGCGGCGCAGGCCAAGGCCGAGGCCGACGCGACGGCCGCGCGCGCCCTGGCCGACGTCACCGCGCTCGCCGAGCAGTGCCTGCTGGCCGGCCTGCCGGACGCGCTGCCCGTGGTCATGCGGGTGCTCGCCGACCGCGCCGCCCTCGACACGGACGTCGGCCACCTCGCCCAGGCCCTGCCCGCCCTGGTCCGCTCGCTGCGCTACGGCGATGTGCGCGGCACCGACACCGGCGCGCTGGCCGAGGTCGCCGCGGGCCTCGCCGAGCGGGTCTTCGTCGGCCTGCCCCCGGCCTGTGCCGCCCTCGACGCGGACGCGGCGGAGGAGATGCGCGGCCATGTGGACGCCGTGCACACGGCGGTCGGACTGCTGACGGAGAGCCTGACCGCGACGGTCACGGACGACGCGGACGACCGCGCTCCGGAAGGGGAGCGGGACGACCGCGCACCAGCCGGGGAGCCGGCCGGCCGCTCAAGTGTGGGACGGGACGGTAGCCGGGACCACGGCACAGGTGACGCGCTCCGGAGTGAGGGCCGTGATGGCGGGCTGCGGGAGCGCTGGCGGGGCGTGCTGCGGGTGCTGTCGCTGCGGGACACCGCGCCCGGTGTCATCCGGGGGCGGGCCGTGCGGCTGTTGCTGGACGACGGCGCGCTGCGGCCCGAGGAGGCGGCCCGGCTGATGGGGCTCGCGCTGTCGCCGGGCACGCCGCCCGCCGCTGCCGCCGCCTGGGTCGAGGGCTTCGCCGGCGGCGGGGGCGGACTGCTGCTGGTGCACGACGAGCGGCTGCTCGGCCTGCTGGACACCTGGCTGACCGGGGTGCCGGCGGACGCCTTCACGGACGTGCTGCCGCTGCTGCGGCGCACCTTCACGGCGTACGAGCCGGGCGTCCGCAGAACCCTCGGCGAACTGGTGCGGCGGGGACCGGGCGACCGCCCGGGCGCAGCCGCCGCCCGGACGGCGGCGGTCCCCGGCTTCGCCGCCGAACCGGACACCCGGCGCGCCGACGCCGTCCTGCCGGTGCTGCGCCTGCTGCTCGGCCTGGCGGAGGACGACGGCACGGCGTACGGCACGCCCGGGGACGGCACACCTCGGGACGGCACGCCCCGGGACGGCACGGCTCAGGGCAGGACGGAACACGACAGCCTCGCGGGGGTGGGCACATGACGCACGGGACACACGCGACACACACGACGGCCGAGCGGGCGGCGGCGCCGGAGACCGACCCGGCGCGGGAGCGGCTGCGCCGGTGGCGGCTGGTGCTCGGCGGCGACCAGGCCGACGGCACCGGATACACGCTGTCCGGCCGGGACGCGGCGATGGACGGCACCCTGGCCGCGCTGTACGGCCGCGGCGACGCGCCGCGGCAGGGCCGGGACCGGTCGGCGGGCCTCGGTGCCTCGGCGCCGTCCGTCGCCCGCTGGCTCGGCGACATCCGCCGGTACTTCCCGTCCTCCGTGGTCCAGGTCATGCAGCGCGACGCGATCGACCGGCTGGGCCTGGCCTCGCTGCTGCTGGAGCCCGAGATGCTGGAGGCGGTGGAGGCCGACGTGCACCTGGTCGGCACGCTGCTGTCGCTGCACAAGGCGATGCCGGAGACGACCCGGGAGACGGCCCGCGCGGTCGTGCGCAAGGTGGTCGAGGACCTGGAGAAACGGGTGGCCACCCGCACCCGCGCCACCCTCACCGGCGCCCTGGACCGCAGCGCGCGCGTCCAGCGCCCGCGCCACCACGACATCGACTGGAACCGCACCATCGCGGCCAACCTCAAGCACTACCTCCCCGAGTACCGCACGGTCGTACCGGAGCGGCTCGTCGGCTACGGCCGGGCCGCGCGGTCGGTGAAGAAGGAGGTCGTGCTCTGCATCGACCAGTCCGGTTCGATGGCGGCGTCCGTGGTGTACGCGTCGGTGTTCGGGGCGGTCCTGGCCTCCATGCGGTCGATCAGCACCCGGCTGGTCGTCTTCGACACGGCGGTCGTCGACCTCACCGACCAGCTCGACGACCCCGTCGACGTGCTCTTCGGCACCCAGCTCGGCGGCGGCACGGACATCAACCGGGCGCTCGCCTACTGCCAGGCGCAGATCACCCGGCCCGCCGAGACCGTCGTCGTGCTGATCAGCGACCTGTACGAGGGCGGCATCCGTGACGAGATGCTCAAGCGGGTCGCGGCGATGAAGGCGTCCGGGGTGCAGTTCGTGGCGCTGCTCGCGCTGTCGGACGAGGGCGCGCCCGCATACGACCGCGAGCACGCGGCGGCGCTCGCCGCGCTCGGCGCGCCGGCCTTCGCCTGCACCCCCGACCTGTTCCCCGAGGTGATGGCGGCGGCGCTGGAGAAACGGCCGCTGCCGCTTCCGGAGCGGACGTGACGCGCGGGCCGTCACCCGCCGGACGGCACAGGGGCGGCACTGCGTGCCAGGAAAACCGGCATCATGTGACAGGTATCACCGCTCGGGTGTGACCCTCGATTTAGGGAGGCCCCGCAAGCGGCGATAACCTGCGAGACGGACATGCCGCGCGCTCGGACACCGTGTGCGCCTCCCTTGTGACAAGCGGACGTCACGTTGCCCTTCGCGGCACGCCCACGCATCCAACGAACCGCGAGATCACTGATAGGGACGGAAGCGCGTGGACCTGTTCGAGTACCAGGCGAGGGACCTCTTCGCCAAGCACGATGTACCGGTGCTGGCCGGTGAAGTCATCGACACGCCTGAGGCGGCGCGCGAGATCACCGAGCGGCTCGGCGGCAAGTCCGTCGTCAAGGCGCAGGTGAAGGTCGGTGGCCGCGGTAAGGCCGGTGGCGTGAAGCTGGCCGCCAGCCCGGACGAGGCCGTCGCCCGCGCGACCGACATCCTGGGCATGGACATCAAGGGCCACACGGTCCACAAGGTCATGATCGCCGAGACGGCCCCGGAGATCGTCGAGGAGTACTACGTCTCCTTCCTCCTCGACCGTGCCAACCGCACCTTCCTCTCCATCGCCTCCGTCGAGGGCGGCATGGAGATCGAGGAGGTGGCGGCCACCCGCCCCGAGGCCGTCGCCAAGACCGCGATCGACGCCATCGACGGTGTGGACGAGGCCAAGGCCCGCGAGATCGTGGAGGCCGCCAAGTTCCCGGCCGAGGTCGCCGACAAGGTGGCCCACGTCCTGGTCCGGCTCTGGGACACCTTCATCAAGTCGGACGCCCTCCTGGTCGAGGTCAACCCGCTCGCGAAGGTCGCCTCCGGTGACGTCATCGCGCTCGACGGCAAGGTGTCGCTCGACGACAACGCCGAGTTCCGGCACGAGTGGGCCGAGCTGCACGACAAGGCCGCGGCCAACCCGCTCGAGGCCGCGGCCAAGGAGAAGGGCCTCAACTACGTCAAGCTGGACGGCGAGGTCGGCATCATCGGCAACGGCGCCGGTCTCGTGATGAGCACCCTGGACGTCGTCGCGTACGCCGGTGAGAAGCACGGTGGCGTCAAGCCCGCCAACTTCCTGGACATCGGCGGCGGTGCCTCCGCCCAGGTGATGGCGAACGGCCTGGAGATCATCCTGGGCGACCCGGACGTCAAGTCCGTCTTCGTGAACGTCTTCGGCGGCATCACCGCCTGCGACGAGGTCGCCAACGGCATCGTGCAGGCCCTGAAGCTGCTGGAGGACCGCGGCGAGAAGGTCGAGAAGCCGCTCGTCGTCCGCCTCGACGGCAACAACGCCGAGCTGGGCCGGAAGATCCTCACGGACGCCAACCACCCGCTGGTGCAGCGCGTCGACACCATGGACGGCGCGGCCGACAAGGCCGCCGAGCTGGCCGCCGCCAAGTAAGCACGAGGACGAGGACTCAAACCACCATGGCTATCTGGCTCAACAAGGACAGCAAGGTCATCGTCCAGGGCATGACCGGCGCCACCGGCATGAAGCACACCAAGCTCATGCTCGGTGACGGCACGAGCGTCGTGGGCGGCGTGAACCCGCGCAAGGCGGGTCAGACCGTGGACTTCGACGGCACCGAGGTACCCGTCTTCGGCACCGTCAAGGAGGCCATCGAGAAGACCGGCGCCAACGTCTCCGTCATCTTCGTGCCGGAGAAGTTCACCAAGGACGCGGTCGTCGAGGCCATCGACGCCGAGATCCCGCTGGCCGTCGTCATCACCGAGGGCATCGCCGTGCACGACTCGGCCTCCTTCTGGGCGTACGCCGGCAAGAAGGGCAACAAGACCCGCATCATCGGCCCGAACTGCCCCGGCATCATCACCCCGGGCCAGTCGAACGTCGGCATCATCCCGGGCGACATCACCAAGCCGGGCCGCATCGGCCTGGTGTCGAAGTCCGGCACGCTGACGTACCAGATGATGTACGAGCTGCGGGACATCGGCTTCTCCACCGCCGTCGGCATCGGTGGCGACCCGATCATCGGCACCACGCACATCGACGCCCTGGCCGCGTTCCAGGACGACCCCGACACCGACCTGATCGTGATGATCGGTGAGATCGGCGGCGACGCCGAGGAGCGCGCGGCCGCGTTCATCAAGGAGAACGTGACGAAGCCGGTCGTCGGTTACGTCGCGGGCTTCACCGCGCCCGAGGGCAAGACCATGGGTCACGCCGGCGCCATCGTCTCCGGTTCCTCCGGCACCGCACAGGCCAAGAAGGAAGCCCTGGAGGCGGCCGGCGTCAAGGTCGGCAAGACCCCGACCGAGACGGCGAAGCTGGCCCGGGAGATCCTGAGCGCCTGAGCGTTCCGGCTCGACGACAGGTAGGCCCGTCCCCCCGCCCGGGGCCGGGCCTACCGGCGTCTGACCGCCGCTCACCGTGGCGCACCGCCACCCGGTGCGCGTCACCCGCCCGGCCGTCACCGTGGCTGGGGTGCCACCCGCTCCGGTCCGCCGGTGCGCCGCAGCTTCGCCCGCAGCGCCTGTTCCTCCCGTGACAGCGGCCCCAGCCCGGCCGGGGCCGGCACGCCCTCGACCGCCCGCGCCGGGGCCACCGGCGCCTCGTACCGCGTCGGCGCCGTCCGCAGCGTGAGCGTCGTCGCGCCGACGATCGTCACCGTGAAGGCGATGGCCGCCCGGGTCCAGAAGACGTTCCGGCGTTCGCAGCCGGTCCGGACGATCGTCGCCCCGGGCGCGCTCAGCCGCTCGGCCGAGGCCAGTTCCAGCAGCCGGCGGTGGAGCGCGGCCGGATCGGCCAGCTCGGGCAGCCGCTCGGCCACCGCCTCCCGGGCGTGGGTCAGCCGTCTCGCGGCGGCCGGTGTGCTGGCCTCCGTCTCCGCCGCCGTCTCCGGCAGGCCCAGGCCCACACCGTCGTACAGGACCAGGGTGCGCCGGTACGACGGCGGCAGTCCGAGCAGCGCGTGCAGCAGTTCCCGGTCGGCGGCGTCGGCGGGCGGGGGCTCCGGGGAGCGGTGGCGCGGACGGAAGCGGTGCCAGGGGGAGAGCGCGCAGTCGTAGGCCACCGCCCGCACCCAGCCGGCCGGATCGCGGTCCCGGGCCACGTCCGGCCAGCGCTGCCAGGCCAGCTGGAAGGCCCGTTCCACGGCCTCGCGGGCCAGCTCGCGGCGCCCGGTGAGCAGATAGGCCTGGCGTACGAGGGCCGGGGCGCAGAAGGCGTAGAGCGCGTCGAAGGCCTGATCGGGTGTCAAGTGCCGGGAGCCGCCGGTGCCGCCGTCCCGTTGCTCCGGTTCCTCGATTCCGGGGTCCGGGCCCGCCTGCCCGGACGCCGTCTGAGCCGGCGTCAGCGACCGGGACCGGCGCACGCGTCGGCGTCTGCCCGGCGGTGGCGGCGGGCCGGCAGGAGTCTGCGTCGTCACCATGCGCCCTTTCGTGGGAAAAAGAACATAAACATATATTGGGCGACACATCGGGGGTTCGCCTGTTACGCCGGGAAAGCGCGTGTCGTTGGGAGCATGGCCGGTGTGATCCAGCCGACCGTCCGCCACCCGTTGTCGTCGCCCGCGCTCTCCCGGCTCCGCGACCGCTCGCCCGGACTCGCCGCCGGCCTGCTGGCCGGTGCCGTCGCCGCCGGTCTGGGCCTCGGCGCGCTGGCGGTGCTCGTCATGGTGCTGTGGGTCAGTTCGCCGTACCCGGACAGCGGACCGGACGGCGCGCTGCACGTCGCCGCCGGCCTGTGGCTGCTGGCCCACGGCGTCGAACTGGTCCGCACCGGCACCCTCTCCGGCGCTCCCGTGCCCGTCGGCGTCACCCCGCTGCTGCTGCCCGTCCTGCCGGTGTGGCTGGTGTACCGGGCGGCGCGGGACGCCACCGACGCCTCCGCCGAACCGGACGGCCCGCCCCCGGTGCCGGCGCGCACCGCGTGGACGGGCGTGGTCCTCGGTTATCTGGCTGTCGGCATCGCCGCGGGCCTGTACTGCTCCGGCGGCGAACTGCGCCCGCACTGGGGATGGCTGACGCTGTGTCTGCCGGCCGTGACGGCGAGCGCGGCCGGCGTCGGGGTCTGGGCGGGGTACGGCCACCCGCGCGAACCGCTGTCGCGCGTGCTGGCGGTGGTGCCGGGCCGGGTGCGGCGGCTGGTGCTGGGCACCGACGAGCGGGCCCGGCTGGGCGCGGCGGTACGCGCCGCCGGTGCCGCCACGACGGTCCTGCTCGGCGGCGGTGCCCTGCTGGCCGGGGTGTCGCTGGTGTGGCACGGCGCGCCGGCACGGGCCTCCTTCCTCCAACTGGCGGAGGGCTGGACGGGCCGGTTCGCCGTACTGCTGCTCGCGGTGGCGCTCGTGCCCAACGCCGCGGTGTGGGCCGCGTCCTACGCCCTCGGTCCCGGCTTCGCCCTCGGCACCGGACACCTGGTCACCCCGTTCGCCTCCGACCCGGCCCCGCTGCTGCCGCCGTTCCCGCTGCTGGCCGCGGTGCCGGACCCGGGCGCCGGTGCGCCGCAGAACTGGGCGGCGGCAGCGGTGCCGGCGGTGGCCGGGATGGTGGCGGGCTGGTTCGTGGCGCGGGCGGCGGTACGGCGGCCGAGGCCCGGAGCGGCGGCGCGGGCCCGCTGGTCGGCCGGCCAAACCGCCGGGGTGGTCCTGCTGACGGCGGTGGTCTGCGCGGCGGCCGTCGCCCTGCTCGCCGCGTTCGCGGGCGGCCCCGTGGGCGTGGCCGCGCTGGCCCGCTTCGGCCCGTTGTGGCTGCGGGCCGGGGCGGCGGCCGGGGCCTGGACCCCGGTGTGCGCGCTGCCGGTGGCACTGCTCGCCCGGCTGTGGCACCTGCGCCGGCCCGCGCATGCCGACGGCCATGCGGAGCGGGGCGCGGGGGCGGGGAGTACGACGCTGACTGGAGCGACGGCCAAGGGAGCCAAGGCGGCCAAGGGAGCCAAGGCGGCCAAGGCGGCCAAGGGGGCCAAGGGAGCCAAGACGGTGGACCGGGCCGCTGCGGCGAAGTCGAAGTCGGCGGGGCCGGCGGACGCGGGGAGGGCGGAAGGCGCGGACAAGGTGACGGCGCCCCGGCCACCGGTCGGCACCGGGGACGCCGAGGCGGACCTCTACGATTTCGTGCCGGCCGAAGACCCGTTCCCGACATCGTTCGCCGAGCCGCTGCCCGGTGACCGGTACGACGACGGCGCCCGCACCGCCCGCTGGACGCCCCTGACGGAGACCGAGTCCCAGGCCGCTCCCGACCCCGCCCCCTGGCCCCCCACGGACCAACCGGCCACGGACCGGCCACCCACAGGCCAACCGGCCCCCGACCGGCCATTCACAGGCCAACCGGCCATGGACCAACCGGCCACCGACCGGCCGTTCACCGGCCGACCGCCCATGGACGCCGGTCCGGACTCCCGGCCGGTCTCCTCCGAGTGAGCGGCGTCAGCCGTCCTGGCCGCCCAGCACGCCCCGCAGCTCGTGCGGCAGCAGGCTGTCGCAGGACTGCTTGGCCTCGTGGGTGAGGGCGTCGCTGACGCAGGTGTAGTAGTCGCGGTAGACGAGCTGGACGGTGAAGGACGACGCCACCAGGACCAGCGCGAGGGACGCCGTGACCAGGCCGCCGACGGCCGCCGTCGTGTGGGGCCGGCCGGCCGGGGGCGCGGGGGCCGCCTGAGGTGCGGGGGCCGCCGGGGGCGCGGGGGCCGCTCCGGGAGCCGCCGGTGCGTCCGGGGCCGGGCGGTGCGGCTTGGCGCGCAGCGCGCTGCTGCCCCAGTACAGGGCCAGGGCGCCCAGCAGCAGGGCTACGTACGGCCAGCTGAACAGGGCGAAGAAGACGGACCACATGCCGGAGAGCAGGGCGTACCGCGCGCGGCGCTGGGCCGGGTCGGCCGGGTCCCAGCGGGCCGGCGGACCGGTGGGCCCGCCGGGACCCTGCGGGCCGCCGCCCGGCCGTTCGCCGAAGCCGCCGGGGGAGCGGCCGGGCTGCTGATCGCTCCACTGACTGCCCCAGGGCGTATAACCCCCGGGACCCTGTCCCTGACCCGGGCCGTGCCCCGGACCCTGCCCGGCACCGGGACCACCCTGCCCCGCACCGGAACCCTGCTGTCCCTGCCCCTGGCCCCCACCGGAGCCCTGCCAGGGCCCGTACCCGGGACCCGCGCCGTACCCGGGACCCGCCGGGCCGCCGGGATGGCGGGGCCGCCACGGCTGGTCCGGAGTGCCCTCCGGCGGCGGCGCGAACGGATTGTCGTCCTGGCGCTCACCGCCCGGCCCGGAACCGCCCGCCCCGGGCGCACCGGTACCGCGCCCGGACCCGTCCGGCCCGGCCGCACCCGCACCCCGCCCGGAGCCGTTCCGCCCCGAGCCGTCCCGGCCCGTGTCCCCGTGCCCGGAGCCGCCCTGCCCCGAGCCGTCGGGGCCGCCCCGTGGGCTTCCCGCCGGCGGGGAGGAGGGGCGCTCCCGCAGCAGTGCGGCGCCACGCTCGCCTCCCTGGGCCGGGCGCGGCGGGAACGTGAGGAGTCGCAGGCTGCGATCGGGCATCAAAAGAGCGTCTTCCCCTAGGTGACTTGCGGCAGTCCGACGTGAGCTTTCCACCCGGTGAACGCACCGCACGACGACCGCGTTCCCGAGGTTGCTCTTTCGTGATTCCCCGCGAACGCTACCTTCCGGCCGGCCACCCGTCCCGAGGGGCCCGTCCTGAGTGCCGGTATCGTTGCTGACGGCCGGCCGCTTCGTAGACTTCCCCGTATCCGGGGTCGCGAAGCATTTGTACGACTGTACAAACGGCCGCACCACGGATCGCCACCCGAGAAAGGGCCCCATCGTGGCCGCCACCTCCGCCGGCCCGGCTGCCAAGCGCCTCGTCGTGCTGGTCTCCGGCTCCGGCACCAATCTGCAGGCGCTGCTGGACGAGATCGCCGCCGCCGGCCCCGAGGCGTACGGCGCCGAGGTCGTGGCCGTGGGCGCCGACCGCGAGGGCATCGAGGGACTGGCCCGGGCCGAGCGCGCCGGGATCACCACCTTCGTGTGCAAGGTGAAGGACCACGGCACCCGTGAGGAGTGGGACGCGGCCCTCGCCGAGGCCGTCGCCGCACACGCGCCCGACCTCGTGGTCTCCGCCGGGTTCATGAAGATCGTGGGCAAGGAGTTCCTGGCCCGGTTCGGCGGCCGGTTCGTCAACACCCACCCGGCCCTGCTGCCCAGTTTTCCCGGCGCCCACGGCGTCCGTGACGCGCTCGCGTACGGCGCCAAGGTCACCGGCTGCACCGTCCACTTCGTCGACGACGGCGTCGACACCGGGCCGATCATCGCTCAGGGCGTGGTCGAGGTCCGGGACGAGGACGACGAGAGCGCGCTGCACGAGCGCATCAAGGACGTCGAGCGAAGGCTGCTCGTCGAGGTCGTGGGGCGGCTCGCCCGCAACGGCTATCGCATTGAGGGACGAAAGGTAGTTATCCAGTGACCGCCGAGAGCAACAAGCGGGCCATCCGTCGCGCACTCGTCAGCGTCTACGACAAGACCGGTCTGGAGGAGCTGGCCCGCGGGCTGCACGAGGCCGGTGTGGAACTGGTCTCGACCGGCTCCACGGCAGGCCGGATCGCCGCCGCCGGCGTCCCCGTCACCAAGGTCGAGGAGCTGACCGGCTTCCCCGAGTGCCTGGACGGCCGGGTGAAGACCCTGCACCCGAAGGTGCACGCGGGCATCCTCGCCGACCTGCGCCTGGACAGCCACCGCGCGCAGCTCGCCGAGCTGGGCGTGGAGCCGTTCGACCTGGTCGTGGTCAACCTCTACCCGTTCCGGGAGACCGTCGCCTCCGGCGCCTCGCCCGACGAGTGCGTGGAGCAGATCGACATCGGCGGCCCCTCCATGGTCCGCGCCGCCGCCAAGAACCACCCGTCCGTGGCCGTGGTCACCAGCCCGGAGCGGTACGCCGACGTGCTCGCCGCGGTGCGCGACGGCGGCTTCGACCTCGGCGCGCGCAAGCGGCTGGCCGCCGAGGCGTTCCGGCACACGGCCGAGTACGACCTCGCGGTCTCCTCCTGGTTCGCCTCGGCGTACGCGCCCGCCGACGACTCCGGCTTCCCGGAGTTCGTGGGCGTCGCCTACCAGCGCAAGAACACCCTGCGCTACGGCGAGAACCCGCACCAGGACGCCGCCCTGTACGTCGACGGCACCGGCGGGCTCGCCGAGGCCGAGCAACTGCACGGCAAGGAGATGTCGTACAACAACTACACGGACACGGACGCCGCCCGCCGTGCCGCGTACGACCACACCGAGCCCTGCGTCGCGATCATCAAGCACGCCAACCCCTGCGGCATCGCGGTGGGCGCGGACGTCGCCGAGGCGCACCGCAAGGCGCACGCCTGCGACCCGGTCTCCGCGTACGGCGGTGTGATCGCCGTGAACCGGCCGGTCAGCAAGGAGCTGGCCGAGCAGGTCGCCGAGATCTTCACCGAGGTCATCGTGGCCCCGGACTACGAGGAGGGCGCGCTGGAGGCCCTCACCAAGAAGAAGAACATCCGCGTGCTGCGCTGCCCGTCCGGCCCGGCCCAGACCGTCGAGGTCAAGCCGGTCGACGGCGGCGCGCTGCTCCAGGTCGCCGACCGGCTCCAGGCCGAGGGCGACGACCCGGCCGGCTGGACGCTGGCCAGCGGTGAGGCGCTGTCCGAGGCGGAGCTGCGGGAGCTGGCCTTCGCCTGGAAGGCGTGCCGTGCCGTGAAGTCCAACGCGATCCTGCTCGCCAAGGACGGCGCGTCGGTCGGTGTCGGCATGGGCCAGGTCAACCGCGTCGACTCCTGCAAGCTGGCCGTCGAGCGGGCCGGCGAGGAGCGGGCCCGGGGCGCGTACGCGGCCTCCGACGCCTTCTTCCCGTTCCCCGACGGACCGCAGATCCTGATCGACGCCGGGGTCCGGGCGATCGTCCAGCCGGGCGGCTCGATCCGGGACGAGCAGGTCGTGGCGGCCGCCAAGGAGGCGGGCGTGACCATGTACTTCACCGGCACCCGCCACTTCTTCCACTGATCCCGAGCGGTCCGTACACACGCGTGGTCCCGCCCGTCGTCCGACGGGCGGGACCACGCGTGTGTGTGCCGGGATCAGTACCGCGGGCGCTTGAACCAGGCCGAGGCCGAGCTGTTGACCATCGACGCCAGGATGATGCCGCCGAACGCCAGCGAGATGACGCCGCCGAAGGTCCCCGAACCGCCGGCGCCGTTCACGATGTTGACCAGGCTGCCGAGCAGCAGCAGGGACGCGTACACGATCGTCGTGACGCGGATGCCGCCGCCGCCCTTCTTGAACTTCACGCCGAGGAAGATGGACAAGGTGCCCAGCGCCAGCATCAGCAGCGCGAACGCGATCAGCGCGCCGGTGGCCGTGCTCGTGTCGTCACCCGAGCCGATGCCGTTGGAGACGTCCTGCGTGGCGCCGGCGGCGATGCCGAGGAACAGACCGGCCAGGTACTGGAAGCCCGCCAGGATGAACAGCAGCACCCGCGCGGTCTTGATCAGGCCCGGCATCTCCATCGGCACGCCGTAGCCGTACGGCTGCTGCACCGGGGGCGCGGCCGGGTAGCCGTAGCCCGGCTGCTGGCCCTGCGGGGCGGCGGGATAGCCGTAGCCGGGCTGGCCCTGCGGCTGCTGCGGCGGGTAGCCCGGCTGCTGGCCCTGCGGCGGGCCGTACGGGTTGTTCGGGTCGCCGAAGCTCATGGCGGTGTTCCTCCGTCTGCGTTGCTCAAGTGCGGGGACGACGCGCGGCACATTCGGAGGAGAAGTTCTACAGATGCGGTCCGTCCCCCCGGTACTGCCCGCGGCACTGTGTGCTCATCGTTCTTTAACAGCCTCTTACTTGTCCAGCCGGATACGTCAGGTGTTGTGCAAGTGCAACATCACTGATCAAGCCGTGACACCCGGATTGGAACCGGGGCCGGGTCATCCGCGAGGATGGGGACATGACCGCCCAGATTCTCGATGGCAAGGCCACCGCAGCCGCGATCAAGTCCGATCTGACCGCCCGCGTGGCGGCGCTGAAGGAGAAGGGCGTCACGCCCGGCCTCGGCACGATCCTCGTCGGGGACGACCCCGGCAGCCAGAAGTACGTCGCCGGCAAGCACCGCGACTGCGCCCAGGTGGGCATCGCCTCCATCCAGCGCGAGTTGCCGGCCACCGCCACCCAGGAGGAGATCGAGGCGGTCGTCCGCGAGCTGAACGAGGACCCGGCCTGCACCGGCTACATCGTCCAGCTGCCGCTGCCCAGGGGCATCGACGAGAACCGCATCCTGGAGCTGATGGACCCGGCCAAGGACGCCGACGGCCTGCACCCGATGAACCTCGGCCGCCTGGTCCTGAACGAGCCCGCCCCGCTGCCCTGCACCCCGAACGGCATCCTCACCCTGCTCCGCCGCCACGGCGTGGAGATCAAGGGCGCCGAGGTGGTGGTCGTCGGCCGCGGTGTCACCATCGGCCGTCCGATGCCGCTGCTGCTCACCCGCCGCAGCGAGAACGCCACCGTCACCCAGTGCCACACCGGCACCCGTGACCTCTCCGCCCACCTCAAGCGCGCCGACATCATCGTCGCGGCGGCCGGCTCGCCGCACCTGATCCGCGCCGAGGACGTCAAGCCGGGCGCGGCCGTGCTGGACGTCGGCGTCTCCCGCAACGCGGAGGGCCGGATCGTCGGCGACGTCCATCCGGACGTGACCGAGGTGGCCGGCTGGATCTCCCCGAACCCCGGCGGCGTCGGCCCGATGACCCGGGCGCAGCTGCTGGTCAACGTGGTCGAGGCGGCGGAGCGCAGTGCCGGCTGAGGACGCCCGCGGGCAGGCGGAGCCGACCGTCCGCGACGCGGTCAGCGCGCCGGACGCCAAGGGGCGTCCGCGCCGCGTCACCCGCCGCTTCCCGCTCTTCACCAGGGACACCGCCCGGCCGGAGGGCGGCGGCCGGGCCGCGGCCGGCGACGCCCCGGCGCCCGCCCGGCAGTGGCCCCTGCTCACCGTGGTCGGCCTGGTGGCGCTCGGCCTGCTGGTGACCGCGCTGGACGCGTTCCGCCCGGGGACGCTGATCGTCGGCGCCGCGCTGCTGACCGGCGCGGTGCTGCGCTGGCTGCGGCCGGACGTCGGCATGCTCGCCGTACGCTCCCGCTTCACGGACATCGTGACCTACGGCGTCCTGGGCCTGGTGATCGTCCTGCTCGCCTTGATGATCCAGCCCGACCCGCTGCTGAAACTGCCGTTCCTGAAGGACATCCTGCACTTCACACTCGACAAGTAGCGCACCCCGCACGACCGGTGGCCCGCCCTCCCTCCGGGGACGCGGGCCACCGCCGTACCGCCCGGCGCCCGGCGCGGCTCCGGCTCGGGTGCGGCCGGTCCCGGGAACTGGGATCCTTGGGCCGGCGCGGTCCCGTTGGGTGGCCGGGGAGCCGCGCGAGATCGACAGCACGACCGGGGGAAGAGGGAAGACCCATGCCTCGTTGGAACGCCTTGCCGGACGATCTGGACCCGCGGATCGAGGAGTTCACCGGCCGGCTCCGGCAACTCGTGGACCGCAGCGGACTGTCCGTCGCCGAACTGGCCGGCCGGACGGGCTACGGCGCGTCGTCCTGGGAGCGGTACCTGAGCGGCCGGCTGCTGGCGCCCAAGGGCGCGGTCATCGCGCTCGCCGAGGCCGCCGGTGCCCCGCCCGGCCCGCTGACCACCCTGTGGGAGCTGGCCGAACGCGCCTGGACCCGGGCGGAGGTACGGCAGGACAGCACCCGGGACGCGCTGCGCGCCGCCGCCTCCCGGGCGGCGCTCGGGGACGGGGCGACGGCGGCGGAACCGGCGGCCGGCACGGAGACGGGGACCGGGGCGGCCCGGCTCGTCACCAAGGGCGCGGGAGCCGCCCGGCGGGCCGGGAAGGGCGGCGGTGGTGACGGCGCCGCGCCGGGGACCGCGGGTGCCTCCGGAGCACCGCCGGCCGTGCCCGCGACCGGGGTCATCCCCGCCCAGCCGTCGGCGGACACGCCCGTCAAGAACTCCTGGGGACTGGCCGGTTACCGGGGCCCGTCCACGGCGAGCGCCCGCCCGGTCCCCCGGCCCGCCGCCCGCCCGGACACCCCCGCGCCCACCCCGGCCGCCACCCCCGCCACCCCGTCCGCCGCCCTCGCCGCGCCGTCCACCGGCCCGCACACCCCGGCCCGCCCGGTCCGGACGCAGGGCACCCCGGCAGCCGGGACCGCCCGGCCCGCGCCGCAGCGCCCGGAGCCGGGGGAGCGCTGGTCCGCGCGCCGGCAGCAGTTGACGATGTTCCTCGCGGGCCTGGTCGGTGTGCTCGTCCTCATCGGCGGGGTCGTCTTCTTCACCCACCGGGGCGGCGACGACCAGGGGAAGGCCGCCGGACGGCCCACCCCCTCGGCCTCCGCCCGGACCAGCCCGCCGCCCGGCGTCAAGTGCGCCGGGGCCGCCTGCGCCGGCCAGGACGCCGAGGCCATGGGGTGCAGCGGGGACCTGGTGACCACCGCCAAGACCGCCACCGTGGGCACCACCACCCTGGAGGTCCGCTACAGCAAGGTCTGCGGCACGGCCTGGGGCCGGATCACCAGCGGGGCGCCGGGCGACACCGTGCGGGTCACCGCGGGCAAGGAGCGGCAGTCCGGCGACATCACCGCGGCGGGGGACACGATCGGGTACACCCCGATGGTCGTCGTACGCAGCCCGGCGCAGGCCAGGGCGTGCGCCACGCTGGCCTCGGGCCAGTCCGGCTGCACGGAGTGACGGGCGGCCCGCGGCGGCGGGGAGACGGGAGCGAGCGCGGCGCGCGGCGGCGGGGAGACGGGGGTGCGGCGCCGGGGCAGATGCCGGGGAGAAAAAAAGAAGAGCCGATTCCGGTACGCGCGCATAACGCCGCCGATCCGGGGCACACGATCCGTACCCCCACGGGAGTCCGGTACCCCGGCCCCCACGGCGGCCGTCCCCGGTCCCTCCTCTCCCTGACCCGGACGGCCGCCCCCCTCTTTTTCCGCCGCCGGCGGGCCGGTACGCCCGGGTGATCCCCTTGTGGGGTGAGCCACACGGCCCCGGACGTCCGGCCTGTCGGATGCGCGATAGCCTGACCGCTGGATCTCTCTTGATGCCAAGAGATCGATCATCCGCCCGGGGCAGGGACGCCCCACCGCCAGCTGTCATACGGAGAACGCCATGACCCGCACTCCCGTGAACGTCACCGTCACCGGCGCGGCCGGCCAGATCGGTTACGCCCTGCTCTTCCGCATCGCCTCCGGCCAGCTGCTCGGCGCGGACGTGCCGGTCCGCCTCCGCCTCCTGGAGATCACGCCGGCGCTCAAGGCCGCCGAGGGCACCGCGATGGAGCTGGACGACTGCGCCTTCCCGCTGCTCCAGGGCATCGACATCACGGACGACCCGAACGTCGCCTTCGACGGCGCCAACGTGGCCCTGCTGGTAGGCGCCCGGCCGCGCACCAAGGGCATGGAGCGCGGTGACCTGCTGGAGGCCAACGGCGGCATCTTCAAGCCGCAGGGCAAGGCCATCAACGACCACGCCGCGGACGACATCAAGGTGCTCGTCGTCGGCAACCCGGCCAACACCAACGCGCTCATCGCGCAGGCCGCCGCGCCGGACGTCCCGGCCGAGCGCTTCACCGCGATGACCCGCCTGGACCACAACCGCGCGCTCACCCAGCTCGCGAAGAAGACGGGCACCACGGTCGCCGACATCAAGCGGCTGACCATCTGGGGCAACCACTCCGCCACCCAGTACCCGGACATCTTCCACGCCACCGTGGCCGGCAAGAACGCCGCCGAGGCCGTGAACGACGAGAAGTGGCTGGCCGAGGACTTCATCCCGACCGTCGCCAAGCGCGGTGCCGCGATCATCGAGGCCCGTGGCGCGTCCTCCGCCGCCTCCGCCGCGAACGCCGCCATCGACCACGTCCACACCTGGGTCAACGGCACCGCCGAGGGTGACTGGACGTCCATGGGCATCCCGTCGGACGGCTCCTACGGCGTCCCGGAGGGCCTGATCTCCTCCTTCCCGGTCGTCTGCAAGGACGGCACGTACGAGATCGTCCAGGGCCTGGACATCAACGAGTTCTCCCGCGCCCGCATCGACGCCTCCGTCCAGGAGCTGGCGGAGGAGCGCGAGGCGGTCCGCGGTCTCGGCCTCATCTGAGCTGACGTGGTGTGACACCGGCGCCGGTGCGCTATAGTTGATCACGCACCGGCCGCCGGAAACGGCACCAGGTGATGCGTTGGTGGTCCAAGGAAAGACGCCCCGCTTCCTGCGGGGAGATGCAGGTGCAAGGCCTGCCCGGCGCTCCGCACACGAGGTCCCCTCCCGCAGCACGCGGGAGGGGACCTCGTCGTTTCCGGCGCCCTCCGCGCGCCGGTTCAGCCCACCGGTTCCCTCGTCGCCGCGGCCCGCGCGGCCGGACGGCCCGGACGCGCACCGGAGTCCCGGTACCCCGCGACGACCACGGCGGTGGCCGCCAGCACCGTCACCCCCACCACCCGCAGCGCCGGTCCCATGCCTCTGGCGAAGCCGGTGTGCCCGGCCAGCGCGGTGCCGGCGACGGCGACACCGAGCGCGGCGCCGATCTCCCGGGCCGAGGTGCCGAGACCGGAGCCGAGGCCCGCCTGGTGCGGCGGCAGGCAGACCACCACGCCCAGCGTGAGCGCCGGCATGGCCAGGCCGGCGCCCGCCGAGATGACCAGCAGCCAGCAGGCGTACAGCGGGTAGGGCGTGTGCGCGTCCGCGGTGGACGCGGCCAGCAGACCGGCGCCGACGAGCCCCAGCCCGGTGCCGATCACCGGCCGCGGCCGCGCCGACCAGCGCGCCGCGAACTTCGGCACCAGGGCCATGCCGACGATCAGCGGCACGATCGCCACCCCCGTCACCGCCGGGCCGAAGCCCTTGACCTCCTGCAGATACCGCGCGTTGACGAAGAACAGCGCGAACAGGCCGAAGAAGCCCGTCGCCAGGCCGAGCGTGGTCGCGCGCAGGGCGCCGGAGCGGAAGACGCGCGGGTCGAACAGCGGGGCGGACGAGCGCAGGGCGCGCACGGTGAACGCGGTCAGCAGCAGGGCGCCCGCCGTGAACGCGGCCAGGACGCGCACCGAGGACCAGCCGCGGCCGGGGCCCTCGATGATGCCGGACAGCACCGCGACCAGGCCGGCGGTGAGCAGCAGGGTGCCGGCCGGGTCCGGGCCGCCGTGCGCGGAGCGGGCGGTGCGCGGGACGGTCACCGCGACGGCGGCGGCGAGGACGGCGGCCAGCGGCACCATCGCGGCGAACAGCGCCCGCCAGGACAGGAACTGGCCGGCCAGACCGCCGCCCAGGTTGCCCGCCAGGCCGCCGAGACCGAGGGCCAGCGTCCAGGACGCCATCGCCTGGGCGCGGCGCTCGGGCCCGGCCAGATGCACCAGGACCGACATCGTCGCCGGGGTGATCAGCGCGGCCCCGGCGCCGGACAGGGCCCGGCCCGCGATCAGCACCGCCGGACCGGACGCCAGCGCGCCGGCCGCGGCGCCCCCGGCGAACAGGGCCAGACCGGCGAGCAGGGCGCCCTTGCGGCCGTAGCGGTCGCCGAGCGCGCCGGCCGGGATCAGCAGGCCGGCGAAGACGATGACATAGGCGTCGACCGTCCACAGCAACTGGGTGTGCGAGGGGTGCAGGCCGGAGGACACGAGCTGCGGCAGCAGCAGGTTGACGGCGGCGACCATGCTCTGCGCGACCAGGACACAGGCGCACAGCGTGAGCAGGACGGGGCGGTTCAGGGCGTGCGCGGGCACGGCTCCTCCCGGGAGCTGGTGGGTGGTGGCGGGGGATGTGCCCTCACCGTAGGCTCGCCACCGACCTGCCTTCCAGTGCAACCTTCGCAAGGGATACCTGCACATGACGCAATCCACGGGCCTGGACCTGAATCTGCTGCTCGCGCTGGACGTGCTGCTGGAGGAGGAGAGCGTGCGGGGCGCCGCCCGGCGGCTGCACCTGTCCGAGCCCGCGATGAGCCGCACCCTCGGCCGGATCCGCAAGGCGCTCGGCGACCCCGTGCTGGTCCGCGCCGGCCGCCGGATGGTGCCGACCCCGCACGCGCTGGCCGTACGCGCCGAGGTGAGCGCCGTGGTGGAGCGGGCCCGCGCCCTGTTCGCGCCCGGCCGCGACACCGACCTGCGCACGGTGACCCGCACCTTCACGATCATCGGTCACGACGCGACGGC
This sequence comes from Streptomyces sp. NPDC027672, assembly GCF_055566335.1. Lineage (NCBI taxonomy): Bacteria > Bacillati > Actinomycetota > Actinomycetes > Kitasatosporales > Streptomycetaceae > Streptomyces > Streptomyces sp. NPDC027672. The sequence continues at coordinate 662,034 of NZ_JBVHSO010000001.1, read as the reverse complement.
CGCCACCCTCGGCGCGGCCCTCCTCGCCCGCGCCGCGCGCGAGGCGCCCGGCATCCGCCTGCGCTTCCTGTCCGAGAGCCACGTGGACGGCCCGTTCCTGCGTCAGGGCACCGCCGACCTGGAGATCGGCGTGATCGACTCGGCCGCGCCCGAGGTGCGGGTGGAGACCGTGCGCGAGGACCGCATGCTGGGCGTCGTACGGGCCGGACACCCGCTGCTGCGCGGGGAGTTGACCCCCGAGCGGTTCGCCCGGACGGCCGGCCACCTGAGCGTCTCCCGGCGCGGCCGGCAGCACGGGCCGATCGACGACGCCCTCGGACAACTCGGCCTGGAACGCGAGGTGGTGGGCAGCGTCGGCAGCTACCCGGCCTCGCTGTTCGTGCTGCGCGAGACCGACCTGATCGGGCTGATCAGCCGGTGGAGCCGGCCGCTGGCCGACGCCCTCGGGCTGGTCGTCTTCGACATCCCGCTCCCGCTGCCCGCGATGACGGTCGGGCTCGCCTGGCATCCCCGGCACGACGCCGACCCGGCCCACGCCTGGCTGCGCCGCTGCGTACGCGAGCTGCTGGGGGAGGAAGCGGCGGGCTCCGCGCGCATGTGAGGGTGCCGTGGGGGTATCGGGTGGTGGTCGTCCGACCGGGCCGACCGTCGATCAGGGGGTACTTCCATGGGAGCGTCAACTCGCCGTACTCGTAGAAGACTTGGCGTCGCCGGGGTCGCCACCGTCATGGCGCTGGCCTTCACCGGTTCGCCCCAGGCGGCCACCTCCGTGCCGGGCCGGACCGCCACCGCGGCCGAGCTGACGGACGCGACGCTCGGCTACCGCGCCGACGGCCGGGCGGACGGCCTCGTCGCCGGGGCCACGGCGGCACCGCCGTACCGGAAGCTGTGGAGCCGGGACTTCGGGACCGTCGTCTCCGCGCCGGTCGCGGTCGGCGACAAGGTGTACGCCGTCGTGAACGCGGACGACGGCACCGAGGGCGGCCCGCGCATGATGCTCGTCGGGCTCCGGGCCGGCACCGGCAAGGATCTGTGGCCGGCCGTCTCCCTGGAGAAGAACGAGACCGGGGCCGGGGTGTCGTACGGGGGCGGCCTGCTCTACACGCAGACCTCGCGCGGCACGATCGCCGCCTGGAACCCGGCCACCGGACGGCGGATCTGGTCGGTGACCCTCGACTCGGCCTCCATGCAGTACCCGCCCGTCTGGTACGGCGGCCTGCTCTACCTCCAGGACGGCCGCGGCACCGCGTTCGCCCTGCGCGCCGACACCGGCGCCCGGGTGTGGAAGGCGCCCCTGTCGCAGTACTCCTGGGCGCCCACCGTCGTCGACGCCTCCGGTGTGTGGATCGGCTTCGACGGCGTCGCCTGGCACCACCTCGACCGCAGGACCGGTGCCGAACTGCACCGCTTCCGGGTGCCCGACGTCTCGGGCGCCTACGGCAACCCGGTCGCGCTGGGCGCCGGCGCGGCCTGGATGCGCAGCAGCGACTACGGCGACGAGTCGGTCACCGCCTACGACCGCAAGACCGGCGCCGCCGTGCGGAAACTGCCCGCGGACGCGACCCCGGCCTTCGGCCCCGGCCGGGTGTACGTGGCGTACCGCGGCAAGGTCAGGGCCTACAACACCAGCACCTACAAGGCCGCCTGGACCTACACCAGCTCCGTCGGCGCGGCCACCGTGCGCCTCGTGGCGGGCGGCTACGTGTACGTCGAGGACGCCGACGGCCGGCTCGTCGTGCTCGACCGGACGACCGGCAAGACCGTCTGGTCGTACCGGCGTTACCCCGCGCCGCCGCCCATGTCGCCGATCCTCGCCGAGGACGACTGGCGCGGGTTCGTCGTGCCCGGCATCGCCACGGCCAAGGGCCGGCTCTTCGTGCCCGGCGCCGAAGGCACCCTGACGGCGTTCGGCAAGCGGTAGGGCCCGGCCCGCACGGCGTGCTTCCCCGGCGGCCGGGACGGCCGGCCGCCGGACCGGCGCCGGGCCGGCCGCCGGCCGTCCCGGCCGCCGCGACGAGCGCGGCGCACTCCCTCTTTGTCCGCTATCACCGGCGTTTTCCGTGACCCCGCGCACTTTCCGCCATCGATTGCGCATGCGAAACCGGCGCTCTGGGCAGGCGGCGACGGTCCCCGAGCGTGACACCTGGGTGACACAGGGGCACGGAACAGGAACGGAAGGCGATACCGAGATGGCGGACAGAACCGAACGGCACGGCCGGGCGACCATCCACGCGGACGGCGAGTGGCGGGAAGCGGTCTCCGGCGCGACCCGGGAGATCCTCGATCCGGCGGACGCCCGGCCGTTCGCCGTGGTCGCGGAGGGCGACGCGCAGGACGCCGATCGCGCGGTGGCCGCCGCCCGGCACGCCTTCGACCACGGCCCCTGGCCGCACACCCCGGCCGCCGAACGCGCCGCCCTGCTGCGCCGCGTCGCCGCTCTCCTGACGCGCGACCGCGAGGAACTCGGCCTGCTGGAGAGCCGGGACGCGGGCAAGACCGTCGAGGAGGGGCGCGTCGACATCGACTGCGTCGCCGACGCCTTCCGCTACTTTGCCGACCTCGTCGCCGCCGAGGCTCCCGGCCGGGTGGTCGACGCGGGCTCCGCGGAGATCCACAGCGTGGTCGTCCACGAACCCGTCGGCGTCTGCGCGCTGATCACCCCCTGGAACTACCCGCTGCTCCAGGCCAGTTGGAAGATCGCCCCGGCGCTCGCCGCCGGCAACACCTTCGTGGTCAAGCCCAGCGAGATCACCCCGATGACCACCATCGCGCTGATCGGCCTGCTGACCGAGGCCGGCCTGCCGCCGGGCGTCGCCAACCTCGTCACCGGACCCGGCCACAGCGTCGGCGCCCGGCTCGCCGAACACCCCGACGTCGATCTGGTCTCCTTCACCGGCGGCCTGACCAGCGGCGTCAAGGTCGCCCAGGCCGCCGCGCCCACCGTCAAGAAGGTCGCCCTCGAACTCGGCGGCAAGAACCCCAACGTCGTCTTCGCCGACGCCTGCGCCACCGACGAGGGCTTCGACACGGCCGTGGACCAGGCCCTGAACGCGGCCTTCATCCACAGCGGCCAGGTCTGCTCGGCCGGCGCCCGCCTCATCGTGGAGGAGTCCGTCCGGGACCGCTTCGTCACCGAACTCGCCGACCGCGCCCGGCGGATCCGCCTGGGCCGCGGCACCGAGGACGGCGTCGAGTGCGGCCCGCTCGTCTCCGCGGCACAGCGCGAGAAGGTGGAGGCGTACGTCGCCTCCGCGCTCGCCGAGGGCGCGGTGCTGCGCTGCGGCGGCGGACGGCCCGGCCCGGCGCCCGAGCGTCCCGCGTCCGGCTACTTCTACGAGCCGACCGTCCTCGACGCCTGTCACCGCGACATGAAGGTCGTCCGCGAGGAGGTCTTCGGCCCGGTCCTCACCGTCGAGACCTTCCGCACCGAGGAGGAGGCCGTCCGGCTCGCCAACGACACCGAGTACGGCCTCGCCGGCGCCGTCTGGAGCGCGGACACCGCGAGGGCCCGCCGGGTGGCGTCCCGGCTGCGCCACGGCACCGTCTGGATCAACGACTTCCACCCCTACCTGCCGCAGGCGGAGTGGGGCGGCTTCGGCAGGAGCGGCACCGGCCGCGAACTCGGCCCCGCCGGACTCGCCGAGTACCGCGAGACCAAGCACGTCTACCAGAACCTCGCCCCGCGCCCGGTGCGCTGGTTCGCCGGCTGAACCGCCCCGCCCGGCGCACCCCACCGCGGCGCCGGAGCAGTACCCCCACACCCCTGGAGTAGCACCCCCATGTCCGAGACCACGCCCCACGTCTACGACTACGTCGTCATCGGCGGCGGCACGGCGGGCTCCGTCATCGCCTCCCGCCTCACCGAGAACCCCGACGTCACCGTCGCCGTCATCGAGGGCGGCCCGAGCGACGTCGGCTGCGACGACGTGCTCACCCTGCGCCGCTGGATGGGCCTGCTCGGCGGCGAACTCGACTACGACTACCCGACCGTGGAACAGCCCCGCGGCAACTCCCACATCCGGCACAGCCGCGCCCGCGTGCTCGGCGGCTGCTCCTCCCACAACACGCTCATCTCCTTCAAGCCGCTGCCCTCCGACTGGGACGAGTGGGAGGCCGCCGGCGCCGAGGGCTGGGGCGCCGCCCCCATGGAGCCCTACTTCGGCCGGCTGAAGAACAACATCGTCACCGTCGACGAGAAGGACCGCAACGCCATCGCCCGCGACTTCGTCGACGCGGCCCGATCGGCACTCGGGGTACCCCGCGTCGAGGGCTTCAACCGCGAGCCGTTCGACGACGGCGTCGGCTTCTTCGACCTCGCCTACCACCCGGAGGGCAACAAGCGCTCCTCCGCCTCCGTCGCCTATCTGCACCCGGTGCTCGACGAGCGCCCCAACCTGCGTATTTTCCTGGAGACGTGGGCGTACCGGCTGGAGCTGGCCGGCACCCGCGCCGAGGGCGTGCGGGTGCGCACCAAGGACGGCGAGGACCTGCTGATCCGGGCCCGGCACGAGGTGGTCCTGTGCGCGGGCGCCGTCGACTCCCCGCGGCTGCTGCTGCACTCGGGCATCGGACCGCGCGGGGACCTCGAAGCGCTCGGCATCCCCGTCGCGCACGATCTGCCGGGCGTCGGCGAGAACCTGCTCGACCACCCCGAGTCCGTCATCGTCTGGGAGACGCACGGGCCGATCCCGGAGAACTCCGCGATGGACTCCGACGCGGGCCTGTTCGTCCGCCGCGACCCCTCCCACGCGGGCCCGGACCTGATGTTCCACTTCTACCAGATCCCGTTCACCGACAATCCCGAGCGCCTCGGCTACACGCGCCCGGCGCACGGCGTGTCGATGACCCCGAACATCCCCAAGCCCAGGAGCCGCGGCCGGCTCTACCTGACCAGCGCCGACCCGTCCGTGAAGCCCGCCTTGGACTTCCGCTACTTCACCGACGAGGACGACTACGACGCCCGCACTCTGGTCGACGGCATCCGCATCGCCCGCGAGATCGCCGCGACCGAACCGCTGGCCGGCTGGCTCAAGCGCGAGGTGTGCCCCGGCCCGGAGGTGACCGGCGACGCCGAGCTGAGCGAGTACGCCCGCAAGGCCGCGCACACCGTCTACCACCCGGCCGGCACCTGCAGGATGGGCGCCGCCGACGACGAACTCGCCGTGGTCGACGCGGAGCTGAGGATCCGCGGTCTCGACGGCGTCCGGATCGCCGACGCGTCCGTCTTCCCGGCCATGACCGCCGTCAACCCGATGGTCGCGGTCCTCATGGTCGGGGAGAAGGCCGCCGATCTGATCGGAGGTGACGTGCGATGACCCTCGCCGTCCCCACTCGCAAACCGCCCACCGCCACCGAGCCCGTCTTCTCCGTGTCCGGCCTGTGGAAGGTCTTCGGGCCCCGGCCGGGCCGCGTCCCCGCCGACCCCGCGCTCAGCGCGCTCGGCCCCGCCGAACTGCGCGCCCGCACCGGCTGCACCGCCGCGGTCCGGGACGTCTCCTTCGACGTCCGCAAGGGCGAGGTCTTCGTCGTCATGGGCCTGTCCGGTTCCGGCAAGTCCACCCTGGTCCGCTGTCTGACCCGGCTGATCGAGCCGACGGCGGGCACGATCGCCATCGACGGCGAGGACGTCCGCGCGATGGACCGGTCCCGGCTGCGCGAGCTGCGCCGGCACCGGGCCGCGATGGTCTTCCAGCACTTCGGCCTGCTCCCGCACCGCACGGTCCTCGACAACGTCGCCTACGGCCTGGAGATCCAGGGCGTCGGCAAGTCCGAACGCCGGGAACGCGCCGCCGAGTTCGTCGCCAAGGTCGGCCTGGAAGGCATGGAGAGGCGCCGGCCCGGCCAGCTCTCCGGCGGCCAGCGCCAGCGGGTGGGGCTGGCCCGGGCGCTGGCCGTGGACCCCGAGGTGCTGCTGTTCGACGAGCCGTTCAGCGCGCTCGACCCGCTCATCCGCCGTGACATGCAGGACGAGGTGACCCGCCTGCACCGCGAGGAGGGCCGCACGATGGTCTTCATCACCCACGACCTGAGCGAGGCCCTGAAACTCGGCGACCGCATCGCCCTGATGCGTGACGGCCGCGTGGTCCAGCTGGGCACCCCGGAGGAGATCGTCGGCTCCCCGGCCGACGACTACGTCCGCGCGTTCGTCCGGGACGTCCCGCGCGAACAGGTGCTGACCTGCCGTACGGCCATGCGCCCGCTGACCTCCGAGGACACGGCCACCGGACCGGCCGTCCGCCCGGAGGCCACGGTCGCCGAGGCCATCGAGGCGGTCGCGCGCGCGGGCGCCCCGGCCCGGGTGATGGCCGCCGGCCGCTGCCTCGGCGTGGTCGACCACGAACGGCTGCTCGGCGTGGTGGCCGGCGTGGACCCCGTCACCACGAGCGCCGCGCCGGCGCCGGGTGTGGACTCCGGGACCATGAGCGCCACCCAGGCGCCGGGTATGGACCCCGGGACCACGAGCGCCGCCGCGCCGCCGTCCGCCCGGCCCGCGCAAGCGCCCCCGTCCGGCTCCGGCGCCGTCCCGGAGAGCCCCCGCCCCGCTCCGTCCGGCCCCCGCACCACCCCGGAGAGCCCCCGCACCACCCCGGAGGCCGTCTGATGGCCACGCTCACCGCCCCGGCCGCCCGCTCCGCCGCCCCCCGCGTCCTGCGGAGCCGGGCCGCGGGCAAACTCCTCGTGCTGGCCCTCCTCACCGCGGCCCTCCTGCCCCTCGTGGGCCGCTGGGGCCACGGAACCTGGCCGCATGCGCTCACGGTCGACCTCTCCGGGCCGCTGGAGTCGGCCAGCGACTGGATCATCGACCACCGGGACAGCCACCCGCTGTTCCTGTACTTCTTCGGCCACGTCAGCAACGCGGTCGTCATCGCCGTACGCGCCGTCTACGTCACCCTCCTCGGCGCGGGCTGGGCCGGCGTCACCGTGTTCGGCGCCCTGCTCGCCTGGCGCGTCGCCGGTGTCCGGCTGGCCGTCGGCACCGCCGTCGCCCTCCTCGCCTGCGGCGCCCTGGGCATGTGGGTGCCGGCCATGCAGACCCTGGCGCTGATGACCGTGGCCGTCCTCGCCTCCGTGCTGGTCGGCGTGCTCCTCGGCCTCGCCGGCGGACTCTCCGGCCGGCTCGACCGCGCCCTGCGCCCGGTCCTGGACACCATGCAGGTGCTCCCGGCCTTCGCCTACCTCCTCCCCGTCGTCCTGGTCTTCGGCATCGGCGTCCCCGCGGCCGTCCTCGCCACCGTCGTCTACGCCGCCCCGCCGATGGCCCGGCTCACCGCGCTCGGCCTGCGCGGTGCCGACCCCGAAGTCCTGGAGGCCGTGGAGTCGCTCGGTGCCACCCGCCGCCAGCGGCTGCTGACCGCCCGCATCCCGCTGGCCCGCAAGGAACTGCTGCTCGGCCTCAACCAGACGATCATGATGGCGCTGTCCATGGCCGTCATCGCCGCCGTCATCGGCGCCGGCGGCCTCGGCGACCGCGTCTACCAGGCGCTCGCCTCGGTCGACGTCGGCGCCGCCCTCGCCGCCGGCCTCCCGATCGTGCTGCTCGCGGTCGTGCTGGACCGGGTGACCGCGGCGGCGGGCGACGGCACCGCCCGCCCGAGGACCATCGGCTGGCCCTACGCCCTGGCCGTCACCGCGGCCGCGGCCCTCGGTGCCCGGCTGCTCGGCGCGTCCGACTGGCCCGCCGGCCGGGTCCTGGACATCGCCGCGCCGGTCGACCGGGCCGTCGACTGGATGACCGGCCACCTCTACTCCGGGGTCCCGGTCGTCGGCGGCACGGCCGACTGGGCGGGCCGCTTCACCACCTGGGTGCTCGATCCCGTCCGCGACGGCCTGCAAGCGCTGCCCTGGTGGGCGGTGCTGCTCCTGGTCGCCGTCCCCGCCTGGCTGATCGGCACCTGGCGCACCGCGCTGACCGCCGTCCTCGCCATGGCGGCGATCGGGGTGCTCGGCGTGTGGGAGCCGGCGCTCGACACCCTCTCCCAGGTGCTGGCCGCCGTCGCCGTCACCCTGGTCCTCGGCCTCGCCACCGGCGTCGCCGCGGCCCGCAGCGACCGCGTCGAACGCGCCCTGCGGCCCGTCCTGGACGTCTTCCAGACCATGCCGCAGTTCGTGTACCTGATCCCGGTCGTCGCCCTGTTCGGCGTCGGCCGCGCCCCGGCCGTCGCCGCCGCCGTCGTCTACGCCCTGCCGGCCGTCGTCCGGATCACCGCGCAGGGCCTGCGCCAGGTCGACCAGGCGGCGCTGGAGTCCGCGCGCTCGCTCGGCGCGACCGGACGGCAGCAGCTCTGGCAGGTGCAGCTCCCGCTCGCCCGGCGCGCGCTGCTGCTTGCCGTCAACCAGGGTGTCGTCCTGGTCCTCGCCGTCGTCATCATCGGCGGCCTGGTCGGCGGCGGCGCCCTCGGCTACGACGTCGCCTTCGGCCTCGCCCAGGGCGACCTGGCGACCGGTCTGGTGGCCGGCGCGGCCATCGTCTGCCTGGGTTTGATGCTGGACCGGGTCACCCAGCCGACCGGGCGCCGTCCCGGGAAGGGAGCCTGACATGCGCCGGAGCGCGATCACGGCCGCCGCCGCCGTGCTGACCCTGACCACCGGGTGCGGGGCCGCCGACATGACCAGGCAAGCCAGTCCGTTCGCCGACGCCCGGGGCGCGAAGACGGTCACCCTGTCCGTGCAGTCCTGGGTGGGCGCGCAGTCCGACGCGGCCGTCGCCCGGTACATCCTGGAGCACAAGCTGGGCTACCGCGTCGACACCGTCCAGGTGGACGAGGTGCCGGCCTGGGACGCGCTGAGCCAGGGCCGGGTCGACGCCCTGCTGGAGGACTGGGGCCACCCGGACCAGGAGAAGCGGTACGTCGAGGACAAGAAGACGGTCGTGTCCGGCGGCGGCCTCGGCGTGACCGGGCACATCGGCTGGTTCGTGCCGACGTACCTGGCCAAGCGGCACCCGGACATCACCGACTGGCGCCACCTGGACCAGTACGCCCCGCTGTTCCGGACCGCGGAGAGCGGCGGCAAAGGCCAGCTGATGGACGGCTCGCCGTCCTACGTCACCCATGACAAGGCCCTGGTGAACAACCTGGACCTGGACTACCGGGTCGTCTTCGCCGGCTCCGAGGCCGCGCAGATCACCCAGATCAAGCAGTTCGCCAAGGAGAGGAAGCCCTTCCTGACGTACTGGTACTCACCCCAGTGGCTGTTCGAGAAGGTGCCCATGACCGAGGTGCGGCTGCCGCCGTACAAGGAGGGCTGCGACGCGGACGCGGCGAAGATCGCCTGCGCCTATCCGCACACCCCGCTGAAGAAGTACCTCAACGCCCGGTTCGCCGCGTCCGGCGGCGCGGCGGCGGCCTTCCTGAAGAAGTTCCGGTGGACCACCGAGGACCAGAACGAGGTCTCCTTGATGATCGCCGAGCAGAAGACGGACCCACAGGAAGCGGCGGGGAAGTGGGTGGACAGCCACCCGTCCGTCTGGAAGAAGTGGCTGCCCTGAGCGGCTTTACTCCGTCAGGCCGGCGGCGATCTCCCGCAGCGCGGCCGTGGCCCGTCGCTGGAGGCCGGGGCCGAACGTGACCCGGGTGGCCCCGAGTCCGCCGAGCGCGGCGGGCGAGGGGCCGTCCCCGTCCAGCCGGGCCAGCAGGTTCAGCGGGCCCTCGATCCCGGACCGCAGCAGCGGCACCAGCTCCGGCGGGGCGAGGATCGGGTACACGCACTCGGCGCCCGCCGCGCGGTACAGCGCGGCCCGCCCGATGGCCTGCTCCGGGTCGCCGTCGCCGTGCACGAAGACGTCGACGCGGGCGTTGACGAACAGGTGCCCGGCGGCGGCCTCCCGCACCCCGGCGAGGAACTCGGCGTGCGCGTGCGGGTCCTTCAGGACACCGCCCTCGGAGTCCTCGAGGTTGCAGCCGGCCACGCCCGCCTCCAGCAGCCGTCCGGCCAGCTCCCCGGGCGTGAGCCCGTAGCCGCCCTCGACGTCCGCCGACACCGGCACGTCCACCGCGCGCGCGATCCGGGCGACCGCGGCGAACATCTCGTCGGCCGGGGTGGCCCCGTCCTCGTACCCGAGCGAGGCGGCCACCCCGGCGCTCGGCGTGGCCAGCGCCGGGAACCCGGCAGCCGCGAAGACCCGCGCGCTCGCCGCGTCCCACGGTCCGGGCAGCACCAGCGGCCGGTCCGGCAGGCGCCCCCGGTGCAGGGCGCGGAACTCCTCCGCCCGGCTCACGGCTGCCGCCCGCCGGGCGGCACCCGGCGGCTGACCATCAGCCGGTTCCAGGTGTTGATGACGGTGATCAGGGCGATGAGGTGGGCGAGTGCGGTCTGCGTGAAGTGCCCCGCCGCCTCGGTGTAGACCCGGTCGGGCACGAAGCCCTTCCCGGACTCCGTCCGCGAGCCGTCCCCCGTCAGCAGGGTGACCGCCTCGGTCAGCGCCAGCGCGGCCCGCTCCCGGGCGCTGTAGAGGTCCTCGGTCTCCTCCCAGGCGGTGAGGAAGTGGATGCGGTCCTCCGACTCGCCCTGCCGGCGGGCCAGGCGCAGGTGCATGTCGAGGCAGAACGCGCAGTGGTTGAGCTGCGAGGCGCGGATCATGACCAGCTCGGCCAGGACCGGGTCGTCCAGCCCCTTCTTCGCCGCCGCGCCGGCCGCGGCCAGCGCCTGGTAGACCTCGGGGTCCAGCAACTGGGTACGGCTCACTTGTACTGTCCCGGCTGGTAGTGACCCGGCGGGGTCCGGGTGGTCACGCCGAACCGGTTCCAGGCGTTGATCACCGCGATCGCGGCGATCAGCTGGGCCAGCTCGGCCTCGTCGAAGTGCTCGGCCGCGCGCTCGTAGACCTCGTCCGGCACGAAGCCGTCGGTGAGGACGGTGACCGCGTCGGTCAGCTCCAGCGCCGCCAGCTCCTTCGCGGTGTAGTAGTGCCGCGACTCCTCCCACGCGCTGAGCTGCACGACCCGCTCCACGCTCTCGCCGGCCGCGAGGGCGTCCTTGGAGTGCATGTCGAGGCAGAGCGCGCAGCGGTTGAGCTGCGAGGCGCGGATCTTGACCAGCTCGGCCAGCCGCGGGTCCAGGCCCTTCCTGGCGGCGGCGTCCAGCTTGATCATCGCCTTGTAGACCTCGGGCGCGTGCTGGGCCCAGCTCAGCCGCGCGGGCTCTTCGGGGGCGTAGGTGACGGGTTCCGTTGCGGTGTTCATGTCTTCGACCCTAGAAGCCGGGCAGCCCAGGGGTATGGTCCATTCCCATGGCGAGTTCCTGGGCCACTTTGGGCGTCGACCTGCACCTCGAACCGGCCGCCTCGGGCGGCCTGCGCCGGGGCCTGACCGATGCCCTGCGCGACGCGGTCCGCACCGGCCGGCTCGCGCCCGGCACCCGGCTGCCGTCCTCCCGGACCCTCGCCGCCGACCTCGGGGTCGCCCGCAACACCGTCGCCGAGGTCTACGCCGACCTGGTCGCGGAGGGCTGGCTGACCGCCCGGCAGGGCTCCGGCACCCGGGTCGCGGACCGGGTGGTGGTCCCGCCGGCCGGCCCCGCCGGGCCGGGCCGCCGGGAACCCGGCCGCCTCGCCCACAGCCTCGTCCCCGGCACGCCCGACCTCGCCTCCTTCCCGCGCGCCGAGTGGCTCAAGGCGGCCCGCCGCGCGCTGGCCACGGCCCCGTTCGACGCGCTCGGCTACGGCGACCCGCGCGGCCGGCGGGAGCTGCGCACCGCGCTCGCCGGCTACCTCGCCCGGGTCCGGGGCGTGCGCGCCACACCGGACACCGTGGTGATCACCTCCGGGTTCTCGCACGCCCTGCGCCTGCTCGGCCCGCTGCTGCGGGCGCGCGGGGTGCGCGCCGCGGCGGTGGAGTCCTACGGCCTCGACTACCACTGGCGGCTGCTGCGCGGCGCCGGACTCGCCACGCCCGCGCTGCCCTACGACGCGCTCGGCACCGACCCCCGCGCCCCGGACGGCGCCGGCGCGGTCCTGCTCACCCCGGCCCACCAGTTCCCGATGGGCACACCGCTGCACCCGGACCGGCGGGCCGCCGTCGTGGACTGGGCCCGGCGCACCGGCGGGCTGGTCCTGGAGGACGACTACGACGGGGAGTTCCGCTACGACCGCCAGCCCGTCGGCGCGCTCCAGGGCCTGGACCCGGACCGGGTGGTGTACCTGGGCACCGCCAGCAAGTCGCTGGCGCCCGGACTGCGGCTGGGCTGGGCGGTGCTGCCGCCGTCCCTGGTGGACGAGGTGGTCGCGGCCAAGGGCCACGTCGACACCTGCCCGGTGCTGGACCAGTTGACCCTGGCCGAGTTCCTCGCCTCCGGCGCGTACGACCGGCACGTCCGCTCCGCCCGGCTGCGCTACCGGCGCCGCCGGGACGCCCTCGCCGCGGCCGTGGCCGACCGGGCGCCCACGGTACGGGTCACGGGCATCGCGGCCGGGCTGCACGCGGTGCTGCGGCTGCCGCCGGGCCTGGAGCGGCCGGTGGTCCAGGCGGCCGGCCTCCAGGGACTGGCCCTGCACGGCCTGGCCTTCTACCGCCACCCCGAGGCCGTGGCCGACCCCCTGGAGGCGCTGGTCGTCGGCTACGGCACCCCGCCGGACAGTGCCTGGGCGGGCGCCCTGGAGGCCCTGTGCCGGGCACTGCCGTGACAGCCCGGACACCGCCGCGCCGCCCCCGCCGGGCGCCCCGGGGACCCGCTCCGGGGAAACCCGTTCCCGGAATCCCGCCCGGGAAGATCCACCCCCGGCGGGCCACGCCGCTCCCGACGGCTCTAGGCTGACCGCCGAACGTCCCATCCACAGGGCCATGACGGGGGAGACACACCATGGCGCAGACCCGAAGTCAGCTCCGTTCCGGCACGGTCGTCCTCGGCGGCGTGGGACTGCTGGCCGCCGCGCTCACCGCCTGCTCCTCCGAACCGGACAAGCGCTGCGTCGACCGCGACAGTTACGACGTGGCCAAGGGCTACAAGGTCGTCGCCGACAAGAACTGCAAGACCTCCTCTCCGGCCGGCGGCACCACGACGGGCCGGAAGAAGCCCGTCAGGAAGGGCGTCAAGCGGCCGGCCGACGCGGCCTGGTACTACAAGGGCGAGGAGAAGGGCGGCTGGGTCGACGGCGGCTCCTTCACCAAGCCCGGCGGCTCGGGCGGCAGTTCGGGCGGCTCGTCGTCCGGCGGCTCGTCGTCCGGCGGTGACGACGGCAACGGGGTCCACCGCGGCGGCTTCGGCGGCGGCAAGGGCAGCTCCGGCGGCTGAGGGACACGCGCATGGAACGCCGTACCATCACCCCCCGGCCCGGCTGGCAGCAGACCGTCGAGGCCCAGGGCCTGGTCTACCCGCTCACCCGCCACCCCGACGGCTCGCTGCGCCCCTACTGGGACGAGAGCGCCTACTACGTCTTCACCCTCGACGAGGTCGAGGCGCTGGAGGAGACGGTCGCGGAACTGCACCGCATGTGCCTCGCGGCGGCCGCGCACCTCGTCGCCGAGGACCGGCTCGCCGACCTCGGCATCACCGACCCGCGGCTGGCCGCCGCGGTCACCGAGTCCTGGCACCGCCGCGCCGAACTGCCCACCGTCTACGGCCGCTTCGACCTGCGCTACGACGGCACGGGCCCGGCGAAGCTGCTGGAGTACAACGCCGACACGCCCACCTCGCTGGTCGAGGCGGCCTCCCCGCAGTGGTTCTGGATGGAGGAGCGCTTCCCCGGCGCCGACCAGTGGAACTCCCTGCACGAACGCCTCGTGGAGGCCTGGCGCGCCCAGTCCGCCCTGCTGCCGCCCGGCAGCCCGCTGCACTTCGCGCACTCCGCCGCCGACGAACTCGGCGAGGACCTGATGACGGTCGCCTACCTCAAGGAGACGGCGGAACAGGCGGGCCTGGACACCGACTGGCTCGCCATGGAGGAGATCGGCTGGGACACCCTCTCCGGCCGCTTCGTCGACAACCGGCTCCGCTTCATCCGCGGCATCTTCAAGCTGTACCCGTGGGAGTGGCTCACCGCCGACGCCTTCGGCGGCCACGTCCTGGACACCCTGGACAACGGCGGCGGCACCGGCAGCACCCTGTGGATCGAACCGGCCTGGAAGATGCTCCTCAGCAACAAGGCGCTGCTGGCCGTCCTCTGGGAGCTGTACCCCGGCCACCCCAACCTGCTGCCCGCCTACCTCGACGGCCCCCGCGACCTGGCCGCCACCACCGGCTACGTCGCCAAGCCCCTGCTGGGCCGCGAGGGCGAGGGCATCACCGTCCACCCGCCGGGCTCCCCGCCGCCGCCCCCGCGCGAGGACCCCTGCTGCTACCAGCAACTGGCCCCCCTCCCCGCCTTCGCCGGCCACCACACCGTCCTCGGCACCTGGGTCGTCGGCGGCGCCCCGGCGGGCCTCGGCATCCGCGAGTCCACGGGCCTGATCACGGACGAGTACGCCCGCTTCCTGCCCCACGTGATCCTCTGACCACCGTGCCCGGCTGCGGACGGGCACGGCCGGAGACGCCCTAAGCGCCCAGCACCGCCCGTAGCTGCTCCACCCCCCAGTCCAGGTCCTCCTCCCCGATCACCAGCGGCGGCGCGAGCCGGATCGTCGGCCCGTGGGTCTCCCTGGCCAGGACCCCGCGGGCCAGCAGCCGCTCGCAGACCTCCCGCCCGGTGCCCGCCGCCGGGGAGACGTCCACCCCGGCCCACAGCCCGCGCCCGCGCACCGCCGTCACCCGGCCCGGGCCGGCCAGCCCGCCCAGCAGCCCGTGCAGCCGCTCGCCCAGCCGGGCCGCCCGCTCCTGGTACTCCCCGGTCCGCAGCATCGCGATCACCTCCAGCGCCACCGCGCAGGCCAGCGGGTTGCCGCCGAACGTCGACCCGTGCTCGCCCGGCCGGAACACCCCGAGCACCGCTGCGCTCGACACCACTGCCGACACCGGCACGATCCCGCCGCCCAGCGCCTTGCCCAGCACGTACACGTCCGGCACCACGCCCTCGTGCTCGCACGCGAACGTCCGCCCGGTGCGGCCCAGCCCGGACTGGATCTCGTCGGCCACGAAGAGGACGTTCCGCTCCCGCGTCAGCTCCCGCACACCCGCCAGGTAACCGGCCGGCGGCACGATCACCCCGGCCTCGCCCTGCACCGGCTCCAGCAGCACGGCCACCGCGTTCTCGGTGAGCGCCGCCCGCAGCGCGGTCAGGTCGCCGTACGGCACGATCTCGAAGCCGGGCGTGTACGGCCCGAAGTCCGCGCGGGCCGCCGGGTCCGTGGAGAAGCTGATCACCGTGGTCGTACGGCCGTGGAAGTTGCCGCCCGCCACCACGATCTTCGCCCTCCCGGCGGGCACGCCCTTCACCCGGTAGCCCCACTTCCGGGCCGTCTTGACGGCGCCCTCCACCGCCTCCGCGCCGGTGTTCGCCGGCAGCACCATCTCCATCCCGCACAGCTCCGCCAGCTCGGCGCAGAACGCCGCGAACCGGTCGTGGTGGAAGGCGCGGGAGGTCAGCGTCACCCGCTCCAGCTGCCGCCCGGCCGCCGCCACCAGCCGCGGGTTGCCGTGCCCGAAGTTGAGCGCGGAGTAACCGGCCAGCAGGTCCAGATAGCGCCGCCCCGCCACATCCGTCACCCACGCGCCCCGCCCGGTGGCGATCACCACCGGCAGCGGGCGGTAGGTGGGCGCGCAGTGCGCGCCGGCGGTGGCGATCAGGTCTTCCGCACTGGGCACGGCCCCTCCCGGATCCGGCCGGACACGACGGTGAGCCCCCTTCTTACCGCCGCCCGGATGCCGGACGCGGCATCTTCACCGCGCGGCGCGCCCGGTAGGCTGGCGACGGGCCGTGACTGGCGCGCTGGGATGGGACGGACCATCGGGGAGCGGCCCGAGCGGGACGAGTGCCGTGCGCCTGGGCCGAACGTGAACGCTGTACGCACACCGTCCGGAGGTCCCGATGCCCGAGAACGCCGCCCCCCTCTCCACCGAGTCCACCGCCTTCCGCGCCGCCCTGGACGTGATCCGCGCCGTCGAGCCGCGCGTCGCCGACGCCATCGGCCAGGAGGTCGCCGACCAGCGCGAGATGCTCAAGCTGATCGCCTCCGAGAACTACGCCTCCCCGGCGACCCTGCTGGCGATGGGCAACTGGTTCAGCGACAAGTACGCCGAGGGCACCGTCGGCCGCCGCTTCTACGCCGGCTGCCGCAACGTCGACACCGTGGAGTCCCTCGCCGCCGAGCACGCCCGCGAGCTGTTCGGCGCCCGCCACGCCTACGTCCAGCCGCACTCCGGCATCGACGCCAACCTCGTCGCCTTCTGGGCCGTCCTCGCCGACCGCGTCGAGGCCCCGTTCCTGGAGAAGACCGGCGTCCGCCAGATCAACGACCTGACCGAGGCCGACTGGGCCGAGCTGCGCCACGCCTTCGGCAACCAGCGGATGCTCGGCATGTCCCTGGACGCCGGCGGCCACCTCACCCACGGCTTCCGGCCGAACATCTCGGGCAAGATGTTCGACCAGCGCTCCTACGGCACCGACCCGGCCACCGGCCTGATCGACTACGACGCCCTGCGCGCCCAGGCCCGCGACTTCAAGCCGCTGATCATCGTCGCGGGCTACTCGGCCTACCCCCGGCTGGTGAACTTCCGGATCATGCGCGAGATCGCCGACGAGGTCGGCGCGACCCTCATGGTCGACATGGCGCACTTCGCCGGCCTGGTCGCGGGCAAGGTCCTCACCGGCGACTTCGACCCGGTCCCGCACGCCCAGATCGTCACCACCACCACCCACAAGTCCCTGCGCGGCCCGCGCGGCGGCATGGTGCTGTGCGACGACTCCCTCAAGGACCAGGTGGACCGCGGCTGCCCGATGGTGCTCGGCGGCCCGCTCCCGCACGTCATGGCCGCCAAGGCCGTCGCCCTCGCCGAGGCCCGGCAGCCCGCCTTCCAGGACTACGCCCAGCGCATCGTGGACAACTCCCGCGCACTGGCGGAGGGCCTGCTGCGCCGGGGCGCCACCCTGGTCACCGGCGGCACCGACAACCACCTGAACCTGATCGACGTCGCCACCTCCTACGGCCTGACCGGCCGCCAGGCGGAGGCGGCCCTGCTCGACTCCGGCATCGTCACCAACCGCAACGCCATCCCGGCCGACCCGAACGGCGCCTGGTACACCTCCGGCATCCGCGTCGGCACGCCCGCGCTCACCACCCGCGGCCTGGGCACGGCCGAGATGGACGAGGTGGCGGGCCTGATCGACCGCGTGCTGACCACCACCGAGCCCGGCACCACCAAGTCGGGCGCCCCGTCCAAGGCGGCCCACGTCCTGGACGAGAAGGTCGCGCGGGAGATCGCCGGGCGGGCCACGGACCTGGTGGCCGGCTTCCCGCTCTACCCGCAGGTCGACCTCGGCTGAGGCGCCCCGCGCGCGGCGGAGGGAACCGCGCGGCCGGCCCGCACCGGCCCGCGGTTCCCCACGCACCGAACGCCCCGCGCTCTCTGAGACAATGAGAGGCATGGCGACTGACCGACCCCGCGTGCTGTCCGGCATCCAGCCCACCGCCGGCTCGTTCCACCTCGGCAACTACCTCGGCGCCGTCCGCCAGTGGGTGGCCCTCCAGGAGTCCCACGACGCGTTCTACATGGTCGTCGACCTGCACGCGATCACGGTCCCCCAGGACCCGAAGGAACTGCGCGCCAACACCCGCCTGGCCGTGGCACAGCTACTGGCCGCCGGTCTGGACCCGGACCGCTGCACCCTCTTCGTGCAGAGCCACGTCCCCGAGCACGCCCAGCTCGCCTGGGTCATGAACTGCCTCACCGGTTTCGGCGAGGCCGGCCGCATGACCCAGTTCAAGGACAAGGCCGCCAAGCAGGGCGCCGACCGGGCCTCCGTCGGCCTGTTCACCTACCCGGTCCTCCAGGTCGCGGACATCCTGCTGTACCAGGCCCACGAGGTGCCGGTCGGCGAGGACCAGCGCCAGCACATCGAGCTGACCCGCGACCTCGCCGAGCGCTTCAACGGCCGCTTCGGCGACACCTTCACGATCCCGAAGCCGTACATCCTCAAGGAGACGGCGAAGATCTACGACCTCCAGGACCCGACGGTCAAGATGAGCAAGTCGGCGTCCACGCCGAAGGGCCTCATCAACCTCCTCGACGAGCCGAAGACCACGGCGAAGAAGGTCAAGAGCGCGGTCACCGACACCGACACGGTGATCCGCTACGACGTCGCCGCCAAGCCGGGCGTCTCCAACCTCCTCACCATCTACTCCACGCTCACCGGCCGGACCGTCGCCGAGCTGGAGCAGGAGTACGAGGGCAAGATGTACGGCGCGCTCAAGACCGACCTCGCCGAGGTCATGGTGGAGTTCGTGACGCCGTTCCGCGAGCGCACCCACCAGTACCTGGACGACGCCGAGACGCTGGACGCGATCCTCGCCAAGGGCGCCGAGAAGGCGCGCGCCGTCGCCGCCGAGACCCTCGCGCAGGCGTACGACCGCGTGGGCTTCCTGCCGGCCAAGCACTGAGGCGTACGACCGCACGGGCCCGCGCGGGCGGAGCGCCGTACATCACTTCCGCTGCGCCTGCCCACAGGACATCCATGGCCGTACAGTCGATACCCGACGGCCCGGACGAGACGGCCGAGATGACGACAGACGCGACGACAGGAGACGACGTGGGGACCGTAACGATCGGCGTGTCGATCGCGGTCCCGGAGCCGCACGGCAGCCTGCTCCAGGAGCGGCGCGCGGGCTTCGGCGACGCCGCGGCTCACGGCATCCCCACCCACGTCACGCTGTTGCCGCCGACCGAGGTGGACGAGGCCGCCCTGCCCGCGATCGACGCGCACCTCGCCGAGGTCGCAGCGGCGGGCCGGCCGTTCCCGATGCGGCTGTCCGGCACCGGCACCTTCCGGCCCCTGTCGCCGGTGGTGTACGTGCGGGTGGTGCGGGGCGCCGACGCCTGCACCCGGCTCCAGCAGCGCATCCGGGACGCGTCCGGCCCGGTGGCGCGCGAACTGCAGTTCCCGTACCACCCGCACGTCACCGTCGCGCACGGCATCGACGAGCCGGCCATGGACCGCGCCTTCGCGGAACTGGCGGACTACGCGGCCGAGTGGCCGTGCACCGGCTTCGCGCTGTACGAGCAGGGCGCCGACGGCGTGTGGCGCAAGCTGCGCGAGTACGCCTTCGGCGGACCCGTCGTGCCGACCCAGCCGGGGCACACGGACGCGTACGCCCCACGGGTCGCGCCGTAGCCGACCGTATCGTCCGCATATGACCGTGCCGGCGGAGAAACGCGGTGATGACCTCGCCGCACAGCGGGCACAGTCGCATCATGGACTGGCTGAAGAGGCTCCCCGGGATCGGGCCGATCGTCACCCGGCTGACGGTCACACACGCGTGGCGGTGCTACGAACGGCTCGACCGGGTGAAGTGGGCCCGGCTGGCCGCCGCCATGACGTTCGTCAGTTTCGTGGCGCTGTTCCCGCTGCTGACCGTGGCCGCCGCGATCACCGCCGCCACGCTCAGCCCGGCCAGCGAGCGGGCCGTCGAGCACCGCATCGCCGCCCAGTTCCCGGGCCTGTCCGACCAACTGGACCTCACGACCCTGGTGGACAACGCGGGCACGGTCGGCGTCATCGCGGGCGCGGCCCTGCTGTTCACCGGCATCGGCTGGGTCGGCCAGGTGCGGGACTGCCTGCGCGCCGTGTGGGAGCTGCCGGACCCCGACGAGAACCCGGTGCTCGCCAAGGCCAAGGACGCCGGCATCCTGCTCGGCTTCGGCGGCGCCCTGCTGGTCACCCTCGCCGTGTCCACCCTCGCCTCGGCCGCCGTGGGCCTGCTGTCCCGGCGGATCGGCCTGGACGAGCACGGCTGGGGCGTGGTGCTGCTCCAGGTCGCCGCGTTCGTCGTCGCCGTGCTCGCCGACTTCCTGGTGCTGCTCTACGTCCTGACCCTGCTGCCCGGGGTGGAGCCGCCGCGGCGCCGCCTGCTGGTCGCCGCGCTGCTCGGCGCGGTCGGTTTCGAACTGCTGAAGCTGCTGCTCAGCGGCTATGTGCAGGGAGTCGCGGCGAAGAGCATGTACGGCGCGTTCGGGGTGCCCGTGGCGCTGCTGCTGTGGATCAACTTCACCGCGAAACTCGTGCTGTTCTGCGCCTCCTGGACGGCGACCGGGAGCAAGGAGACCGAACTCAGGGACGCGTCCGGCGGCGCATCAGCTCCGGCAGCGGCCAGCGGCGGTTGACCAGGTAGGCCCCGCCGCCGAGCAGCACCAGCAGACCGCCCGCGACGCCCAGGGCGATCCCGGCGCCGCCGGCGCCGGACGCGGTGGCGGCGCTCGCCACCGGCTTCGCGCCCGTCCCGCCGGTGCCGCCGGCCGGCTGCTGCGGGCCCGGCCCGGCGGTGGCGCCGGCGTCCGGTCGGCCGGTGGCCGACGCGGCGCTGCGCGGCGGCACCAGCTCGCCCACCGGATCGACCTTGCCGACCGCCTGGAAGCCCCAGTCGAGCAGCTTCGCGGTCTCCTTGTAGACCTCGTTGTGCTCGTGCTTCTCCGGGTTCATCACCGTGACCAGCAGCACCTTGCCGCTCCGCTCGGCGACCGAGGTGAAGGTGGCGCCCGCGTGCGTGGTGTTGCCGTTCTTCACGCCCGCGATGCCCGGGTAGACGGGCACGTCGCTGTCGCCGCTCAGCAGCCGGTTGGTGTTGCGGATCTCGGCGGAGCCGAACGTGGCGCTGACCGTCGAGCAGTAGTCGCGGAAGTCCTTCTTCTGCAGCCCGGAGCGGGCGAACAGCGACAGGTCGTACGCCGACGACAGCTGCCCCGGCGCGTCGTAGCCGTCCGGCGAGACCACGTCCGTGTCCAGCGCCTGGAGTTCCCCGGCGTGGTCCTGCATGTCCCGCACCGTCTGCCGGACCCCGCCGTTCATCGCGGACAGCACGTGCACCGCGTCGTTGCCCGAGCGCAGGAAGACCCCGAGCCACAGGTCGTGGACGGAGTAGGTGGTGCCCGGCTTTATCCCGACCACGCTGGAACCGGCGCCCACCCCCTTCAGGTCCGCCGGAGCCACCTTGTACCGGGTGTCCTTGGGGAAGCGGGGCAGCACGGTGTCCGCGAACAGCATCTTCAGCGTGCTGGCCGGGGGCAGCCGCCAGTGCGCGTTGTGCGCGGCGAGGACCTCGCCCGACTCGGCGTCGGAGACGATCCAGGAGCGGGCGGTCAGCTCCTTGGGCAGCACCGGGACGCCCGGGGCGAGGTTGACCTGGGTGCCCGGCATCCCGAGCCGGGCCCCGCCGAGCGTCGACATCGCGGCCGGGGGAGTGGCCGTCGGGCTCGTCGTGGGGCCCGGCGCGGCGAGGGCGGCGGGCGCGGTGACGCCCAGGGACAGCGCGGTGGCGGAGGCGACCAGCAGGGCACGCCGGCCGGCGGTCCCCGGGGCGGCCACGGCCCGCGCGGTCCCGGCAGCGAACCGGCCCCCGGCCCCACCCCCGGCACGGACCCGGCCGCCGGACGGCGATACTGGACGTATGAAGCTCAGCCGCCCTGTCTCCTGGTTCCTGCTCGCCTTCGGCGTGTGGAGCTGGGTCATCTGGGTCACTTTCGTCAAGAATCTCGTCAAGGACGGCAGCGGACTCGCCTTCGACGACGGCCACCCGACCGCGTATTTCTGGGTGCACCTGCTGCTGGCGGTCGCTTCCTTCGTATGGGGGACGGCCATCGGGGTCATCGGGTTGCGCGGACTGCGCGCACTGCGCCGGATGTCATAGCCGCCCCGGGTCCGGCAGCAGCCGGGTCATCCCCGGCAGGAAGTCCGTGAACAGCTCGTGGACCTCCAGGACCAGCGGTCGCAGCACCCGGAACCGGGCCAGCGCCACCCCGCGCGCGGTCAGCCGGGCCCCGCGCCGCGCCAGCCGGTAGCTGCGCTCGCGGTCCTCGGTGCGGTCGAAGATCCAGTACAGGATCAGGCCCATCTGGGACAGCCACATCAACTCGGGCAGCACGTCCCGCAGTTCCGGGGCCACCTTGGACTTGGTGCCGGCCAGCACCGCCCGGTGCACGCCGATGGCCTGTTCGCGGGCGTGCTCGCTCTCCGGTGAGAAGGGGCTGAGCGGGCTGTCCGGGTCGGCGGCGTTCTTGAAGAACTGGACCGCGAACTCGTGGTACGGCCGGGCGATGTCCAGCCACGCCGTCAGCACGCCCGCGAGCCGCGCCTCCAGATCGGTCTCCCGCTCCAGCACCGCCCGCACCGCCGCCTGGTGCTCGACGGCGATCCGGTCGTAGAAGCCCTGGATCAGGTGTTCCTTGCCGTCGAAGTAGTAGTAGGCGTTGCCGACGGAGACACCGGCCTCCGTGGCGATGGCCCGCATGGTCGTCTTGTCGTACCCGCGCTCCTGGAACAGCCGCATCGCGGTCTGCAGGATCAGCGCGCGGGTCTGCTCGGACTTGCTGCTGTGGGGACCGGCCGCTGCGGGGCCGTCGTTCTTCGCGGGCACGGTAGGAGAGCCTAACGAGTGGTCCGGCCCGGGGGCCGCCGGGCCGCTGCCGACGCGCCCTCGCTCAGCTTCTGCGGCCCAGCGCCGGGCGCTTGGTGTAGTCCGTGAAGCCCACGAGGTTGCCCCAGGGATCGGCGATCTCCACGGTCCAGCCGGTGGCCCCCTGGGTGATCTCGTCCAGGGGCGGGATGCCGGCGGCGGCCAGGTCCCGCGCCGCCGCCCGCGCGTCCGCCACCTCCAGCCAGATCCGCGGCGCGGGCCAGTGCGGCGGCCGCTGCCGCAGCCCCTCCTCGGCGCGCAGCAGGATGCCGGGGGTCTCCGCACCGATCCTCAGCAGCGCGATCCCGGCCTCGTCGAGGCGGAAGCCCACGGCGAAGCCGGCCCGCTCGTAGAAGGCGACGGCCTCGCCGAGGTCGCCGACGGGGAGCAGCACGTTGTCGAACCCGAGCAGTTCGTACGACTCTTCGTCTGACATGTCGTCACATTAAGAGTCCGGGTGCCCGGAAGCGAGGAGCCCCACCGCACGGGGCGCGCGGTCACCGCGGGAAGTCCGGGACCGGGCCGGTGCGCGGCACGCGTGCTCGGCGTGCGCCGTACGACGAGGCCCCGCCCGCCGGAACGAACCGGTGGACGGGGCCCAGGCGAGCCGTAGGCGTACGGCGGTCAGTAGCGGCGCGTGATCAGGGCGCGCTTGACCTCCTGGATCGCCTTCGTGACCTCGATACCGCGCGGGCAGGCGTCCGTGCAGTTGAAGGTGGTGCGGCAGCGCCACACGCCGTCGCGGTCGTTGAGGATCTCCAGCCGCTGCTCCCCGGCCTCGTCACGCGAGTCGAAGATGAAGCGGTGGGCGTTCACGATCGCGGCCGGGCCGAAGTACTGGCCGTCGTTCCAGAACACCGGGCAGGAGGAGGTGCAGGCCGCGCAGAGGATGCACTTCGTGGTGTCGTCGAAGCGCTCGCGGTCCTCCGGCGACTGCAGCCGCTCGCGGGTCGGCTCGTTCGTGTCCTTGGTGACCAGGAACGGCATGACGTCCCGGTACGCCTGGAAGAACGGGTCCATGTCCACGACCAGGTCCTTCAGGACCGTCAGGCCCTTGATGGGCTCGACCGTGATCGGCTTCTCCGGGTTGATGTCCTTGATCAGCGTCTTGCAGGCGAGGCGGTTCTTGCCGTTGATCCGCATCGCGTCCGAACCGCAGATGCCGTGGGCGCACGAGCGGCGGAAGGTGAGGGTGCCGTCGAGGTCCCACTTGATCTTGTGGAGGCCGTCGAGGACGCGCTCCTTGGGGTCGATCTCCAGCTGGAAGTCTTCCCAGACGGCCTCCGCCGCGACCTCCGGGTTGAACCGGCGGATGCGGAAGGTGACCGTGATGTAGGGGGAGTCGGCGAAACCGGGCTCGGGCCGGCCGGCCGCGTCCGCCTTGTCCAGGACAGGGGTAGCCATCAGTACTTACGCTCCATCGGCTGGTAGCGGGTCTGGACGACCGGCTTGTAGTCGAGACGGATGGTCTCCGAGCCGTCGGCGCCGACCTCGCGGTACGCCATGGTGTGGCGCATGAAGTTGACGTCGTCGCGGTTCGGGTAGTCCTCGCGGTAGTGACCGCCGCGGGACTCCTTGCGGGCCAGCGCCGAGACGGCCATGACCTCGGCCAGGTCCAGCAGGTTGCCCAGCTCGATGGCCTCCAGCAGGTCCGTGTTGAACCGCTTGCCCTTGTCCTGGATCGCCACGTTCCTGTAGCGCTCCCGGAGTTCGGCGATCTTCTCGACGGCCGTCTTGATCGTCTGCTCGGTGCGGAACACCATGACGTTGGCGTCCATGGTCTCCTGCAGCTCGCGGCGGAGCGTGGCCACCCGCTCGCTGCCGGTGGAGGTGCGCAGCCGCTCGATCTGCTCGACCACGAGGGACTCCGGGTTCTCCGGCAGCTCCACGTAGTCGGCCTTCGCCGCGTACTCGGCGGCGGCGATGCCCGCGCGGCGGCCGAAGACGTTGATGTCCAGCAGCGAGTTGGTGCCGAGCCGGTTGGCGCCGTGCACGGAGACGCAGGCCACCTCGCCGGCCGCGTACAGACCCGGGACGACCGTGGTGTTGTCCGCCAGGACCTCACCCTCGACGTTCGTCGGGATGCCGCCCATCGCGTAGTGCGCGGTCGGCTGGATCGGGATCGGGTCCGTGTACGGCTCGATGCCCAGGTAGGTGCGCGCGAACTCGGTGATGTCCGGCAGCTTGGCGTCGAGCTGCTCCGGCGGCAGGTGGGTCAGGTCCAGGTAGACGTGGTCACCCTCGGGACCGCAGCCCCGGCCCTCGCGGATCTCCGTGTAGATGGAGCGGGACACGACGTCACGCGACGCCAGGTCCTTCATGACGGGAGCGTACTTCTCCATGAAGCGCTCGCCGTCCTTGTTGCGCAGGATGCCGCCCTCGCCGCGGGCGCCCTCGGTGAGCAGGATGCCCATGCGCCAGATGCCGGTCGGGTGGAACTGGAAGAACTCCATGTCCTCCAGCGGCAGGCCCCGGCGGTAGACCGCCGCCTGGCCGTCACCGGTCAGGGTGTGCGCGTTGGAGGTCACCTTGAAGAACTTGCCGGTGCCGCCCGAGGCGTAGATCACGGCCTTCGCCTGGAAGATGTGGATCTCGCCGGTGGCCAGCTCGTACGCCACGACGCCGGCGGACCGCTTGACGCCGTCGACCTCGGTGATCAGCTGGTCCAGGACGTAGAACTCGTTGAAGAACTCCACGCCCTCCTTGACGCAGTTCTGGTACAGCGTCTGGAGGATCATGTGGCCGGTGCGGTCCGCGGCGTAGCAGGACCGGCGGACCGGGGCCTCGCCGTGGTTGCGGGAGTGGCCGCCGAAGCGGCGCTGGTCGATGGTGCCGTTCGGGGTCCGGTTGAACGGCAGGCCCATCTTCTCCAGGTCGAGGACGGCGTCGATGGCCTCCTTCGCCAGGATCTCGGCGGCGTCCTGGTCGACCAGGTAGTCACCGCCCTTGACCGTGTCGAAGGTGTGCCACTCCCAGTTGTCCTCCTCCACGTTGGCGAGCGCGGCGGCCATGCCGCCCTGCGCGGCGCCCGTGTGGGAGCGGGTGGGGTAGAGCTTGGTCAGGACCGCGGTGCGGCTGCGCTTCGTCGCCTCGATGGCGGCGCGCATGCCCGCGCCGCCGGCGCCGACGATGACGGTGTCGTACTTGTGGATCTTCATGATTCTCGCAGCCCCGTGCCTAGCGGATGTTCGGGTCGAAGGTGAAGATCACCAGCGTGCCCAGCAGGATGGTGAACACCGTGGCGGTGTAGAGCAGAGCCTTCAGCCACAGCCGGGAGGCCGGCCGCTCGGCGTAGTCGTTGATGACCGTGCGCAGGCCGTTGGCTCCGTGCAGCATCGCCAGCCAGAGCATCAGCAGGTCCCACACCTGCCAGAACGGGGACGCCCAGCGGCCGGCCACGAAGGCGAAGCCGATCTTGGAGACGCCGCCGTCCAGCACGAGCTGGATCAGCAGGTGACCGAGGACGAGCACGACCAGCACGATGCCGGACAGGCGCATGAACAGCCACGCCGCCAGCTCGAAGTTGCCCCGGGTCGACCTCGGGGACTTCTTGGTGCGCTTGCGCGGCGCCTCGATCAGCGGGGCCGGGTTGTCGACGGTGTAGACGGGGGCGCCTTCGACGGGGCCGACTCCGGACGCGGTGGTTTCAGTGGTGGACATGGGCCTCAGCTCCCGAACAGAACACGAGCGGCGTGGCCGAGGACCGGGTAGATCGCCCCGGCCATCAGGACGACCCAGACACCCATCACGGCCCAGAACATCTGCTTCTGGTAGCGCGGGCCCTGCGACCAGAAGTCGACGGCGATGACGCGCAGGCCGTTGAGCGCGTGGAAGAGGATGGCGGCGACGAGGCCGTACTCCAGCAGCGCGACGATCGGGGTCTTGTACGTGGCTACGACCTTGTCGTAGTCCTCGGGGGAAACACGCACGAGAGCGGTGTCCAGGACGTGAACGAACAGGAAGAAGAAGATGAGGACGCCGGTGACTCGATGAGCCACCCAGGACCACATTCCTTCCCGGCCGCGGTACAGCGTTCCAGCCGGCACGGAAGAACCCTCCGGGAGCGGGGACTAGGGCCGCGCCGGCTTCTCTGTCGGTCGGGCCCGGCCGGGTACGGTCCACCGGCCCTCTGCATGGTATCCATGCCCCGGCCGGTGGCTTACGGGGGGCCTACTTGTGTGATCAAACTGGCACCGGACGGGCTATCCACGCGGCCGTCCGGGGCATGACAGGGGACCTCATGTGCCGGGTACGGGCGTGTTGTGGCTGGTCACGTCGGTATGCCGGGTACCGCACCGACGGCCCGGCCCCGCGCCGCTCAGCGCCGCCGTCAGCCGCCCGCGCGCCAGGCGCCGCAGCTCCTCGGCCGCCGTCACCCGTTCCTCTTCCGGATCGTTCGTCAATCGTGACCGGATCGCTTCGAGGATGCGGTCGATGATCTCGTCCGGTGCCGCATCACCCAGATAGATGACGAACGCGTGTCCGAATCTGGCCTCGTAGGCCGCGTGGGCCGCGCCCAGGGCCAGGTGGGCCGCCGAGTAGGTGTCCGCCGGCAGCTCGGGCAGCGCCTCACCGGCCAGCGCCTGGGCGAGATCGGCCGGCGCGAGGTCGTACGCCGCCTCGTCCGCCGCGGCCAGCAGGGCGTCCAGGTCCGGATACGGGCGGTGCGCGGTGATCCGGCGCGCCCAGCGCAGGCTGTGCAGGCAGCGCAGCAGCAGCGCGCGGGCCTCGGGGGCCGGCGCGGCGTTGAAGGCGTCGAGAGGCCTGGGCAGACAGGGCAGGCGGTGGGCGGGCAGCGTGGGTCCTCGCGTCACAAGAGATGTGGCAGGGGAGGCGGTGAAAGATGTGTCGTCAGGTTATCGAGAGTGGTCATCCGGTGTCCGTGGGATACCGGAAATTCACCCGGACGGGAGAGTTTCGGACCGCCTGGGCGGCAGCCTTCCGGAGGATCGGCCGTACGTTGGCAGGGTGACCCAGCACACGCACAGGCGCCGGGGACCGGCGCGACAGGTGATACGGAAGCGGGCCGTCGTGGCCGCCGCGGTCGTCGGGACGGTCGCGCTCGGCACGAGCGTCGCGGTGTGGGCCGCCACGGACGGCGGCGGCGGGCGGCCCGCGCACGATGCCCGGCAGTCCTCCTCCGGCCGGGTGGCGGGCACCGGCGCCGACCCCGCGGCACCGGCCGCCCCGTCGGCCAGCCCCACTCCCAGTCCGAGCCGGTCCTACCCGCTGTCACAGGCGCCGCGCACCATACCCGCGGTGCGCTCCCACACCCCGGCGCGCGGACCCGGCTGGCAGCCGCGGCCCGGTGCGCGGGTGGTGGTGGCCGATCCCCGGCTCGCCGACGAGGGACGGCTGATCGCCGGCGAGCTGGGGCTGACGTACGCCGGGCAGCCGGCCGACGCGCGGGCGGGCGACGTACGGCTCGCGCTCGGCGGCAGCGGGAACCAGGAGTCGTACAGCCTGACCGTCCGGGACGGCCGGGTCGACATCAGCGGGCCCGGCGAGGCGGGCGTCTTCTACGGCACCCGCACCCTGAAGCAGGAGGTCCGCGGCGGCGGTGCGGCACCGGAGGGCGTGGTGCGGGACCAGCCGGCCAAACCGGTGCGCGGCTTCATGCTGGACATCGCGCGCAAGCCCTTCTCCGAGACCTGGATCGAGGACCGGATACGGGAACTGGGCGACCTGAAGTTCAACGAGCTGGGCCTGCACTTCTCCGACGACCAGGCCTTCCGGATCGAGTCCGCCAGCCACCCCGAGATCGTCTCCGCCGACCATCTGACCAAGGCGCAGGTCGGGAAGATCGTGCGGCTGGCCGAGAGCCGGCACATCACCGTCGTACCCGAGATCGACTCCCCGGGACACCTGGGCGCGGTCCTCGCCGCCCACCCGGACCTGCGGCTGCGCAACGCGAGCGGGGCGGTGACCCGGGGCGCGATCGACATCTCCCAGAAGGCGTCCGCGAAGCTGGTGGACGACCTGCTGAACGAGTACGCGGGCCTGTTCACCGGCGACCGGTGGCACCTGGGCGGCGACGAGTACCAGGCGCTGACCGTCCGCGACCCGGCGGCGTCGTACCCGCAGCTGGCCGCCGCCGCCCGGCAGCGCTACGGCGCCGGCGGCACGGTCGCCGACCTCACCACGGGCTGGCTCAACGACCGCGCCGCCACGGTCCGCGCGCACGGCAGGACCGTCCGCGCGTGGAACGACGGCTTCTTCCGGGGCACGTCCGTGCGGCCCGACCCGAGCCTGCGGGTCGCCTACTGGACCGGCAAGGAGATCGGCGCGCGGCAGCCCGCCGAGTACCTGGCCGAGGGCCGGCAGGTCCTGAACTACAACGACGAGTTCCTCTACTACGTGCTCGGGCAGCCGCAGACCTTCGTCTACCCGACCGGACAGCGCATCTACGAGCAGTGGACCCCGCGGGTGCTGCGCGGCACGACCGCCGTGCCGGCCCGCTACGACGGGCAGATCCCCGGCGGGTCGTTCGCCGTGTGGTGCGACTTCCCGCACGCGCAGACCGAGGCGCAGGTCGCGGCCGGCATCCGGATGCCGCTGCGGGCCACCGTGCAGAAACTGTGGGACCCGCGCAAGCCCACACTGACCTGGACCGCCTTCCGGTCCTTGGCGGACCGGCTGGGCTGAGCGGCCGTCTCCCGCCGGACGGGAGAGCGGCGGACCGGCCGGGCTGAGCCGTCGCGGACCGGCCGGACGGGAAAGCGAGTGGACGGGCGGTGATCTCCGGCCGTATGTTCCGGTGTCCGCGCGTCGCCGGGGCCGCACCCGGGGGACGCGCGGTGGTACGCGCGCCGGTCCGGGGGAGGACCGCGCGCCGGCCCGTCTCGTCTTTCGTCCCGGGGGGAACCACGCCATGACCTCGCCCATGCCCGCGCCGCCGTACCCGCACCCGGCTCCGCCCGGCGCCTGGCTGCGCCCGCCGGCCGCGCTCGGCCGGGCCGCCGCCCTGCTGCTCGGGCTCGTCATCGCCACCGACCTGTTCGCCTGTTACGCGGACCTGCTGGTGATCGATGTCGCCGGCGACCTCGCCGACGGCGCCGCCGGGACCGGGGTGACCGGCCGGGCCGAGCACGCGGACACGCTGTACCACGCCGCCGGGGTCGCACAGGGCGTGGCGCTGGTGGCCACGATGGTCGTCTACCTGTGCTGGCTGTGGCGGGTCCGGGTGAACGCCGAGGTGTTCGACGCCTCCCGGCACCGGATGCGGCGCGGCTGGACGATCGGCGGCTGGTTCTGCCCGGTCGTGAACCTGTGGTTCCCGCGCCGGATCGTCGCCGACACCTGGGACGCCAGCGCCCCCTGGGGCACGCGGTCCGGGCACACACCGGTCAACGCCTGGTGGACGCTGTGGCTCATCGGTCTGGTGACGGACCGGTTCGCCGACGGTGCCTCCCGGCGCGCCGAGACGCCGGACGACGTGCGCGAGGCGGCGCGGGCGATGCTCTTCTCCGACGCGCTCGACATCGCCGCCGCCGTCCTCGCCATCGTGGTGGTCGTCCGGCTGACCCGGATGCAGGACCGCAAGGTCCGCTCGGGCGGGCTGCCGGCTCCGGCACCCGTCTTTGGCTGAAAACACCCGCCTGTGACACTCCCGCGCCGTCCCACGCAGTAAGGGGCAGTTAGGGCTCCGTACCGGTCGGCGCCCTGGTGAGGGAGGCTTCATGAGCCTGGTGGAACGGATCGCACAGGCCGACGAACGCGGACTGGCCGCCAGCGCACTGGCTTGTTTGGATCGGTGCCTTCCCCTGCTCGGCGGCGACGAGGAACTGCTGCGCCCGCTGTGGGTGAGCCTCGCCGACGGCTCCGGCTGGGCCGCGGACCTCGCCCGGGCCCGCGACACGCTCGGCGCCGCGCCGTCCGCCGCCGACGAGGCCGCGCGGCTGGTCCGCGGCATGCTCGACTCCGCCCCGGCCGCGCGCACCGCCGACGCGGTACGGCCCTGGGCCGGCGCCTGCTCGGCCGCCTCGCTGCGGGTGCACCGGCTGCTCGACCCGGCGGCCGGGCGCACGGAGGACGCCGACGAGACGGGGGACGCGGAAGCCACGGGGGAGGGGGACGCCGGGGACGCCGTAGGGCTGCCGCCGCTCGTCGCCGCCGAGCTGCGCCGCCAGGCCGCGGTCCTGGACCTCCTCGCGGACCACGGCGCGCAGGGGCTGCGCCGGGCGCGGGAGGTGTCGGCGGAGGGCCGCCGGGTGCTGGGCGCGGTGGTCTCGCGCCGGGCGCGCGGCGTCGCGGAGGTGTGACCGCGGAGCTGTGCCCGTGGTGCGGCGGATGTGCGGCGGTCGTGGGGCGGTCCTGCGACGGTGGGCGGAACGTCCGGAGAAACGTTTCGAATCCGGGTGACGGAACCTCGCCCCGGCTCGCTCTTCCCTATGTGACAGCCGAAGTGACAGCTCAGGTGACAGCCCAGGCGACCGCGCGGCCCGGCACGGCGCGGCAGGAGACCAGGCCGTCCGCCGCGGCCAAGCCCGTGCGGTGGGCGGCGGACGCGGTGGCGACGATGCGCGAGGGCGCGCGGATCCGGCTCGACTACTCGGCGCAGAGCCTGTGGCGGGTGGACCGGATGATCGAGGAGATACGCCGGGAGGGACCGCCGTACGCGGCCGTCGAGAGCGTCCTGCGCGGTTTCGGCGCCTACGCCGGCGAGGTGATCGTCCGCCAGACCGGCGCGGAGTGGTGGGCGACCGGCGGTGAGCACTGGGTGCGCACTCCGGACGGCCGGCTCTGGGACCCCCTCGAAGAGGCCCGCCGCTGTTACGGCGGCCACGGCTCGCTCCGGCTGCTGTGCCGGGACGCGACCGCGGGCATCCGCGGCTGACCTGCCGTCCGGGACCGCCGGCCGGCTGTGACACTTCCGTCCGGGCCGACGCTGATGATCGTGGAGGGCGACCGACACGGCCGGAGCGTGTCGCACCGTGAGGCAGGCGCCACGCAGTGGCCAGGAACTCGGCACGAACGAGGACGGTCTTGGGCCAGGGAGGGCAATCCCGCCGCCCGCAGCCGCGGGACGCGGAGCTGGGCGCGGCCGTCGCGCGGGCCCAGGCCGGTGACGAGACCGCGTTCGCGGTGGCCTACCGGATCGTGCAGCCCGGCCTGCTCGGCTATGTGCGCGGCCTGGTCGGCGAGGACGCGGAGGACGTCGCCTCCGAGGCCTGGCTGGAGATCGCCCGGGACCTCGGCCGGTTCCGGGGCGACGGCGCGGGCTTCCGCGGCTGGACCGCGACCATCGCCCGGCACCGGGCGCTGGACCACCTGCGCCGGCAGCGGACCCGGCCCCGGGCCGCGCGGCTGGAGCAGGACGCCCTGGAACTGCCCGGCCGGCACAGCACCCAGGACCAGGCGCTGGAGTCGCTGTCCACCGAGCACGCCCTGGAACTGGTGCGCGCGCTGCCCCGGGACCAGGCGGAGGCGGTGCTGCTGCGGGTGGTCGTCGGCCTCGACGGCCCGGCCGCCGCCCGCGTCCTCGGCAAACGCCCCGGCGCCGTCCGCACCGCCGCGTACCGGGGCCTGCGCCGCCTGGCCCGCCGCCTCCTCTCCGACGGCTTACCGAACCCCGACCTCCCAAGCTGAACCCCACCGGACACGGGGCGTCGGGAAACGGAATGCCCGAACGGCACGGCAGCGGACTTGGGCACCCGGAGCCACCGGGCGCGGCGCACGGCCTGGTACGGCCGAGAAGGACCGCAGGCGAGGGGAATCCCGAAGGCAACGGCCGGGGCCGCCACCCCCCACAGGAGAGGCCCCGGCCGTCGCGCGGACGGGCCGCGGACGGCCCGTACTTCCCTCAGCGCCGGGCGTGCGGTTTGTGTCACACCCCGCCACGGCGCGGTCACATCCGCGCCCGGTCACGAGTCAGTTGCATCTTCCACGAACGTGGACGAGCAGCGGTTTAACGCCGTAACGTGCCTTTCGCGCCGACCGAAGACAGGCGTAAAGGGAGTACGGTGCTGGGGGACGACGCGGAGCTGACCGCCGCGGTGCGTGCGGCACAGGACGGGGACGAGACCGCGTTCCGCACGGTGTACCGCGCGGTGCATCCCCGACTGCTCGGATACGTCCGCACGCTCGTCGGCGACCCGGACGCCGAGGACGTCGCGTCCGAGGCCTGGCTCCAGATCGCCCGCGACCTGGACCGGTTCAGCGGGGACGCCGACCGGTTCCGCGGCTGGGCCGCCCGGATCGCCCGCAACCGCGCCCTGGACCACATACGCATGCGCGGCCGGCGCCCCGCCATCGGCGGCGACGAGACCGAGCTGACCGGCCGGGCCGCCGAGTCCGACACCGCCGGCGAGGCCATCGAGGCCCTGGCCACCGACAGCACCCTCTCGCTGATCGCCCGGCTTCCGCAGGACCAGGCCGAGGCGGTCGTCCTGCGCGTGGTCGTGGGCCTGGACGCCAAGACCGCCGCCGCGACGCTCGGCAAGCGCGCGGGCGCCGTCCGCACCGCCGCGCACCGGGGTCTGAAACGGCTCGCCGAGCTGATCGGCGCGGATCCGGAATCGGCGGGCGGACTCGACGCCCTCCCGCCACAGCGAGAACCGCGCCACGGCGCGGTGACGTCTGCAACTGTGACGCATACGCGTGCGCGGACGCAGAAGGACATGTGATGGCCGACGAGCAGGACAAGTGGCTGAACCGTGAGACGGCGGAACGCCTGCTGCGCGGTGAGTCGCTGGAAGCCGTCGATGCCCGCGCCCGTGACCAGGCCGAACGGCTCTCCCGGGTGCTCGGCGCGCTGTCCGCGCAGACCGCCGGGGCCGACACCGAACTCCCCGGCGAGCAGGCCGCCCTGGCCGCGTTCCGCAAGGCCCGCGAGGCCGCCGGGGCGGAGCGGGCCGGCACCGTCCACGCCCCCGCCGCAAGCCGTCCCGCCGTACCCGGCGCCGACGCCGGCCTGGTACGCATCGGGGCGCCGACGCGTACCGGAATCCCGGCCCGGCGCCCCCGCTGGGGCCGCCCGGTGCGCCTGGCGCTCGCCGCCGCGGTGACCGTGGGCACGCTCGGCGGGGTCGCCGTGGCCGCGGGGAGCGGGGTGCTGCCCACGCCGTTCGGTGACGAGCCCGCCCGCCCGGGCGCCTCCGCCTCCGCCGGTACGGCCACCGGCCGGCCGCACCTCACCTCGCCGCCGTCGGCCACGCCGGGCGCGGGCACGGACACCGGCACGGACACGCTGGACGGCCGGACGGAAGGCGACCGCGGCACCGGCGCCAGCCCCGGCTCCGGGGTGGCCGCGGGCCCCGGCGACCGGACCGCCGGTACCGGTTCCGGTGCGCCCTCCACAGCCCCCGGTACCTCGAACGCCGGCCTGAGCGGGAGCACCGGAAACGGCCGGAGCAAGAGCCCCGGCAAGAACGGCCAGGGCAAGAACACCGGCAAGAACACCGGTAAGAACGGCCAGGGCAAGGGCGACTCGGGCAAGAACGGCAAGGACAAGAACGGCAAGGGCAAAGACGGTAAGGACGGCGAGGGCGAAGACGGCAAGGACGAGGGCGGCAAGGACGGGAAAGACAAGGGTGGCCAGGGCCAGGGCCAGGGCAAGGGGGACGACGACGGCCCGGCCCGCCCCGGCCAGGGCGAGGGTCGCCGGCACCGCGGTGCCGCGCCCGCTCCCTCCGCCTTCGCCCCGCACCCCGGCGGCCCCGGCCACGGACAGCCGGCCGCCACGCCCGGCCCGACGTACTCCGCGCTCTGACGCACCCGCCCCCGCTCGCCCGTCACCCGCTCTGACCTGCGGTGTTCGCACGGCCGAAATTTTTTCGACGCGAGGTGTGACGTTTCTGGAGCCCGTGACGCAGTACTGAGTGAGCCGACTGGTCATCGGCCGTCGCACGGAGCCGGGGTTCCCCCCGTACCCACGGCTCGTGCACCCGGCGCGGGCGGGACACGTTCCCCCGGTCCCGCCCGCGCCCCGCATCTCACCAGGAGACGACGACCTTGTCGCCGACCCTCACCTGGGCGAACATCCGCGCGATCGCCGTCCGGTCCCGCACGTTGACGCAGCCGTGCGAACCGCCCGCGTAACCGCGTGCCGCGAAGTCGGCGGAGTAGTGCACGGCCTGGCCGCCGCTGAAGAACATCGCGTACGGCATCGGCGAGTGGTAGAGCGTCGACACATGGTGCCGTGACTTCCAGTAGACGTGGAACACACCTTCGCGGGTCGGTGTGTACTGCGTGCCGAACCGGACGGAAACCGTCTGGAGCGTGCGCCCGTCGATCATCCAGCGCAGGGTCCGGCTGGTCTTGTCGATGCACAGCACCCGGCCGGTCAGACAGCGCGCGTCGGGCGCGGCGGCCGGCCGGGCGGCCGGGCGGTACAGCTCCCAGCGGGCCGGCCGGTGTGTCATGGCCAGCAGCCGCTGCCAGGTGACGGTGTCCAGCGCCCCGGTCGGCGGCAGCCCCCGCTTGCGCTGGAAGCCCCGCACGGCCCGCTCGGTCGGCTGGTCGTACGCTCCCGTCGGCCAGGTGGACAGCCAGGCCACCTGGCGCAGCCGCGCCTGGAGCTCCCGGACGCCCGGCCCGCTGTCCCCGCGCGCCCACACGACCAGGGGCGGGGGCGCGGCGGGCACGGTGGGCGTGGCCCGGACGGGGGGCGGGGCGGGTGCGGACGGCGAGGCGGGCACGGACGGGGTGGCGGCCGCGGGAGTGGACGCGGGGGCGGAGGCGGCCGTACGGGCCGGGGCGGGAGCGTGGCGGGCGGGCGGGCGGACGTGGACCGGCAGGCCGTGTTTGGCGTCGGGGTCCGGTGGCTGCGCGGTGCAGCCGCAGAGCGCGGCGAGCGTGGTGAGCGCGGCGGCCGACGCGAGCAGGGCGGCGGGTCTCCCCGGGATCCTCATGCCGGGGATGTTCCCCGGCGTGACCGCCGCCGAACTACGGGGCATGGTGGGGAGGGGGTACGGGCCGCACAGCGGAGGCACCCATGGCGCGTGAGTCGGAGTCGGGACTGCCGATCGAGCCGGTCTACGGGCCGGCCGACCTGACCGGCTGGGACCCGGAGCGGAAGCTGGGCGCTCCGGGCGCGTACCCGTTCACCCGGGGGGTCCACCCGACGATGTACACGGGCCGGCCGTGGACCATGCGCCAGTACGCCGGGTTCGGTACGGCGGCCGAGTCCAACGCCCGCTACCGGCAGCTCATCGCCCACGGCACGACCGGCCTGTCGGTCGCGTTCGACCTGCCCACGCAGATGGGCCACGACTCCGACGCGCCGATCGCCCACGGCGAGGTCGGCAAGGTGGGCGTGGCGGTCGACTCGGCCGAGGACATGCGGACGCTCTTCGCCGGCATCCCGCTGGACGGGGTGTCCACGTCGATGACGATCAACGCGCCGGCCGCGCTGCTGCTCCTGCTGTACCAGCTCGTGGCGGAGGAACAGGGTGTCCCCGCGGACCGCCTGACCGGCACGGTGCAGAACGACGTGCTGAAGGAGTACATCGCGCGGGGCACGTACATCTTCCCGCCCGGGCCCTCGCTGCGGCTGACCGCGGACATCTTCCGGTACTGCAAGACCGAGATCCCGAGATGGAACACGATTTCGATCTCGGGCTACCACATGGCCGAGGCGGGCGCGTCACCCGTACAGGAGATCGCCTTCACCCTCACGGACGGTATGGAGTACGTCCGTACGGCGGTGGCGGCCGGCATGGACGTGGACGACTTCGCGCCCCGGCTGTCGTTCTTCTTCGTGGCCCGTACGACGCTGCTGGAGGAGGTCGCCAAGTTCCGGGCGGCGCGCAGGATCTGGGCGCGGGTGATGCGGGAGGAGTTCGGCGCGCGGAACCCGAGGTCGCTGATGCTGCGCTTCCACACGCAGACGGCCGGAGTGCAGCTCACGGCCCAGCAGCCGGAGGTGAACCTGGCCCGGGTCTGCGTGCAGGCCCTGGCGGCCGTGCTCGGCGGCACCCAGTCGCTGCACACCAACTCCTTCGACGAGGCGATGGCGCTGCCGACGGAGAAGAGCGCGCGGCTGGCGCTGCGGACGCAGCAGGTGCTGGCGCACGAGACGGACGTGGCGGCCACGGTGGACCCCTTCGCGGGGTCGTACGCCGTGGAGCGGATGACGGACGACGTGGAGGGAGCGGCGCTGGAGCTGATGCGGAAGGTCGAGGAGCTGGGCGGGGCGGCCGCGGCGATCGGACGGGGCTTCCAGAAGTCCGCGATCGAGCGGAACGCCTACCGCATCGCGCGGGAGACCGACTCCGGCGAGCGGGTCGTCGTCGGCGTCAACCGCTTCCGGCTGGACGAGGAGGAGCCGTACGCGCCGCTGCGGGTGGATCCGGCGATCGAGTCCCGGCAGGCCGAACGCCTCGCGCGACTGCGGGCCGGCCGCGACCGGCGGGCGGTGGCCGCGGCGCTGGACGCCCTGCGCAGGAGCGCGGAGGGCGGCGGGGGCGGCGGGGACGGCGCGGACAACGTGCTGTACCCCATGAAGGAGGCGCTGCGGGCGCGGGCGACGGTGGGGGAGGTGTGCGGGGCGCTGCGGGAGGTCTGGGGCAGCCACGTGCCGTCGGACACGTTCTGACCCGCGCGCCGCGTTCCTCCCCGCCCGTACCCCGGTGTCGTACCCGCGTGCGACACTCCACCCATGTTCGGCGTCATCGACCTCCCCACCTACCTCGCGGGCCAGATCCTGATCGTCCTGCTGCCCGGCCCCAACTCCCTGTACGTCCTGTCCGTGGCCGCCCGCCGCGGCGTCCGGGCGGGGTACACGGCGGCGGCCGGCGTGTGGTGCGGCGACACCGTGCTGATGACCCTGTCCGCCGCCGGGGTGGCCTCCCTGCTCCAGGCCAACGCCCTGCTGTTCGACGTCGTGAAGTACGCCGGTGCCGGCTATCTGACCTGGCTGGCGATCGGGATGCTGCGGGCCGCGTGGCAGCTGTGGCGGACCCGGCGGGAGCAGACCGCCGAGACCGCGGCAGCCGCGCGGACCGCCGACGAACGGCCCTTCCGCCGCGCCTTCGTCGTCAGCCTCGTCAACCCCAAGGCGATCCTCTTCTTCGTCGCCTTCTTCGTGCAGTTCGTGGACCCCGACTACGCCTACCCGGCCCTGTCGTTCACGGTCCTCGGCACCATCGCGCAGACGGCCAGCGTCCTCTACCTCAGCGCCCTGATATTCGGCGGCACCCGGCTCGCCGCCGCCTTCCGCCGCCGCAAGCGCCTCGCGGCCACGGCCACCTCCGCGGCGGGCGCCCTGTTCCTCGGCTTCGCGGTGAAGCTGTCCCTGGCCGCCGCTTAGACCATCTCGTCACCCCGAGTTCACCTGTCGGCCAGACCTGCGTTGGGATGCGGCGTCGAGATTTTCTTACCGTCACAGGAATCTGTCCCGGAGAAAGTCCAGGTGTACGCGTGCCCAGCCTCCCACCGAAACTGTCAGTGATCGTCCCCTGCTACAACATCGAGGGGTACGTCCCCGACACCGTGACCAGCCTGGTGAACAACGCGCGGGACGACTTCGAGTTCCTGTTCGTCGAGGACCAGTCCACCAAGGACCGGACCTACGAGGCGCTGCTGCGGCTGACGAAAGGGCTGAAGAACAGCAGGGTGATACGGCACGAGCAGAACGGCGGACTGGCCACCGCCCGCAACACGGGCATCGACGCGGCCGAGGGCCGGTACCTCACCTTCCTCGACGGCGACGACTGGCTGGCCCCGGGCTACCTGACCCGGCTGGTGGACACCATCGAACGCCTCGACGTCGACTTCGTGCGCACCGACCACGTCCAGGTCACCGGCATCCAGCGCGCCGTCCACCGGGCACCGGAAGGCCGCCGCCACGTCCCGCTCGACCCGCGCACCTCGATCCTGCCGGTCGACGTCACGACGATGGTCGACTACCCCTACGCCTGGGCCGGGATCTACCACCGGCGCCTCCTCGACCGCGGCCTGCTGCGCTTCCACGACGGGCTCCGCACCGCCGAGGACCGGCCGTGGATCTGGGACCTGCACCGCAGGGCCGACTCCTACGCCGTCGCCAGCCTGCGCGGCGTCTTCTACCGCAGGGGCGTGGCGAGTTCCCTGACGCAGATCGGCGACGTCCGCCAGCTCGACTTCTTCCGCTCCTTCGACCTCGTCCTCGGCGAACTCGCCGACGACCCCGAGGCCGGCCGGCTGCGCAAGAAGGCGCTGCGCAACTACTGCGTCGTCATCGCCCACCAGCTCCTGCAGCGCGACCGGTTCGAGCGCAGCGTCGCCGCCCAGCTCCGGCAGTTGGCCGCCGAGGCGCTGGGCCGGATGACGGAGCCGGAACTGACCGAGGCCCTCGTCGGCATGGGCGAACAACGCGTGGACGTCCTGCGGCGCATCCGCGGCGGCATGAAGGGAGTCGCGGCATGAGCGGCACCACCCAGATCTTCTTCTCGGCCACCCAGTACGCGGCCGCCACCGTCACCGCCGCCCTGCGCGCCGGACTCTTCGGCCCCCGCGCCGAGCACCGCCGCATCCTCGTCGTCAGCAACACCGCTGCCGTGCCCGAGGTCGGCACGCCGCTGGACCGGATGGCCGGGTTCGAGCGGCTGCGCCCCGAGTTCGACGAGGTGCGCTCCTGGAACGACTTCATCTCCCCGCACCACCCGGCCGGCTGGTCGCCGCGCGGCCAGGACCTGGTGCTGTGGGAGAAGGCCGTACGCCGGGCCTGGGACCTGGACGACGACGAACCGGTCGAGATCGCCTGCGAGTCCATCCAGGCCAACCCCTCCCGCGCGGTCGCCGACATCTTCGCCGACAGCCCGATCCACGTGTACGCGGACGGCCTGATGAGCTACGGCCCCACCCGCAACCGCATCCCGCACGGCATGAGCAGCCGCATCGCGCGCGTGCTCCACCTGGACCTGATACCCGGGCTGCGTCCGCTGCTCCTGTCCGAGTACGGCGTCCGTGCCGAGGCCGTGCCGAACGAGGCCATGGTCGACGTCCTCGCGCAGCTCGGCGAGGAGGGCGCCGGGATCCTCGCCGACCGGGTCCCCGCCGGGCACCGCCCCACCGCCGTGCTGCTCGGCCAGTACCTCTCGGCCATCAACCTGATCACCCAGGACGAGGAGGAGGAACTCCACGTCCGCATGGTGCGCGCCGCCGCCCGCGCCGGCCACCGCGACGTGCTCTTCAAGCCCCACCCCAGCGCGCCGTCCGCCTACAACACGTCCTTGGAGGCGACGGCACAGGAGCTGGGGCTGCGGCTGACCGTCCTGAGCGAACCCGTGCTCGCCGAGACCGTCTTCGCCCGGCTGAAGCCGGAACTGGTCATCGGCTGCTTCTCCACCGCGCTGATGACGGCCGCCGCCTTCTACGGCATCCCGGTCGCCCGGGTCGGCACGGACCTGCTCCTGGAGCGCATCACACCGTACGAGAACAGCAACCGGGTCCCGCTCACCCTCATCGACGCGGCCCTGCCCGACGCCGAACGCGACGTGACCGGCACCCCGCTCCCGCTGGACACGCTCGGCGGGCGGCTGGGCCCGCTGGTCCGCACCGTGGGCTACTGCATGCAGTCCCGTAAGCACCCGGAGCTGCGCGAGGAGGCGGCCGCCTGGCTCACCGCCCATCTCGCCGAGTACCCGCAGTACTTCAAGAAGCGGCGCCTGACCAGTCTGCGCCTGCCCGGCGCCGCCCCCGTGCGCGCCGAGGCCCTGCGCCGCCACCCTGTCGTGCGCAAGGCCGTCAAGCAGATCCGCGCCCGCCGGCGGTAGACCCCGCCCGCCGGGCGGTAGGCCCCGCCCGGCAAACCCCCGGTGGGCCGCTCGGGCGCGCCCGGGCGGTCCGCCCGAACCCCGGGCGGCCTGCCCGAACCCCGGGCGGCCTGCCCGAACCCCGGGCGGCCTGTCTGAGCCCCGGGCGGCCAGCCTGAGCCCCGGGCGGCCAGCCTGAGCCCCGGGCGGCCCACCCGAGCCCCGAGCGGCCCACCCGAGCCCCGGGCGGCCACCTGAGCCTTGAGCGGCCCGCCCGGGCCCCCGGCCGGTCCCTGCCCAGGACCGGCCGGGCCCGGCCCGGCCGCGCCGCTCAGCGTCTGGCGCGTGGCGCGAGCGCCCGGGCCCGGCGGGCGAGCCGGCGCACGGTCGGGCTGCGCGGGATGAACGACAACTGCGCGGGCACCGCGCCCGGCAGGGCCAGCGCGGTCAGCCGGCGGCGCTTGAAGTACCGCCAGGTGCGGGCGTCTAGATGCCGGGACAGATAGCTCTCGGCGTCCGCCCGCAGCTCCGGATAGATCTTCGGCTGCATGGCGAAGCCCACCGCCCGCAGCAGCGCGGCCAGTTCCGCCACGCGCTCCGGTCCGGGCGGCGACCAGCCGGACACGCCCGCGGCGTCACCGAGGTCGGGCAGCAGCGCGTCGGCGATGGTGACCGGCACCCGGTTGCTGTTCTGGTACGGCGCGAGCCGGGCCAGCACGGTGTCGGTGCCGGTCCGGGCGACCGGCAGGCCGTACAGCGTGGCCGCCGTGAACAGCGCGGTGGAGAAGCAGCCGACGACCAGCGCGGGCCGCAGCTTCCGGAAGGCCACCTCCGCGAGCACGGGCACGTCCAGTACGACGAGTTCGGCGCCGAGCCGGTCCGCCTCCTCCCGCAGCAGCCGCGACCAGTGGGCGGGCGCCACCGGGTGCGGCTTGAAGACCACCCGGCGGTGGCCGAGCGCCACCGCGCCGCGCACCATCCGCAGGTGCAGCTCCTCCTCCTCGGCGGCGCTGAGGATGTCCAGCGCGGAGAGGTACTGGCCGAGGAGCAGGGCGGGCCGCGGCTCGCCGGTGCCGGGCAGCTCCGTCCCGTCCGCCGCGAGTTCCTCCAGCACCTTCGTGAACGCCCCGGTGGGCACCAGCTTTGGGCGCACGCCGAACTCGGTGAGCAGCAGCGGGGTCAGCCCGGGAACCAGGTCCAGATGGAGCAGGCGCTCGACGCGCGTGCCGACCAGCGGATCGATCTTGTCCCGGGTGGGGCCATAGCTTATGAGGCCGTCCGCGTAGACGTCGACGGGAGCACCGGTGAACAACTGGCACAGCGCGAGCGCCGGGTTGACCTGCACGGACTCCACGGTGAGCCGGACCCGGTCGTCACCGAGCCCCCAGAGCAGCCGCACGTACCGCTCCCACATGGGGATGTCGTTGGCGCGCGGGCCCCAGCCGCTGGGGTGCAGGGGAGCGATGGTCTCGTTCCAGGACAGCACCCCGTCGAAGCGGTCCCCGATGGTCCCGAAGCCCGGCATCCGGTCGACGGACGGGGTGGTCTCGGGATTGGCCGCGTTGTTGGTGACGAGGAGCAGCCGGCGGTCGGCCGGACCGAACAGCCCCGCGTCGAGGGCGGCGGCCAGCGTGGCGGCGCCGTACAGCGTCGACACGCAGAAGATGTGGGTGGTGCCGGGCATCAGACGGCCGCCGTCCGGTGGGCCGTCGGCCGGCGCCTGAGCCGCCGCAGCCGGCTCGCGCGCTGGGCGTCCATCGAGTCCATGACCTGCGCCAGCACGTCCTGCGGAAGTCTTTTCAGCGCGGCTGCGCTCAGGGAACGCAATTGTCGGGCCACGGCGGGTTCGAACCTCTCGATCGTTCCGAGGTGATGAGCCATGATGGCGCAATAGGTGCGCACGGCTTTCGGCAGCAGCTTATCGGCCTCGGGATCCCGGGCCGTTTCCTCGATCACCTGGTCGAATGCGCGCAGGAAATCCAATTGCCGCACGTCACCGATCTGGGTGAGCGAGGAGGCCACACCGCGCCGGTAGTACACACCGAGCAGACCGACCGCGGCGAAGGAATCGGCCTCGCGGTGCAGTTTCCAGATCCACGGCCGGTCCTCGGCCGTGCGCAGCCCGTGGGTGAAGTGCAGCAGGCCCCGGTCGACGAGCCGGCGGTGGTAGATGCCCGCCCAGGCGTAGGCGTAGTCCACGGAGGTGGACCGGTCGGCCGGCAGGATCGCCGCCCGCGGGTTCAGCACGACATCGCGGCGGCCCTGCGGGACGCGGTGGACGGCGCGGGCCCGGCCGGTGCACTGCACATGGTCGGTGCGGACGAAGTCGCAGCCCAGCTCGTCCATGGCCGCAACCAGCCGCGGGTAGTAGCCGGGCGCGAGCCAGTCGTCGCCGTCCAGGAACGTCAGGTACTCGCCGCGCGCCCGGTCGATGCCGGTGTTGCGCGCGGTGGCCAGCCCTCCGTTCCGCTCGTGTCTGACCAGCACCGCGCCGGGAAGCTCGCGTTCCGCGTGCGCGAGGATTTCCGGCGTCTCGTCGCTCGAACAGTCGTCGACGAGAATGAATTCGAAGTCCTCACGCGTGTTCGCACGCAGGCTCTTCAGCGTGTCTGGCGCGTATTGCTGGACGTTGTAGAACGGCACGATCACCGAGAGCTTCACCACCCGGACGACGGTAGAGGGCGGCCCGGCCCGCACCCTGACCGGCTGCTTGATTCCAGGTGAACTGCACGTGGCAAAGCTGTGAACCGGGCTGTTTTTCGCGCCGTTCCGGGGCTGATTCTCCTGACGGAGATGTGCTGTTAACCATTTGTTGCATTCAGGTTGGGCGGGACCTCTCCCTCGCTTCCTAGCGTCTTCGGTGTGCCAGTAAGTGCTACGAAGTCTCTGCGGGTCGCCGTCCTGGCGGACTCCGACACCCGGTGGAAGTGGGGCGCGCTCACCGCGCGGCGGCTCACTCCGGCGGCTGCCGGCGTCCGGCTCGACGGCTACCTCCTGCGGGGACGCGCCACCCCGACCCCCCGTCAGCTCGGCGAGGTCGGCGTCGAGGCCGACTCCCTGCGCGAGGTCACCGGAGTCGAGTTCCTGCGCGCCATGACCGCCGGCCCCGGCCCGGAACCGGCGGGGGAGGCGGGCGGAGCGCCGTACGACGTCCTCGTGCTCGCCCTGGTCGGCGGCGGGGTGCAGGCCATGCTGCACGGCCTGCGCGCCGCCTGGGGCACCGGGCCGCGCCCCGTGGTCGTCACCGGCTATGTCGGGGTCGTCTACGAGAAGCTCACCGACGGACTGCTGCTGCGGCACGGCGCCGACCTCGTCCTCGCCAACTCCCGCCACGACGCGAACCGGTTCCGGGCCGTGTTCGAGGGCGTGGGCGCGGACGCCTCCGCGGTCACCGAGGTCGCCCTGCCCTTCCTCGGCGGCGCGCCCTACGCCGGCCCGCACGAGCCGTACACCGTGGTCTTCGCGGCCCAGCCGTCCGTGCCGGACAACCGCCGGGACCGCACCTACCTGCTGGACCGCCTCATAGCGCACGCCCGCCGGCATCCCGAGCGCGAGGTGCTGCTCAAGCTGCGCTCCAAGCCCGGCGAACACACCACCCACATCGAGGAACTGCCGTACCAGAAGCTGGCCCAGGGCAAGGACCTCCCGGCCAACCTCCGGCTGGTGTACGGGCACATGGGCGAGGTGCTGGACCGTACCGACCTGCTGGTCACGGTCAGCTCCACCGCCGCCCTGGAGGCCCTGCACCGCCGTATCCCCACGGCCGTGCTCACCGACCTCGGGGTGCGCGAGGGGCTCGGCAACCACCACTTCACCGGCTCCGGCTGCCTCGCCTCCTGGGACCGGCTGGACGCCGGGCACCGGCCGGAGCCGGACGAGGAGTGGGTGGCCCGGCAGGGCGTCGCCGCCGGGGAGGAGTCCTACGCCACCGCGTTCGACGCCGCCCGCGAACGGATCGCCGGGCTGCTGGACCGCTCCGGCGGCCTGCCGCCGCTGAACCCCTACTACACCCCCGAGACCGCGCCCGGCTACCTGCCCGGCATCCTCGCCCGTCACCACCTCGGCCCCGACGGCGTACCGCTGCCCGGCGCGCCCGCCGCGGACAAGGCACCCGGCCCCGTCCGGCAGATCGTGCGCCGGGCCGCGCGCGGCGCCTACCGGCACGGCGTCCAGCGGGTCGCCCCCGTGATCCGGCGGATGGGCGAGCTGTGACCTCACTGCAAGGAGTACACCCCATGTCCCACTCGGAAGCGGACCCGGGCGCCACGCTCCGCCGGGTGCTCGCCGTGATCCCGGCGCGCGGCGGCTCCAAGGGCGTACCCGCGAAGAACCTCGCGCCGGTGGGCGGTGTCCCGCTGGTGGTCCGCGCGGTGCGCGAGTGCCGGGCGACCCGGCTGGTGACCGACGTCGTCGTCTCCACCGACGACCAGGCCATCGCCGCCGCCGCCCGCGAGGCCGGCGCCGAGGTCGTGCTGCGGCCCGCCGCGATCGCCGGGGACACCGCCACCTCGGAGGCCGCGGTCCTGCACGCCATGGACACCCACGAGGCGCTGCACGGCGCCCCGGTCGACGTGGTCCTGCTCGTGCAGTGCACCAGCCCCTTCCTGGTCCGGGAGGACATCGACGGGGTGGCCGCCGCGGTCGCCGAGAACGGCGCCGACACCGCCGTGACCGTCGCCCCCTTCCACGGCTTCGTGTGG
Organism: Streptomyces sp. NPDC027672; assembly: GCF_055566335.1. Taxonomy (NCBI): domain Bacteria; kingdom Bacillati; phylum Actinomycetota; class Actinomycetes; order Kitasatosporales; family Streptomycetaceae; genus Streptomyces; species Streptomyces sp. NPDC027672. The sequence goes on along the minus strand of NZ_JBVHSO010000001.1, from coordinate 617,190 downwards.
CGCGAGCCGGACACCGGGGACGGGGGCGGGGCGGGCGTCAACCACGACAAGTCCTACCGCCCGCGCCGCCAGGACCGCCCCCAGGACTTCCTGGAGACCGGCGCCGCCTACGCGATGGACGCGGCCGGCTTCCGGGAGCACCGCCACCGCTTCTTCGGCCACACCGAGCTGGTCCGCACCGACCCGGCCCGGGTGCTGGAGATCGACGACCCGCACGACCTGGCCCGCGCCCGCGCCCTCGCGCCCCTCTTCGACGCGGACCGCCCCGGCGCGCTGCCGGCCGCGGACGACGTGGACGCGGTCGTACTCGACTTCGACGGCACCCAGACCGACGACCGGGTGCTGATCGACTCCGACGGACGGGAGTTCGTCGCCGTGCACCGCGGCGACGGACTCGGCATCGCCGCCCTGCGCAGGAGCGGCCTGAAGCTGCTGATCCTGTCCACGGAACAGAACCCGGTCGTCGCCGCCCGCGCACGGAAGCTGCGGATCCCCGTGCTGCACGGCATCGACCGGAAAGACCTCGCGCTGAAGCAGTGGTGCGAGGAGCAGGGCATCGCGCCGGAGCGCGTGCTCTACGTCGGCAACGACGTCAACGACCTCCCGTGCTTCGCCCTCGTCGGCTGGCCCGTGGCGGTCGCGAACGCCCACGACGTCGTACGCGGCGCCGCACGCGCGGTCACCACCGTCCCCGGCGGCGACGGCGCGATCCGGGAGATCGCCAGCTGGATCCTCGGCCCCTCTCTCGATTCCCTCCCCAAGTAAGGACACCCCCTGATGAGCACCCACTCCCGTCTGCGCGCCTTCGGTGAGCGCGAGGTCGGCCCCGGCCGCCCCGTCTACATCTGCGGCGAGATCGGCATCAACCACAACGGTGAGCTGGAGAACGCCTTCAAGCTGATCGACGTGGCCGCCGAGGCCGGCTGCGACGCCGTGAAGTTCCAGAAGCGCACGCCCGAGATCTGCACCCCCCGCGACCAGTGGGACATCGAGCGCGACACCCCCTGGGGCCGGATGACCTACATCGACTACCGCCACCGGGTGGAGTTCGGCGAGGACGAGTACCGCCGGATCGACGCCTACTGCAAGGAGAAGGGGATCGACTGGTTCGCCTCCCCGTGGGACACCGAGGCCGTCGCCTTCCTGGAGAAGTTCGACCTGCCGGCCCACAAGGTCGCGTCCGCGTCCCTGACCGACGACGAGCTGCTGCGGGCCCTGCGCTCCACCGGCCGCACGGTCATCCTCTCCACCGGCATGTCCACCCCGAAGCAGATCCGCCACGCGGTGGAGGTCCTGGGCAGCGACAACATCCTGCTCTGCCACGCCACCTCCACCTACCCGGCCAAGGCCGAGGAGCTGAACCTCCGCGTGATCAACACGCTGGAGAAGGAGTACCCGAACGTCCCGATCGGCTACTCCGGCCATGAGACCGGTCTGCAGACCACCCTCGCCGCGGTCGCGCTCGGGGCGACCTTCGTCGAGCGCCACATCACCCTGGACCGCGCCATGTGGGGCTCCGACCAGGCCGCTTCCGTGGAGCCGCAGGGCCTCACCCGCCTGGTCCGCGACATCCGCACCATCGAGGCCTCCCTCGGCGATGGCGTCAAGAAGGTCTACGACTCCGAGCTGGGCCCGATGAAGAAGCTGCGCCGGGTCGCCGGCGCCGTCGCCGAGGCGGAGATCGCCGCGGCGGCCGGCGAGCCGGTCTCGGTGTGAATCCGGTTCACTGACGACGGGACGGTCGTACGCCGATGAGCCCCCGCGCCGGTCAGGCCGGCCACCCTGCCCCCACGCTCGCCTTCGTGGAGAGCCCGGTACAACTGCTGAACGTACTGGAGTGGGCGCACCAGCACGGCCGACGCGCGCCCGCGGAGCCGGCCGGGACGGCCGGCCCGCCGGGCGGGGGCGGCGCGGCCGGCGCGGACACGGCCACGGCGTTCGTACCGGCCCCGGCCGGGCCCGCACCGGCCGGCCCCGCATCGGGCACGCCCGCGCCGGCCGGTCCCGGATCGGGTACGCCCGCGTCGGCCGGTCCCGGATCGGGTACGTCCGCGCCGGGGGTGCCCGCGTCCGGTACGCCTCTGCCGGTGATCCCCGCGCCGGGTACGCCCGTGCCAGGCATTCCCGCGCCGGGTACGCCCATGGCGGGTACATCCGCACCGGGGGTGCCCGCACCGGGTACGCCCGCGCCGGGTACATCCGTGCCGGAGGTGCCCGCCCCGGAGGGGCCCGTGCCGGGCGTGCCCGCGCAGGCCCGGCGGGCGGCGACCGAATCGGCGGCGGCCGGATCGGCGGGCGCCGCCCTCGACCTCACCGTGGTCGTCCTGTCCCCGACCGACCCCATGACCCGCGGCCAGTTGCGCCGGATGGCCGATCTGGCCCGGGACGAGGGGTACCGGGTGCGCTGGGAGGAGGCCCGGGGCGGTACGGCCGCGCCCTTCCAGACCATCGGCGGCCTCGCCGGCCCCCTGCGCCGGGCCGGCCGTATCGTCATGGGCGACCCGTTCTCCCGCTATGTGCAACTGCTGCTGACCATCACCCGGGCCCGTGACCTGGTCGTGGTCGACGACGGCACCGCGACGATGGAGTTCGTGGCCCAGCTCGCCCGCGGCGAACGCCTGGTCCGCTGGCACCGCAAGGGCGGCCGGCCCGGCGCACGGGACCTGCTCTTCGCCCCGGTCTCCTCCTCCGCCCGGCGCCGCCTCACCCCGAGCCGCCGCCGGCGCGTCGAGGTGTTCTCCTCCATGCCGGTGACCGAGATCCCGGACGGCGTCACGGTCACCGCCAACGACTTCGCCTGGACCCGCGCCCGCTTCGGCCCGCCGCGCGTCACCGAGGGCGCGGACCTGGTCGGCACCTCGCTGGTGGAGACCGGGGTGGTGGACGCCGACCACTATGTGGAGGCCGTCCGCGTCCTGGCCAGGGCCCACGGCGCGACCCGTTACTTCGCCCACCGCCGGGAGAGCACGGAGAAGCTGCACCGGCTGGCCGTCGAGACGGGCCTGGAGATAGTCCGCCCGGACCTCCCGCTGGAGCTGATCGCCCGGCGCGGGCCCGTGGGCCGCACCATCCTCAGCTTCCCCTCCACCGTCGTGCACACCCTCCCGCTGGCCCTGGCCGGCACGGGGGTGCGCGTGGCGGTCTGCGACATCGACCCGGCCTGGCTCACGGACACCGCCTCCCCGCGCGCCCAGGGCTTCCTGTCCGGCGTGACCGGAACGGCCCGCGACGTCCACCGCCTGGCGGCGGTGGGCCTGGCCTAGGGGCTCGCCGGGAGGGGCGGACGCGTCCCGGGTGACGCGTGGCGGGTCCGGTTACCGGACTTCCCGCGCGTGACTGGTGCGAAGCGTGGTATCCGTGGAAGGAGAAAAACAAGGGTTTTACCCACCACAGTCCGCAGCCATGCGTCCACCGGTCGGATTTTCGTCCCCTAACGGGCTGAACTTTTGCTGATCGAGGGGTAGTTGACCCGTGGGCGTCCTACCCTTCAGAGGGTGAAGCAATTGATGTCCCTAGAGTCCGAGGCCGGCCTCCCGGATGATGTCCTCCCCGGTGCGCTGAGCGAGTCCCTGCAGGCCGAACTCGTGGCCTTCCGCCGCGACTTGCACATGCACCCCGAGCTGGGCAACCAGGAGTTCCGTACCACTGCCGCGATCAAGGAGCGGCTGGAGCGGGCCGGGCTCAGGCCCCGCGTCCTGCGCACCGGGACCGGACTCGTCTGTGACATCGGGCTCGCGGAGGGTGAGCGTCCGGACGTGCCGCTGCTCGCGCTGCGCGCCGACATCGACGCCCTGCCCATCCCCGACGCCAAGACCGGGTGCCCGTACCGCTCGACCGTCCCGGACCGCGCGCACGCCTGCGGGCACGACGTGCACACCACCGTCGTCCTCGGCGCCGGACTGGTCCTCGCCGACCTGCACGCCAAGGGCCTGCTGACCCGGCCGGTGCGGCTGATCTTCCAGCCCGCCGAGGAGGTGCTGCCCGGCGGCGCCCTGGACGCCATCGAGGACGGCGCGCTGACCGACGTGGGCCGGATCCTCGCCGTGCACTGCGACCCCCGGGTGGAGGCCGGGCGGGTCGGCCTGCGGGCCGGGCCGATCACCAGCGCCTGCGACCGCCTGGAGATCGCGCTCGACGGCCCCGGCGGCCACACCGCCCGCCCGCACCTGACCACCGACCTGGTCACCGCCGCCGCCCGGGTCGCCGTCGACGTGCCCGCGGTGATCGCCCGCCGGGTCGACACCCGCGCCGGGCTCGCCCTCACCTGGGGCCGGATCGAGTCGGGCCACGCCCCGAACGTCGTACCGCAGCACGCGGAGCTGTCCGGGACCGTGCGCTGCCTGGACCTGGACGCCTGGCGGCAGGCCCCCGACATCGTGCACGCGGCCGTCGACGAGGTCGCCGCCCTGCACCGCGCCAAGTCCGAGATCACCTACCAGCGCGGGGTGCCGCCCGTCGTCAACGACCGGGAGTGCACCGACCTGCTCCGCCGGGCCATGATCGCCCGGCGCGGCATGGAGTCCGTCGACAGCACCGAGCAGAGCCTCGGCGGCGAGGACTTCTCCTGGTATCTGGAGCACGTGCCGGGCGCGCTGGCCCGGCTCGGCGTGCGCCGGCCCGGCGAGCACACGGTGCGCGATCTGCACCAGGGCGACTTCGACGCCGACGAGTACGCGATCACGGTGGGTGTCGAGCTGTTCACGGCCGCCGCCTTCCTGGACCCGACGGGCGCGCGGGACTGACCGGACGGCCCCGTCGGGGGCCGTTCCCTCCGCGGGCGCAACACGGAAGCAAGCCAATCGCACACGGTCCGCAACACGGCCGGTATATGCCCCGGAGTCCGAGTTCAGACAGTGTTTGCCTCGAATCGATAACGGCTTCCCGAGAGGGTTTTTTGCGACATCTACGCGCGTTACGATGCCGCGAAGCCGACGCCGACGGGGCGTCTCGGCCGGAGCACCGCGAAGGTGCTCACATCAAGCGCCGACATGGCGCTCAGGTCAGGTGAAGGAGCCTTCCCGTGCGCCGGGTAGCCAAGATCTCCGCTGCGTGTCTCGCGTCCGCAGCTCTCGCCGTGACTGCCACCGCCTGTGGCAGCACCTCCTCCGACAACAACGACGCCGGCTCGCCCTCCGCCGGCGGCGGCAAGGGTGTCAAGGTCGGTCTCGCCTTCGACGTCGGCGGCCGCGGCGACCGCTCCTTCAACGACTCCGCCGCGCGCGGTGCCGACAAGGCGAAGCAGGAGTTCGGCGGTGACATCAAGGAGCTGACCGCCAAGACCTCCGACACCGAGGCCGACCGCGAGCAGCGCCTGTCCGACCTGGCCGAGGCGGGCTACAACCCGGTCGTCGGCGTCGGCTACGCCTACGCGGCCTCCATGACGAAGGTCGCCGCGAAGTACCCGAAGACCAGCTTCGGTATCGTCGACTCGGTCGTCACCGGCACGAACGTCGACAGCATCACCTTCACCGAGGAGCAGGGCTCCTACCTGGCCGGTGTCGCCGCCGCGCTGAAGACCAAGGCGAAGCACGTCGGCTTCATCGGCGGTGTCGACGTCCCGCTGATCAAGAAGTTCGAGGCGGGCTACGTCCAGGGCGTCAAGGACACCGACCCGAAGATCAAGGTCGACACGCAGTACCTCTCCCACGGCTCGGACACCTCCGGCTTCGCCAGCCCCGACAAGGGCAAGGAGGCCGCGCAGGGCATGCTCGACAACGGCGCCGACGTCGTCTACACGGCGGCCGGCTCCTCCGGCAACGGCGCGATCGAGGCCGTCGCGGGCAAGAAGGGCGCCTGGGCCATCGGCGTGGACTCCGACCAGTACAACGTCCCGGGCCTGGCCAAGTACAAGAAGTCGATCCTGACCTCGATGGTCAAGAACGTCGACCTCGGTGTGTACGACTTCGTGAAGTCGGTCCGCGACGGCAAGCCGCTGTCCGGCACCAACACCTACTCGCTGGCGAAGGACGGCGTGAAGCTGTCCCCGAGCGGCGGCTTCATCGACGGCATCCAGGCCAAGCTGGACGCGGCGAAGAAGAAGATCGTCGACGGCTCCATCAAGGTCAAGACCACCCCGTGACCTGACGGGTCCCTCCGGACCCGGGCCCGGCGGAGGCCTCTCCCCAGCCCTCCGCCGGGCCATAACGATGTGTCAACTCTACGCGTGTAGCGCCGAGTTGCCGCGCTAGCGTCGCCGACGCCCAGCCCCCTCCCCGTCGCCCCTTTTCCCCGAGGAGAGTGCGCCATCAACGCGTCCAGCCCTCCCGCTGCCGTCGAACTGCGCGGCATCACCAAGCGTTTCCCCGGCGTCGTCGCCAACCGCGACATCGACATCACGGTCCGCACGGGCACCGTCCACGCCCTGTGCGGCGAGAACGGCGCCGGCAAGTCCACCCTGATGAAGATCCTCTACGGCATGCAGCAGCCGGACGAGGGCACCATCACGGTGGCCGGCGAGCAGGTCGTCCTGAACAACCCCGGCGACGCCATCGCCCGCGGCATCGGCATGGTGCACCAGCACTTCATGCTCGCCGACAACCTCACCGTGCTGGAGAACGTCGTCCTCGGCGCGGAGAAGCTGCACGGCATCGGGGGCAGGGCCCGCGCCCGGATCAAGGAGATCTCGGACGCCTACAGCCTGAACGTCCGGCCCGACGTCCTCGTGGAGGAGCTGGGCGTCGCCGACCGCCAGCGCGTGGAGATCCTCAAGGTCCTCTACCGCGGCGCCAAAACCCTCATCCTCGACGAGCCGACCGCGGTGCTCGTGCCGCAGGAGGTCGACGCGCTCTTCGACAACCTGCGCGAGCTGAAGGCCGAGGGCCTGACCGTCATCTTCATCTCGCACAAGCTGGGCGAGGTGCTGTCGGTCGCCGACGAGATCACCGTCATCCGGCGCGGCACCACCGTCGGCACGGTCGAGCCGCGGGGCACCACACCCCGGCAGCTCGCCGAGCTGATGGTCGGCAGCGAGCTGCCCACCCCGGAGACCGAGGAGTCCACCGTCACGGACGTCCCGATGCTGGAGCTGGCCGGACTGCACCTGACGCAGACCGGCCTCGACGGCGTCGAGCGGATCATCCTGGACGAGATCTCCTTCACCATCCACCAGGGCGAGGTCCTCGGCATCGCCGGCGTGGAGGGCAACGGCCAGTCCGAGCTGGTCGAGGCGATCATGGGCATGCGGCAGCCCGACGCCGGCGTCATCACGCTCGACGGCACCGACATCTCCCACGCCGCCACCCGCGACCGCCGCGAGTCCGGCATCGGCTACATCCCCGAGGACCGCCACCGCCACGGCCTGCTCCTGGAAGCACCGCTGTGGGAGAACCGCATCCTCGGCCACGTCACCGAGAAGCCCAACTCGCGCGGCGGACTCCTCGACATCAAGGCGGCCCGCGCCGACACCGAGCGGATCGTCCGGGCGTACGACGTGCGCACACCCGGCATCGACGTGACCGCGGCCTCGCTGTCCGGCGGCAACCAGCAGAAGCTGATCGTCGGCCGCGAGATGAGCCACCGCCCCAAGCTGCTCATCGCCGCCCACCCCACCCGCGGCGTGGACGTCGGCGCCCAGGCGGCCATCTGGGACCACATCCGCGAGGCCCGCCGCGAGGGCCTGGCCGTACTGCTGATCTCCGCCGACCTGGACGAGCTGATCGGCCTCTCCGACACCCTGCGGGTGATGTACCGGGGCCGTCTGGTCGCCGACGCCGACCCCGCCACCATCACCCCCGAAGAGCTGGGCTCCGCCATGACCGGTGCGGCCACCGGCCACCTGGAGCACACAGAGGACGACGCGCGATGAACAAGCTGACCTCACGGATCGACAAGGAGCGGCTGCTCCTCGGCATCGCCGCGCCGCTGCTGGCCGTCGTCGCCGCGCTCGTCGTCACCGCCCTGGTGATCGCCGCGACCGGCAAGAACCCCGGCTCCGCGTTCAGCGACATGATGACCTACGGCTTCGCCAGCGACAGCCAGGTCTACATCCTGAACAAGGCGACCACGTACTACCTCGCGGGTGTCGCGGTGGCCGTCGGCTTCCGCATGAACCTGTTCAACATCGGTGTCGACGGCCAGTACCGGCTCGCCGCGTTCATCGCCGCCGTCCTCGGCGGCGCGCTGACCGTGCCCGGCTGGATCGCCATACCCCTGATCATGATCTGCGCCATGGCGACCGGCGCCCTGTGGGCGGCCATCGCCGGCGTCCTGAAGGTGACCCGCGGGGTCAGCGAGGTCATCGCGACCATCATGCTGAACTCCATCGCCACCGCGATCATCGGCTATCTGCTCCAGCCGGAGCGCCTCGGCGAACTCCAGCAGGGCGGCACCCTCGTCTCCACCAAGCCGCTGCCGGCGTCCTCGTTCTTCTTCAGCATCGACACCGGCCCGGCCGGTGTGCTCGACGGCTTCATCGTCGTCGCCGTGATCGTCGGCCTCGCCTACTGGTTCGTCCTCGGCCGCACCCGGTTCGGCTTCAACCTGCGCACCGTCGGCCAGTCCGAGAGCGCCGCCGCCGCGAGCGGTGTGTCGGTGAAGAAGATGGTCGCCACCAGCATGATCATCTCGGGTGCGGTGGCCGGTCTGATCGGCATGCCCACGCTGCTGAACGAGAGCCACCAGTACGACAACAGCTTCCCCACCGGCATCGGCTTCACCGGCATCGCCATCGCGCTGCTCGGCCGCAACAACCCGGTCGGCATCGCGCTCGGCGCCCTGCTGTGGGGCTTCCTGGAGCGCACCACCAACCACCTGGAGTTCCAGGGCTACGACAAGGAGATCCTCGGCGTGATCCAGGGCGTCATCGTCCTGTGCGTCGTGATCGCCTACGAGGTCGTCCGACGCTACGGCCTCAAGCGCCAGCAGCAGCGGGTCGGCGCGGAACTCGCCGCCCAGGCCGCCGCCCCGACGAAGAAGCAGGAGGTGGCGTGATGACTGCCACGATGACCGAAGCGCCGCCGCCCGCGGCGCCCAAGGCACCGGACGCGTCCCGGCGCACGGGCCGCTCGCCCGGCCTGATCCTGATGATCGTCGCCGGTGCCCTGCTGCTCGTCGCGGCCGTCCGCATGATCACCGGCGCCGAGCAGCTCGACTCGGCCGGACAGGTCGCCGCCGCGCTCGGCCTCGCCGTGCCGATCGGCCTCGCCGGACTCGCGGGCCTGTGGTCCGAGCGGGCCGGCGTGGTCAACATCGGCCTCGAAGGCATGATGATCCTCGGCACCTTCGGCGCCGGCTGGGTCGGCTGGCAGTCCAGCCCCTGGCTCGGCCTGCTGTGCGGCATCGGCTTCGGCGTCCTCGGCGGCCTGGTGCACGCCGTCGCCACCGTCACCTTCGGCGTCGACCACATCGTCTCCGGTGTCGCCGTCAACCTGCTCGCGCTCGGCGCCACCCAGTACCTCGCCAAGCTGTTCTTCGCCGACGGCAAGGCCGCGGAGGCGGGCGGCAACCCCAAGCAGTCGCCGCCCGCGGACACGCTGCCCGACATCACCGTCCCCGGCCTGTCCGACGGCCTCGCCTCGATCGAGAAGCACCACTGGTTCCTGGTCTCCGACCTGGCCGGCATCATCGGCGGCCTGGTCACCCACCTGTCCGTGATCACGGTCCTGGCCGTGGTGCTGTTCGCCGGAAGCTGGTGGCTGCTGTGGCGCACCCCGTTCGGGCTGCGGCTGCGCTCCTGCGGTGAGAACCCGGTCGCCGCGGAGTCCCTCGGCGTCAACGTCTACCGGTACAAGTACGCGGCCGTGGCCGTCTCCGGCGGTCTCGCCGGCCTCGGCGGCGCGTTCCTCGCCCTGGTCACCTCGCACACCTACCTGGAGAACCAGACCGGAGGCCGCGGCTACATCGGTCTCGCCGCCATGATCTTCGGCAACTGGCGGCCCGGCGGGCTGGCCATGGGCGCGGGCCTCTTCGGCTACTCCGACGCCCTCCAGCTCCGCAACGGCGGCGTCACCGTGCACGCCCTGCTGCTCCTGCTGGTCGTCCTGCTCGCGCTGCTGGCCGGCTGGAAGCTGTACCAGAAGGCCGTCGTGCAGGGCGTGGTCAGCGCCGTCATGGCCGCGCTGGTCCTGGTCTGGTACCTGGTCACCGACGAGGTCCCCAGCGACTTCGTGGGCGCCACGCCGTACGTCGTCACGCTGCTCGTGCTGTCGCTGTCCGCGCAGCGCCTGCGGATGCCGAAGGCGGACGGCATGCGCTACCGGAAGGGCCAGGGCAAGTGACCGGGGAAGCCGACGCGTTCGACTGGGAGGCGCTGCGCGCCGAGGCCCGCGAGGCCATGGCCCACGCCTACGCCCCCTACTCGGGCTACCCGGTCGGCGTGGCCGCCCTGGTCGACGACGGCCGCACGGTCACCGGCTGCAACGTCGAGAACGCCTCCTACGGCATCGGCCTGTGCGCCGAGTGCGGCCTGGTCTCCCAGCTCCAGCGCACGGGCGGCGGCCGGCTGACGCACTTCACCTGCGTCGACGGCACCGGCGCCCTGCTCGTCCCGTGCGGCCGCTGCCGCCAGCTCCTCTACGAGTTCGGCGGCCCCGGTCTGCTCCTGGACACCCCCGCGGGCGTCCTGACGCTCGCCGAGATGCTGCCCCAGGCCTTCGGCCCGGACCATCTCACCCGTTAAGGCCGTACGGCCCCCCTGCCCCACCGGCAGGGGGGCCGCGCACTTCGCACCTCCCGGAAGGAAGCCCCAGCCATGGCCATGGACGCCATCTCCGTCATCCGCACCAAGCGGGACCGCGGCGAGCTGACCGACGAGCAGATCGACTGGGTCATCGACGCGTACACCCGCGGCGAGGTCGCCGACGAGCAGATGTCCGCGCTCGCCATGGCGATCCTGCTCAACGGCATGAACCGCCGCGAGATCGCCCGCTGGACCGCGGCCATGATCGCCTCCGGCGAGCGCATGGACTTCTCCTCGCTGTCCCGGCCGACCGCCGACAAGCACTCCACCGGCGGCGTCGGCGACAAGATCACCCTGCCGCTCGCGCCCCTCGTGGCCGCGTGCGGCGCCGCCGTGCCGCAGCTCTCCGGCCGCGGCCTCGGCCACACCGGCGGCACCCTGGACAAGCTGGAGTCGATCCCCGGCTGGCGTGCCCTGCTCTCCAACGAGGAGATGCTGCACGTCCTCGACACCACCGGCGCGGTGATCTGCGCGGCGGGCGACGGCCTGGCCCCCGCCGACAAGAAGCTGTACGCGCTGCGGGACGTCACCGGCACGGTCGAGGCCATCCCGCTGATCGCCTCCTCGATCATGTCCAAGAAGATCGCCGAGGGCACCGGCTCCCTGGTCCTGGACGTGAAGGTGGGCACCGGCGCCTTCATGAAGACGATCGAGGACGCCCGCGAGCTGGCGTCCACCATGGTCGGCCTCGGCACCGACCACGGCGTGCGGACGGTCGCGCTGCTCACCGACATGGCGACCCCGCTGGGCCGCACGGCGGGCAACGCGCTGGAGGTCCGCGAGTCGGTGGAGGTCCTGGCGGGCGGCGGCCCGGCGGATGTGGTGGAGCTGACGATCGCCCTGGCCCGGGAGATGCTGGAGGCCGCCGGGATCAAGGACGCCGACCCGGCGAAGGCGCTGGCCGACGGCTCGGCGATGGACGTCTGGCGCCGCATGATCGCGGCCCAGGGCGGCGACCCGGACGCCGCGCTGCCCACGTCGAAGGAACAGCACGTCGTCAAGGCCCCGGCCACCGGTGTCCTCACCCGCCTCGACGCCTACGACATCGGCATCGCCGCCTGGCGGCTGGGCGCCGGCCGCGCCCGCAAGGAGGACCCGGTGCAGGCGGCGGCGGGCGTCGAACTGCACGCCAAGCCGGGCGAGACGGTGACCGAGGGCCAGCCCCTGCTGACCCTGCACACCGACACCCCCGACCGCTTCGCCTACGCCCTGGAAGCGGTGACGGGCTCCTACGACATCGCACCCCCGGGAACCCCGTTCACGCCCACCCCGGTGGTCCTGGAGCGCATCGCCTGACCAGCGAATTCCCCGTTCGGGTGAAGGGGAGCGGTGGACCCCCGCCGCTCCCCTTCGGCATGCTGGTATCGGTGACGCACCGATAGGAGACCGCCATGAGCGCACTCACCGTCAGCCACGACCCCGAGCAGAGCTGGGACGACCTCGTCCGGTTCTGGGAGGAGATGGAATGGCCTGAGGGCAGCAAGGTGGAGATCATCGAGGGGATCGTCACCGTGTCACCTGCTCCCGCGTCCCGCCACAACGTGATCGCGGAACGCATTCAGCGTCGCCTCTACTCAGTCGTCCCCGAGGACTGGGGGATCTTCCAGACCCAGGCCATCGCCGTGCCGTCGCGGCTGGGCATGCTCATCCCGGACCTGCTGGTGGCTCCGGTGCGGGAATGCGCTCAGACGGACTCCCACCTGCCCGCCGCCCTGGCCGGACTCGTCGTCGAGGTGACCTCCAAGTCCAACGCCCGCCATGACCGCGTTGCCAAGCCGGCCGCCTACGCCACCGCCGGTATCCCGCTCTACCTCCTGGTCGACCGCTGGGCCCCCGGAGGCCCCACCGCGACGCTGTACGGCGAGCCGAAGGGCGAGGTGTACCGGGTGCTGAGCGCGGTGAAGTTCGGCGACCCGATCAAGCTGCCGGACCCGTTCGGTATCACCATCGACACTGGGGAGTTTCCCGTCGACTGAGCCGGTACGACCGGGCGCGGCCCGGCGGAAGCGTTGCCCGGGTGCCCGGGTGCCCGGGGCGGCGGGGTGGGGCGATGAGTTCCGGGGGTGTCGGCGGTCTAACCGCGTGTGGATGCCAAGACGCCCGCCGTGCTCGTCGTGCCCGGGACCGTCCGCCGGGAGGAGGTGCCGGCGCTGTGTGCCGCCGTGCGGACACTGCTGCGGGACAGCGGGGCCGGGGTGGTCGTGTGCGACGTGGGCGGGCTGGGACCGCCGGACCTCGCGGCCGTCGACCTGCTCGCCCGGCTGGAGCTGGCCGCCCGCCGGGCCGGCGGGCGGATACGGCTGCGCGGCGCCGGCCCCGCGCTAGGCGCCCTGCTCGGCCTCGTCGGCCTCCGCTTCGAGACGGAGGGGCAGGTCGAAGAGCGGGAACCAGCGCGGGGTGTCGAGGAAGAAGTGGAAACCGGTGATCCGGCCGGCTGAGATCTCCAGCACCTGCACCGCCCACGGCGTGAACCCGCCGTTGTCCGGGTCCGGCTTGTAGTGCGCGAACCCCGGCAGCCCGTTGGCCCGCACCGGCAGCAGCCGGGACCCGGCGCACGAGGCGCCGAAGGTGGTCATGAAGCCGGTGATGTCGGCAGTGCCGCGCAGCCACAGGTCGAACGGCGGCATCGTCATGATGGCGTCCTCGTGCAGCAGCGCCGTCAGCGCCGTCATGTCATAGCCCTCGAACGCCTTGACGTACCGCTCCAGCAGCTTGCGCTGCTCCTCGTCCAGCGGATCGGACACCGCCCCCTCCGCGCCCGCGTCCGCCCGCTCCGCGAGCGTCGCCCGGGCCCGCTGCAGCGCGCTGTTCACCGAGGCCACCGAGGTGCCCAGCAGCTCGGCCACCTCGCTCGCCTTCCAGGCCAGCACCTCCCGCAGGATCAGCACCGCCCGCTGTTTGGGCGGCAGTTGCTGGAGGGCCGCCATGAAGGCGAGCCGCACCGACTCCTTGGCGACCGCCGCCTCCGCCGGGTCCGCGACGGCCGGCAGCACCCGCGCGTCCGGCATCGGCTCCAGCCAGGTGTGGTCCGGGCGCGGGGACAGCGCCGCCCGGGCGAGCGGGGTCGACTCCGTCAGGTCCATCGGCCGCGCCCGCTTGCTGCCGGCCGACAGCATGTCCAGGCACACGTTCGTCGCGATCCGGTACAGCCACGACCGCAGCGAGGAGCGGCCCTCGAACTTGTCGTAGCTCCGCCAGGCCCGCACCAGGGTGTCCTGCACCGCGTCCTCGGCCTCGAAGGAGGAACCGAGCATCCGGTAGCAGTACCCGGTCAGCTCGGTCCGGTGCTTCTCCAGTACGACGTCCAGGTCCGCCGTCGCCGTTCCGTTCCCCATCGTCCACCCACCCCTGCGGCCGTTCCCGGCGCACCGTCGCGCCCCAGCACCTTGGAAGCTACCGCAGGCCACTGACAAGGGCGCCCGAAGTCGTCGAACGCACAGGTGGGATGGGGTGCGAGGAGAGGGTCAGTACGAGGCCCCGGTCACCGGGGGACGGGCGCGGAGGACGCGGTCACCGCGCCTCGGCCACCTGCGGCCCGCGGGCCGCCGCCCGGGCCGCCCGGGAACCGAGCACCGTGATGGCGACGACGCCGAGGACCGCCAGCAGTCCGACACCGACCGTGCCCGCCCAGCCGCCGGCGTGGAAGGCCAGCGCGCCCACCGTGCTGCCCGCGCTGGAGCCGATGTAGTACGCGGACTGGTACAGCGCCGACGCCTGGGCCCGGCCGTGCGCGGCCGTCTTGCCGACCGCCGAGGAGGCGACCGCGTGCCCGGCGAAGAAACCCGCCGTGATCAGCACCAGGCCCAGCAGGACCAGCGGCAGCGTGGCGGCCAGGGACAGCACCAGGCCCGCCGCCGTCGTACCGCCCGCCAGGTACAGCGCGCCCCGGCGGCCGAACCGGCCCACCAGCCGGCCCGCGGTGGAGGCGGAGACCGTGCCCACCAGATAGACCAGGAAGATGGAGCCCACGATGCCCTGCGGCAGCCCGAACGGCGCCGCCGTCAGCCGGTAGCCGATCACCGTGTAGACACCGCCGAACACGGTCATGAACAGCGCGCCGATCGCGTACAGGCGGCGCAGCAGCGGGTCGGAGAGGTGCCCGCGGACCGTGCCGAGCAGTACGCGGGGCCGCAGCGAGCCGGGCGTGAAGTGCCGCGGCGCGGGCAGCAGCAGCCGGAACGCCACCGCGCACACCACCGCGAGCGCCCCGATGACGCCCACCGAGACCCGCCAGCCCCACTCCTGCGCGACCCAGCCGGTGATCACCCGGCCGCTCATCCCGCCGACGCTGTTGCCCGCCACGAACAGTCCGATGGCCGTGACCAGCGCCTTCGGCCGTACCTCCTCCGCCAGGTACGCCGTCGCCGAGGCCGGCAGACCGGCCAGCGCCGCGCCCTGCACACCGCGCAGCACCACCAGCGCGCCGATCGACGGGGCGAACGGCACCAGCATGCCGACCGTGACGGCGACGGCCAGCGAGGCGGTCATCACCGTACGGCGGCCGAAGCGCTCCGACAGCGCGCTCATCGGCAGCACGAACAGGGCCAGCCCGCCGGTCGCGGCCGCCACGGTCCAGCTCGCCCGGCCCGCCGCGACCCCGAACTCGCCGGAGATCAGCGGCAGCAGGGCCTGGGTGGAGTACAGCAGGGCGAAGGTCGCGACCCCGGCGAGGAAGAGGGCGAAGCTCATCCGGCGGTAGCCGGGGCCGCCCGGGGTCATCCGGGAGTCGGAGTCGGAGGCAGGGACGGAGGAGACGGCGCCCACGCTGATGGACGCCCCGGTACTGGCGGGAGACATGCCTCGACCGTAGAGACGGCCCCGCTCATCCGTCCAATGCACACCATCGCCATAATCGTTCCCATGGTGCATCAGCAGAGGTCAGGCGCGCGGCTGTCACCGTCCGGTGACACAGAAGACATGACGCTGTCGCTGGCGCCGCGTCTGGCCTACTTCGCCGGGGTGGCCCGCACGGAGCACGTCACCCGGGCCGCGCGGGAGATGAACGTCCCGCAGTCCACCCTGTCCCGCGCGATGGCCCGCCTGGAGCAGGACCTGGGCGTCGACCTGTTCGCCCGGCACGGCCGCACGGTGTCCCTGACCACCGCGGGCCGCACCTTCCTCGCCTCCGTCGAGCGGGCCCTCGCCGAGGTCGGGCGGGCCGCCGAGGAGGTCCGCGCGGACGCCGACCCGGCCACCGGCAAGGTCGCCTTCGGCTTCCTGCACACCATGGGCGCCGAGACCGTACCCGGGCTGCTGCACGCCTTCCGCGCCGATCACCCGCGGGTCCGCTTCAGCCTGGTGCAGAACCACGGCGAGGCCATGCTGGAGGGCTTGCGCGCCGGCGAACTGGACCTCTGCCTCACCTCGCCCGTGCCCGACGCGCCCGACCTGGTCGCGCGCCGGCTGGACGAGCAGAAGCTGCGCCTGGTCGTTCCCGCCGACCACCGGCTGGCGGCCCGCCGCCGGATCCGGCTCGCCGAGGCGGCCGAGGAGACCTTCGTGACGCTGGAACCCGGCTACGGTCTGCGCCGGATCACGGACGACCTGTGCCGTCAGGCCGGCTTCAAGCCCCGGGTGGCCTTCGAGGGCGAGGAGGCCGAGACCCTGCGCGGTCTGGTGGCGGCGGGCCTGGGCGTGGCCCTCCTGCCACCGCCGACGGTCCCGCGGCCGGGCGTGGTGGAACTGACGGTCACGGCCCCGAGGGCGGCCCGGGAGATCGGCGTCGCCTGGCCGGCCGGCCGCCCGGACACCCCACCGGTGGCCGCGTTCAAGAAGTTCCTGCTCTCCAGAAGAGGCAACCTGCTGCCGGCCTGACGACAACCTGCCGGCGGGCCTGCCAGCAGGCTGGGCGGGGCTGCGGGCGAGCACGCGGCAGGCCCGCGTCCGGCCGTGGCGTGCCCGTGCCGGGCCGGGAGGCGCCCGCCCCCGACCCGGCCGGCGCCCCGGAAGCCACCGCACGTGACCGGTGAGCGCACGGAGACGGCGACCGCACGCGCCCGACGACCGCGCGACGCACACGACCACATATGAGGCGGCACTCCCCGCGCGCTCGACGACCGCACGGAACCACGGCCGCACGCCCACGCGGCCGCGCATCCCGCACGTGACCCGTCCACGGGGCCGCGCGTCCGGCACGTGACCCGCCCGCGGGGCCGCGCGTCCGGCACGTGACCCGTCTACGGGGCCGCGCGTCCGGCACGTGACCCGTCTACGGGGCCGCGCGTCCGGCACGTGACCCGTCTACGGGGCCGCGCGTCCCGCACGCGATCCGTCTACGGGGCCGCGCGTCCCGCACGTGACCCGTCTACGGGGCCGCGCGTCCCGCACGCGATCCGTCTACGGGGCCGCGCGTCCCGCACGTGACCCGCCCGCGGGGCCACGCGCCCCGCGCGCGACCCGTCCACGGGGCCACGCGCCCCACACGCGACCCGCCCGCGCGCTACCGCCGCAGCGACCGTCCGAACCCCGCGGCCAGCGGCATGCGCAGGCCGATCGGGGGTGGTGCGGCGAGGGCGTCCTCCACGGGGCGGGAGACGGCGTGGCCGAACAGCGCGCCCATCGCGAAGTCGATCGCGAGGGACAGCACTTCGCTGCGGTGGCCGTGCAAGCCGTGGCCGTCGGAGTGCACTTCGAACCGGCACACCTCCCGGTTGGCCTTCTTCGCCCGCGCCGCGAAGCGGAACGACAGTTCGGGGTCGGTCCGTTCGTCGTTCGTGCCGTGCGCGATCAGCACCCGGCGCCCGGCCAGGTGCCGTACCGGCTCGGCGGGCGCGGCCATGTCCTCCTCAGGGAGCCAGGGAGCCAGCGCGACCACGGAGTTGACCGCCTCGTGGCCGCCCGCCCGCAACGCCGCCCTGCCGCCCATGTCCACGCCGGCCAGGCACACCGGAACGTCCCCGTACCGGCGGACGACCTCGTCGGCGGCCCACTCGGCGTCCGCCGCCAGATGCGCCTCGCCGCCGTTCCAGCCGCGGTAGCGGTAGTGCACGGGGTGCACGGCCAGTCCCTCGGCGTGGCCCGCGCGGGCGAGGCGGCGGCCCAGGGCGCGGACGAGGGTCATCGGGCGGACGGGGGACGGCCGGCGGACCGAGACCTCCTCGCCCCCGGGGAGCAGCAGCACCGCTCCGCACACCGCTGCCGGCCGCGGGCCGACTGCCTTTCCCAGCCTGGCCGTTCGCGGCGGTGTCGCTTGCTGTCCCATGACAGAACAGTGTCAGAAGGCGCGGTGTACGAAACCCGTACGTCGGGTCACCGTTGCGTATCGACGGAAAAGCACCGGAAACCGCTGCCGGATCCGGGTGTTCTACGCGCGTAGGAGTTAGAGTGCCGAAATGACGAGCCAGACTGCACCGACGGGGGCCGTCCCGGCGACCGCTCCGGCCCACGTTCC
Organism: Streptomyces sp. NPDC027672; assembly: GCF_055566335.1. NCBI lineage: Bacteria > Bacillati > Actinomycetota > Actinomycetes > Kitasatosporales > Streptomycetaceae > Streptomyces > Streptomyces sp. NPDC027672. The sequence goes on along the minus strand of NZ_JBVHSO010000001.1, from coordinate 599,125 downwards.
CACGCCGGACCAGATCCGCCGGGCGCCCAAGGTACTGCTGCACGATCATCTCGACGGCGGACTCCGCCCGGAAACCGTCGTCGACCTCGCCCGGGAGAGCGGTTACGCCGGGCTGCCCGAGACCGACCCGGAGAAACTGGGCCTCTGGTTCCGGGAGGCCGCCGACTCCGGCTCCCTGGAACGCTATCTGGAGACCTTCCGGCACACGGTCGGCGTGATGCAGACCCGGCAGGCCCTGGTCCGGGTCGCCCGGGAGTGCGCCGAGGACCTCGCGGAGGACGGCGTCGTCTACGCCGAGGTCCGGTACGCGCCCGAGCAGCACCTCGGCGCCGGGCTGACCCTGGAGGAGGTGGTGGAGGCCGTCAACGAGGGCTTCCGGCAGGGCGAGCGGCTGGCCCGGGAGAACGGCCGGCGCATCCGGGTCGGCGTCCTGCTCACCGCCATGCGGCACGCGGCCCGCTCCCTGGAGATCGCCGAACTGGCCAACCGCCACCGGGCCTCGGGCGTGGTTGGCTTCGACATCGCCGGTGCCGAGGCCGGCTACCCGCCCACCCGGCACCTCGACGCCTTTGAGTATTTGAAGCGGGAAAACAACCATTTCACCATCCACGCCGGCGAGGCGTTCGGGCTGCCCTCCATCTGGCAGGCCCTCCAGTGGTGCGGTGCCGACCGGCTCGGGCACGGTGTGCGGATCATCGACGACATCGAGGTCCACGAGGATGGCTCCGTCACCCTCGGCCGGCTCGCCTCCTATGTGCGGGACAAGCGCATCCCGCTGGAACTGTGCCCCAGCTCCAACCTCCAGACCGGAGCCGCGACCTCCTACGCCGAGCACCCGATCGGGCTGCTGCGCCGGCTGCACTTCCGGGCCACCGTGAACACCGACAACCGGCTGATGTCGCACACCAGTATGAGCCGGGAATTCGAGCATCTCGTGTCCGCTTTCGGTTACACGCTGGACGACGTCCAGTGGTTCTCCGTCAATGCGATGAAATCAGCGTTCATTCCTTTCGATGAAAGACTCGCGATGATCAATGACGTCATCAAGCCCGGATTCGCCGAGCTGAAATCCGAATGGCTGTTCCGGCAGACCGCCTCTACCAGCGGTTCCGGCGGTCCGGAGGCATAGTCGCCGCATCCTGTGCGGCACGGAATGCGGGCGCTCCCTCACCCGGCGCCCGCATTTTGGTATTTGCGGTGGGCGGCGTGGGGTGTTTACGGTCGTGGACCGCTCGGATCGTTTGTGATCTCGTTTCTCCGCACGCAAGGACGCAATCACCATGAAGCAGTCTGCTGCCAGGACCCTCGGTGTCGCCGCCCTCGGTGCCGCCATCGCCGCCGTCGGCGCGGGCGCGGCCCACGCGGCCCCGGCCACCCGGGACGCCGGCCACACGCTGGACACCGTCACGAAGACGCTGCCGCCCGAGCAGCTCATCGACGCGCTGCCCGAGAGCGGAGCGGTGAAGACGCTCAAGCCCGTGGCCAAGCGCGGTGCCGCCGCCGCGCTGCCGGCCCTGAAGAAGGGAGCGGCCGCCGCGCAGCCCGTCGCCGAGAGCGTCGTCGCCGAGGGGCCGACCAAGCCGGTCGCCGGTCTGCTCGGCGGACTGCCGCTGAAGGGGCTGCCCACGCACGGCGTGCCGGTCAACGGGCTCCCGCTCGGCTGAGCCCGCCCTCCGTACGACACGCGGGGCGCTCCGGTGCGGTACGTCCGGACGCGCCCCCGGGGCGCGTCCCCGCGCTCACCAGGCCGTACGCACCTTGTCCTCGGACGGCAGCAGCAGCCACAGCGCTATGTACAGCAGGAACTGCGGGCCCGGCAGCAGACAGGACACCAGGAAGATCACCCGCATCGTCGTGGCCGAGGTGCCGAACCGGCGGGCCAGTCCGGCGCAGACTCCGCCGATCACGCGGCCGTGGGTGGGGCGGGAAAGGGCGGTCATGTCGGCTCCTCCGTGGTCGTCGGCTCGCTGACGAGCCGCTGGCGGGTCCCGGCGGGACCCTCAACTGCCCTCAACGATAGGCAGACGAAGGGGACGAAGCATCACTCCAAGGGGCGATACCGACCCTGGAAATCGTCGGGGTACGGCCCTGAGGCGGCTCCTCCGGGACGGCGAAGGCCGGCCCGGTCTCGCCGGATTCCCTCGCCGCCCGCCGCAGCAGGGCGCGGCCCGCCGGGACGACGGCCAGGTGGGCGAGGACGACACCCGCCGTGTTCAGCAGGAGGGAGTCGACGTCCACGACCCGGCCCGGCACACCGGTCTGCAACAGGGCGATGCCGAGGGAGATCAGCGCGCCGGCGGCGGCCGTCCGCAGCAGTGAGACGAGCGGGGAGACGGTGAGCCTCCCGTGCGCCGCCGGCAGCAGCACGCCCAGCGGCGCGAGCAGCGCGAGCCCCTCGCCGAGCGGTCTGGCGGCGCCCGGCCAGCCCAGCGCCAGATCGGCCCGGACACCGGCCAGCGGGCGCAGGTTCGGGGGCATCACCCAGGGGACGTCCAGGGGACGCAGCATCAGCCAGGCGACGAGGGCGAGGTGCGCGACGAGGAGGACACCCCCTGTCACACGGACGCGGATCACGGCGCTGCCGCCGATGGAGCCTTGACGCTGCACTCCCCCCTAGACGCCGGGGCGAAGCCGATTGGTTCCGGGTGGAAACGATTCGGCTGGACATGGCGGGGGCGCACGCAAGAGCGCGCGGCCCGCCGCACACCCCCGGCCCACCCGGACCACCGGCCTCCGCAGGCTCCGGGCCTCCCCGCCCGCGCCGGGCCACGGCCCGCTCCAGCCCCCACCGCCCGCGCCGGTCCGCCCCCGCACACACCCGGAGCCCGCCCCCCGAACCCGGACAGCCGACCCCCCGACCCCGGACAGTCGGCGGCCCGGAGTCGCTACGAGTCGGTCACCTCGCCCGACGGCGGCCGGGTGCCGCCCGGGCGTTCGCGGACCCGGTCCGTGCACTCGTAGCGGCGCAGCGGGCTGCCGTCCGGGCCGCCCAGGATGACCGAGCCGTCGCCCTCCGTGGCCGCCGAGTCGGACAGGGTGCACACGAGCTGGGCCAGGGCGTAGGAGGTGAGCCGCGACGGGGCCGTGGTCAGCCGGAGCGTGTCCTCGGGGTCCTTCGGGCCGGGCCCGCGCACACCGAGACCGCCCGGCACGTACGTCGTATAGCCCGCGGAGCGCTCCGCGGCCGACGGGGACGCGGCGAGCTGGTCCAGCAGCCCCTGCGCCACGATCACCCGGCGCCGGGCGTCCGGCGTGCCCTCCGGGACCGGCACGGTGCGGTCCACGGCCACCAGGGACGCCCCGCACAGCAGGAAGACCTGCGCCGGCACCCCGCGCGAGGACTGCGTGGACAGGTCCGGCCCGGTCAGCGTGCACGGCACCCGGGACGGCGCCGCCCCGAAGTCGGTCGGCACCTCCGTGGCCCGGATGCCGCAGCCGGTGAGCAGCGCGCCGAGCAGGGGCAGCGCCACCAGGCGTCGTACGGTCATGACCCCGCCTTCCCCGCCGTGCCGGTGTCCGGTCCGCCGGTGCCGTCCCCGCCGTCCCCGTCGCCGTCCCGCTCGGTCAGCGGCGAGGAGTCCCGGGGCAGGCGGAGCGTGAAGACCGCGCCGCCCTCCTCGGAGTTGGCCGCGCTGATGTCGCCGCCGTGGATGTGGGCGTTCTCCAGGGCGATGGAGAGGCCGAGCCCGCTGCCCTCGGAGCGGGGCCGGGACGCGCTCGCCTTGTAGAAGCGGTCGAAGACGTGCGGCAGGACGTCCTCGGGGATGCCGGGCCCGTGGTCGCGGACCCGGATCTCGACCGAGTCGTCCGTCTCGCGCACCGACACCCGCACCGGCGACCCGCCGTGCTTGAGCGCGTTGCCGACCAGATTGGCGAGTATGACGTCCAGGCGGCGCGGGTCCAGCCGGGCGTGGATGCCGCGCTCGGCGTCCAGCTCGACCGCGTCCAGCCAGGCCCGGGCGTCGATGCAGGCGGTGATCTGGTCGGCCACGTCGACGTCGTCCAGCACCAGCCGGGCGGTGCCCGCGTCGAAGCGGGTGACCTCCATCAGGTTCTCGACCAGGTCGTTCAGCCGCCGGGTCTCGCTGACCACCAGCCGGACCGCGGGCTCGACCATCGGGTCGATGCCGCCGGCCTCCGACTCCAGTTCCTCCTCCAGCACCTCCGTGACGGCGGTGATGGCGGTGAGCGGTGTCCGCAGCTCGTGCGACATGTCGGCGACGAACCGGCGGGACGCCTCGTCCCGGGCGGCCATGTCCGCGACCCGCTTCTCCAGCGCCTCGGCGGCGTTGTTGAACGTCCGGGACAGATCGGCGAGTTCATCGGTGCCGGAGACCCGCAGCCGGGTGTCCAGCCTGCCCTCGCCGAGCCGCCGCGCGGCCACTCCGAGCCGGTGCACCGGCTTCAGCACGGTCGTGGCGGCGGCCTGCGCGAGCAGCGCGGCGCCGATCAGCGCGAGCCCGGTGGCGATGCCCAGCGACCAGGCCAGCGAGTTGAGGTCCTTCGCCTCCGGTTCCAGGGACTTGGCCATGTAACCGGTCGGGCCGCCGCCGATGACGCGGGTGCCGGCCACCAGATACGGCGTGCCGTGGTCCGTGACCCGCTGCCAGTACAGGTGGTACGGCTCCTCGTCGGCGCCGGTCGCCCGCTGCCGCCTGGCCACGGCCGTGCGCAGCGAGCCGGGCACGTCCTCCAGCGCGAAGCCGTTGATGCCGCCCGAGGTGCCGTACACCGTCTTGCCCCCGGCGTCCTCGGCGACCAGCAGCACGCTGAAGCGCTGGCTGCTGGCGGCCATCTGGCCCGCCGCGCGCTGGAGCTGGTCCTGGGTCGGGTGCTCGGGCAGCGCGCCGGCGCGGTTCTGCATCTCCTGCCGGAAGTCGCGCAGCACCGCGTCCTGGGCGCGGGTGAGCACCGCCTCCCGGTTGAGCCAGTAGGCGATGCCGGACGCGGACACGGCGGCGGTGAGCGCCACCAGCCCGAAGACGACGACCAGCCGCAGCCTGAGGCTCGTGAACCTGAGCCGCGACAGGCTTCCCCCGCGCCCCGCGGCCCAGCCGCGCAGCCCTCCTCGCGTCTCGGTCACTGAGGAGCGTCCAGGCGGTAGCCGACACCACGGACGGTACGGATCAGCGTCGGGGAGGACGGCACGTCCTCGACCTTGGCGCGCAGCCGCTGCACACACGCGTCGACCAGGCGCGAGTCGCCCAGGTAGTCGTGCTCCCACACCAGCCGCAGCAACTGCTGCCGGGACAGCGCCTGACCGGGCCGCCGGCTCAGCTCCAGCAGCAGCCGCAGTTCGGTCGGGGTCAGCTGGAGGTCCTCGCCGTTCTTCGTGACGGTCATCGCGGAGCGGTCGATGACGACGTTGCCGAAGGTCGCCGAGTCGCTGGACTCGCGCTCGCCGCGGCGCAGCACGGCCCGGATCCGGGCGTCCAGCACCCGTCCCTGCACCGGCTTGACGACATAGTCGTCGGCCCCCGACTCCAGCCCGACCACCACGTCGATGTCGTCACTGCGCGCGGTCAGCAGGATGATCGGCAACTGGTCGGTGCGCCGGATGCGCCGGCAGACCTCGAACCCGTCGATGCCGGGCAGCATCACGTCCAGCACGATCAGGTCCGGCCGCTGCTCGCGCAGCAGCTTCAGACCGTCCTCGCCGCTGGCAGCGGTGGCCACCCGGTGACCCTGGCGCGTCAGGGACAGCTCCAGGGCCGTGCGGATGGCGTCGTCGTCCTCGATCAGCAACAGGGAAGGCACGCGCTCATTCTGGCCCATGGAGCGGGTGTCGTACGACCTGCCGGTGCCCTGCCTTCCCCACCGCCACCGGCCGTGCGCGGCGGGTGACGGCCCGGGGCGGGACCCCTGTGACAGGTCTGTGACAGTCGGCGGACACGGCGATGAAGTGCCCCCGGCAGGCTTTTGGTCACAGGGCGGGGGGATGATCCACAACCGGCCCGGCACCACCGAATCACCGGAAGTCCACGACGGGGAGCGCGAGATGAAAACGCTGCACGGCATCAGCACCAGCGCAGTGGTCACGCGTCTGCACGACGTGCACCGGGGGTCCGAGAAGTCCGGTGGCGCGAGCGGATGGGGGTGCGCTCGCGGCACCGGGCGTCAGCACCCGGCGTACATGTCGGTGGTTGACGCGCACACGGGGGAGACACACGGGGGAACCGCGTACAGGGAGGACTCGGGGGAGCGGCGCCGTTCGCTGACGGAGGCGGAGTTCACCGCCTACGTCCAGGAACGCCGCGCCTCCCTGTACGCCACCGCCTACCACCTGACCGGCGACCGCTTCGAGGCCGAGGACCTGCTGCAGAGCGCGCTGTTCTCGACGTACCGGGCCTGGGACCGGATCAGCGACAAGGCCGCGGTCGGCGGATACCTGCGCCGCACCATGACGAACCTGCACATCAGCGCCTGGCGGCGGCGCAAGCTCAACGAGTACCCGACCGAGGAACTGCCCGAGACGCCCGGCGAGACGGACGCGATGCGCGGCACCGAGCTGCGCGCGGTCCTGTGGCAGGCGCTGGCCCGGCTGCCCGAACTCCAGCGCACCATGCTGGTCCTGCGCTACTACGAGGGCCGCACGGACCCGGAGATCGCCGACATCCTCGGCATCAGTGTCGGCACGGTGAAGTCCAGCATCTGGCGCTCGCTGCGCCGGCTGCGCGAGGACGAGGTCCTCAGCTTCGGCCGTGACGAGGAGAGCGCCTTCGGCGAACTGGTCGCCTGAGGCAGGGGGCCATCGGGGGATGGCCCGAGGGGGGACACGGGGGAACAACGGGGGAGCACAGAGGAACGGGATCGGCGGGCCGGGGGGCCGGCCGGTCCCGTTCCGCATTCCGCGCTCCGGTACGGCGATCACGCCGCCGTAACCGGTAGCCGTACGACGGTCAGGCCGCCGTAACCGGTAGCCGTACGGCGGTCAGGCCGCCGTCTCCTGCCGGGCCCGCCGGTCGGCCGCCGCGGTCGCCAGCCGGCCCAGGGCCTCGTCCCGGCCGCACGCACGCGCGCCCAGGGACACCTGGTGGGCGACGATCGACCGTTCCGCGCGCATCAGCCGCCAGCCGCGCCGCAGCAGGAACGGCACCGACTTGCGGCCCTCCTTCAGATCCCGCAGGAAGCGCCGCCGGAAGGTGGTGACCGGGCCGCGGGTCAGGCACAGCGCGTCCGCCAGCACGCCCAGCTCCCGGCAGCGCCCGACGATCTCCGCGGCGAAGATGCCCTCGGCGATGAACACCGGGGTACGGCCGATGCGCAGCGTCCGCTCGCCGGTACGGGCGCTGCGCGCAAGGTCGTACACCGGCACCGGCGTCGAACCCGTGGCGCACAGCCGGACGATGGCCTCGACCGCGACGTCCGCGTCCCAGGACCGCGGGTGGTCCCAGTCGATGTCCGCGCTCCCCTCCACCAGCGGCAGAGTCGGGTCGTCGCCCTCCTTGTAGAAGTCGTCCAGGCGCAGCACGGGAAGCCCGGAGCGGGCGGCGACGAGGGACTTGCCCGAGCCCGAGGGGCCGCACAGCAGCACGACACGGGCGGGAGACGGAGGATGAATGCTCACGGAACACCAGTTTGACGCATGGCGGGCGCCCTGCCGACCCCGCGGGTCCGCTTTTGAGCGCGCGTCCCGCCTCAACTACCCTTCGTGTCGACAGCATCACCCTGCGCACCAGAAGGTGGCATCAGCGATGGCCCGACACACTTCTCCGCACCGCCCCGCCGCACGGCGCGCCCTGCTCGTCCTCGCCGCCGCGGGAGCGGCCCTGGGCGCGGGCGCGGCCACGGCGTCCGCCGACTCGGTTCCCGGCCTGGGCGTCAACTACCGGCCCCTCGACTTCGGCACCATCGACCCCCAGGCCGGCCTGCGCGCCACGACGGGCATCGTCGGCTATGTCACCGGCCCGGTCGCCGGGCTCAAGCCCAACCCGCTGGCGGGCACCGGCGTCGACCCGCTGGACAACGGGGTGGGCACCCAGCTCGCCGACTTCAAGCCGGTCGGCTCCCGGATGCTGACGGCCCCGCTGGCCCAGGCCCCGTCGCTGGGCAGCGTGCCGGGGGTGGGCCCGCTGCTGGGGACGCTGGGCCGCCAGTAGTCCCGAACCGGCCCACTAGTCCCGGGCCGACCCGCTGGTCCCGGGCCGGCCCACTAGTCACAGACCGACTCGGTAGTCCCAGACCGGCTCAGTAGTCCCCGTCCCGGGCCGACGGGGCGCCGGGCCGGTGGCGGCGTCAGTAGGAGGAGCCGGAGGCGCCCAGCGACCCGGTCGGGTGCCAGACCGTCTTCGTCTCCAGGAACGCCGTCATCCGCTCGATGCCCGGCGTCTCGGCGTAATCCACAGGCTGGGGACGGAGCACCCGCTTGAGATTGTCGGCCGCCGCGATCTCCAGCTCCTTCGCCAGCTCCTCGTCCGCGCCCGCGAGGTCGATGGCGTTGACGTCCTGGTGCGCGGCGAGCGGCGCCGCGATCTCCGCCGTACGGCCGGACAGCACGTTGACCACGCCGCCCGGCACGTCGGAGGTGGCCAGCACCTCGGCCAGGGACAGCGCGGGCAGCGGAGCCTTCTCCGAGGCGATCACGACCGCCGTGTTGCCGGTGGCGATCACCGGGGCCAGGACCGAGACCAGACCGAGGAAGGACGAGTCCTGCGGGGCCAGCACGGCGACCACGCCGGTCGGCTCCGGGGAGGAGAGGTTGAAGTACGGGCCCGCGACCGGGTTGGCGCCGCCCAGCACCTGGGCGATCTTGTCGGTCCAGCCCGCGTACCAGACCCAGCGGTCGATCGTGGCGTCCACGACGGCCGCCGCCTTCGACTTCGACAGGCCCTCCGCGTCCGCGACCTCCCGGACGAACTGCTCCTTGCGGCCCTCCAGCATCTCCGCGACGCGGTAGAGGACCTGGCCGCGGTTGTACGCGGTCGCGCCGGACCAGCCGCCGAACGCCTTGCGCGCGGCCACGACCGCGTCACGGGCGTCCTTGCGGGAGGAGAGCGGCGCGTTCGCCAGCCACTTGCCCTTCGAGTCGGTCACCTCGTACACCCGGCCGCTCTCGGAACGCGGGAACTTCCCGCCGACGTACAGCTTGTAGGTCTTGAAGACAGTGAGCCGATCAGACATCGAGGTACGCCTCCAGGCCGTGGCGGCCGCCCTCGCGGCCGAAGCCCGACTCCTTGTAACCGCCGAACGGCGAGGTCGGGTCGAACTTGTTGAACGTGTTGGACCAGACGACACCGGCCCGCAGCTTGCCGGCGACCGCCAGGATGCGCGAGCCCTTCTCGGTCCAGATGCCCGCCGACAGGCCGTACGGGGTGTTGTTCGCCTTGGCGACCGCCTCGTCCGGCGTGCGGAAGGTGAGCACCGACAGCACCGGGCCGAAGATCTCCTCGCGGGCGACCGTGTGCGCCTGGGTGACGTTCGTGAACAGCGTCGGGGCGAACCAGTAGCCGGCCGAGGGCAGTGCGCAGGACGGGGACCAGCGCTCGGCGCCCTCCGCCTCGCCCCGCTCGGCCAGCGCGGTGATCCGGGCGAGCTGCTCGGCGGAGTTGATCGCGCCGATGTCGGTGTTCTTGTCCAGCGGGTCGCCGAGGCGCAGCGTGGACAGGCGGCGCTTGAGGGCGTCCAGCACCTCGTCCTGGACCGACTCCTGCACCAGCAGCCGCGAGCCCGCGCAGCAGACCTGGCCCTGGTTGAAGAAGATGCCGTTCACGATGCCCTCGACGGCCTGGTCGACCGGCGCGTCGTCGAAGACGATGTTGGCGCCCTTGCCGCCCAGTTCCAGCGTGAGCTTCTTGCGGGTGCCGGCGACCGTCCGGGCGATCTGCTTGCCCACCGCCGTGGAGCCGGTGAAGGCCACCTTGTCCACGTCCGGGTGCGCGACCAGCGCGGCGCCGGTGCGGCCGTCGCCGGTGACGATGTTGACGACGCCCCGGGGCAGGCCCGCCTGACGGCAGATGTCCGCGAAGAACAGGGCGGACAGCGGGGTCGTCTCGGCCGGCTTCAGCACGACCGTGTTGCCGGTCGCCAGCGCCGGGGCGATCTTCCACGCCAGCATCAGCAGCGGGAAGTTCCAGGGGATCACCTGGCCGGCGACGCCCAGCGGACGCGGGCTGGCGCCGAAACCGGCGTGGTCCAGCTTGTCGGCCCAGCCCGCGTAGTAGAAGAAGTGCGCGGCGACCAGCGGGAGGTCCGCGTCGCGGGTCTCCTTGATCGGCTTGCCGTTGTCCAGCGTCTCCAGGACCGCCAGCTCGCGGCTGCGCTCCTGGATGATCCGGGCGATGCGGAACAGGTACTTGGCGCGCTCGGCGCCGGGCAGCGCCGACCACTTCTCGAACGCCTTGCGGGCCGCCCTGACCGCCCGGTCGACGTCCTCCGCGGTGGCCTGGGTGTACTCGGAGAGCACTTCCTCGGTGGACGGCGAGACCGTCTTGACGAGATCCCCGCCCGCGCTGTCGACGAACTCGCCGTCGATGAAGAGGCCGTAGGACGGAGCGATGTCGACGACCGCGCGCGACTCGGGCGCGGGAGCGTACTCGAATGCCATGTGTCAGTCCACCGTTACGTAGTCGGGCCCGGAGTAGCGGCCCGTGGCCAGCTTCTGACGCTGCATCAGCAGGTCGTTGAGGAGCGAGGAGGCGCCGAAGCGGAACCAGTGGTTGTCCAGCCAGTCCTCGCCGGCCGTCTCGTTGACGAGCACCAGGAACTTGACAGCGTCCTTGGAGGTGCGGATGCCGCCGGCCGGCTTCACGCCGATCTGCACGCCGGTCTGCGCGCGGAAGTCCCGGACGGCCTCCAGCATCAGCAGCGTGTTCGCGGGGGTCGCGTTCACGGCGACCTTGCCGGTGGAGGTCTTGATGAAGTCGGCGCCGGCCAGCATGCCGAGCCAGGAGGCGCGGCGGATGTTGTCGTACGTCGACAGCTCACCGGTCTCGAAGATGACCTTCAGCCGGGCGCTCGTCCCGCAGGCCTCCCGCACGGCCACGATCTCGTCGTACACCTTCAGGTACTTGCCGGCGAGGAACGCGCCCCGGTCGATGACCATGTCGATCTCGTCGGCACCGGCGGCGACGGCGTCGCGGACGTCGGCCAGCTTCACGTCGAGCGCGGCCCGGCCGGCCGGGAACGCGGTGGCCACCGAGGCGACCTTCACGCCGGAGCCGGCGACGGCCTCCTTGGCGGCGGTCACCATGTCGGGGTAGACGCAGACCGCGGCCGTCGTGGGCGCCGTGCGGTCCGTGGGGTCGGGATGGACCGCCTTGGCGCCGAGCGCCCGGACCTTGCCCGGGGTGTCCGCGCCTTCCAGCGTCGTCAGGTCGACCATCGAGATGGCGAGGTCGATGGCGTACGCCTTCGCGGTGGTCTTGATGGAACGGGTGCCGAGAGACGCGGCCCGCGCCTCCAGGCCGACCGCGTCGACGCCGGGCAGCCCGTGCAGGAAGCGGCGCAGCGTGCTGTCGGACGCGGCGACGTCCGAGAGAGCGTGAGCTGTGGGTGCGGTAGTGGGCATGGTCACCAGACGAGCATATCTACGCGCGTAGCGGATGTATAGCCCGAGGACGGATCGCGGTGGGGCGCGCGGGCGGCACGGGGCGTGCGGCGGGAGGGGCGCGCGCGGCGCGGCGCGTACGACGGCGGGCGTCAGCGGCCCGCGCGCGAGGAGGCCGCGGGGAGGTGTGACGGGTCCGTCTCCGGCCGGGCCGGACGGGTGACGCGGGCGTGGGGCAGAATCGGCCCATGACCACCCCGGACCACCCGTCACCCGTGTCACAGCCCCCGGTGCCCGCCCCCAAGGACCGGATCTACCGCTCGCCCCTGGGGCTGGCGGGCGGCGTGCTGCTGCTCCTGGTCGTCCTCTGGCTGGGCTTCGACGCGCTGTTCAAGGGCCACGGCCGCACCCCGTGGCTGGCGCTGGCCGGCCTGATCCTGATCGTGCCGCTGGTCGTCGCGTTCACCCTGCGCCCGGCGGTCTTCGCCAACGAGGAGCGGCTGCGGGTCCGCAACCCGTTCCGGGTGATCACCGTGCCCTGGGGCGAGATCGCCGGCCTGCGCTCCGGCTACACCAACGAGGTCCTCACGAAGTCCGGCGGCAAGTACCAGCTCTGGGCCGTACCTGTCTCCCTGCGCGCCCGCAAGAAGGCGGCCCGCCGGCAGCAGCGGGCGGCGGCGGACGCGGCCCGGGGCGGGACGCCGGGCGGCGGGGGCGGCGGGCTCGGGCCGGGCGGCTTCGGCCTCGGCGGGTTCAGCCTGCGCGGTCCGGACACCGGGCCGGCCCGCGCCGAGACCGACAAGGTCATGGACGACCTGCGCGAACTCCTCGAACACCACGAAGCGGCCGAGCAGGCGCAGGGCGAGGTCACCGTGCGCTGGGCCTACGAGGTGGCCGCACCGGCGGTCGCCGGCGCGGTCCTGCTGGCGATCCTGCTCGCCACGGGGTGAGAGCGGGCGGGGGCGCGTCTTCGCCGGCCGGCCCCGCCCCTGCGGACGACGCCGGGCTCCCGCGAGGGTGCCCGGCGTCGCTCGTATGCGGGTCGCTCGTATGCGGACGGACCGGCGTGCGCGCCCCGGCGTCGCTCGTATCCAGCAGGACCGGCGTGCGCGCCGCGGTGTTCCGGTGCCCGGGAGGGCCGGCGTGCGCCCCCGGTGCCGATGTCCGGTGCCCGGCGGGCGGGCGTGCGCGCCGGGTGTCCGGTGGGCGGGCTCAGATGCCCGCGGCCGCCGACAGGTCCCGCTTGACGGCCGTCAGCAGCTCGGTCGCGCGGGTGCGCGCGGCCGGCAGGCCGGCGGGCCCGGAGACCGGTACGACGACCTCCAGATAGCACTTCAGCTTCGGCTCGGTGCCGCTCGGGCGGACGACGACCCGGGCGCCGTCCAGGGTGTAGCGCAGGCCGTCCGTGGGCGGCAGCGCGTCCGTGCCCCGGGACAGGTCCTCGGCCCGGACGACGGGCAGACCGGCCAGCTCCGCCGGCGGCTGCTCGCGCAGCCGGCGCATCGCGTCCGCGATCAGCGACAGGTCCTCGACCCGGACGGAGAGCTGGTCGGTGGCGTGCAGGCCGTGCTCCACGGCGAGGTCGTCGAGCAGGTCGAGGAGCGTACGGCCCTCTTCCTTCAGCACCGACGCCAGCTCGGTGATCAGCAGCGCCGCGGTGATGCCGTCCTTGTCGCGCACGCCCTCGGGGTCCACGCAGTAGCCGAGGGCCTCCTCGTAGCCGTAGCGCAGGCCGTCGACGCGGGCGATCCACTTGAAGCCGGTCAGGGTCTCCTCGTAGGGCAGCCCCGCCTTCCGCGCGATCCGGCCGAGCAGCGAGGAGGAGACGATCGACTCCGCGAAGGTGCCCCGGGCGCCGCTCCGGACCAGATGGGCGGCGAGCAGGGCGCCGACCTCGTCGCCGCGCAGCATCCGCCAGTCGCCGCCGTCCCGGACGGCCACGGCGCAGCGGTCCGCGTCCGGGTCGTTGGCGATGACCAGGTCCGGGTCCGTGGCGCGGGCCCGCGCGAACGCCAGGTCCATCGCGCCCGGCTCCTCCGGGTTCGGGAAGGCGACCGTCGGGAAGTCCGGGTCCGGCTCGGCCTGCTCGGCGACCAGCACCGGCTCCGGGAAGCCGGCCCGGGCGAAGGCGGCCAGCAGCACGTCCTTGCCGACGCCGTGCATGGCCGTGTAGACCGTGCGGGCGGTGCGCGGGGAACCGGCGGCCAGGACGGCGTCCGTACGGGCCAGATAGGCGTCCAGGACCTTGTCGTCCAGGATCTCCCAGCCGGCGTCCGGACGGGGGACGTCGTGCAGGGAGGCGATGGCGGCGATCTCGGCGGCGATCTCCGCGTCGGCGGGCGGGACGATCTGCGAGCCGTCGCCGAGGTAGACCTTGTAGCCGTTGTCGCGGGGCGGGTTGTGGCTGGCGGTGACCTCCACGCCGGCGACCGCGCCCAGGTGCCGGATCGCGAAGGCGAGCACGGGCGTGGGCAGCGGGCGGGGGAGCACGGCGGCACGCAGACCGGCGCCGGTCATCACGGCGGCGGTGTCCCGGGCGAAGTCGGCGGACTTGTGGCGGGCGTCGTAGCCGATGACGACCAGGCCGTCGCCCCGGCCCTGCTTCCTCAGGTACGCGGCGAGGCCCGCGGCGGCACGGATGACGACGCCGCGGTTCATGCGCATCGGGCCGGCGCCGAGTTCGCCGCGCAGGCCGGCGGTGCCGAACTGGAGGGTGCCGGCGAAGCGGGCCGCCAGCTCCTCGACGGCACCGGCGTCGATCAGCCCGGCGAGTTCGTCGCGGGTCTCCTGGTCCGGGTCCTCGGCGAGCCAGGCCTTGGCCCGGGCGATCAGATCGTCGTGCACCTTGGGATCAACCTCTCCTGTGTCTACCTGGTCCGGTGGGGGACTGTGCCCCCGGACCCCGTCCTGCGCGGCCGGCCGGAACGCGGAATGCGGAACGCGGAAAGCGGGGGGCCGGGCGGACGGGTGAGCGGGCGGGCCCGCGGGCGCGTCCAGAAGGGGCCGTGCCGCCATGACCGGCCGTCGTGCCGCCGGCCGTACGCCGGTCTCCGTCACCGGTCGCCGTACCGGCTGCCGTACGCCGGCCTCGCCGCCGTACCGCCACGACCGGCCGTCGTGCCGCCGTCACCGGCCGCCGCGTCCCGCCCGGCCCGTGCCGCCCTGCTCACGCCCGTCCGCTCGCCCGTCCGGCGGGTCAGATGCGGCCCAGCACCCGGGTCAGCAGCTGGCCCATGCGCGCCGCCGAGTCGCGGCCCGCCTGGAGGACCTCCTCGTGGTTGAGGGGCTCGCCGGTCATGCCCGCGGCCAGGTTGGTGACCAGGGAGATGCCCAGCACCTCGGCGCCCGCCTCGCGGGCGGCGATCGCCTCCAGGACGGTGGACATGCCGACCAGGTCCGCGCCGATGACCCGGGCCATGCGGATCTCGGCCGGGGTCTCGTAGTGCGGGCCGGGGAACTGGGCGTAGACGCCCTCCTCCAGCGAGGGGTCGATCTCCTTGCACAGGGCGCGCAGGCGCGGGGAGTACAGGTCCGTCAGGTCGACGAAGTTGGCGCCGACGATCGGGGAGGTCGCCGTGAGGTTGATGTGGTCGCTGATC
Source organism: Streptomyces sp. NPDC027672 (assembly GCF_055566335.1). Taxonomy (NCBI): domain Bacteria; kingdom Bacillati; phylum Actinomycetota; class Actinomycetes; order Kitasatosporales; family Streptomycetaceae; genus Streptomyces; species Streptomyces sp. NPDC027672. The sequence goes on along the minus strand of NZ_JBVHSO010000001.1, from coordinate 584,041 downwards.
AGCACCGGCTGGCCGGGGCGCATGCCCTCGCGCAGGCCGCCGCAGCCGTTGGTGAGCACGACCGTCTTGCAGCCGGCGGCGACGGCGGTGCGCACGCCGTGGGCGACGGCGGCGACGCCACGGCCCTCGTAGTAGTGGGTGCGGCCCAGGAAGACCAGGGCGCGCTTGTCACCGAAGGAGTACGAGCGGACCTTGCCGCCGTGCCCCTCGACGGCCGGCGGCGGGAAGCCGGGCAGCTCGGTGACCTGGAACTCGGCGTCGGGAGCGCCCAGGGCGTCGACGGCCGGAGCCCAGCCGGAGCCCATCACGAGGGCGACGTCGTGGGTCTCGGCGCCGGTGAGCGCGCGCAGGCGCGTGGCGGCGGCGTCGGCGGCGGCGTACGGGTCGCCCTGGATGTCGTCCGGAAGAAGAGATGCGTTCACGCCGACGAGGGTAACCGCTCTTCGCCTACGCGCGTAGATGACAGAGCCCACGGGATTGTTTTCGTTGCCTTGTCGTTTTCCACAAACGGTGGACGGAAGGGGAGGAGGTGCGCGAACGGGGCGGTGCGGCGCCTCAGCAGGGGCGCTTGCGCAGCTCCATCACATAGTCGTGCGGGGCGCCCGCCGACTCCGCCGCGTCGGCGATCTCGCCCAGATAGCGTGCCGACGGCAGCCCGCCCTCGTAGCCGTTGAGGACATAGGCCCAGGCCGGTTCCTCGCCGTCCAGGGTGTGCGCGCGCACGCGCACCCGCCGGTAGAGGTCGAGCGCCCCGCCCTCCCAGCGGTCGAGCGAGTCCTCGTCCATCGGGGCGATCTCGTACAGGCCCACGAAGACCTGGGCCAGCGGGTCCTCGACGATCGTCGCCAGCGCGCCGTCCCAGCCGAGCTGCTCGCCCCCGAAGGTCAGCCGCCAGCCGTTCAGCCAGCCGGTGGCGCGCAGCGGGGAGTGCGGGGCGCGGCGGGACATCAGACGCGCGTCGAGGTTGCCGGCGTACGCGGCATAGAGCGACATGGTCAGAGGGTACGGCAGCCGCCCCGCGGGCCCCGGGCGTCACGGTAGTGTCCCGGCGGCGCCCCCGGGCAGTGGCACGTTGAAGCGTGCGGGACAATGGAGTACGTGACTCGGATCGTGATCATCGGTGGCGGACCCGGCGGATATGAAGCGGCCCTCGTGGCCGCTCAGCTCGGCGCGGAGGTGACCGTCGTCGACTGCGACGGTCTGGGCGGAGCGTCGGTGCTGACCGACTGCGTGCCGTCGAAGACCCTTATCGCTACGGCCGAGGTGATGACCACCTTCGACTCCTCGTACGAGGAGCTGGGGATCATCGTCGCCGACGACACCCCGCCGCTGGAGCGGTCGGCCCGGGTGGTGGGCGTGGACCTGGGCAAGGTCAACCGCCGGGTGAAGCGCCTCGCGCTCGCCCAGTCCCACGACATCACCGCGTCCGTGACGCGGGCCGGCGCCCGGGTCATGCGCGGCCGCGGCCGGCTGGACGGCATGCAGTCCCTGGACGGGTCCCGCAAGGTCGTCGTCACCGCCGCCGACGGCTCCGAGGAGACCCTGACGGCCGACGCCGTCCTCATCGCCACCGGCGGGCATCCGCGGGAGCTGCCCGACGCCCGGCCCGACGGCGAGCGCATCCTGAACTGGACCCAGGTCTACGACCTCACCGAGCTGCCGGAGGAGCTGATCGTGGTCGGCTCCGGCGTCACCGGTGCCGAGTTCGCCGGCGCCTACCAGGCGCTGGGCTCCAAGGTCACCCTGGTCTCCTCCCGCGACCGGGTGCTGCCCGGCGAGGACCCGGACGCCGCCGCCGTCCTGGAGGACGTGTTCCGGCGCCGCGGCATGAACGTGATGGCCCGCTCCCGCGCGCAGTCCGCCAAGCGCGTCGGCGACCGGGTCGAGGTGACGCTGGCCGACGGCCGGGTCATCACCGGCACCCACTGCCTGATGGCCGTCGGCGCCATCCCGAACAGCGCGGGCCTCGGCCTGGAGGAGGCCGGCGTCAAGCTGCGCGAGTCGGGCCACATCTGGGCCGACAAGGTGTCCCGCACCACCGCGCCCGGCGTCTACGCGGCCGGCGACGTGACCGGCGTCTTCGCGCTCGCGTCCGTCGCCGCCATGCAGGGACGTATCGCCATGTACCACTTCCTGGGCGACGCGGTGGCCCCGCTGAACCTGAAGGCCGTCTCCTCGAACGTCTTCACGGACCCCGAGATCGCCACGGTCGGCTACACGCAGGCGGACGTGGAGGCGGGCAAGATCGACGCCCGGGTCGTCAAGCTGCCGCTGCTGCGCAACCCGCGCGCGAAGATGCAGGGCATCCGGGACGGCTTCGTCAAGATCTTCTCCCGGCCGGGCACGGGCATCATCGTCGGCGGTGTCGTGGTGGCGCCGCGCGCCTCGGAACTGATCCACCCCATCTCGATCGCCGTCGACAACAATCTGACGGTCGAACAGATCGCGAACGCCTTCACCGTGTACCCCTCCCTTTCGGGGTCGATCGCGGAGGTCGCCCGGCAGTTGCACACGCGCAAGGCGAGCGCGGAGGCCTGACGGCCCCGGCCGGCTTCCCGCTGGTCACGGCGGATCGTGGCGTATGCGGCCGGCATGGGCGGGGCGGACGGGTCCTATATCACCTCCCGCCCCGCCGTGCGAACAACTTCTGCTATTCGCCGCAAACTGCTGAAAGCAGACGGTCGCTGGGGTTACTGTCTGTTTCGTGTTCGCTGCTGAACGTCGCCAATTGATCCTCGAAATGGTGCGAGCGAACGGTGCCGTGTCGCTCCGTGAACTCGCCCGCGTCGTCCAGACCTCCGAAGTGACCGTACGGCGGGACGTGCGGGCGCTGGAGGCAGAAGGACTCCTCGACCGCCGGCACGGCGGTGCGGTGCTGCCGGGCGGGTTCACGCGGGAATCCGGCTTCCCGCAGAAGTCGCACCTCGCGACCGCCGAGAAGACGGCCATCGCCGACCTCGCCGCGGGCCTCGTCGAAGAGGGCGAGGCCATCGTGGTCGGAGCGGGTACGACCACGCAGGAGCTGGCCCGCCGCCTCGCGCGCGTGCCGGGCCTGACGGTCGTCACCAACTCCCTGCTGGTGGCCCAGGCACTGGCCCACGCCAACCGGGTGGAGGTCGTGATGACCGGAGGCACCCTGCGCGGTTCCAACTACGCCCTCGTCGGCTCCGGGGCCGAACAGTCCCTCCAGGGGCTGCGGGTGTCCAGGGCCTTCCTCTCCGGAAGCGGTCTGACCGCCGAACGCGGTCTGTCCACCTCCAACATGCTCTCGGCATCCGTCGACCGGGCCCTCGTCCAGGCCGCCGCGGAGGTCGTGGTCCTCGCCGACCACACCAAGCTGGGCACGGACACGATGTTCCAGACCGTGCCGACGGACCTGATCACCCGGCTGGTCACCGACGAGCCCCCGGCCCACGACGACCGCGCCGCCACGGAGCTGCAGGCGCTCGCCGACCAGGGCGTGCAGATCGCCGTGGCGGGAGGGAGCGGGAACCAGGGGGGTGACCAGGTCCCGGCGGGCCGCCGCACCCCCCTGCCGGGACCACGCAGAAGCCACGCACCGGGCCCCTCCCCGCTCCGCTCCACCACCCCCCTCCCCGAACCGGCAAACCCGGACCGCGCCCGCGTCGCGGACCTGCGGCGGCGGTAGCGCCCGCCGCCCGCGGGACAGCCACCGTCCGCGGGACCCCGCGCTGTCGGTGGCCCCGCCTACAGTGCGGGCATGGCGCTGACGGACATCACCCGGGTCGAGATAGAACAGGCGATGGAGGAGTACGACCGCCTCGGCCGAGCGGCCTTCCTCGCCCGCTACGGCTTCCGGCCGGCCCGCCGGTACCTGCTGGCGCACCACGGCAGGTGCTACGACTCGAAGGCGATCGTCGGGGCCGCGCACGGGTACCTGCCCGGCCGGCGGCCCCTGGCCGCGGCGGAGTTCTCCGGTGGCGCGAAGCACGCCGTGGCCCTCCTGGAGACGCTCGGCTTCTCGATGGCGCAGGACCCGCCGCCGGACGGGACCCTCACCCACGGCGGGCTGCTCCGGCGCGTCACCGCGATGCGGGCGCACCGCGTCGCCGGCCGGCCCGCCCTGTACAAGCCCGTCACGCTGCTGTGGGCGATGGGGCGCGCCCTGCGCGGTGAACCGCGGCTGCTGGCCTGGACGGAGACGGAGCAGGCGCTCGCGGCGCTGCTCGCGCGGCACGGAGCCCGTGGGGAACGGCCGCGCCCGGACTACCCCGTGGCGTCCCTGTGCCGCGACGGGCTGTGGACGCTGCCCGACCACCCGGGCGAGGTGCCCACGGCCCACGGGGACGCGGGACTGAAGCGCTGGTTCGCCGAGCACCGGCCGCGCGGCGGTCCGACCGAGGCGGTCTACGACCTCCTCCGGCACTCGCCCGTCACCCGGCTCGCGGTACTGGACGAACTGCTCGGCACGTTCTTCGACGGTCTCGACCCGGCCCCGCTCCTCGCGGACGTGGGCCTGGAGGAGACCGGCACGGAGCCGGAGCAGCCCGGGCGGGCGGCCGGGGAGGCGGCGGACCGGCCCGAGCCCTGGCTCGTCACGGCGGCCGAGTACGAGCGGGGCTGTCGGCTCATCGAACAGCGGGAGGCCGCGAACGGCGCCGGCGGGCGCGACACACGGACCACACACCGGCCGAAGCGCTCCCGGGCCGCCCGCTATCTGGTGCTCAAGCGCAGCCAGGGGCGGTGTGAGAACCCGGGCTGCACGGGCCAGCCCGCGGATGTGACGGACCGGCGCCAGCCGATACTGGAGATCGACCATGTGCGTGACCTCGCCCTGGGCGGGCGGGACCACCCCGGTCAGATGGTGGCCCTGTGCCCGAACTGCCACGCCGTGAAGACCCGGGGCAGCACGCGCGAGGAACTGCGCGAGATCCTGCTGCGGGTGGCGGAGGAACGTCACCGGAGCATGCGCCTCGACGCCCGCCCGCCGCTTTCCTGAGCCGTCTGCCGCCCGCAGGGGAAGGGCGACGGGTGCCGCGGACCGGCGCCGGTCCGGGAAAACGCCACGCCCGGCGGTCCGGGAAACGCCACGCCCGGCGGACCGGGACAGCCGGTCCGCCGGGCGTGGCGCAGGTGCTCGCCGCTCGGCTCAGTCCTTGATCTCGCAGATGGCCGCGCCCGAGGTGACGGATGCGCCCACCGTCGCCGCCAGGCCCTTGATGGTGCCGGTTTTGTGGGCGTTGAGGGGCTGTTCCATCTTCATGGCTTCGAGGACGACGACGAGGTCGCCTTCCTCGACTTCCTGGCCTTCCTCGACGGCGATCTTGACGATGGTGCCCTGCATCGGGGAGGCGAGGGTGTCGCCGGAGGCGGCCGGGCCGGACTTCTTGGCCGCGCGGCGCTTGGGCTTGGCGCCGGCCGCGAGACCGGTCCGGGCCAGGCTCATGCCCAGGGAGGCGGGCAGGGAGACTTCCAGGCGCTTGCCGCCGACCTCGACCACGACCGTCTCGCGGCCGCCGGCCTCGTCCTCCGCGCCGGCCTCGGCCGGCGCGGTGAAGGGCTTGATCTCGTTGACGAACTCGGTCTCGATCCAGCGGGTGTGGACCGTGAACGGGTCGCTGGAGCCGGTCAGCTCGGGGGCGAAGGCGGGGTCGGTGACCACGGCGCGGTGGAAGGGGATCGCGGTGGCCATGCCCTCGACCTGGAACTCGTTCAGGGCGCGGGCGGCGCGCTGGAGGGCTTCCTTGCGGGTGCGGCCGGTGACGATGAGTTTGGCGAGGAGGGAGTCCCAGGCGGGGCCGATCACGCTGCCGGCTTCCACGCCGGCGTCGAGGCGGACGCCGGGGCCGGAGGGGGCGTCGAAGCGGGTGACGGTGCCGGGGGCGGGCAGGAAGCCGCGGCCGGGGTCCTCGCCGTTGATACGGAACTCGAAGGAGTGGCCGCGCAGGACGGGGTCGTCGTAGCCGAGTTCCTCGCCGTCGGCGATACGGAACATCTCCCGCACCAGGTCGATGCCGGCGACTTCCTCGGTGACGGGGTGTTCGACCTGGAGGCGGGTGTTGACCTCCAGGAAGGAGATGGTGCCGTCCTGGCCGACGAGGAACTCGCAGGTGCCCGCGCCTTCGTAGCGGGCCTCCTTCAAGATGGCCTTCGACGCCCGGTACAGCTCCGCCACCTGCTCCGGGGACAGGAACGGGGCGGGGGCCTCCTCCACCAGTTTCTGGTGGCGGCGCTGCAGGGAGCAGTCCCGGGTGGAGACCACGACGACGTTGCCGTGCTTGTCGGCCAGGCACTGCGTCTCCACATGCCGGGGCCGGTCGAGGTAGCGCTCGACGAAGCACTCGCCGCGGCCGAACGCGGCGACCGCCTCGCGGACCGCCGAGTCATACAGCTCGGGGACCTCGTCCAGGGTGCGGGCCACCTTCAGGCCGCGGCCGCCGCCGCCGAACGCGGCCTTGATCGCGATGGGCAGGCCGTGCTCCCGCGCGAACGCGACGACCTCCTCCGCACCCGCAACCGGGTCGGGGGTGCCCGCCACGAGGGGGGCGCCGGCGCGCTGGGCGATGTGCCGGGCGGCGACCTTGTCACCGAGGTCGCGGATGGCCTGCGGGGGCGGGCCGATCCAGATCAGGCCCGCGTCCAGGACGGCCTGGGCGAACTCGGCGTTCTCCGACAGGAAGCCGTACCCCGGATGCACGGCGTCCGCACCCGACTCGCGGGCGGCGTTCAGGATCTTGTCGATGACGAGATAGCTGGTGGCCGGGGTGTCACCGCCCAGGGCGAACGCCTCATCCGCCGCGCGGACATGCGATGCGTCCCGGTCCGGGTCGGCGTAGACGGCCACGCTCGCGATCCCCGCGTCCCGGCAGGCCCGGGCCACGCGGACAGCGATTTCGCCACGATTGGCGATGAGCACCTTGCGCACGATTGAGGCTCCCTCCTTGAAACAAGCCGAGTTTAGGGACTGCCGACACGGCACTTCGACCCGTCCCCACTGGTGAGCTTGCCCACACGGAGCGTGATACGTGGCTCGCTCGACCCGCAAAAGCCCATGTCGTACCGCGGTACGCAGGACTCCTGCGGAAAACCCTAGCCCCGTCATGTGGTCAAGGTCTCTGTGAGGGCGTGCTGCGGCCCACTCGGATTCTTTGTCGAGTCCCTACGAATGGCCCAATGATTCTTTGCTGCCGCCCGAACCCTTGTCCCCCGGTTTACCCGTGAGTAGCGTTCGCGCTGTCTCGAACGTACCTGAGGTAACAGGCTGTCGGCGTGAGAGTGGGTGGGGACCGGTGGTGCGCAGACCGGTGGCAGGGGCGGTGGCGGTCGTCCTCCTCGGGGAGGCGGTGTTCGTCACGGCGTTGAACTGGTTCCTCGGCATGGTCGTGGACCGGCAGAAGATGTCCCTGGCCGGCCTCGACCCGCACGTCATGTCGACGTCCTCGAAGGTCGCCGGAGTCCTCTTCGGGCTCTACTTCGCCCTGTGCGCGCTGGTGGCCGCGCTCGTCGCCGTACGCGACCGCGCCCCGGCCGGTTTCGGCCGGGTCCTGCTGATCAGCGTGGCCGTCGTGCACGGCCTGCTCGGCGCGTTCGCCTGGGGCCCGGTCGGCTGGCCGGCGTTCGTCTTCATGCTCGTGGTCTGCGGCCTGATCGTCCTGGTCCTGATGACCAACGACCGCGCGGCCGGCCCCGAGGAGGGCGCGGGCGGCGGCGGCACGCCCGGCGGGGACGCCGGGCCGGCCGCCCGGCCCGAACCGGGCGCGGCGCCCGTCGACGCGGACGTGCCGGCGAGCCGTACGGACGGACCGCGGGACGGCGCCGGCGGGCCGCAGGACTCCGTGCCCGGCCAGGTCAGCTCCGGGGCGCCCACAACTCCGTGATGCCGACTCCCAGTTCCGCCAGCAGCCGGCGCACCAGGGGCAGGCTGATGCCGATCACATTGCCGTGGTCGCCCTCGATGCCCTCCACGAACGGCGCCGAACGGCCGTCCAGGGTGAAGGCGCCGGCGACGTGGAGGGGCTCTCCGGAGGCCACGTAGGCGGCGATCTCGGCGTCGCTCGGCTCGCCGAACCGGACGACGGTGGAGGCGGTGGCCGACACGTACCGCCCGGCCTCCGTGTCCCATACGCAGTGCCCCGTCTGGAGTACCCCGGCCCGCCCGCGCATGGCCTTCCAGCGGGCGGTGGCCTCCTCGGCGTCGGCCGGCTTGCCGAGCGCCCGCCCGTCCAGCTCCAGCACCGAGTCGCAGCCGATCACCAGGGCGCCGCGCACCTCGGGCCGCGCCGCGACCACCGACGCCTTCGCCTCGGCCAGGGCGAGCGCCAGCTCGGCCGGGGTGGGCGCGGTGACGGCGTCCTCGTCGACGCCGCTGACGATGACCTCGGGGTCGAGTCCGGCCTGCCGGAGCAGGCCCAGCCGGGCGGGGGACTGGGAGGCGAGCACGAGCCGCCTGCGGGGAGTGGCAGTCATGCGGCCAGGTTAGGGCCTGCCCGGCAGGTCCCGTCCGCGGCCCCGCGGGCGACGGCGCGCAGGGCGGACAGGGCCCCGCGGGCGACGGCGCGCAGGGCCGGACAAGGCCTGGCCGGACCGCGCCGCCGGGCTCACCTCAGGCCGATCACGATCATCGCCAGGACCATCGCGAGGGCCATGAGGAGGCCGAGCCGCCGCAGCATGGCCTGCGCGTCACGCAGTTCCTTCGGCGGCTCGTCCTCCGGGTCTGACCACAGCATCCCTCCAGCGTGCGGCCTGGCGGGAGCGGGCGCCTGAGTACCGGTACTCAATTGGCGCCCCGCGCCCGCCGCGCCACACCGCGTGGTCCGCGCGTGGTCCGGAGGTCAGCCGGGCCAGTAGGTGCGGGACCAGGACGCCTGCCCGGGGCTCGGGACGCGGGCCGCCGCGATCCTGGCCGGGTCGGACCACGCGTCCCTCGGGCCGCGCGCGCCCTCCGCCGCGCCCGGCGCCGCCGCTGCCGCCGCGGCGCGGGCACGGACCACCGCCAGGGCGGCGGCCAGCTCCTCGGGGGTCGGGTTGCCCCGTACGACTCTGATCGTCACAGCGGCTCCTTAGAGGGGGATGTTTCCGTGCTTCTTCGGAGGCAGGGATTCCCGTTTGGTGCGCAGTTGACGCAGACCGCGGACGATGTGGGCGCGGGTGTCGGACGGCATGATCACCGCGTCGACGTAACCGCGCTCGGCGGCGACGTAGGGGTTGAGGAGGGTGTCCTCGTACTCCCGGATGAGGCGGGCGCGTACCGCCTCGACGCTTTCGGCGTTCTCCCCGTTCGCTTCGGCCTCGGCGAGGGTGCGGCGGTGCAGGATGTTGACCGCGCCCTGGGCGCCCATCACGGCGATCTGGGCGGTGGGCCAGGCGAGGTTGAGGTCGGCGCCCAGGTGCTTGGAGCCCATCACGTCGTAGGCGCCGCCGAAGGCCTTGCGGGTGATGACGGTGATCAGCGGGACGGTGGCCTCGGCGTAGGCGTAGATCAGCTTGGCGCCGCGCCGGATGATGCCCTCGTGTTCCTGGCCGACGCCGGGGAGGAACCCGGGCACGTCCACGAAGGTGAGCACCGGGACGTTGAAGGCGTCGCAGGTGCGCACGAAGCGTGCGGCCTTCTCGGAGGCGTCGATGTCGAGGCAGCCGGCGAACTGCATCGGCTGGTTGGCGACGACCCCGACCGGGCGGCCCTCGACGCGGCCGAAGCCGGTGAGGATGTTCGGCGCGAACAGGGCCTGCGTCTCGAAGAACTCGGCGTCGTCCAGGACGTGTTCGATGACCGTGCGCATCTCGTACGGCTGGTTCGCGCTGTCCGGTACGACGGTGTCCAGCTCGCGGTCCTCGTCGGTGACGGCGAGATCCGCCTCCTCGGGGAAGACGGGGGGTTCGGAGAGGTTGTTGGACGGCAGGTACGACAGCAGCTGCTTGACGTACTCGATGGCGTCCTTCTCGTCGCCGGCCATGTGGTGGGCCACGCCGGAGGCGGTGTTGTGGGTGCGGGCGCCGCCCAGCTCCTCGAAGCCGACGTCCTCGCCGGTGACCGTCTTGATGACGTCCGGGCCGGTGATGAACATGTGCGAGGTCTGGTCGACCATGACCGTGAAGTCGGTGATGGCCGGGGAGTAGACCGCGCCGCCGGCGCACGGGCCGACGACCAGGCTGATCTGCGGGATGACGCCGGAGGCGTGGGTGTTGCGGCGGAAGATCTCGCCGTACGCGCCGAGGGAGGCGACGCCTTCCTGGATGCGGGCGCCGCCGGAGTCGTTGATGCCGATGACCGGGCAGCCGGTCTTCAGCGCGAAGTCCATCACCTTGGCGATCTTCTGGCCGTAGACCTCGCCGAGGGCGCCGCCGAAGACGGTGAAGTCCTGGGAGAAGACGGCGACCGGGCGGCCGTCGACCGTGCCGTACCCGGTGACGACGCCGTCGCCGTAGGGGCGGTTCTTCTCCAGTCCGAAGTGGGTGGAGCGGTGCTGGGCGAACTCGTCCAGCTCGACGAAGGAACCCTCGTCGAGGAGCAGTTCGATCCGCTCACGGGCCGTCAGCTTTCCCTTGGCGTGCTGCTTCTCGACGGCGCGCTCCGAGCCGGCGTGCGTCGCCTCGTGGATGCGCCGCTGGAGATCCGCGAGCTTCCCCGCGGTCGTGTGGATGTCGATCTCTTGGATCTCGTGACGCTCTTCCGGCTCGGACATCGGGATGCGGCTCCCTGCCTGCTCAAAAGGGGGGACGGTTACTCATTCGTAGAGTAGTGGCGGGCTCACCTATCAGCAGTGCGTCGTTTACCACACCTAGGGTGGCTTGCATGACGCCCCAGAATCCCTCAGACGACAGCCGCTGGTCCGACCTCGACCGTCCGCCCCTGAACGCCGTGTCCCTGCGGCGCGGGCTGGTGCGGGAGGGAAGCCTGTACCGGGAGATCGAGGTGGTGCGGCGGACCGGTTCCACCAACTCCGACCTCGCCGCGCGGGCCGCCGCCGGGGAGGCCGGGGAGGGGGTGGTGCTGGTCGCGGAGGAGCAGACGGCCGGCCGGGGCCGGCTGGACCGGAGCTGGACCGCGCCGCCGCGCTCGGGGCTGTTCTTCTCCGTCCTGCTCGAACCGGGCGAGGTGCCGGTGGCACGGTGGGGCTGGCTGCCGCTGCTGACGGGCGTGGCGGTGGCGACGGGGCTGGCGCGGGCGGCGGGCGTCGACACGGCGCTGAAGTGGCCGAACGATCTGCTGGTGACCGTCGGCGGACAGGAGCGCAAGGCCGGCGGCATCCTGGCCGAGCGGGCCGGCGCGGACGGCGTCGTCGTCGGCGTCGGGATCAACGTCACCCTGCGGGCGGACGAGCTGCCGGTGCCGCAGGCGGGGTCGCTGGCGCTGGCCGGTGCGGTGAGCACGGACCGCGATCCGCTGCTGAGGGCGGTGCTGCGGTCGCTGGAGGACTGGTACGGGCGCTGGCGCACGGCGGGCGGCGACGCCTCGGCGAGCGGACTCCTGGAGGCGTACACGGCGGGCTGCGCGACCCTGGGCCGCGAGGTGCGGGCGGAACTCCCGGGCGACCGGGCGCTGGTGGGCGAGGCGGTGGCCCTGGACGGGGACGGCCGGCTGGTCATCGCCACGAAGGAGGGCGTGCAGGAGCCGGTGGGAGCGGGGGACATCGTGCATTTGCGTCCCGCTTAGGAGGCGGCTGCGCGCCTGGGGGCGGCGCGGGGGGACGCCGGTGGGGGTTCGCCCCGGGGCGGCGTGGGGGGCGTCTGCCGTGGGGACGGCGCGGGACCGGGCGCGAGCAAAGGGACCGGTGCCGCTACGCCGGCTGCCGCGGGCGGCACCACACGGCGCGGGTGCCGTATCGCCTGCCGCGAGCGGACATCCGCCGGGGCGGGTGCCGTGTCTACGGCCGCGGGTGGTCGCTTCCCGGCGTGGGTGCTGTGTCGGCTGCCGGGGGCGGTCGCCTGCCGGCGTGGATGCTGCTTCTACGGCCGTGGGTGGGCGCCTTCCGCCACGGCTGCCGCGCTGGCTGCTGCGGGTGGTCGCCTTCCGGCACGGACGCCGCGTCGGCCGCTGTGGGTGGTCGCCTTCCGGCACGCACGCTGTGTCGGTTGCCGCGGGCGGACATCCGCCGGGGCGGGCGCCGTGTCTACGGCCGCGGGTGGGCGCCTCCCGTCACGGCCGTCGCGCTGGCTGCTGCGGGTGGTCGCCTCCCGGCACGGACGCCGTGTCGGCCGCTGCGGGCGGGCATCGTCCGATGCGAGTGCCGTGTCGGCTGCCACGGGCGGTCGCCTCCCGGCGCGGGCGCCGCGTCGGCTGCCGTGGGCGGACGCCTCCCGGCGCGGCCCCTTCCCGTCGTACGCGACCGTCTCACCGGGCGTCCTGCCGCCGCCCCGTCCGGGGCGTCGGCCGCTCGTGGTGTCGGCCGGGTCCGGGGCGCCGGTGCCCCCGGAAGCGTGTGGCAGCCAGCGCGGGATTGCCTTGGACCTGCTTCGATGCGGGGGACGGGGGTGTGGCCCCGGGGCGGTGGCGGGGGTCCGGGAGGGACCCGTCGGCCCGGCCCGACGGAGTGAGCTGGCGCACACCTGCCGTAGAGTTGAGGCCGGTCGAAACCTGACCGCGGCAGATCGGAAGGGCAGCAGGCGTGACCGTCGACGACACGGGCTCCGGCGCTGGCGGGGACGGCGACCGGGTGGATCCCCACGCCCCCGACACCGGCGAGGACCCGCTGGCCCTGCGGCTCGAACAGCTCATCCTGGGCGCCGAGCGCCGCTACACCCCGTTCCAGGCCGCCCGCAGCGCCGGTGTGTCCATGGAGCTGGCGTCCCGGTTCTGGCGGGCCATGGGCTTCGCGGACATCGGCCAGGCCAAGGCCCTCACGGAGGCCGACGTGCTGGCGCTGCGCCGGCTCGCCGGTCTGGTGGAGGCCGGGCTGCTGAGCGAGGCGATGGCGGTGCAGGTGGCCCGGTCCACCGGGCAGACCACCGCCCGGCTGGCCGAGTGGCAGATCGACTCGTTCCTGGAGGGCCTGACCGAGCCGCCGGAGCCGGGGATGACCCGCACCGAGGTGACGTACCCGATCGTCGAGCTGCTCCTGCCCGAGCTGGAGGAGTTCCTCGTCTACGTCTGGCGCCGCCAGCTCGCCGCCTCCGCCGGCCGGGTCGTGCAGGTCGCCGACGACGAGGAGATGGTGGACCGGCGGCTCGCCGTCGCCTTCGCCGATCTCGTCGGCTTCACCCGGCTCACCCGCCGGATGGAGGAGGAGGAGCTCGGCGAGCTGGTCGAGGCGTTCGAGACGACCGCAGCCGACCTGGTGGCCGCGCGCGGCGGCCGGCTGATCAAGACCCTCGGCGACGAGGTGCTGTACGCGGCGGACGACGCCGGTACGGCCGCGGACATCGCGCTGCGGCTGGTGGAGACGCTGGCGAACGACGAGACGATGCCCGCGCTGCGGGTCGGCATGGCGTTCGGCACGGTGACCACCCGGATGGGCGATGTGTTCGGTACGACGGTCAACCTGGCCTCCCGGCTGACGTCCATAGCCCCCCGGGACGCCGTCCTGGTCGACAGCGCCTTCGCGGAGGAGCTGATCCGCACCGGCGAGGCGCCGGTCTCCGAGGCGGAGGCGGCGGAGGCCGCGGCGGCGGCCGAGAAGGAGGGCGAGGAGCCGCCGGTGTACCGCTTCGCGCTCCAGCCGATGTGGCAGCGCCCGGTACGCGGGCTCGGCGTGGTCGAGCCCTGGCTGCTCACCCGGCGCGACAGCCAGCCGTAGCCGGTCACCGTCCGTCCCGGCCGGGCACCCGCGACGGCCGGTCCCAGCCGGTCACCGTCCGTCCCGGTCGCCGAGTACGTCCACGCACAGGCCGATCACCGGCAGGCAGACCCCGTCCGGTCCGGGCCGGTCCGGACCGGGTCCCGCCGGGCCGGTGGCGGGCGGGGCGGAGCGGGTGGCCAGGAGGGACGGCGCGGGCGCGGCCGGCGGGCGCGGTGCGCGGAGCTGCTCCGGTCGGTGCGGACGGTCCGGGTACGGCGTGTCCGGGGCGCTCGGGGGCGTGCGGAGCGGGGTACGGCTCGCGCTGGTCACGGGCGGGGGCGCCGGCGGCGGCGTGGCGGCCCGGGTGCTCGCCGCGGGGCGCGGGGAGCGGTCGGCCGGGCGGGGGACCGCGTCCGTCGTGGCGGGTGCGCCCGTGCCCGGTGCCGGGGCGGTCCGGAGCACGGCGAACACGGCCGCGGCCAGGATCAGGGCGCCGGCCGTCAGCAGCCACGTGCGGGAGCGGGGCCTGCGGTGCCGTCCGCGGCGTACGCCCGGCGCACTCCGCGGTGCCGCCCTCGGTGTCATGGGTTTTCCTCCCCGGCGCGCGCCATGAAGGAGCGCACGTTATGCGCCGCGGTGGGCGAGGTGCCGGGATACGGCCGGGTTGTCACTCGAACGGGCGTAGGGCCCTGGTCTTTTCCGGATCGGTCGCGGCTGCGATGATCGGACGTGTAGGAAGTTAACCCGCGTTAACCGGAGGGCGTCATGAGCGAGGAGCGGTTCGGGGAGTTCGTGCTGGTGCGGCGGCACGGGCCGGTCGCGGAGCTGGTGCTGGACCGGCCCAAGGCGATGAACGCCGTCTCCACGGAGATGGCCCGCTCCCTCGCCGGCGCGTGCGCCGCGCTCGCCGGTGACCGCGAGGCCCGGGTGGTCGTGCTGACCTCGTCGCACGCACGGGCGTTCTGCGTCGGGGCGGACCTGAAGGAGCGGAACTCCTTCACCGACGCCGAACTGGTGCGCCAGCGCCCGGTGGCGCGCGGGGCGTACACCGGGGTGCTGGAGCTGCCGATGCCGACGATCGCGGCGGTGCACGGCTTCGCGCTGGGCGGCGGTTTCGAGCTGGCCCTGGCCTGCGACCTGATCGTGGCGGACCGTACGGCGGTGGTGGGGCTGCCGGAGGTGTCCGTGGGAGTGATCCCGGGCGGCGGCGGCACGCAGCTGCTGCCCCGGCGGGTCGGTGCCGCCCGCGCCGCCGAGCTGATCTTCACGGCGCGGCGGGTGGAGGCGGCGGAGGCGGCCGGGCTGGGGCTGGTCGACCAGGTGGTGGAGGAGGGGCGGGACCGGGAGGAGGCGCTGGCCCTCGGCGCCCGGATCGCCGCGAACTCGCCGGTGGGGCTGCGGGCCGCCAAGCGGGCGCTGCGGCTGGGGCACGGACTGGATCTGCGGGCCGGCCTGGAGGTCGAGGACGCGGCGTGGCGGGCGGTGGCGTTCTCCGGGGACCGGGCCGAGGGCGTGGCGGCCTTCAACGACAAGCGCAAGCCGCAGTGGCCGGGCGAGTAGACCCGGCCCCGGGCCGGGCCGCGCGGTCCGTCTGATCAGCTTCCCGGCATCCCGGAAGGGGGCAGCCGGGGCCGCGCGGTCCGTCTGATCAGCTTCCCGGCATCCCGGAAGGGGGCAGCCGGGGGCTCGCCGTCCACCTGCTCGCTTTTACCGGCGCCCCGGAAGGGGCGGCCCGGCCCGTGTGCTCCACCTGATCGCCCTCCCGACATCCCGGAAGGGAACATTCCTCCCTAATCTGGAGTAATGGGTGAGGACGAGCGGCTGGCCGCGGTCGTGGCGCTGGCCCAGGGCATGGCGGCGGCGCACACCCCCCGGGAGTCCTGGCGGGCCGCCGCCCTCGGGGCCTGCCACGCGCTGGACGGCGGCTTCGCCGCGCTGTCGGTGTGGGAGCGCGAGCTGGGCCGCCTCCGGGTCCTCGCGAACGTGGGGGACCGCACGCCGGACGAGGAGGAGTTCCCGGAGTCCGAGACGTATCCGGTGCACCAGTTCCCGGAGATCACCGAGTTCCTGCACGAGCGCTGGGCCGGCGGCGGCGGCCCGCACGCGTGGGTGGAGACCGCCGCCGGCGCGGCCGCCGGCACCCCCGGGTACCTCCATCAGCGGGTCGCGGCCCTGCGCCGCAGGGGCCGCGGCTGCTGTGTGGTCGCCCCCGTCGTCCTGCACGGCCGCGCCTGGGGGGAGCTGTACGTGGCCCGCCCGGTCGGTGCGCCGCTGTTCGCGCGGGCCGACGCCGACTTCGCCACCGTGCTGGCCGCCGTCGTCGCCGCGGGCATGGCGCAGACCGAGCGGCTGGAGGAGGCCCGCCGGCTCGCGTACACCGACCCGCTGACCGGTCTGGCCAACCGCCGGGCCGTGGACGTGCGCCTGGAGGAGGCCGTAGACCGGCACCGGGTGGAGGGCGTGGCCGTCAGTCTCGTCGTCTGCGACCTCAACGGGCTCAAGCGGGTCAACGACACCCTCGGGCACGCCGTAGGCGACCGGCTCCTCGAACGCTTCGGCTCGGTGCTGTCGCTGTGCGGCGCGATGGTGCCGGGCGCGCTGGTCGCGCGGCTCGGCGGGGACGAGTTCTGCCTGCTCGCGGTCGGGCCGCCGGCCGACGAGGTGGTGCGGGCTGCGGACGAAGTGTGCCGCAGGGCGGGGGAGTTGGAGCTGGGCGAGGGCGTCGCGTGCGGGGTCGCCTCGACCGAGGAGGCGATCGGCGAGGTGCGGGACGCCCGGCGGCTGTTCCGGCTCGCGGACGCCGCCCAGTACCGGGCCAAGGCGCTGCGGCTGAGCCGGCCGGTGGTGGCCGGCCGGGAGGGGCCCGAGGACCCGGTCGTACGGCTGGCCGACGAGCCGCCGCCGCCGCGCGCCGAGCGGCGCCGGTTCCGCGGGCGCCGGCCGTGAGGCGAAGCCCACACCGCGCGGTAAGGGGTGACTCCGCCTTCCACTAGTGACACCGTCGCATTCAATGCGTACGCTCCTGAATATGGATATGCACACTGTGGTGGTGGGGACGTCCGGTGTCACGGCGTCCGACGTTCTCGCCGTGGCGCGCGGGGGTGCCCGCGTCGAGCTGTCGGCGGAGGCGGTGGCGGCCCTCGCGGCGGCCCGGGAGATCGTGGACGCGCTGGCGGCCAAGCCCGACCCGGTCTACGGCGTCTCCACCGGCTTCGGCGCGCTGGCGACCCGGCACATCAGCCCCGAGCTGCGCGCCCAGCTACAGCGCAACATTGTCCGCTCGCACGCCGCCGGCATGGGCCCCCGGGTCGAGCGCGAGGTCGTCCGCGCCCTGATGTTCCTGCGGCTGAAGACCGTCTGCTCGGGACACACCGGAGTGCGGCCCGAGGTCGCGCAGACCATGGCCGACGTGCTGAACGCCGGCATCACCCCGGTCGTGCACGAGTACGGCTCCCTCGGCTGCTCCGGCGATCTGGCCCCGCTCTCCCACTGCGCCCTCACCCTGATGGGCGAGGGTGAAGCCGAGGGCCCCGACGGCACCGTACGGCCCGCCGGCGAACTGCTCGCCGCGCACGGGATCCGGCCCGTCGAACTGCGCGAGAAGGAGGGCCTGGCCCTCCTCAACGGCACCGACGGCATGCTCGGCATGCTGATCATGGCCCTCGCCGACCTGGACACCCTGTACAAGTCCGCCGATGTCACCGCGGCCCTCACCCTGGAAGCGCTGCTCGGCACCGACAGGGTCCTCGCGCCCGAACTGCACGCCATCCGGCCGCACCCGGGACAGGCCGCCAGCGCCGCCAACATGCTCGCCGTGCTGGAGGGGTCCGGGCTCACCGGGCACCACCAGGACGACGCCCCGCGCGTGCAGGACGCCTACTCCGTGCGCTGCGCCCCGCAGGTCGCCGGCGCCGGCCGCGACACCCTCGCGCACGCCCGCCTGGTCGCCGAACGCGAACTGGCCGCCGCCGTGGACAACCCGGTCGTCCTGCCCGGTGCTCCGGGCTCCGGCGAGGACGGGCGGGTGGAGTCCAACGGCAACTTCCACGGCGCGCCCGTCGCCTATGTGCTGGACTTCCTCGCCATCGCGGTCGCCGACCTGGGCTCCATCGCCGAGCGCCGCACCGACCGGCTGCTGGACAAGAACCGCAGCCACGGCCTGCCGCCGTTCCTCGCCGACGACGCCGGTGTCGACTCCGGTCTGATGATCGCCCAGTACACGCAGGCCGCGCTGGTCAGCGAGTTGAAGCGGCTCGCCGTACCCGCCTCCGCCGACTCCATCCCGTCCTCCGCCATGCAGGAGGACCACGTCTCCATGGGCTGGTCGGCCGCGCGCAAGCTGCGCACCGCCGTGGACAACCTGACCCGGGTCATCGCCATCGAGCTGTACGCGGCCACCCGCGCCGTCGAACTGCGCGAGGGCCTCACCCCGGCGCCCGCCACCCGGGCGGTCATCGACGCCGCGCGCGCCGCGGGCGTCCAGGGGCCGGGCCCGGACCGGTTCCTCGCGCCCGACCTGGCCGCCGCCGACGCCTTCGTGCGCGGCGGTGACCTGCTCACGGCCGTGGAGAAGGTCACCGGTCCGCTCCAGTGAGCCACGGCTCCGGATGAACGCGAGGGGGCCCCGGCCACGGCCGGGGCCCCTTCCGCGTCATCGACGGAACGTCACTTCAGCTTGGCGGCCTGCGCCTTCACCACCGCGGCGGAGACCGTGTACGGCTTCTTGCTCATCATCGCGCCGATGTTGACCGTGGTGTACGTCGCGAGCGTGTTGCCGTGCCGCACCACCTCGGCGTGCAGCGGCAGCGCGCCGTCCTCGCCCGCCTCGTCGGTCGCCGTGAACGCCACCGACGCGTCACCCGTGCCGGCGGACTTCTCCTCGGCGACCTTGGTGAACTCGCCCTTCTCGCCGTCCTGCTCGCCGGCGAAGCCGTCCGCGCAGTTCTCGACCGCGTCCTGGACGGACTTCAGGGCCCGCTCGGCGCCGTCCCCGTCGTACGAGGCCAGGGTGACCACGGTGACGTCGAGGTCCATGGACTTGTTGATCGCGCCCTCGAACCTGCCGTCGGACAGGCCGTCCAGGGACGTGGCGCCGTCCGTGGGAGCCTTCTTGTCCTCGGTCGCCATACGGCTGGTGTGCGCCGCCGGGGTGCCGGGCGCGATGCCGGCGAAGGCCTGGAGCACCGGGGCGCACCCGGCGTCGGCGGACGTGACCTTGCTCCGGTCGGAGACGCCGCCCTTGACCGGTCCCACCGTGTACCCGGGCACCTCGCCCTTGGCGATGATCAGCTTCTCCAGCTCGGCGGCGCTCGGCGTCCGCGCGGCCGGCTTCGCCCCGTCCCCGCCCGCGGTGCTCCCGGCGCCCGGGGACTTCTCGTCGCCACAGCCGGTGACGAGGGCGAGCGACAGCACGCTCACGACCGCGGCGGCGCACAGCCGCCCGCCCGATGATCTCTTCATGGGCGAACTATGTGCGGGCTGTCAAAGTTCAGTCAAGGAAAATCAAAACCCCAGGCGCTCGCGGCGCACCGAATACACCACGAATCCGGCGCCCACGGCGAGGAACAGGCTGCCGCCGACGACGTACGGCGTGGTGTCGAAGCTGCCGGTGTCGGCCAGTTCGGCCTCCTCCACCGCCGGCTCCGCGGTCCCGGCACTCTGCGCCGTGACCGCTCTGGCCTGCGTGACGTGCACGACCCGGGCCGGTGTCGAGACAGCCGCCGCATGACTCTCCGGGGCCTCCTGGGAGGCGTTCGCGGACGGGACGAACCACAGCGCGCACAGCAGGGTGCCGGCGGCGGTGGCGGTCAGCAGCGGGCGGCGAGCGGATGACACGGAATATCGATCCCCTTGTGACGCTGGCGAATTGGCCGTGTGAGGCGATGTTAGTGAAAGGCGCGGGTCACAGGAAAGTCACGGGAGGTTTCGGCCGTACGCTCGCGCCATGACCACAGAAGAGACCTCACGTTTTGTACGGCTTCGCGTCGAGCTGGTGCTGGAAGTGCACGACGAGGACGAGCTGACCAAGGCCGCGCTGCGCCGGCTGGCCGGGGACACCGAGCTGCCCCAGGCGGAGCGGCCCCAGGCCGAGGCCGCTGTGACGGAAGACACCGCGGAGGCCCTGGCGTATCTCGTGGACCCGTTCGACCTGGTCGGCGAGGTGCCCGGAGTGGAACTCCAGCAGGCGTCCTGGTCCAGCGAGGCGATCGACTACGACCCGGATTCGCCCGAGTGGGACCTGGACGAGGATGATAGGGAGGACGACGAGGAAGAGGACGGCATCGGCTGAGCGTCCCGGGGCACCCAGGGCCCCGGACGGCGACCGCCGTCCGGGGTCTTCGTCGTCCCGGGGGAGCGCACGGACCACATCCCGCACCACCGGCGTCCCGCCGCGAGCCGCGGACGTGGGATGCCCCACAGCCTGACGGGGTGGGGAACGGGACGAACCGGCCGTAGCGTTGAAGGTTCTCGACGGGGACTCTCGGGGTTATCGCGACTCGGCAACGATGGAGAAGCTTGTGATGACGGACAGTAAGCGGCGCAGGGGCCTGACGGCCGCGTCCGCTCTGCTCGGTGGTGTGCTGGTGCTCACGGCGTGTTCCGGCGCTGACGCCGATGCCTCCAGTGGCGGCAGCGGCGACACCTCGCAGGCCACGGTCGACGAGGCGGCGGCCAAGAAGTCCTCCGAGGCGCAGATCACGATCACGCCGAAGGACGGCTCGGACAACGCGTCGATCAACAACGCCGCCGGCGTCACGGTGCGCAAGGGCACCCTGACGGCCGTCACCATGACCAGCCGGGACGGCAAGACCGTCGCCGGTGAGCTGTCCGCGGACAAGAAGAGCTGGAAGCCCAGCGTCCAACTGGAGCGGTCCACCACCTACAAGCTGGCCGCGGCGGCGAAGGACTCCGAGGGCCGCATAGCCCACGAGAACGCCTCCTTCACCACCGTCTCCCCGGCCAACAGCTTCATCGGCAGCTTCACCCCGGACAACGGCACCACCGTCGGTGTCGGCATGCCGGTGTCGATCAACTTCGACAAGGCGATCACCAACAAGGCGGCCGTGCAGAAGGGCATCACGGTCAGCTCCAGCAGCGGCCAGGAGGTTGCCTGCCACTGGTTCAGCGCCAACCGCATGGACTGCCGCCCGGAGCAGTACTGGAAGGAAGGCGCCACCGTCACCCTGAAGCTGGCGCTCGACGGCGTCGAGGGCGCCGCCGGCGTCTACGGCGTCCAGCAGAAGACGGTCACCTTCCACATCGGCCGCAACCAGGTCTCGTACGTCGACGCGCAGACCAAGCGGATGAAGATCACGCAGGACGGGAAGGTCGTCAAGACCATACCGATCTCCGCCGGCTCGCCCGACAACAAGACGTACGAGGGCCAGATGGTGGTCTCCGAGAAGTTCACGGAGACCCGGATGAACGGCGCGACGGTCGGCTTCACCGACGACGACGGCAAGGGCGAGTACGACATCAAGGACGTGCCGCACGCCATGCGCCTGACCACCTCCGGCACCTTCATCCACGGCAACTACTGGGGCGCGCCCTCGGTGTTCGGCAACGTGAACACCAGCCACGGCTGCGTCGGCCTCCAGGACAAGAAGGGCGCGAGCGACCCGAGCACGCCCGCGGCCTGGTTCTACGACCACACGCTGATCGGTGACGTGGTGGTCGTCCAGCACACCGGCGACAAGACGGTCTCGCCGGACAACGGCCTCAACGGCTGGAACATGGACTGGGCGCAGTGGAAGGCCGGCTCGGCCGTCTGACGCCCCCTCACCCCGTCCGCCGGTGCCGCCCCCAGGGGCGGCACCGGCTTTTTCACCTCCGGCCGCGGCCTTCTCATGCTTCTCTTATGGCGGCCTTATGGTGGCATCACGGTCCGTGCCTAGCTTGCGGCCATGTTCTTCACCTACCTGAGGCGCGAACTGCGCCGCCGCAGAAAGGCGGCCCTCGTCGTCGCCTCCGGGCTCGCGCTGGGTATCGCGCTCGTCATCGTCGTCGACTCCGTGTCGAACGGCATGGGGAAGGCGCAGGACAGGGTCCTCCAGTCGCTGTACGGGCTCGGCACGGACATGACGGTCACCAAGGCGGCGTCGGCGCCCACCGGCGACGCCCAGCGGCCCCGGTTCCGGTTCGACGCGCGCGGTGACGACGACAGTTCCGCCCAGAGCAGCGACCGCGTCACCGTGCAGGGCTTCCAGACGCTGTCCGCCGCCACGGTGGGCAAGGTCGGCGCGCAGCCCGGCGTCTCGGACGCGGTCGGCGGGCTGAGCCTCCAGGTCGTCAAGGTCAGCGGCCAGTTCACCCGGGGCAAGGTCCAGCAGGACGGCGGCGGCTTCCAGCGCGGCGGCGAAGGCGGCCCGGGCCAGGTGCAGGGCGGCGGCGCCGACTTCGACGTCAACAGCTACTCCGTCTACGGCACCGACGTCACCAAGCCCGGCCTCGGCCCGCTGACCTCCTCCAAGATCACCAGCGGCCGCGCCTTCCGGCCGGCGGAGTCGGACGCCAAGGTCGCCGTCGTGGACTCCGCCTACGCCCGGCAGAAGAAGTACAAGGCCGGCTCCACCGTCACCGTCAAGGGCGTCGCGTTCACGGTGATCGGCATCGCCACCGCCGACAGCGGTGACGCCGCCGCCGACCTGTACCTGCCGCTGAAGCGGGCCCAGGCCCTGGCCGGCGCCAAGGACAAGGTCACCACGGTCTACGTCGAGGCGACCGACTCAACGAAGATCGGCAGCGTCCGGTCCGCGATCCGGAAGAACGTCCCGGGTACGACGGTCACCACCTCCGCCGACCTCGCGGACACCGTCTCCGGCTCCCTGTCCACCGCCTCCTCGCTCGCCGCCGGCGTCGGCAGGTGGCTGTCCGCCGCCGTGCTGGCGGCCGCGTTCCTGGTGGCCGGTCTGCTCACCTCCTCCGCCGTCTCCCGGCGGGTCCGCGAGTTCGGCACGCTCAAGGCCCTGGGCTGGAAGTCCGGCCGGGTGACCGGCCAGGTGATCGGCGAGGCCGTGGTCAACGGCCTGGTCGGCGGCGTCCTCGGCATCGCCCTGGGCCTGGCGGGCGCGTACGCCGTCACCGCCGTCAGCCCCGGCCTGGAGGCCCAGCTCGGCGGCGGCGCGGGCGGCACCACCGGCGGCGGCTTCGGCGGACCGGGCCGGCAGCCCGCGAAGACGCTGGAGGTGGCGCTCACCGCCCCGGTCAGCGTCACCACGATCGTGCTGGCGGTGGGCCTGGCGGTGGCCGGCGGTCTGGTCGCGGGCGCGTTCGGCGGCTGGCGCGCGTCCCGGCTGCGCCCGGCGGACGCGCTGCGGCGGGTGGAATGACCCGGCTTTCCGACCCGTCCCGTAAACCACTCAGGAGCCATCCCGTGTACGAGCTGAAAAACGTCACCAAGCGCTACACCAGAGGCAAGGACACCGTCCACGCCCTCGACGGAATCGACCTCACCATCCCGGACGGCGACCGGCTCGTCATCCAGGGCCCCACCGGCGGCGGAAAATCCACCCTGCTGCAGATGCTCGGCGGCCTCGACCGCCCCACCTCCGGGGAAGTCCTCCTGGACGGCACCGACCTGGCCGGGCTCGGCGAGACACGGCTGACCCGGCTCCGCAGCCAGAACATCGGCTTCGTTTTCCAGTCCTTCAACCTCATCCCGACGCTCACCGCCCAGGAGAACGTCGAGACCGCCCTCGTCCCCCTCGGCGTCAAGGCCGGGGAACGACGCGAACGCGCCGCGCGGGCGCTGGAATCCGTCGGCCTGGGCGAGCGCCTCGGGCATCTCCCCGGCGAGATGTCCGGAGGTCAGCAGCAGCGTGTCGCCATCGCCCGCGCCGTGGTGAAGCAGCCCAAGGTGCTGCTGGCCGACGAGCCGACCGGCAATCTCGACGAGGGCATGCGCGACGAGATCATGGACGTGCTCGAACGCCTGTGGAAGGAACACGGGCTGACCTTCATCATGGTCACCCACGACTCCGCGCTGGCGAAAAAGGCGCCGCGACTGGCCACGCTGCGCAAGGGCAAGATCACGGTGAAGGAGAACGCCGACGCCTGACGGTCCATAACACCCTTTCCGGTAAAGGGACTTCGCGGTTGTGTAACGGTGTCCGGGGCGACGTGTAACAGTTTCCGGTCGCTCTTTCTCACCGTCCTCTCATCTATTGAGCCGCGTGATCACCCCCCGGCATACTTCGTGATCCGGGGGGTTGGCGTGCAGATGTGCGAGTCCGCCCCCGGCCGGGCGAACGGGGAATTCGCCCGTTACCTCATCTCCAGGGGGAGAACTTGCGCAGACAAGTGAAGAACGCGGCCGCGGCCACCGTGGCGACGGCCGCGGCGGTCGCCCTCGCAGCGGGTATGACCAGCCCCGCGTCGGCGAAGCCGGGCCGCACCACGACCGCGGCCACCGCCGCCTCCAAGCTCACCGCCAAGCACCACGTCACCCTGATCACCGGTGACCGCGTCGCCCTCGACGCCAAGGGCCGCGTCGTCGGCCTGGAGCGGGCCAAGGGCCGCGAACACATACCCTTCCAGGTCCGCAAGACGTCCGGACACACACTGGTCATCCCCGCCGACGCGGCCCACCTGGTCGCCTCCGGCACGCTCGACCAGCGCCTCTTCGACGTCACCGAGCTGAACAAGGCCGTCACCCGGGCTTCGCAGAAGAACGGCCTGAAGGTCATCGTCGGCTACCGCGGCACCGCCACCGCCGCCAAGACCGACGTCCGGGACGCGGGCACCCTGCGCCGCAGCCTGACGGCGCTCAACGCGGACGCCGTGCAGACCCCGGTCAAGGACACCGCCGGACTGTGGGACGCGCTCACCAACGGCGGCAAGACCGCCTCCGGTATCGCGCACGTCTGGCTCGACGGCGTCCGCAAGGCGAGCCTCGACAAGTCGGTCCCGCAGATCGGCGCCCCCACCGCGTGGAAGGCCGGTTACACCGGCAAGGGCGTCAAGGTCGCCATCCTGGACACCGGTGTGGACACCCGCCACCCGGACCTGAAGGACCAGGTGGCGCAGTCCAGGAACTTCACCACCGCCGCCGACGCCACCGACCACTTCGGGCACGGCACGCACGTCGCCTCCATCGTGGCGGGCACCGGCGCCAAGTCGGGCGGCAAGTACAGGGGTGTGGCCCCGGACGCCAAGCTGCTCAACGGCAAGGTCCTGGACGACGACGGCTACGGTGACGACTCCGGCATCCTCGCCGGCATGGAGTGGGCGGCCGACCAGGGCGCCGACGTCATCAACCTGAGCCTCGGCGGCTACGACACCCCCGAGATCGACCCGCTCGAGGCCGAGGTCAACAAGCTCTCCGCCGAGAAGGGCGTCCTGTTCGCGATCGCCGCGGGCAACGACGGCCCGCAGTCGATCGGCTCGCCGGGCAGCGCGGACGCCGCGCTCACCGTCGGCGCCGTCGACAAGAAGGACGTCCTGGCGGACTTCTCCTCCACCGGCCCGCGTGCCGGTGACGGCGCCATCAAGCCGGACGTCACCGCGCCGGGCGTCGACATCACCGCCGCCGCGGCCGCGGGCAGCGTCATCGACAAGGAGGTCGGGGAGAAGCCCGAGGGCTACCTGACCATCTCCGGCACCTCGATGGCCACCCCGCACGTCGCGGGCGCCGCCGCCATCCTGAAGCAGGAGCACCCCGACTGGGGCTACACCGAGCTGAAGGCCGCCCTCACCGGCTCCGCCAAGGGCGGCAAGTACACGCCGTTCCAGCAGGGCACGGGCCGCATCCAGGTCGACCAGGCCATCAAGCAGTCGGTCGTCGCCGAGCCGGTGTCGCTGAACTTCGGTGTGCAGCAGTGGCCGCACACCGACGACAAGGCCGTCACCAAGAAGCTGACGTACCGCAACCTCGGCGACAAGGACGTCACGCTCAGCCTCACCAGCACCGCCACCAACCCCAAGGGCGCCGCCGCCCCGGCGGGCTTCTTCAAGCTGGGCGCGACCCAGGTGACCGTCCCGGCGCACGGTACGGCCGCGGTCGACCTCACCGCCGACACCAAGCTGGGCGGCACCGTCGACGGCGCCTACTCCGCGTACGTGACGGCGAAGGCCGACGGCCAGACGGTCCGCACCGCCGCCGCCGTCCAGCGCGAGGTGGAGTCCTACGACGTCACGCTGAAGTTCATCGGCCGCGACGGCAAGCCGGCCCCGTACTACGACGCCAACCTCAGCGGCGTGGCGGGCCTGGCCAACGGCACCTGGCTGAACCCGTACGACAAGTCCGGCACGGTGAAGGTGCGCGCGCCCAAGGGCACGTACATCCTCAACACCGCCGTCTACGGCGCCCTCGACAACCCCGCCAAGGGCATCGACTGGATCGCGCAGCCGAAGCTGACCATCGGCAAGAAGCAGACGATCACCATCGACGCGCGCAAGGCCAAGCCGGTGAACATCACCGTCCCGGCCTCGGGCGCCAAGTCCGAGTTCGTCTCGCCGGAGTTCGACGTCACCATCGGCGACGGCCAGTACGGCTACGGCTGGTTCCTGGACTCGTACAAGAACTTCCGCACCGCCCACCTGGGTGCGCAGCTGCCCGCCGGGACGCTGTGGCAGCAGTGGGACGGCCACTGGACCAAGGGCGCGACCGAGGAGTACTCCGTCGTGGGCGGCTCCCAGGTCAGGCAGCTCGCCACCGGCTACACCAAGCACTACAAGGCCGGTGACCTGGCCACGGTGAAGGTCCGCATGGGCGCCGCCGCACACGGCAAGAAGGGCTCCGTCGACGCGGTCGGCTGGCTGCCCGGCAGCACCAGCGGCAGCTCCATCAGCGTGCCGCAGAGCCTGCCCGGCACCCGCACCCTGCACCTGTCCGCCAAGGGCGGCGTTAGCTGGGAGCTGGAGTTCGGCCAGGAGGGCAAGCCGGACAAGGACGGCTTCCCGGCCTCCGACTCCGGCTACTCGCTCGGCCAGTTCGCCTTCAAGGCGGGCCAGAGCTACACCAAGACGGTCAACACCGCGGTCTTCGGCCCGCACCTCACCAAGGACTTCGGCCTCTTCCGCGACGGCAACGAGATCTACGGCATGCTGCCGCTGCTCGCCGACTCCGGGAAGCACGTCGGGTACTCGTCGTACACCTCGGTGAAGACCACCCTGTACCGCAACGGCACCAAGGTCGGCTCCAACGCCGACCCGCTGTACGGCGACGAGACCTTCAAGGTCCCGGCCGGCGACGCCGCGTACAAGCTGACCACCTCGGTCAAGCGGTCCGCGGAGGTCTCCGAGGCCTCCACGCGGGTCGACGCGACGTGGACCTTCCGCTCGAAGAAGCCGTCGGGCGCCTCCGCCCAGCTGCCCGCCTCCGCCCTGCACTTCGGGGCCACCACGGGCCTGGACAGCCGCGTCGCGGCCGGCAAGAAGGTCACCTTCCCGGTCACCGTGGAGGGCGCCGCCGCCGGCGGCAACCTGAAGTCCCTCGCCGTCTACGTCTCCTACGACGGCAAGACCTTCACGAAGACCACCGTGAAGAACGGCAAGATCACCATCAAGAACCCGGCGAAGAACAAGGCCGTCTCGTTCCGCGCCAAGATCACCGACAAGAAGGGCAACACGTCGGAGATCACGATCTACCACGCGTACTACGGCAAGTGAGCCCTCACCGGCTCCGGTAACGCGTGAGGACGGCCCGCGGCAAGCGTCTGCTTGCCGCGGGCCGTCCGCCGTCGTGCCCCTCCCGCCCGGTGTCCTGGGACGACACCGTCCGGTGTCCTAGGACGAGACCGTCCGGGTCGCGTCCGCGCCCCAGCTCGCCAGCAGGCGCAGCGACTCGGCGGTGGGCGTGTCCGGCGCCGCGTGGTAGGTGATCAGGGACTGGTCCGAGCCGTCGGTCAGCCGGAAGCTCTCGAAGTGCAGCGCGAGCGCGCCCACCAGCGGATGGTGCAGCTCCTTGACGCCATGGCTCTTCTCCTTGACGTCGTGCGTGGCCCACAGCCGGCGGAACTCCTCGCTCTTCACCGACAGCTCGCCCACCAGCGCCGACAGCCGGGGATCGTCCGGATAGCAGCCCGCGTCCATGCGCAGCGCGCACACGATGTCGATCGCCTTCTGCTCCCAGTCGACGAACAGCTCCCGGTACTCCGGGCGCAGAAAGACCAGCCGCGCCCAGTTCCGCTCGGCCGGCACCAGCTCCGCCCAGTCGCCGAAGACGGCCGCCGCCATCCGGTTCCAGGCGAGGATCTCCGCCCGCCGGCCCACCACGTACGCCGGCACCCCGTCCATCGTCTCCAGGAGCTGCCGCAGCGCCCCGCGCACCTGCTGCTGGCGGGCCGCCGGCTTCTTCTTGTGCGCCGTCGGCTTGGCCAGATGCGTCAGGTGCGCGTGCTCGGCGTCCGTCAGCCGCAGCGCCCGGGCGATCGAGTCCAGCACCTCCGCCGACACGTTCCGGCCGTTGCCCTGCTCCAGCCGGGTGTAGTACGCCACCGACACCCCGGCGAGCTGCGCCAGCTCCTCCCGGCGCAGCCCCGGCACCCTGCGGTGCCGTCCGAAACCGGCCAGTCCCACGTCCTCCGGCTTCAGCCGGGCCCGCCGGCTGCGCAGGAACTCGCTCAGCTCCGCCCGCCGGTCCAGGGTCCGGCCGGTGGCCGTCGTCGCGTCCGGCTGCTCGTCCCTGCTCTCCATGCCCTCCAGTATTCCTGGTCCTACGCACCGGAGCCTGACACTGCTGGTGGTACGCACAGCGGTCGTACGTAAGACCGTGGTCTGGGTGAACGCCCGCCCACGCGGCAGGCTGGACGCCGTGCCCGGCGGAAGGCAGCCGGGCACGAGACCCCCCTCGCTAGGAGATCCCCGGCATGACCACTGTTGCCGCGTACGCCGCGCCCGCCGCGAAGGCCCCGCTGGAGCGGACGACCATCGAGCGGCGCGCGGTCGGCGAGCACGACGTCCTGATCGACATCAAGTTCGCCGGCATCTGCCACTCCGACATCCACCAGGTCCGGGAGGGCTGGGGCGAAGCGACCTTCCCGATGGTCCCCGGTCACGAGATCGCGGGCGTCGTCTCCGAGGTCGGCCCCGGTGTGACGAAGTTCAAGGCCGGCGACCGGGTGGGCGTCGGCTGCATGGTCGACTCCTGCCGTGAGTGCGAGAACTGCCTGCGCGGCGAGGAGCAGTACTGCCTGCGCGGCATGGTCGGCACCTACAACGCCGTCGGCAAGGACGGCCGGCCCACCTACGGCGGTTACTCCGAGAAGATCGTCGTCGACGAGAACTTCGTCCTGCGCATCCCCGACGGCCTCTCCCTGGACGTGGCCGCGCCGCTGCTGTGCGCGGGCATCACCACCTACTCCCCGCTGCACCACTGGAACGCGGGCCCCGGCAAGAAGGTCGCGGTCGTCGGCCTGGGCGGGCTCGGCCACATGGCCGTCAAGCTGGCGCACGCCATGGGCGCCGAGGTCACCGTCCTGTCCCAGTCCCTGCGCAAGAAGGACGACGGCCTGAAGCTGGGCGCCGACCACTACTACGCCACCAGCGACCCGAAGACCTTCGAGGACCTGGCCGGCACCTTCGACCTGATCGTCTCGACCGTGTCC
This sequence comes from Streptomyces sp. NPDC027672, assembly GCF_055566335.1. Classification (NCBI taxonomy): domain Bacteria; kingdom Bacillati; phylum Actinomycetota; class Actinomycetes; order Kitasatosporales; family Streptomycetaceae; genus Streptomyces; species Streptomyces sp. NPDC027672. Next base: position 554,820 of record NZ_JBVHSO010000001.1, on the reverse strand, counting down.
GCCCCGATGGACTTCGGCGCGCTGCTGTCGCTGCTGAAGGTGGACGGCGCGCTGGTCAACGTGGGCGCCCCCGAGGAGCCGGTCGAGCTCAACCTGTTCTCCCTGATCGGCGGCCGCAAGACCCTCGCGGGCTCCATGATCGGCGGCATCCGCGAGACCCAGGAGATGCTGGACTTCTGCGCCGAGCACGGCATCGGCGCCGAGATCGAGCTGATCGACGCGGCGCAGGTCAACGAGGCGTACGAGCGGGTACTGGCGAGCGACGTCCGCTACCGCTTCGTGATCGACACGGCGACGATCTGACAATCAGCCGTACAACCGTCCGGGGGGCGGGACCGGGCACCCGCCCGGCCCCGCCCCCGGCGCACGACTCAGCCCTCGGCGCGTGCGAGTCCGATCGGGCAGGACACGCCGGTCCCGCCGAGGCCGCAGTAGCCGCCCGGGTTCTTGTCCAGGTACTGCTGGTGATACGCCTCCGCCGGGTAGAAGACGCGGCCCTCGGCCGGGAGGATCTCCGTGGTGATCGTGCCGTGGCCCGAGCCGGTCAGGACCTTCTGGTAGGCCTCGCGGGACGCCTCGGCCACCGCGGCCTGCTCCGGGGTGTGGGTGTAGATCGCCGAACGGTACTGCGTGCCCACGTCGTTGCCCTGGCGGAAGCCCTGGGTCGGGTTGTGCGACTCCCAGAAGGTCTTCAGCAACTGGTCGTACGAGATCAGCCGCGGGTCGTAGACCACCCGGACCGCTTCCGTGTGGCCGGTCAGGCCCGAGCAGACCTCCTCGTACGTCGGGTTCTCCGTGTAACCGCCCTGGTAGCCCACCAGGGTCGTGTACACACCCTCCGGAAGCTGCCAGAACGCGCGCTCCGCGCCCCAGAAGCAGCCCAGGCCGAAGTCGGCGGTCTCCAGACCCTCGGGGTACGGTCCGAGCAGCGGCGTACCGAGGACGGTGTGGCGGTCGGGGACCTCGTAGGCGAGTGCGGGGCGGCCCTTGAGCGCCTGCTCGGGGGTGGGCAGCTGGGGGGTGCGGCCGAAGAGCATCGGGTCTCCCTGTCGGTCGGGTAGGAGTGCCGGCCGCCTGCGCGGCGCCGACACTCTCACAACGTCCGGCGGACGCCGGGCATTCCGGTCCTGATCAGCCCGGCAGGCCCGCCGGGGTGCCGCCGTTGGCCTCGTAGCCGCCGACCGCCAGGGCGCGGTGGAGGGCGAAGGCGGCGGCCGGGTCGTCGGACAGGGTCCACGGCAGCGCACCGACATGCCCGTCCACGTGGAGGAGCTGGTCCATGGCCTCCGCCCAGCGCTCGGCGCTGACCAGGAAGTAGACCAGCAGGTGCCGCACGTGCGGGAGCGTCGGGTCGTCGGGGAGGGCCGCGTGCGTCGCGTGCAGGGCGCCGTGGATCGCCTTGGTGACGACCTCGCTCTGGTAGAAGCTCCTGACCAGGTTCACCTCCGGGAGGTGCTCGAACACCGCGAACAGCGGCAGCGCGGCCAGCAGCGAACCCTCAGGAGCGCGGGCGGCGGCGGTCTCGGCGAAGGCGTACGCCTGCTCGCGCGAGCCGTGCCACTTCTCGCACCAGTGGTGCAGCGCCGCCAGATGCGCGCCCATGTGATGCGGGGCGCGGTCGAGGATCTTCCGCCACAGCCGCTCGAACTCGTCCGGCGGATAGGCCAGCCCGCGCGCGACGGACAGTTCTATGACGTACGGCACCGGGTCGCCGGGGGCCAGCAGGGCGGCCTCCGCGCACAGCGTCCGGGCCTCCTCCATGATGATCCGGAACTCGTCCGTGCCCGGCGTCGCCGTCCGCCACGCCTGCTGGACCAGGAACTCCGCGTGCACGGCGGCGCCGCCCGCGTCCTTGGGCCGCTCGGCCCGCCACACCCGCAGCCACTGGCCGCCCGGCGTCTCGTGCACCCCGCCGGGCCGCTGCCGCAGCTCCAGCGCGGCGGCGCCGGCGAACGCCTGCACCCGCTGCCAGCGCAGTTCGCCCGCGGTCTCGGTGCCGGCCAGCAACTGGGCCGCCGTCCGGTAGTCCTGGGTGCGCTGCACCAGGTCGAGGGCCTGGAGCAGGTCCTCGTCCGGGCCGGGCAGGCGCACGTCCAGGTCTTCCTGGCGCACGAAGCCGTAGGCCGCGGGGTCGGCGGCGTCCGGGTGTCCGGGGTGGACGCGCTCGATCACGCCGCGCCTGCGCCGCAGGAGCGGGAGCAGGACGAAGCCCAGCATGAGCAGTGCCGTCAGCAGCCAGAGAGTCGCCATGCCTCAAGCGAACCAGACCCCGCGGACAAATGGCGAACCCCGCCGCCCGCCTGTGGATAACTCCCGATCAGAGCTTGACGGCAAGCGGGCGGAACCCGGCGAGCCCCCTCTTGGCGTGCGTCACGATCCGGCCGGGCGCATTAGGCTCGATGCACATGAGCGACAGGCATATCAGTGACCACTTCGAGACCCTGGCGATCCACGCGGGCAACACCGCGGATCCCCTTACCGGCGCGGTCGTCCCGCCGATCTACCAGGTCTCCACCTACAAGCAGGACGGCGTCGGCGGGCTGCGCGGCGGCTACGAGTACAGCCGCAGCGCCAATCCGACCCGGACCGCGCTGGAGGAGAACCTCGCCGCGCTGGAGGGCGGTCGCCGCGGCCTGGCCTTCGCCTCCGGCCTGGCCGCCGAGGACACACTGCTGCGCACGCTGCTCAGCCCCGGCGACCACGTGGTGATCCCGGACGACGCCTACGGCGGCACCTTCCGGCTGTTCGCCAAGGTGGTCACCCGCTGGGGCGTGCAGTGGTCGGTCGCCGACACCAGCGACCCGGCCGCGGTCCGCGCCGCGATCACGCCGAAGACGAAGGCCGTCTGGGTGGAGACCCCGTCCAACCCGCTCCTCGGCATCACCGACATCGCCGCCGTCGCCCAGGTCGCCCACGACGCGGGTGCCAGGCTGGTCGTCGACAACACCTTCGCCACTCCCTACCTCCAGCAGCCGCTGTCGCTCGGCGCGGACGTCGTCGTGCACTCCCTGACGAAGTACATGGGCGGCCACTCGGACGTGGTCGGCGGTGCGCTGATCGTCGCCGACCAGGCGCTGGGCGAGGAGCTGGCCTACCACCAGAACGCGATGGGCGCCGTCGCCGGCCCCTTCGACTCCTGGCTGGTGCTGCGCGGCACGAAGACCCTCGCGGTGCGCATGGACCGGCACAGCGAGAACGCCACGAAGATCGCCGACATGCTGACCCGGCACCCGCGCGTGACCTCCGTGGCCTACCCGGGGCTGCCCGACCACCCCGGCCACGACGTCGCCGTCAAGCAGATGAGGGCGTTCGGCGGCATGGTGTCGTTCCGCGTCGCGGGCGGCGAGGAGGCCGCGCTCCAGGTGTGCGGCCGTACCGAGGTGTTCACCCTGGGCGAGTCCCTCGGCGGTGTCGAGTCCCTCATCGAGCACCCCGGCCGGATGACGCACGCCTCCGTGGCCGGCTCGCAGCTTGAGGTCCCGGACGATCTGGTGCGTCTGTCCGTCGGCATCGAGAACGTCGACGACCTGATCGAGGACCTCAAGCAGGCCCTCGGCTAAAGCCCGGCCTGCCGTTTCCCGTCCGGCCGTTCCCGTCCGGCCGTTTCCCGTCCGGCCGTTCCCGTCCGGCCGTTTCCCGTCCGGCCGTTCCCGTCCGCCTCCGGGGGACGGCGCGGTCGGCCGGCCGGGGTCTAGGGCTGCCAGCCGGTGACCGGTGGGGTCGTCCCCGAGGGCGGCTCCGCCCACGGGCGGGCGCCGGCCGTCCACACGGCGAACGCCACGGCCGCCGCGCACGCCAGCAGCCCCAGCACCCGGCGGACGAGCCGGCGGCGGCGCAGCAGCCGGTCGCCGTGGCGCACCGCGTCCGCGTGCAGCTCCGGCGGCACCGGCACGGCCGCCCGCTCCATGACCCGCCGTACCGCGGCCTCCCGTTCCCTCCGCTTCACCGCGCGCTCCGGTTCCGGCCGGGCGCGGGGACTGCCGCCCCACCCGTCCCGCCGTCCCGCGCGAAGCGGCCGCGGGGTGCGCCGCGGGACGGCCGTGACCGGGTCATGACGGTGCCGCCGTTGGGGCCGCCGGGTGGGGCGGTGTCCGCCGGGCCGGATGCAGCACGGTGGCCGTCGCCCGGTCGCAGAGGGTGCGCACGCGTTCCCCGGGCAGCCCGAGCAGCGCCGCCGTCTGTTCCTCGGCCACCCCCTCGTACAGCCGCAGGACGAGTACCAGCCGCTCGCGCGGGGTGAGCGCGGCGAGCGGGCCGCGCGGGTCCGGCCGGGCGCGGCCGGGGACGGCGCGGCGGTGCCAGACGGTGCGCGCGAAGCGGGTGGCGAGGTGCTGGCGGGCGCGGTCGTACGGGTCCTCGCCGCGCAGCCGGTCCCAGTCGGCGTAGGTGTGGGCGAGCGCGAGGGTCAGCAGGCGCCGTGCGCGCGGGTTGGCGTCCGGCGGCTCCGCGGTGAGCAGCGTGGCCGTGTGCAGCAGCCGACCGGCCGCGCCCGCGACGAACGCCTCGAACTCCCGGGCCCGGCGGTCACCGCGGGCCCGCTGCCGCTCACGCACCGCGCCTCCCCCCGACGGGGTCCTGTCCGGACCCGGTCTCATCATCAGGCCGGTGGCGGCCCCGGGGTCAAGACGTCGGACATGCCCGGATACGCGCTCAGGAGGCCGGAGGCTGCTCCGCCGCCGGAACGGCCTGCACCGTCATCCGCGCGGAGAGCGCGTCGTTGAAGCGGGTCAGGAGCGCGCAGAACTGCTCGCGCTCCGCCGGCGCCCAGTCGTGCGTCAGCTCGTCCATGAGCCGGCGCCTGGACGAGCGCACCTCCTCCAGCCGGGCGGTGCCGCGCGGCGACAACTGGAGCACCACCGCGCGCCCGTCCTCCGGGTGCGAGGTGCGCTTCACCAGCCCGCTGTCGACCAGCGGCGCCACCTGCCGGGTCACCGTGGAGGAGTCGATGCCCATGCTGGCCGCGAGTGCCTTGACCCCCATCGGGCCTTCCTTGTCCAGGCGGTTGAGCAGCAGGTAGGCGGCACGGTCCATGGAGTTGCGCACCTGCCCCACACCGCCGAGCCGGGTCTGTTCGGCGCGGCGGGCGAACACCGCCACCTCGTGCTGGAGGGTATCGAGAAGACCGGTGTCACCGACGGTCGTCATGTCCATCGACATTTCTGGTGTTGTGGGCATGGCCGGAGGCTCACTTCATGAGGGCTGCTGGGTTGGGGGACAGGGTACGCGGCCCGGCGGCGGGCCGTACCGGCGCTGCGCAAACCCGGTCTCGCAGCTTGGGCACACCCGTCGCGCGCACGGGCGAACTGCGATGCTGGAGTCATGAGCTACCGCACGGCCTTCCTGTCCTCCGTCACCCTCGACGACGTGCGCGGCGCCCGGAAGATGCTCTCGGGCGTGGCTCGCGAGACCGCGCTGGAGAGCAGCCGGTACCTGTCCCGGACGGTCGGCGCGCCGGTGCACCTGAAGTGCGAGAACCTCCAGCGGACCGGCTCGTTCAAGCTGCGCGGCGCCTATGTGCGGATCGCCGGGCTGCTGCCGGAGGAGCGGGCGGCCGGAGTGGTGGCCGCGAGCGCGGGCAACCACGCGCAGGGCGTGGCGCTGGCCTCCTCGCTGCTGGGCGTGCACGCCACCGTGTTCATGCCGCGGGGCGCGCCGCTGCCGAAGGTCAGCGCGACCCGGGAGTACGGCGCGGAGGTGCGCCTGCACGGTCAGGTGGTCGACGAGACGCTGGCCGCGGCGCAGGAGTACGCGGCGGCGACCGGCGCGGTGTTCATCCACCCCTTCGACCACCCGGACGTGATCGCCGGCCAGGGCACGGTCGGGCTGGAGATCCTGGAGCAGTGCCCGGAGGTGCGCACGATCGTCGTCGGCATGGGCGGCGGCGGGCTCGCGGCCGGGATCGCGGTGGCGGTGAAGGCGCTGCGGCCGGACGTGCGGATCGTCGGTGTGCAGGCGGAGGGCGCCGCCTGTTACCCGCCCTCGCTGGCCGCCGGGCATCCGGTGTCGCTGGAGAGCCCGGCGACGATGGCCGACGGCATCCGGGTGGGCCGGCCGGGCGCGGTGCCGTTCGGGATCGTCGGCGAGCTGGTGGACGAGGTGCGGACGGTGAGCGAGGACCAGTTGTCCGCGGCGCTGCTGCTGTGCCTGGAGCGGGCCAAGCTGGTGGTGGAGCCGGCCGGGGCGAGTCCGGTCGCCGCGCTGCTGGCCGCGCCGGAACGTTTCGACGGCCCGGTCGTCGCGGTGCTGTCCGGCGGCAATGTCGACCCGGTGCTGATGCAGCGCGTGCTGCGGCACGGCATGGCCGCGCAGGGCCGGTATCTGGCGGTGCGGCTGCGGCTGACCGACCGGCCGGGCGCGCTGGCCACGCTGCTCGGGGTGCTGTCGGCGGTCGACGCCAACGTGCTCGACGTGAGCCACGTCCGCACCGATCCGCGGCTCGGGCTCACGGAGGCCGAGGTGGAGCTGCACCTGGAGACCGAGGGGCCGGAGCACTGCGCGGAGGTCGGCCGGGCGCTGCGGGACGCCGGCTACCCGGTCATCGCCTGACCCCGTCCGGCCGGCCGCCTTCCGGGCGGGGTGCCGGGGGCCTGTGACGAAGCCCCCGGCCGCCCTGAGGGCGCCGGGGGCTTCGAAGCGGGCCGGGAGGCCGGCTCAGCTCGTGTAGGGCTCGGCCTTCAGGATCCGTACGGAGGCCTTCTTGCCGTTCGGCAGTTCGTACTGCGCGTCGTCGCCGACCTTGTGGCCGAGGACGCCCGAGCCCAGCGGGGACTGCGGGGAGTACGTCTCGATGTCGGAGCTCGCGTACTCGCGGGAGGCGAGCAGGAACGTCAGGGTGTCGTCCTCGTCACCGTCGAAGGCGATCGTGACGACCATGCCGGGCGCGACCACGCCGTCCGCGGCCGGCGCCTCGCCGACCTTGGCGTTCTCGAGGAGCTGGGTCAGCTGGCGCACACGCAGCTCCTGCTTGCCCTGCTCCTCCTTGGCCGCGTGGTACCCGCCGTTCTCGCGCAGGTCGCCCTCCTCGCGCGCGGCCGCGATCTTGGCGGCGATCTCCGTGCGCGCAGGACCAGTAAGGTACTCAAGCTCGTCCTTGAGCTTGTTGTACGCCTCCTGGGTCAGCCAGGTGACGTTCTCGCTGGTCTGGGTCACAGGGTGCTCCTCGTCGGTACTGGGAATACAAAGCATCGCCCTACCCAGAAGAATGTTCCCTCATGGATGGGCGAAACCACGAGCCTAACAATTCATGGGCGAAAGGGGGAGGACATAAGCCGTCAAAGTTACATCAACGCAGGTGAGGATGTACGTATTCCGGGTGAAACCGGGGAGTGTCCGGCAGTCGTCAGCCGGCGTGACAGCCCAGCAACTGGGCCGTGGTGCCCCGCGCGGTCGTACGGAGCGTGACCACCTTGTCGATCCGGGTGGCCGGCCCGGAGAAGCGGAAGTCGGCCCGGCCGACCTCGGCGCCGTCGCCCGACTGGGACCGCACCGTGCAGTAGCCGGCGGTGCCGGCGTCCTTGCGGACCTCCAGATGGATCGCGACCGCGTCGTCGGACGCCTGGAAGGTGATGACCTCGCCGCTGATCTCGTTCTGCGCGACGTAGTGGTAGGCGAAGTAGCCGACCAGTGCGAGCAGCGCCGCGCCCAGCACCGTACCGGCGATCTTGAGCTTGCGGTCGGCGCGCTCGTCCGAGGAGCGGCCGTAGCGGCCCTCGGGCAGCCGCGTGCTCGCGGTACTCATGATCGTCCTCTCCGCGGAATTATTAGCCCCCCGATTGGGTCACTATAGAAGCCTCCCGACCGCGACCCGACCGCCACCCCTCAGGGATGTCCCTTCGGGACGACACCAGTTTGATCGCGCCCGAAGCCACGGGGGCGCCGAGTTACCGAGGATTGAGTCTTGACTGACCAGTTGCGACTGATGGCCGTTCACGCGCACCCCGACGACGAGTCGAGCAAGGGCGCGGCCACCATGGCGAAGTACGTGTCCGAGGGGGTGGACGTGCTGGTGGTGACCTGCACCGGCGGCGAGCGCGGGTCCATCCTCAATCCCAAGCTGCAGGGCGACAGGTACATCGAGGAGCACATCCACGAGGTACGCAAGAAGGAGATGGACGAGGCGCGCGAGATCCTCGGCGTCAAGCAGGACTGGCTCGGCTTCGTCGACTCCGGGCTGCCCGAGGGCGACCCGCTGCCGCCGCTGCCCGAGGGCTGCTTCGCCCTGGAGGACGTCGACCACGCGGCCGGCGAGCTGGTGCGCAGGATCCGTGCCTTCCGCCCGCAGGTGATCACCACCTACGACGAGAACGGCGGCTACCCGCACCCCGACCACATCATGACCCACAAGATCTCCATGGTGGCGTTCGAGGGCGCGGCGGACACCTTGAAGTACCCGGAGGAGGAGTTCGGGCCCGCCTGGCAGCCGCTGAAGCTCTACTACAACCAGGGCTTCAACCGGCCGCGCACCGAGGCACTGCACCAGGCCCTGGTCGACCGCGGCCTGGAGTCGCCGTACGGGGACTGGCTCAAGCGCTGGGACGAGGTGCAGCGCACCGAGCGCACGCTGACCACGCACGTCCCGTGCGCGGAGTTCTTCGAGATCCGTGACAAGGCGCTGATCGCCCACGCCACGCAGATCGACCCGGACGGCGGCTGGTTCAAGGTGCCGATGGAGATCCAGAAGGAGGTCTGGCCGACCGAGGAGTACGAGCTGGCGAAGTCTCTCGTCGATACCTCCCTCCCCGAGGACGACCTCTTCGCGGGCATCCGGGACAATGCCTGACATGAGCGCAAGCGTGAGCCTGGCAGTGACGCACCTGGTCCCCCTCGCCAAGGAGGTCGACCAGAACAAGGTCACCCCCGGCATCCTCGGCTTCATCGTCTTCGCGGTGATGGCCCTGGCCGTGTGGGGGCTGATGAAGTCCATGAGCAAGCACATGCGGAAGGTCGACTTCAAGGAGACCCCGGAGGCCGGTGCGGAGCCGGCCGGCTCCGCACCGCAGCGGGGCTGACCCGGGGGCCGGCGCCCCGCCGGCACCGCCACGCCCGTCACCGCACGGGCGTGGCGGTCCGCAGCCGTGCGCGGCCGCCGGTGCCGCCGGAGCGCCGCGGCCGCCCGCGCGGGGGGCCGCGGGGCGGGGCGCGCCCGGTGCGCATTCGTTTCTCCGCGGTGCCGGGGCCCGTGGGAGAGTGGAACGGTGAACCGACTGGCCCATGAGACGTCCCCGTACCTGCTCCAGCACGCCGACAACCCCGTCGACTGGTGGCCGTGGTCGGCCGAGGCCTTCGACGAGGCCCGCAGGACGGGCAGACCCGTACTGCTGAGCGTCGGGTACAGCAGTTGTCACTGGTGCCACGTCATGGCGCACGAGTCCTTCGAGGACCAGGCCACCGCGGACTACCTGAACGAGCATTTCGTCAGCGTCAAGGTCGACCGCGAGGAGCGGCCGGACGTGGACGCCGTCTACATGGAGGCCGTGCAGGCGGCCACCGGGCACGGCGGCTGGCCCATGACCGTCTTCCTCACGCCCGACGCCGAGCCGTTCTACTTCGGCACCTACTTCCCGCCCGTCCCGCGGCACGGCTCGCCCTCCTTCCGGCAGGTGCTGGAGGGCGTCCGGCAGGCGTGGACCACCCGGCGCGACGAGGTCGGCGAGGTCGCCGGGAAGATCGTCCGCGATCTCGCCCAGCGCGAGATGGTCCGGCAGGCCGCCGAGGCGCCCGGCGAGCAGGAACTCGCCCAGGCACTCCTCGGGCTCACCCGCGAGTACGACCCGCAGCGCGGCGGATTCGGCGGCGCGCCCAAGTTCCCGCCGTCCATGGTGCTGGAGTTTTTGCTGCGCCACCACGCGCGCACGGGCGCCGAGGGCGCGCTCGAGATGGCCCGGGACACCTGTGAGCGGATGGCGCGGGGCGGGATCTACGACCAGCTCGGCGGCGGCTTCGCCCGCTACTCCGTGGACCGCGACTGGACCGTGCCCCACTTCGAGAAGATGCTGTACGACAACGCCCTGCTGTGCCGGGTGTACGCGCATCTGTGGCGGGCCACCGGATCGGATCTGGCCCGGCGGGTCGCGCTGGAGACCGCCGACTTCCTCGTCCGCGAACTGCGCACCGAGCAGGGCGGGTTCGCCTCCGCCCTCGACGCCGACAGCGACGACGGCACCGGACGGCACGTGGAAGGGGCGTACTACGTCTGGACGCCCGGGCAGCTCGCCGACGTCCTCGGCGACGACGCCGCACTCGCCGCCCAGTACTTCGGCGTGACCGCGGAGGGCACCTTCGAGCACGGGCAGTCCGTCCTGCAGCTCCCGCAGACCGAGGGCGTGTTCGACGCCGACAAGGTCGCCTCCGTCCGGCGCCGGCTGCTCGACGCCCGGGCGCGGCGGCCCGCACCCGGCCGCGACGACAAGGTGGTCGCCGCCTGGAACGGCCTGGCCGTCGCCGCGCTCGCCGAGACCGGCGCCTACTTCGACCGGCCCGACCTGGTCGAGGCCGCGCTCGGCGCCGCCGATCTGCTCGTCCGCGTCCACCTGGACGAACACGCCCGGCTCGCCCGCACCAGCAAGGACGGCCGGGTCGGCCCCAACGCCGGCGTGCTGGAGGACTACGGCGATGTCGCCGAGGGCTTCCTCGCGCTCGCCGCCGTCACCGGGGAGGGCGTCTGGCTCGACTTCGCCGGACTGCTGCTCGACCACGTCCTGGCCCGGTTCACCGACCCGGCGACCGGCGCCCTGTACGACACCGCCTCCGACGCCGAGCAGCTCATCCGCCGGCCGCAGGACCCCACCGACAACGCCGCGCCCTCTGGCTGGACCGCCGCGGCCGGCGCGCTGCTCGGCTACGCCGCGCAGACCGGTTCCGAGCCGCACCGGGCCGCCGCCGAGCGGGCGCTCGGGATCGTGAAGACGCTCGGCCCGCGCGTGCCCCGGTTCGTCGGGTGGGGGCTGGCCGTCGCCGAGGCGCTGCTCGACGGGCCGCGCGAGGTGGCCGTCGTGGGCCCCGCGGGGGCCGACGAGCGGACGGCCGCCCTGCACCGTACGGCCCTGCTCGGCACCGCCCCGGGCGCGGTCGTCGCCTGTGGCGTCCCGGACGGCGAGGAGTTCCCGCTGCTGGCCGGCCGCACCCTCATCGACGGCGCACCGGCCGCCTACGTCTGCCGCGGCTTCGTCTGCGACCTGCCGGTGACGGACCCCGAGGCGCTGCGGGCGAGACTGACGGCGCCCTGACCGGTCCCGGCCCGCCGGGCGGGCCGGGCGGCTCAGCGCTTTTTGAGGGCGCGTTCCACGATGGCCTGGAGCTGATCGTGGTGCGCGCCCTTCCAGTACGCGCGCCCGCAGTCCGCGCACTGGGCGAAGACGTCGTAGGAGCGCAGGGTGCCGCCCTCGATGCGGTCGGCCACCTCCTCCTTGGTGGCGTCCCTCAGCGGACCGTTGCAGGCGGTGCAGCGCGACCAGGGGCGCAGCTCGGGAGCGAAGCGGTCCAGGACGTCCTGGAGCTGGTCGTCGGGCCGGGTGCTGTAGACGAACGCGCCGGCCCACAGCTCCCGGCGGCGCAGCAGACCGCGGTCCCGGCTGAGCATGACCCGCTTCTCGGCGGCGGAGCGGGCGGCGAGCGCCGGGTCGCCGATGTCCGTCGACTCGTACGCCGTGTCCACGCCGAGCAGCCGCAGCCGGCGGGCCAGCGTGCCGAGGTGGACGTCGAGGAGGAAGCGCAGCGGCGCGCCGGGCACCCGCTGGGGCCGTTCCACCGGCCGGACGGCGACCCGCTCGGCCGGTCCGGGCACGTGCGAGGGCGGGACGGTACGGCCGTTCACGACGAGGGCGCCGACCTCGGTGAGCGGGACGCCGAGGGACTCGACGACGTGGCCGAGGGTCGAGACCCCGTCGGTGGCCAGCGCGGTGGCCGCGCCGCGGCGGGCGGCCGGCACGAACAGACTCAGTTCGGGGGCGACTTCGACGTGGATCTCGGGACCGTTCACTCCGTCAGGATCGCACGGCGCGCGGCGCGGGCCTCAGCGGTTCTCCCGGGGCAGCCCGTGCTCCAGGACGTCCAGGGTGCGGTCGACGAGGGCCGGCAGATCGTCCTGGTGGTCCCGCTCGGCCCAGTACAGGAAGGTCTCCAGCAGACCTCCGATCAGCGACATGGCGTAGACCCGCACCTCCAGGCCGTCCGGGTCGCGGCCGGTGCGCTCGGCGACGGCCTGGCAGAGCGTCCGGCCGGTGACCGACATGCTCTCGGTCATCCGCGAGCGCACCGCGGGCACCCGCACCATGAGGCGGGTGCGCAGCCGGACGGTCCGGGTGTCCTGTGCCATGCTCAGCCGGACGGCCCGCCGCAGCGCGTACCGCAGGGTCCGCGGCCAGGGCTCGTCCGCGGGCCGCCGCCGGATCTCCTCCAGGATCAGCGGGTCGTACTCGTGGGTGAGGACGATGTCCTCCTTGGTGGGGAAGTACCGGAAGACGGTCGACGGCGACACCTCGGCCCGCTCGGCGATCCGGTCGATCGTCGTGGCGTCGTAGCCCTGCTCCTCGACCAGCGCGTACATCGCCGCGCGGATCGCCTCCCGGGTCTTGGCCTTCTTGCGTTCCCGCAGGCCGGGACGGGGCCCGCCGGGCGGAGCGGCGGGGGCGGCGGGGGTGGCGGAGGAGGTGGGGGAGTGTACGGCCGTCATGCCGGTCATTGTCCGGCATCCGCCGTCCGCCGTGCCGGCGGTCACGGCCGGAACCCCTCTCCCGAGCCGTGCGCCGGGCGGACGGCGAACGGCCACGGCTCGCGGGGAGCCGTGGCCGTGCGTGCGGGCGGACCGGGACTACGCGTGCTGGTACGCCACCAGCGAGATGCCGACGTAGTGGACGACGAACGCGGCGAGGGTGAAGGAGTGGAAGACCTCGTGGAAGCCGAACCAGCGCGGTGACGGGTTCGGGCGCTTGATGCCGTAGATCACCCCGCCGGCGCTGTACAGCAGGCCGCCGACGACCACCAGGAGCAGGACGGCGACGCCGCCGGTGTGCAGGAAGTCCGGCAGGAAGAAGACGGCCGCCCAGCCCATCGCGATGTAGCAGGGCGTGTAGAGCCAGCGCGGGGCGCCGACCCAGAAGACGCGGAAGACTATGCCGGCCACCGCGGCGGCCCAGATGCTCCACAGCAGCCAGCGGCCCTTCGAGCCGGGCAGGAGGAGCAGGGTCAGCGGGGTGTAGGTGCCCGCGATGATCAGGAAGATGTTGGCGTGATCCAGGCGGCGCAGCACGCCGTCCATCCGGGGGCTCCAGTCGCCCCGGTGGTAGAGCGCGCTGACGCCGAAGAGGAGACAGGCCGTCAGGGCGTAGACACCGCAGGCGATGCGGCCTCTGGGGGAGTCGGCGAGGGCGGTGAGCACGAGGCCCGCGATGAGTACGGCCGGGAACATGCCGAGATGGAGCCAGCCGCGCAGACGGGGCTTCACCGGGTGCGGCAACGAGAGCGGGACGGGACCGCGGCCGGCGGCCGGCGGGTCCGTGGGCACGTCGGGAACGGACGCAGTCATGTGCCGCATCGTACCGAGGCCGTCGTGAAGCGACCGTCAGTGCACCGGCATCCGGGCCACCGTGCCCCGTCGGGCAAAAAATCCTTCAGATGTACTCCACGAGAACGCAAAGAACCGTGGAAGTGGTCGTAAAAGCCCGTGGACATCGTGGGATTCGTCACTCCGCTCACCTGTGATGCCCTCTGGACATATGGGCGCTAACCTCGGATGATCAAATGAGTGCGGTCGGCACCGGATGAGCGGCTACGAAGCATCCGGGTCGCGGCCCCCACGGGGCGAACCAACAAAAAACCCTCACTTAGGAGCAATCGTGGCGCGCGACAACGCGGCTCCCACCGTCGTCCCCACCCACCACCGGGAACTGGTCTCGTGGGTCAACGAGATCGCCGAACTGACGCAGCCGGACAGCGTGGTCTGGTGCGACGGCTCCGAGGCCGAGTACGAGCGGCTGTGCGAGGAACTGGTCGCCAGGGGAACGTTCAAGAAGCTGGACCCGGTCAAGCGCCCGCACTCCTACTACGCCGCCTCCGACCCGACCGACGTCGCGCGCGTCGAGGACCGCACCTTCATCTGCTCCGAGCGGGAGGAGGACGCGGGCCCGACCAACCACTGGAAGGCGCCCGCCGAGATGCGGGAGATCTTCACCGGCGACAACGGCCTGTTCCGGGGCTCGATGCGGGGCCGCACGATGTACGTCGTGCCGTTCTGCATGGGCCCGCTCGGCTCCCCGCTGTCCGCGCTCGGCGTGGAGATCACCGACTCCGCGTACGTGGCCGTCTCCATGCGCACCATGACCCGCATGGGCAGCGCCGTGCTCGAAGAGCTGGGCGAGGACGGCGAGTTCGTCAAGGCCGTGCACACCCTCGGCGCCCCGCTGGAGCCCGGCCAGGAGGACGTGCCCTGGCCCTGCAACCGGACCAAGTACATCTCGCACTTCCCGGAGGCCCGTGAGATCTGGTCCTTCGGCTCCGGCTACGGCGGCAACGCCCTGCTCGGCAAGAAGTGCTACGCCCTGCGCATCGCCTCCGTCATGGCCCGCGACGAGGGCTGGCTGGCCGAGCACATGCTCATCCTGAAGCTCACCCCGCCGCAGGGCGAGGCCAAGTACGTGGCCGCCGCCTTCCCCTCCGCCTGCGGCAAGACCAACCTCGCCATGCTGGAGCCCACGATCTCCGGCTGGACCGTGGAGACCGTCGGTGACGACATCGCCTGGATGCGCTTCGGCGAGGACGGCCGGCTCTACGCCATCAACCCCGAGGCCGGCTTCTTCGGCGTCGCGCCCGGCACCGGCGAGCACACCAACGCCAACGCGATGAAGACCCTGTGGGGCAACGCGGTCTTCACCAACGTCGCGCTCACCGACGACGGCGACGTGTGGTGGGAGGGCATGACCGAGGAGCCCCCGGCCCGGCTGACCGACTGGAAGGGCAACGACTGGACGCCGGCCTCCGTGACCCCGGCCGCCCACCCCAACGCCCGCTTCACCGTGCCGGCCGCGCAGTGCCCGACCATCGCGCCCGAGTGGGAGGACCCCAGGGGCGTGCCGATCTCGGCGATCCTCTTCGGCGGCCGGCGGGCCACGGCGGTGCCGCTGGTGACGGAGTCCTTCGACTGGAACCACGGCGTCTTCCTCGGCGCCAACGTGGCCTCCGAGAAGACCGCCGCGGCCGAGGGCAAGGTCGGCGAGCTGCGCCGCGACCCGTTCGCGATGCTGCCGTTCTGCGGCTACAACATGGGCGACTACATGGCCCACTGGATCGAGGTGGCCAAGGACCGTGACCGGTCGAAGCTGCCGAAGATCTACTACGTCAACTGGTTCCGGAAGAACGACGAGGGCGCGTTCGTCTGGCCGGGCTTCGGCGAGAACTCCCGCGTCCTGAAGTGGATCGTGGAGCGGCTGGAGGGCCGGGCCGAAGGCGTCGAGACCCCGATCGGCATCCTGCCGGCCAAGGAGGCGCTGGACACCGACGGGCTCGAACTGTCCGCGTCCGACCTGGACTTCCTGCTCACCGTCGACAAGGAGGTCTGGCGCGAGGAGGCCGCCCTGATCCCCGGGCACCTGAACACCTTCGGCGACCACACCCCGAAGGAGCTGTGGGACCAGTACCACGCGCTGGTGGAGCGCCTGGGCTGAGCCCGCGCCCGCGAGACTCCGCGGCCGGCCCGGATGTGCCCTGACCAGCGATCGTCACGGCCGGCCGCGGTGAACACCCGCCCGGGGCCCCGCACAACGGCGTGCGGGGCCCCGGGTTCTTGATGTGTGGCGCCCGGTCCGCGCGTCGCTGCGGGTGCACGCGGACCGGGGCCGTCGGGGGACCCCGGGAGGGGTCGGCGGGCCGGGGCTGACCAGGCGCCTTCGGGCGGGGTCAGCCGGCCGGGGTGAGGGTCTTCGGGCCGGCGGGACCGGCCGGGCTGAGCGTCTTTGGGGCGGCGGGGCCGGTCGGCGTGAGTGCCGTCGGGGCGGCGGGTCCGGCCGGGGTCAGGGCGGCGTCGTGGGCGTCCATCCGCTCGGCCGCGAGGATGGCCGCCGCCGTGTCCGCACGCGAGGCGGCGACCACGAGCGCCCGGCCCGCGAGCGCGTGCGCCCGCCGGTGCAGCGCGTCCGGATCGCCCGCCGCGGCCGGCGCCGCGCGCAGCGGTGCACGTCCCGCGCGCAGCCGGGCCACCTGGGCCGCCAGCCGCTCCGCGGCCGTGTCCAGGTCGGCGGACGGGGTCAGGGCGCGCAGCTCGTCGGTGACCGTGAGCAGCGCGGCGAGGTGCCCGGCGAGCTGGATGTCCAGCTCCTCCTCGCGCGACCGGTGGGGGAAGTCCGAGGAGGTGCCGGCCATCGTGCTGTGCACCGACTTGGTGCGGATCGGTTCGTACATGGGGATGGCCTCCTGTGCGCTGACAGGAAACCATCTTAGCTTAGATTTCGTCTAAAGTTGAGTCGGGTCATGGAAGGCGGTCCGGCGGTTACGCCCGGCCGTACCGGTCCAGGAACGCGCCGATCCGGGTGATCGCGTCCTTCAGGTCGCCGACCGTGGGCAGGGTCACCACCCGGAAGTGATCCGGTTCCGGCCAGTTGAAGCCCGTGCCCTGGACGACCATGATCTTCTCCTGGCGCAGCAGGTCCAGTACGAGCTGCCGGTCGTCCTTGACCTTGTAGACGCCCGGATCCAGCCGCGGGAAGAGGTACAGCGCCCCCTTGGGCCGTACGCAGGTGACGCCCGGGATCTGGGTGAGCAGGTCGTAGGCGACGTCCAGTTGCTCCTTCAGCCGGCCGCCCGGCAGCACCAGGTCGTTGATCGACTGGCGTCCGCCGAGCGCGGCGACCACGCCGTGCTGGCCCGGCATGTTGGCGCACAGCCGCATGTTCGCCAGGATCGTCAGGCCCTCGATGTAGGAGTCGGCGTGGGCGCGCGGGCCGGAGACCGCCATCCAGCCGACGCGGTAGCCGGCCACCCGGTACGCCTTCGACATGCCGTTGAAGGTGAGGGTCAGCAGATCGGGCGCGACCTTCGCGGTCGGGGTGTGCGTGGCGCCGTCGTAGAGGATCTTGTCGTAGATCTCGTCGGAGCAAACCAGCAGGTTGTGCCGGCGGGCGATGTCCGTCAGCCCGCGCAGCACCGTCTCGTCGTATACCGCGCCCGTGGGGTTGTTCGGGTTGATGACGACGATCGCCTTGGTGCGGTCGGTGACCTTGCGCTCGACGTCGGCGAGGTCGGGCATCCAGTCGGACTGCTCGTCGCAGCGGTAGTGCACGGCGGTGCCGCCGGACAGCGAGACAGCCGCCGTCCACAGCGGGTAGTCCGGGGCCGGGACCAGCACCTCGTCGCCGTCGTCCAGCAGGCCCTGCATCGCCATCACGATCAGCTCGGAGACGCCGTTGCCGATGAAGACGTGCTCGACGTCCGTCTCGATGCCGAGGGTCTGGTTGTGCATCACGACCGCGCGGCGGGCGGCCAGCAGGCCCTTGGCGTCACCGTAGCCGTGCGCGGTGGAGACGTTGCGGAGGATGTCCTCCAGGATCTCCGGGGGGCACTCGAAACCGAAGGCGGCCGGGTTGCCGGTGTTCAGCTTGAGGATGCGGTGGCCCGCCGCCTCAAGCCGCATGGCCTCTTCGAGAACCGGGCCCCGGATCTCGTAACAGACGTTGGCGAGCTTGGTCGACTGGATCACCTGCATGTCCGCGAGCTTACGGCCCGGTTACCCGTCATGGACGGTGTTTCCCGCCACGTGAGACACCGCGTCCCGCCGGAGCCGCCGCCCGGCTGCCGCGCCGCACAGGGAAACCCCTATGACCTGACGCTGCTTCTTGTCCCCGCCCCCTCGTGCTGCTGAGAATGCGCATGACAACCGAGTGGGGCGGCCGGAAGACCTCCGGTCGCCCCCGTCGTAAGGGGACCCCCACGTGAAGAAGCCTCTCCTTGCCGTCCTCACCGTCCTGGCGACAGCCGGACTGGGCGCCACGCCGGCGCTCGCCGCGCCGCACAGCGCAGCCCCGCACAGCGCCGCCCAGGCCACCGCCGTCCAGGCCGCCGCCCCGCACGCCGCCAAGGCCGCCGCCGTCACCGTCGACTTCGCCGGCACCGTCTCGCTCAGCAACTGTTCCGGCTCGGTCATCCGCTTTCCCAACTCCGCCGACACCGACCCGGCCCTCGTGCTGACCAACGGCCACTGCCTGGAGACGGGCATGCCGGGCGCCGGCCAGGTGATCACCGGTCAGTCCTCCAGCCGGACCTTCGGCCTGCTGAACTCCGCCGGCACCAAGATCGCCACTCTCCGCGCCAACCAGGTCGTCTACTCGACCATGACGGACACGGACGTCACGATCTACCGCACCACCACGACGTACGCGGCCATCAAGAGCTCCTACGGCATCAGCCCGCTCACCGTGCAGAACACCCACCCGGTGGCCGGCACCGGCATCAAGGTGGTGTCCGGCTACTGGAAGCGGATCTACAGCTGCAACATAGACGGGTTCGTGTACCGGCTGAAGGAAGGCGACTGGACCTTCAAGGACTCGGTCCGCTACACCTCCGCCTGCGACACCATCGGCGGCACCTCGGGCTCGCCGGTGATCGACACCGCCACCGGCAAGGTCGTCGCCGTCAACAACACCGGCAACGAGGACGGCGAGCGCTGCACGGTGAACAACCCGTGCGAGGTCGACGCGAGCGGCAACGTCACCGTCCGCCAGGGCATCAACTACGCCCAGGAGATATACAACATCCCGGCCTGCTTCACCACCGGCAACAAGCTCAACCTGAGCGCGGCCGGCTGCACCCTGCCCAAGCCGTAACCGCCGCCGGCGGGCGGTCACACCGGGGTACGGCGGACCGCCCGCCCGGCCAGGACGTCCGTGCGCCGGCCGTCCTCGATGACGAACCGGCCGTCGACCAGCACGTACGGGATGCCGGACGGCAGCGCCCGGGGCTCCGCGAAGGTGGCACCGGGCGCGACCGTCTCCGGGTCGAACAGGACCAGGTCGGCCCGGTACCCCTCGCGCACCAGCCCGCGGTCCGGCAGCCGCAGCCGCGCCGCGGGCCGGGAGGTGAGGTGGGCGACGCACTCCTCCAGCGTCAGCACCCCCAGCTCCCGTACGTAGTGCCCGAGGTAGCGCGGGAAGGTGCCGTAGGCCCGCGGGTGCGGCTTGCTGCCGCGCAGGATGCCGTCGGAGCCGCCGGTGTGCGCGCGGTGGCGCATGATGGCGCGGACGTTCTCCTCGTGCCCGACGTGCTGGAGGACCGTCGTGCCGAGCCGGTCCCGCACCAGCAGGTGCCGGGCCGTGGCCCAGCAGGACTCGCCGCGCAGGCCGGCCGCCTCCCGCACGGTGCGGCCCACGAAGTCGCCGAGCGCCGGATCGGCCACCCCGGAGATCTCGACGGTGTCCCAGTCCACGGGCACGCCGTGGCAGCCGTCGGAGCCGGTGACCTCCAGGTCGTGCCGGATGCGCGCGGCCGTCGCCGGGTCGGCGAGCCGGGCCAAAACCTCCTCCGGGCCGCCCTCGCTCGCCCAGCTCGGCAGCAGCGCCGCCAGGGTGGTGCAGCCGGGCGTGTACGGATAGGTGTCCAGCGTGATGTCCGCGCCCGCCGCCAGGGCCCCGTCGAGCAGCGCCAGCAGGTCGGGCGCCCGGCCCTCGTTCACGCCGAAGTTCATCGTCGCGTGCGCGAGGTGCAGCGGGCAGTCCGCCTCCCGGGCGAGGGCGACCATCTCGGCGTACGCCTCCAGCGCGCCGGCGCCGTAGGAGCGGTGGTGCGGGCAGTAGTAGCCGCCGTAGGACGCCACCACCCGGCACAGCTCGGTCAGTTCGGACTCCTCGGCGTACATGCCGGGCGTGTACGTCAGCCCCGACGACATGCCCACCGCGCCCTGCTCCAGCCCCTGGGCGACCAGCCGCCGCATCCGGTCCAGCTCCGCCGGGGTGGCTTCGCGGTCCTCCCAGCCGACCACCAGCGCCCGGACCGTGCCCTGCGGGACGAGGTAGGCCGCGTTCACGGCGATCCCGCGGTCCAGCCGGTCCAGGTACCCGCCGACGTCCCGCCAGTCGAAGTCGACGTCGTCGCCGTACCCGTTCCAGCCGGTGATCGCCCGCCGCACCTCCTGGAGCGTGCGGTCGTCCACCGGCGCGTACGACAGCCCGTCCTGCCCGAGCACCTCCAGCGTGACCCCCTGCGCGGCCTTCGCACTGTGGTCGGGGTCGCGCAGCAGGGCCAGGTCGGAGTGGGCGTGCATGTCGATGAAGCCCGGGGAGAGGACCAGGCCCTCCGCGTCCAGCTCCCGTGTCGCGCCGGGCCGCTGGCAGCCCGCGGCGGCGGCCTCCTTGACGATCGAGACGATCCGGCCACCGTCGAGGACCACGTCGGCGCGGTAGGAGTCCGCCCCGCTGCCGTCGACGACCTCGGCGTCCCGGATGACCAGGTCCTCCACGCGGGCCTCCTAGAAGAACGTACGGATGTAGTCGACCACCGTGCCGTCGGCCTCGGCGACCGGGATGAGCTGCCATTTGTCGAAAGACGTGCATGGATGGGACAGGCCGAACCCGATCCAGTCGCCGACCTCGACGTCCGCCTCCGGGTCCGTGCGCAGCCAGGTGTGCTGGTCGGACAGGCCGGTGACGGTGACGCCGGCGGCCGGGCGTTCGACACCGTCCCGGCGTACCACCTGGGCGGCCGGCAGGTCCAGGTCGTGGGCGGCGTCCCGCTTGCCCGCGTTGGCGAACGCCTGCTCGCGGGTGGGCCGGGAGACGACCTGCGCCCACAGCCGGAAGGCGGGTTCCAGGGCGCCCTCCTCCGGGACCCGGGTGAACGGCGTGAGCCTGCGGTAGTGCCCGTCGTCGTGCGAGACGTACGCGCCCGAGCGCAGCAGCCTCAGCACCGGCCGGGACAGCGCGGGCAGCTCGGCGAAGACCTCGGCCACCGCGTCGAACCAGGCGCTGCCGCCCGCGCTCACCACGATCTCCTCGGCCCCGGCGAACCGTCCGGCGCCGTCCAGGGCGGCGGCCAGCGCCACCAGCCGCCGCAGATAGGCCCGTACGCGCTCCGGATCGGCCCCCGGCACCTCGCCCTCGTAGCCCGCCACCCCGGCCAGCCGCAGCGTCGCCGCGCCCGCCACCGCCGCCGCGACGGCCGCGCCCTCCGCCTCGTCGCGCACCCCGGTCCGCGCGCCCTCGCCCGCGCCCAGCTCCACCACCACGTCCACCGGGCGGACGGCGCCGCGCAGGGCCGCGTCCATCCGCTCCACCCCGGACACGGAGTCGACGTAGCAGACGAAGCGGAACTCGGGGTCGGCGGCCAGTTCGGCGGCGATCCAGCGCAGCGCGGCGGCGTCCACCAGCTCGTTGGCGAGGAAGATCCGCCGGACGCCGAACGCCCGTGCCACCCGCACCTGGTGGGGCACCGCCAGCGTGATGCCCCAGGCGCCGCGCCGGAGCTGGCGGTGGAAGAGCTGCGGGGCCATGGAGGTCTTGCCGTGCGGGGCGAAGGCCAGGCCGTGCCGGGCGGTGTACGTCTCCATCAGCGCGAGGTTGTGCTCCAGGCGCTCGGCGGACAGGGCGAGGAGCGGCGTGGTGAAGCCGTCGGACTCCCGGAAGAGGTTGCGGCGCTGGGCGGCCAGTTCGGCGACGGTCAGCCCGTCGGCGTCCGGCGGGAGGCCCTTGAAGCGGTGGTCGACCCGTTCCCCGGCCAGACGGGCGAGGCGGTCCGCGGCCTGCTGGGCGAGCGCTTCGGTGCTCATGGAGCCCCTCTCTGGACTGTTGCGCGATGTGCAACGGCCATTGCATGTGGTGCTGAGTGGTGTCTAGCATCTCGCCGAACACCGGGTCAACGACGACCGTCAACCGGACCTCGGCGCCATCACCCGCACGGGCCGCCACCCCCGGACCCCGGCGGCCGTCCTCCCGGACATCGACAGGAGTCATCATCGACGACGCTGCTCACGCCTCGCCCGCCGCGCGCCCACCGGACGTCGTGGACGTGGCCGCGCTCGGCGAGTCCATGGTCACCTTCCTGCCCGGCCGCCCCGGCCGCCTCGCCGACGTGCCCTCCTTCGACCGGGCCATCGGCGGCGCCGAGTCCAACGTGGTCTGCGCCCTGGCCGCCTTCGGGCACCCGGTCCGCTGGATCAGCCGGGTCGGCGCGGACGGCTTCGGCGACCACCTGGTGGAACGGATCGCCGGACACGGGGTCGACGTGTCCGCGGTCGGCCGCGACCCGCGCCGCCCGACCGGCGTCTACTTCCGCACGGCCGGCGAACGCGGCACCGGCGCCCACGAGGTGGCGTACTACCGGGCCGGATCGGCGGCGTCCGCGATGTCGGCGGACACCGTGGACCTGGCGGCGGCGGACGCGGCCCGGGTGCTGCACCTGACCGGGATCACGGCCGCGCTGTCCGAGCCGTGCCGGGAGCTGGCGCGCGCGCTGACCGCACCCCGCGCCGGGCGCCCCCTGGTCTCCTTCGACGTCAACCACCGCCCCGGCCTGTGGCGGGACACCGACGGCGGCGCGATCCTGCTGGAACTGGCCCGGCGCGCCGACATCGTGTTCGTGGGCGCGGACGAGGCCGCGCAGGCCTGGGGGGTCACCGGCGGCCCCGCCGCCGTCCGGCGGCTGCTGCCCCAGCCCCGCCTGCTGGTGGTGAAACAGGGAGCGCGCGGCGCCACGGCCTTCGCGCCCGGACACCCCGGCGGCGTCTTCCGGCCCGCCCTGGACACCGCCGTGGTGGCCGCCACCGGCGCCGGGGACGCCTTCGCCGCCGGCTTCCTCTCCGCCACCCTCCGCGGCCTGCCCCTCGCGGCCCGGCTGCGGCACGGCCACCTCTTCGCCGCCGCCGCCCTCACCGCGCCCGGCGACCTCGCGCCGCCCCCCGCCCGCGACCACGCCGACCGGCTCGCCGACCTGGACGACGGCGCATGGGAGAGACTTCGACTCGGCCCCGGCTGGACGCAGGCCGAGCGGGCCCCCAAGGAGGCGAACATCCCATGAGTCAGACCGTCGACCGCGCCCTGAGCATCCTGCCGCTGCTCGCCGAGGGCCCAGCCGACCTCGGACAGGTCGCCGACCGGCTCGGCGTGCACAAGTCCACGGCCCTGCGCCTCCTGCGCACCCTGCACGAACACGGCCTGGTCTACCGCCAGTCCGACCAGCGCTACCGCCTCGGCGCCCGCCTCTTCGCCCTCGCCCAGGAGGCGATGGAGAACCTCGACATCCGCGAGATCGCCCACCCCCACCTCGTACGCCTCAACGAGAGCTGCGGACACACCGTCCACCTCGCCGTCTACGAGGAGAACGAGGTGCTCTACATCGACAAGGTGGAGAGCCGCTACCCGGTCCGCATGTACTCCCGGATCGGCAAGCCGGTGGCCATCACGGTCGCGGCCGTCGCCAAGCTGCTCCTGGCCGACCTGCCCGCGCCCGAGCGCCGCGCCCTCGCCGAGCGGCTCGACTACCCCCTGTACACGTCCCGTTCGACACCCCACGCCGAAGCGTTCCTGAAGGAGCTGGCCACGGTGCGCGAACAGGGCTGGGCCACCGACCTCGGCGGCCACGAGGAGTCCATCAACTGCGTCGCGGCCCCCGTCCGCGGCGCCGACGGCCGGGTGGTCGCCGCGATGTCGGTCTCCGCGCCGAACGTGGTCGTCACCGCCGAGGAACTCCTCACCCTGCTCCCGCTGGTCCGCCGCACCGCGGACGCCATCAGCGGCGAGTACTCCGGAAGAACGCCAGTGAAGGGCACCCCCGCATGACCGAGAAGACCGCGCTCACCCCGAAGACCCACACCACCCCGCCCGCGCAGTTCTCGCACGGCGTGAAGAAGGGCAACATCCTCCAGGTCGCCGGCCAGGTCGGCTTCCTGCCCGCCGAGGAGGGCAAGCCCCCGACGCCCGCCGGCCCGGGCCTGCGCGAGCAGACCCTCCAGACCCTCGCCAACGTCCAGGCGATCCTGGAGGAGGGCGGCGCCACCTGGGACGACGTGATGATGATCCGCGTCTACCTCACGGACGTGGACCACTTCGCCGAGCTGAACCAGATCTACAACGCCTACTTCGAGGAGCAGGGCCTCACCCAGCCCCCCGCCGCCCGCACCACGGTCTACGTCGGCCTGCCGGCCGGCCTCCTCATCGAGATCGACGCGCTCGCCGTCCTCGGCTGACGTCCGCGCCGCACCCCGGCCGCTCCTGCCGGCCGGCGTCCGCACCGCACCCGCGCCTCCCGCACGGCACGGCACCCTCCGGGGCGCCGTGCCGCGATCCGCCCTGCCCGAAAGCAGTATGCGAGCCCCGAAGAGGACCCCGTCATGTCCCTCCCGCTCTCCGCCCCCGCCCCCGCGGCCCCACCGCACACCGGGGGCCTGCTCCTCCTGCTCGACGGCACGCCCGGCCTGCTCACGGTCGCCGGCCTCGGCATAGCCCTGCTGCTCTTCCTGATCATCAAGGTCCGGCTCCAGCCGTTCGTCGCCCTGCTCGCCGTCTCGGTGGCCGTCGGCCTGCTGGCCGGGCTGTCGGTGACCGAACTCTTCGGCACCGTCCAGCGCTCCGACGCCGTCTCCACCATCGAGTCCGGCATGGGCGGCATCCTCGGGCACGTCGCGATCATCATCGGCCTCGGTACGATGCTCGGCGCGATCCTGGAGGTCAGCGGCGGCGCCGAGGTGCTGGCCGCGCGCCTGCTGGCCCTGTTCGGCGAGCGCCGCGCCCCGCTCGCCATGGGCCTGACCGGACTGCTGTTCGGTATCCCGGTCTTCTTCGACGTGGGCATCTTCGTCCTGGCCCCGCTCGTCTACGCGGCGGCGAAACGATCCGGCAAGTCGGTGCTGCTCTACTGCCTCCCGCTCCTCGCCGGCCTGTCCATGACCCACGCCTTCCTGCCGCCGCACCCCGGCCCGGTCGCCGCCGCCGGACTGCTGCACGTCCAGCTCGGCTGGGTCATCCTCATGGGCGCCGTCTGCGGGCTGCCCGCCGTACTGGCCGCCTGGGCCTACGCCGCCTGGATCGGCCGGCGGATCTTCGTCGCCGTACCGCAGGACATGGCCGAGGCGGCCCAGGAGGCCAGGCGCGCGGTGCTGGCGGAGCAGCGCGCCCAGGGCGTGGCGCCGGAGGAGCGGCCGGTGCCGCTCGGCACGGTCCTCGCCATCATCGGTACGCCGCTGCTGCTGATCCTCGCCGCCACCTTCTCCTCGATCGCCCTGGACCCGTCCGGGGGCCGCTCGGTGCTGGAATTCCTCGGCAACCCGTTCGTCGCCCTGACCCTGGCCCTGTTCCTCGCCTACTACCTCCTCGGCATCCGCCGCGGCTGGTCCCGCGCCTCCCTGGAGAAGGTGTCGACCTCCTCCCTCAAGCCGGTCGGCAACATCCTGCTGGTGGTCGGCGCGGGCGGTGTCTTCGGTGCCGTGCTGAAGGCCTGCGGGGTCGCGCAGGCGCTGTCGGACACCTTCCACGGCGTCGGCCTGCCGGTGATCGTCCTCGCCTATCTGATCGCGCTCGTGCTGCGGGTCGCCCAGGGGTCGGCGACGGTGGCGATCGTGACGACGGCGGGCATCGTGGCCCCGCTGCTGACGGAAGGTCACCACTCGCAGGCGTACGGCGCGCTGGTCATCATGGCCATCTCGGCGGGCTCCATCTTCGCCTCGCACGTCAACGACGGCGGCTTCTGGATGGTGGCCAAGTACTTCGGCATCGGCGAGCGGGACACGCTGCGGACCTGGACGGTCCTGGAATCGGTGCTGTCACTGGCGGGGTTCGCGGTGGCCGCGGTGACCGGCGTGTTCGTGAGCTGACTGGTTCCGGCACAGGGAAGTCGTCCATACTGCCGCCGTGGAGCAGCGCATAGGAGCGAGCAGCAAGCCGTCCGAGGCCGAGCCGTCCGAGGCCGAAACGCCCGAGGCCGAAACGCCGAAGGCCGGACCCTCGAAGGCCCAGCCGTCGAAGGCCGCGCCGTCGAAGGCCGCGCCGTTGAAGGTCGACCTGGTGAAGGCCGAGCCCGTGCCGGGCGCCGTCTTGGACCCGGCGTTCATCCCGGGCATCACGAGTCCGGCGCCGGCCGCGGCGGTGACCGCGGGGCCGGCGGACGACACCGCGGCGGAGGAGCCGGCGGAACCCGGGCGGCAGGAGACGGCCGGGGAACCGGAGCCCGGGGAAGCGGCCGAGGATCCCGTGGACGCCGACGAGGCCGCCGAGGACGGTCCGGTCTTCGAGGCGGCCGACCGGCGGGCCCGGATCGTGGCCGACCGCCGGGGCGTCCGCCTCAGCCTGGACGAGGAGGCCTGCGACTTCCGCTGGGACGAGATCGCCGCGGTGGAGACGGAGGCGTCCCGGTTCGGCAAGCGCTTCACGATCACCGTGCACACCCCGGACCGCCGCTGGTTCCCGATCGAGATCGAGGCGACGGCCCGGGCGCGCTTCAAGGAGTGGGACGAGCGGCTGGACGCGGTGCTCGACGCCTACTTCGAGGAGGCGTAGCCGTCAGCCGCAGTACTGGGCGGCCTTGCCGATCGACCGGTACATGCAGTCGGCGTTCTCCAGGAGCTGCAGCACGGCGTCCTTGTTCCGGGAGGTCTCCCGCTCGATGACTTCGTCGGGCGGGTAGAAGCCGCCGCCGGAGGACGAGGTCGGGTACATCTCGAAGGTGTAGTCGAAGATCTTCTGCGTACCCCACAGATAGTCGTCGATCGAGCCGTCGGTGATGTACAGGTCGCTGGACTGCTCGGGCGTGTAGCCGTTGCTGGCGGCCATCTTCCGCCCCACGGCCTGGAAGGCGGCGGCGTCGTCCGCGGTCATCCCGGTGGCCGTGTCCGCGGACGTGTACCCGAACGGCCACAGCACCAGCTCGCTGTAGGTGTGGAAGTCGATCCCGGCCTTGATCTGCTGCCTGCCGCCGACGACCCGGCCGCGCACGAAGTCGGCGACGACCTTCACCTCGGGCGCGGACTCGGCGGCGGACCCGCGGTAGGTCTCGGAGGACGCCGATCCGGAGGACCCGCCGCAGCAGCCCCACTTGTAGTTCCAGTTCCGGTTCAGGTCGGTCCCGACGTAGGAGGAGCCGGAGTTGGGCTGCCGGTTCTTCCGCCACGACCGGTACGACCCGCTGGCGATGTCGTACTCGCCCCCGTCCGGGTTCAGATCGGGCACGATCCAGATCTCCCGGCTGTTGACGATGTCCGTGATCCGGGGGTCGGTGCCGTAGCCGGCGCCGAGTTCGCGCAGCAGATACAGCGCCATCTCCACGGTCAGGTGCTCGCGCGCGTGCTGGTGGGCGGTGAACAGCACCTCGGGCTCGTTCTCGTCGGTGCCCACGTTGTCGCTGACCTTGACGGCGATGATGTCCCGGCCCTGGTACGACTTTCCGATCACCCGCTTGCTCATGATGCCCGGGTAGGCGGCGAGCCGCTGGTCGATCTCGGCGTTGGCCTCGGCGTAGTTGTGGTACTTCGCGTCGGCGCTGGGGAAGTCGTGCAGCCGGATCTCCGAGCGCTGCGGCGCCGCGCCCAACGGCCGCACGTCGTACCCCATCCGGCGCAGCTCGCCGATCTGCTCCGCCCGTCCCGAGACGACGACGCTCTCCTCGTCGGCCTCGTCCACGCTCACCCCGGCGGCCTGGATGGCCGTACGGGACACGGGGGTCGTCCGCTGCTGGATCTCGTACTGCCGGACGTCCTCGGCCGAGGGCGCCGCCCTGCGCACGCTGTCGGCACCGGCCTGGCCGGCACCGGCCGAGACGGGGGCGGCGAGGGCGAGGGCCAGGAGGGCGCCGAGAGCGGCGGTACGTCTGCCGCGGATGCGAAGTCGCATGAACTCTCCTCGTGGGGGTGGGTGGAGACGGGATCATTCCCGTTGCGACGTGCTGGACACGGACCCACCGGGGGCCGTCGGTGGGGCTCCCTGTGAGCCGGCTGTGCGGGTCGGGCCTCATGCTGCGCGCCTGACATGATCAGGTCAACAGCCCCCAGAGAAACCGACCGAATCCGGCTGGACGCCCCACACCCGACGCCCCCTCCACTCACCGGAACGGGTGGCAAGCCAGAGACTGCCGACAACCCGTGAGTCACCCCCCCGAAGGAGCCGGCCCAGTCACCCACACCTTTTTCAGGCCGTGATGATGACTCCCCTTCTCAACTCGTCGATACCGTCACCCGATAGCTGGACTTTCGCGTTGTGCGGCGGTTCCAGACAGTCGGCGGGTTCCTCGTAGCGCAGGATCCAGTCAAGCGTCATGGGTGAGCGGCTCCCGCTTCCGCCGACGTCCTCCGGATATGCGAAGTGTTGGCCGGTACGCGCGACGCCTCCTACGCACCGTACGATGCATACGGCAGTCGTCGTACCCTTCTCTTCCACCGAGTAGATCTGTAGCCGTGCGGTGAAGTCCTCATCCATGTCTGTAAGCCTCTGCTACGAATTGCCTGATCTGACTGGTCGACAGTTTTGGAATGTCCCATTCTAGGGCATCGGTGATTCCTTCATATGCCGTGATTTTCGGTACATGAATTCCCATGTCCTTGAGGATCTGGTGTGCGGTATTCGCCGGTAGTTCGACGGCGGCTCTCTTGGTGAGTTCGTGTGCGGGAAGGTTCACGGCGACTTCCGCCTCGGCGCGGATGTACCCCGGAAGGGTCTCGACTCCTTCGAGAGCGCTTCGAGGGATAACGTGGACTACCGCGTCCCCGAATTGTTCCGAATGCCTGGCGAACGCCGTCGCCACGCCTGGATCTGTCGATGTGGGAGTGAAGCCTGAGCCTTGCGTTCCCTCGCTCGCGTTGAATCCCCTGGTGGTGCCCCGGAACAGGTGTTCCTCGTCAGGGCAGCCATCGGGAGCCAGACCGAGGACGTCGGTCCAGCCATGCGGATTGAGGACGTAGGCAGACGGATTGAAGGCTGGCGCAAGACCCAGGGGGTCTGGGGTGAGGTAGCGGGCTGTTTGTGGGTCGTAGTGGCGGTAGTAGTTGTAGTGCAGGCCCGTTTCCGGGTCGTAGTACTGGCCTGGGAAGCGCAGCGGGGTGTACGTCGTGCTCGTCGTCGACCATGCCGTCGTGCCCCACAGGGTGCTGCGGGTGTGCCAGGCGATGTCTCCTTGTTCGTCGACCAGTTCGCTCGGGGTGCCCACCAGGTCCGTGACGATCGCGAAGAAACGGGAGTCGATCTCCTGGCGGGGGTCGTGGGCCGTGGTGAGGCGTTCCGTCTGGGCGAGGGGCCGCAGGCCCTGGTGGTCCCAGGTGAGGGTGACCGGGCGGGGGAGGTCCGGGGACGTCGTGGTCTGCTCGCACAGTGTCGTGCCGTCCCAGGTGAACTCCACCCGCTCCGCCACCGTCTCGCCGTCCTCCGCCAGCCGGAGCTTCGCCGTGCGGCGGCCCAGGGCGTCGTACGTGTAGCGCCAGCGGGTGCCGTCCGGGGTGGTCACCGCGGTCAGGCGGTCCTCGGCGTCCCAGGTGTAGCGCCAGACGTCCGGCCCGCGGGACAGGCGGGTCTTCCGGCGGAGCGTGACACGGCCCAGGGCGTCGTGCTCGTAACGGACGCCGCCCGCCCGGGTGATGCGGGTGCCGGCGTAGGCCCGGGACCCCGTGGCCTCGCCGCCCGGGTGGTCCGGCGGCCAGGACGCCTCGGTCTGGTTGCCCGCCTCGTCGTAGGCGTACCGCTCCGTCCAGCCGGCCGCGTGGACCGCCGTCACCCGGCCCGTCGCGTCCAGGTCGAAGCGGCGGGAGCCGGACAGGTGGTCCTCGATGCCGGTCAGGTTGCCGTCGGCGCGGTAGGTGTACGCCCGGTGCCGGATCCTGCGGCCCCCGGCGCCGGTCACCGACTGGAGGGTCAGCCGGCCCACGGGGTCGAAGGCGTGTTCCAGGGCCACCGTCCCGCCGACGCGGCGGGTCAGCTCGCGGCCCGCGTCGTCGTACGTGAAGTCGATCGTCCGGCCCGACGCCACCATGCCCGTGCGGCGGCCCGCCGCGTCGTACGACCACGTCGTCACCGCCCCGGCCGGCGTCACGCGGCCCACGCGGCGGCCCAGGGCGTCGTACGCGTACGTCACCGTGCGGCCGTCCACCGTCTCCGCACGCAGGCGGCCGTGCCGGTCGCGGAGGAGGGTCAGGGTCGTGCCGTCCGGGGTCGTCGCCCGGGCGAGCCGGCCGGTCAGGTCGTAGGCGTAGGCCGTGGTCCCGTCCGCCGTGGTCTTGCGGAGCACCCGGCCGAGGGCGTCGCGTTCGAAGGCCGTCACCTCGCCGCGGGCGTTCCGCCGGGCGGTGAGCCGGCCCGCCGCGTCGTAGGCGTAGGTGAGCGCGCGGTCGTCGAAGTCCTTCTCCCGCACCAGGCGGCCCGCCGCGTCGTACTCGTACGTCCACGTCAGGCCCTGCGGGTTCGTGACCTTCGTCAGGCGCAGTTCGCTGTCGTGGCCGAACTCGTAGCGGACGCCGTCCGGGCCGGTGCGGGCGGTCAGCAGGTCGAAGTCCGTGTACGCGAAGCGGGACACACCGCCGAGCGGGTCCGTGTGGCTCGTGCAGTTGCCCTCGCCGTCGTACGTCCACGTCTCCG
Organism: Streptomyces sp. NPDC027672; assembly: GCF_055566335.1. Taxonomy (NCBI): domain Bacteria; kingdom Bacillati; phylum Actinomycetota; class Actinomycetes; order Kitasatosporales; family Streptomycetaceae; genus Streptomyces; species Streptomyces sp. NPDC027672. The sequence goes on along the minus strand of NZ_JBVHSO010000001.1, from coordinate 524,305 downwards.
TCGTGCCGTCGGGGGCCGTACGGCGGGTCAGCCGCCCTTCGACCGACCACTCCAGGCGGGTGGTGGCGCCGGTGGGGTCCGTGACGGCCGTCGGACGGCCGAGGGCGTCCCGTTCGCAGCGGGTGACGGCGCCGAGCGGGTCGGTGATCTCCACGGGGAGGCCCGCGCGGTCGCAGACCACCCGCGTGGTGTGGCCCAGCGGGTCCGTCACCGACGCCGGGTGGCCGGCGTCGGTGTAGGTGAAGCGGGTGGTCAGGCCCGCCGGGTCCGTGACCGACGTGCGGTTGCCCCGGTCGTCGTAGGTCTGGCGGATCACCGTGCCGTCCGGGCCGACGACCTTCACCGGGAGCCCGAGGGCGTCGTACTCGGCCGTCGACGCGCGGCCGTCCGGGCGGACCACCCGCACGAGGTTGCCCGCCTCGTCGTAGGCGAACGTCGTCGTGTGGCCCAGCGGGTCCGTCGTGGCCAGGAGCTGGTGGTGGCGGTCGCGGACGTGACGGGTCGTCGCGCCCAGCGGGTCCGTCTCCGCGACGACCTGGAAGGTGTCGTTGACCAGGTAGCGGCGGGTGTGGCCCTCGGCCGTCGTGGCCGTCGTCGTCCGCAGGCCCGTGGCCGGGTCGGGGTCCTCGTAGGTCAGACGGAGGGTCATGTGGCCGGCCGTGCCGCCCTGCGCGACGCACCGGTCGCGGTCGTCGTACGCGTAGGTGTAGCCGCGGTCGTTCGTGTCCGTCCAGGAGGTGACGCGGCCCGCCTCGTCGTAGGTGAAGCGCAGCGGCAGGCCCGAGGAGCCGACGACCTCGGTCAGGTCGCCGTCCGTGTAGGCGAAGCGCTTCAGTTCCTCGCCGGTCGCCGCCAGGTGGTACGCCGTGACGCGGCCCGCCTCGGTGCGGACGCGGACGCCCTGCCCGGCGCTCGTGTGCACGCCCAGCGGGGTGCCGTCGGCGTCGTACTCGAAGGTGATCCAGTTGCCGTTGCGGTCGTCGATCTGTTCCAGGACGGCCAGTCCGGGGCCCCGGTCGGCGAAGTGCCGGGTGACGCGGGTCCGCGGGTCGGTGAGGGTGTAGCCGCCGTCGACCCGGTCCAGCGGGAGGCGGGGGCCGTGGCTCGCCAGGGTGGGCAGGCCGGGGGCCGGGTGCGGGTACGACAGGAGCCGGCCGTCCTCCGTGACGTGGACGACTCCCTCCGCGTCGATCTCCAGGCGCTGGTCCAGCGTCGAGGACCAGGACGGGCCGAACCAGCGGCCCAGGCGGTAGCCGGACTCCACCCGGCGGGTCAGCAGCAGCGGCAGGACGCCCGGGAGGGCGACGTCCGTCTGCGGCAGGTACATCGCGCCGGTGGCCACGTCGACCGGGTCGCCGCACTTCGTGATGCTGTCCTCGTCGTGCGAGTACCGCGGCGGTTCCCGGTCGACGGTGTCCCGGGCCGTCTTCCCGGCCGCGCCCTCGGCTCCCGCCCGCGCTTCCCGGCCCGCCGCGGTCCCGGCGGCCCGCCGGGCGAGTCCCGCCTCCGCGGCCTCCCTGGCCAGGGCCGCCTCCGCGCCGAGGCCCTTGGTGCCGAACGCCTCGGGCAGCGACCGCCCGCCGAACTCGGACGGGTCCCTGCGGAAGTCCTCCCACAGGGTCTTCGCGTTCCGCTCGGGGTGGGCGGCGGTGGAGACCAGACCCGACAGCGTCAGGCTGACGTTCTGCAGGTACGCGGCCGGGTGGGTGAGGTTGTAGGGGTCGGCGGGGTCGAGACCGCGGACGAAGGTGACCAGGCCGGCGGTGCCCTTGAGGGCGCCGCCGACCACGTGGGTGAGTTCGGTGGCCGTCGCCTGGGCGTTGTCGCGGAGGTCGTCGCGGACGCGGTCCAGGGGCGGCGGCTCGGCCGGGGCGTGGGCCAGGGCTTCCCGCACCTTGCCCTGTGCCGCGGAGGCCGCGGTGTTGCGCTGTCTGCGGGCCTCGGCGAGTGTGTGCTGCGCGGCCTGGACCGCCGCCTTGCCCGGATCGTGGAAGGTTCCCGGCTCCGGACCGGGGTCCTCGCCCGCCTTCACCTTCGCGTGGTACGACTCGGCCTTCCGGGTGTGGGCCGCCAGCGCGTCCTTGGACGCCTGCACGCCCTTCCGGTACAGCTCGACGGCTTCCTTCGCCTGCCCCTGCGCCCACGTCACCGTGTCGGCGTACGCCTCCAGGGCCTCCGCCGCCGTCTCGCACGCCGCGGCCGCCGCGGCCCACTTGGCCGGGTGCACCCCGAACTTCTCCCGGAAGGCGTCACCGCCCTCGCCCCGCCACCCCGAGGAGTCGACCTTCTTCAGCCCCTGGCCGACCTTGTCGAACGCCCCGTGGAAGTCCCGCAGGTGCTGGGCGCTCGCCCGGATCCGCGCCGGGCTGCCGTGGACGAGTTCGTCCCCCTGCTCCGTCCGGCCGAGCCGCTGCTCGCCCGGGGTCGCCCCCAGGTCGGAGGCGACCCCGTCGCCCCAGCCCTCGACCACGTCGGCCCACCGGTGCGCCCCGAGGTGGTCCAGGCCGTCACCGATCTTGCCGGTGGTGTAGTCGACCCCCTCGCCGAGGAGCTTCTTGCCGCGGTCGAGAGCGTGCTCGCCCCCGCTGAGCACCGCGTTGGTGATGTCCCCCAGACCCATCAGCCCGCACCGCCCGGCTGCCGCTCGTCCGGCCGTTCGTCCGGCCCCTCGGCCGTCTCGCGCAGCTCGGCCACGCCCACCCCCGGCATCGGCCCGATCGTGTCCGACGTCATCACATCGTGCCCGGCGGTCTCCCAGCCCTCCTTGCCCGTGGCCCACGCCTGCTCGAAGGACTCGCCGCTGTAGTCCACGTCACCGCCGAACGCCCCGGAGCCGGCGATCCGTCCCCAGCTCTCCTTCTGCACCTCCTCCTCGGAGGCGTACGGATTGCCGATCACCGCGTTCGTCACGATCTTGAAGGTGCCCCCGATGTACTGGTCGGTCTCGTAGTAGGTGCCGGCCGCCAGACCCGTCTTCGAGGCGAACCCGTTGCCCTCGTCGACCAGCGCGCGCACGCCCCACTCCCAGCGCTCGCAGAACGACGTGAATTCTTCCGTCAGACCCTCGTGACCCAGCTCCAGCCCCGACAGCGCGATCTCGGAGAAGCCGCGCCCGGCACCGGCCGCGCCGATCATGCCCAGCTCCTTCAGCTCGCCGAGCGCGTCGGTCAGCCCCTTCGCGATGAGTTCCAGGCCCTCGGTCCGCAGATCCTCGCCGTTCCCGCTCACCGCTCGTCCCCCGTCCTGCCGTCGGTCACCGCTCGCTCCCCGTCCTGCCCCGGGCCACCGCGCGCGCCCGTCCCGCCGTCCGCGGCCACCGCGTCCGGCACGATCCCGCGCACCGGCGGGAAGACCACGCCCCGCCCGTCGTCCGCGCAGTCCAGCGCCACTCCGCTCGGCACCCCCGTCGCGGGCACCGCCGCGTCCAGCAGGCGGGCGCCCAGCCACCTTTGGTACGGCCACTCCCGGCCGCCCTCGCCGCGCGCGAGCGCAAAACGGGCCAGGGCCCCTTCGTCCGAGAAGGCGTAGAACCAGCGCACGCCGCCGAAGTCGGCGGTCAGCGGGGCGCCGTCCCCGTCCACCGGCACCAGCACCGGCGTACGCCGGAACTCGCCCAGCACGGCGGCGAACCCGCGGCGCCCGCGGATGTCACCGGCGGACGCCTCCGGCCCGCCGGACCCGGCCGGGTCCGCGTAGTCGTACAGGCGTGACCTGCGGGCGCGCTTCTGCGCGCCGGCGTCTCCCCCGTGTTCGGCCATGCGCCGGATCATCACATCCGGCTGTCGGCGGGGCAACGCGGTACCCGGCCGACCGATCGAGTCCGGCCGCGCGCACGACGGCGCCCGGAGCACGAGGCTCCGGGCGCCGGGAATTGCCGTACGGACGGGTGTTACGGCAGGGCGTGCACGTGCGCGCCGACCGCGTTCGACCACGCGTTGCCCGAGGCCGCGTCCCAGTTCGTGGACCAGGTCATCGCGCCGCGCAGGTCGGGGTAGGTCTTGGACGGCTTGAAGGTGCCGCAGTTCACGGCCTTCGTCAGGCAGTCCAGGGCGTTGTTCACGACCGTGGGGGAGACGTAGCCGCCGCCCGCCGCCCTGGTGGACGCCGGCAGGCCGAGGCCGACCTGGGACGGGGCCAGCCCGCCCTCCAGCTGGATGCAGGCCAGCGCGGTGAGGAAGTCGACCGTGCCCTGGCTGTAGACCTTGCCGTCGCAGCCCAGCATGGAACCGCTGTTGTAGTACTGCATGTTGACGACCGTGAGGATGTCCTTGACGTTCAGGGCCGTCTGGAAGTAGGCGCCCGACGTGGACTGCATGTCGATCGTCTGCGGGGCCATCGTGATGATCAGCGACGGGCCGGCCTTGGCGGACAGGGCACGCAGCGCCTGCGTCATGTAGGTCGCGTTCAGGCCGTTCTCCAGGTCGATGTCGACGCCGTCGAAGCCGTACGTCTGCATCAGCGAGTAGACGGAGTTCGCGAAGTTCGCGGCCGACGTGGCGTCGCTGACCGACACCGAGCCCTTCTCGCCGCCGACGGAGATGATGACCTTCTTGCCCGCCGCCTGCTTGGCCTTGATGTCGGCCTTGAACTGGTCGGCGGTGTAGCCGCCCAGGCCGGCGGAGTCCAGGGTGAAGGAGACGGCGCCCGGGGTGGACGTGGCGTCCGCGAAGGCCACCGCGATGATGTCGTAGGACGCGGGCACGTCGGACAGCTTCTGGACCGTGGCGCCGTTGTTGAAGTTCTGCCAGTAGCCGGTCACCGCGTGCTTGGGCAGGGAGCCGTTGCCCCCGCCGCCACCGCCCGTGCCGGAGGTCGTCGTGCCGGTCACGGTCGCCGACTTCGCCGACTCGCCCGCCGCGTTGGTCGCCGTCACCTGGAAGGAGTACGCCGTGGACGCCGTGAGGCCGCTCACCGTGGCCGAGGTGCCGGTGACCGCGGTGACCTTGCTGCCGTCGCGGTAGACGTTGTAGCCCGTCGCGCCGGACACCGCCGACCAGGACAGGGAGACGGACGAGGACGTCGTGCCGGCGACGGAGAGGCCGGCGGGGGCGGCCGGGACCGTCGGGGCCGGATTGCCGCCGCCCGAACCGCCGCCGTCGGGGCCGTAGAGGGAGACGTCGTCGGCGTAGTAGGCCGCCTGGCCGTACCAGCCGTGGGTGTAGACCGAGACCGAGGTGGTGGCGGAGCCGGTGGTGAACGTCGTCGTGAGCTGCTTCCACGACGGTGCGTCGGGCGACCAGGTGGAGACGTCGGTGGTGCCGGTGCCCGTCACGCCGAGGTAGGTGTAGCCGCCCTGCACCCATGCGCTCAGCGTGTAGGTGGAGTTGGGCTTGACCGCCACCTTCTGGGTGCACGTGGCGTTGTCCTGGCCGGCCGGGGTGGCCTTCAGCGCGCTGGTGCCGCCGTGCACCGGGGAGGAGACCGCCGCGCCGCTGCCGGCCGAACAGGTCCAGTCGGTCAGGCCGGACTCGAAGCCCGCGTTGCGCACGTTGTTGACGTCCGCGGCGGACGCGGGGCCGGCCGTGGCGAGGCCGGCGACCGAGAGGGCCAGGGCGGTGGCGGCGGACCATGTCGCCAGTCGTCGTCCGCGGGGTCTGGGTATGCCTGCTGCGCGGTCCACTGGAGCCTCCGGAGGGGGAGTGGGCGGGGAGGGGAGCTGGGGACGGTGGCCACCGCTCGCCTCCAAGTTGGTCCAGACCAATCGGTGTGTCAAGAGGTCCAGACCAAAGCCGTTCCCGACGGGCCGCTCAACCTGTCCAGGTTTGACGGGACTTGCCACGGGAGAGTTCCACACCGGCTTCACCAACGCTGTTCTCCGGCCATACGGCCGTGGATACAGTGCTCGGGTAGTCACGCAATGAAGTCGCCCTGGCGCACGGGAGTGACACCGGCGGGCCGGGGCGGGTGTGAGGAGCGGGGAGCTGCGCGTGCCAACTGCCATTGCCGTGACCAGCGCCGACATGGCGCTGCCGGCGCAGGACGAACGGACCATGCCCGCCGTCGTGCTGACCGGCCTCGACGGCGGGACCCTCGACGAGGCGCTCACCGGGCTCCACACCCTCACCGAGCAGTACGGCCATGTCGTCGTCGTCTGTTCACCGGCCACCCCGGAACCGGTCGTCCGGCGGCTTTACACCCTGCGCGCGCTGCTGGAGAGCGACCGCGTCGCCGTGTTCCGGCCCGCCCTGCCGCCGCTCGGCGTCGCCGTCCTCGCCCGGCAGTTACGCCAGCTCGCCTCCTGCGACCTCGGCCCGGGCGTGCTCGCCTGCGCCGGCCGGCTGCTCACCCACTACCTGCACGCCGGCGCCGTCCTCGGCTCCGTCGCCCGGCTCGACCGGGTACCGGTCGGACTGAAGGCGCACGCCAGGTCCTGGGTGCCCGGCAGCCAGTTCGCGGTCCTCGCCCACCCCGAACCCCAGCTCGTCAGGGTCGCGCCCGACGCCACCCTCAAGGGCCCCGAGTTCAGCACCTGGATGCTGGTCGCCAAGGGGCAGACGCCGGGCGAGTGGGTCACCGGGCTCGGCACCCGGTGGGGCGTGCACGGGCTGCGCGAGGTCCCGCTGCCCGCCGAGTCCCCGGTGTGGTGGGGCACCCACCGCCTGGTCGAGTTCTGCGGCTACCTCGCCGACCTCTCGGTCCTCTACCAACTGGTCACCTCCGTACGGCAGACCACCTGCCACTGGTGCGGCATCGACGTCATCGGCGACCGCTGCGTCTTCTGCTCGGCCGCCCCGCCCGCCCCCGAACCGCCCGCGCCGCACGCGCCGGAGCAGCGCGCACCCGCCTGACCGGCCCGCACGGACCCGGCCCCGAAGCCCGCCCGCCCGATCCCCACGAGGTAGCACGGTCCATGAACTCCCGTCAGCGCCGCGGCGTGCTGCTCCTGATCCTGTCGGCCCTGTGCGCCCTGGGCGCGTTCGCCGGCGTGCTCTCCGTCGTCCACGACGCGAACTCCAAGGTCGGGCCCGAGGTCACCGCCTACCGGGTCAGGTCCGAGGTGAAGCCGTACACCACGCTCGGCGCGGACCAGTTCGAGAAGATAGAGATGCCCGAGCGGTGGCTGTCCGGCAACGCGGTCACCGACCTGCGGCAGATCCGCGGCAAGATCGCCGTGACCACCCTGCGCACGGGCTCCCTGCTCCAGACCGACATGATCGTCGACCGGCCCGCCCTCCGGCCCGGCGAGCAGGAGGTCGCCATCATGATCGACGCGGCCACCGGCGTCGCCGGCAAGATCACGCCCGGCTCGCGCGTCAACGTCTACGCCACCTTCGAGGGCCGCAAGGAGAGCGACCCCGACCAGTCGAAGATCATCGTGACCAACGCCCGGGTCCTCGACGTCGGCCGGATCACCGCCCTGGAACCCGACGACGACAGCCGCCGGCAGCCCGCCGAAGCCGTCCCCATCACCTTCGCGCTGTCCACCCTCGACGCCCAGCGCGTCACCTACGCCGAGTCCTTCGCCCAGCGCGTCCGGCTCGCGCTCGTGGCCCCCGGCAGCGCCACCGGCGTCCCCGACGAGGACCGCACCTACGAACTCGCGACGGACAAGTGAGAGGCGGCCCGCATGCCCACCAGGATCCTCCCGGCCGGCACGGACCCGGACGCCGTCCGCTCCCTCACCACCCTGCTCAGCCAGCTCCCCGACGCCGAGCCGCAGCCCCCGGTCACCGACTCCACCCAGTTGGTCGACACCCTCGCCCGGCTCGCCGCCGAATCGGTCGACGAACTCCCGGAAGTGGTCGTCGTCCACGAACGCATCGGCCCCGTCCCGGCCCTGGAGCTGATCCGCGAGGTCGCCCTGCGCTTCCCGGCCGTCGGCGTCGTCCTCGTCACCACCGACGCGAGCCCCGGCCTGTTCGCCGCCGCCATGGACTCCGGGGCGCGGGGCCTGGTCGGGCTCCCGCTGTCGTACGAGGAACTCGCCGGCCGCGTCCAGGCCGTCGCCCAGTGGTCCACGGGCGTACGACGGCACCTCGGGCACGGCGCGGAGGCGCCCGCCGGGGCCGGCGGCACCGTCGTCACGGTCAGCGGCGCCAAGGGAGGCGTGGGCGCCACCCTGACCGCCGTCCAGCTCGCCCTGGCCGCCCAGGCCTCCGGACGCGCCACCGCCCTGGTCGACCTCGACCTCCAGACCGGCGACATCGCCTCCTACCTGGACGTCCAGTTCCGCCGGTCCGTCGCCGACCTCGCCGCCATCACCGACATCTCGCCCCGCGTCCTCGCCGACGCCGTCTTCCGCCACGACACCGGCCTCGCCCTGCTCCTCGCGCCCGCCGAGGGCGAACGCGGCGAGGAGGTCACCGACCGGGCCGCCCGCCAGCTCGTCAGCGCCCTGCGCACCCGCTACGAGACCGTCGTCGTCGACTGCGGCGCCCAGTTGAGCGGCGCGGGCGCCGCCGCCGTGGAGATGGCCGACACGGCCCTGCTCGTCACCACCCCGGACGTGATCGCCGTACGCGCCGCCAAACGGACCGTACGGATGTGGGACCGGCTCCAGATCCGCAAGGCCGAGGAGACGACGGTGGTCGTCAACCGGCACACCCGCACCGCCGAGATCCAGCCCGCGCTGGTGGGACGCATCACCGGCACGGCGCTCGCCCGGACCGCCGTACCCGCCAACTTCAGGGAACTGCACGCCGTCGTCGACGCCGGACGGGTCCACGAACTCGACGCCAGGAGCACGGTGCGCCAGGCGCTGTGGGCCCTCGCGACCGAACTGGGCCTGGCGAAACCGGCGGACGAGGGCGCCTCCCACCGGGGCGCCGGGCGCGGCCCGGCCGGCTTCCGGCGGCGGAAGGAGTGAGCGCGACGATGAGCGGACCGGACGGGGACCGGGGCCAGGTCAGCGTCGAACTGCTCGGCATGACACCGCTGATCGTCCTGACGCTGGTGCTGATGTGGCAGGCCGTGCTCGTCGGATACACCTTCACGCTCGCCGGGAACGCCGCCGACGAGGCGGTGCGGGCCGGCACGGCGGCCCGTCCGGGACAGCGGGCCGCGGCCTGCCGGGAGGCCGCGCTGGCACACCTGCCGGACGCCTGGCGGTCCGGCGCCGAGGTGCCGCCGTGCGGCGGATCCGGCTATGTGACGGCGGACGTCCGGCTGCGGGTCCCGGTCCTCTTCCCCGGCTTCGTCGATTTCCCGGTCACCGTGCCCGGCCACGCCGGTGCCGTCGAGGAGGCGAAACGCTGAGATGCCGTACCGCCGGACCCGCGACCGCGGCCAGGTCGCCATCGAATACCTGGGCTTCGTCCCCGTCCTGCTGATCGTCGGCCTGGCCGGCATCCAGCTCGGGGCCGTCGCCTACGCCGCCGAGCAGGCCGGCACGGCGGCCCGGGCCGGGGCGCGGGCGGCGTCCCTGCGGCAGTCCCCCGCCCAGGCCTGCGCCGGCGCCGTCGGCGGCGGACTCACCGTGACCTGCGCGTCCGCGGAGAACGGCGACTCGGTGACCGTCACCGCCACCGTCCCCATCCCCACCATCGTCTGGGACCTCGGCGACGCCACCAAGTCCGCCACCATGCCCCTCGACCACTGACCGAGGAGAAGCGAACCCATGAGCCTGCGGGCACGCATCAGCACTCCGGAGGAGAACGGCGCCCGGGGCGAGGAGGGGCACCTGGTCGCCTCCTACCGGGCCAAGCTGCTCCAGGAGATCGACCTCGCGGAGATGAGCGCGCTGGCCGCCGCCGAGCGCCGGGCACGCCTGGAGCGGGTCCTCGGGCACATCATCAGCCGCGAGGGCCCGGTGCTGTCCACCGCCGAGCGCTCCCGGCTGATCCGCCGCGTGGTGGACGAGGCCCTCGGTCTCGGCATCCTGGAACCGCTGCTGGAGGACGCCTCCATCACCGAGATCATGGTCAACGGCCCCGACGCGATCTTCGTGGAACGCGGCGGCCGGGTCGAACAGCTCCCCCTGCGGTTCGTCTCCGCGGACCAGCTCATGCAGACCATCGAACGGATCGTGTCGACGGTCAACCGCCGCGTGGACGAGTCCAACCCGATGGTGGACGCCCGCCTGCCCTCCGGCGAGCGGGTCAACGTCATCATCCCGCCGCTGTCCCTGACCGGCCCGGTCCTCACCATCCGCCGCTTCCCGCGCTCCTTCACCCTCCAGGAGCTGGTCGGCTTCGGCTCGCTGGACGAGCACATGGTGTACCTGCTGGCCGGCCTGGTGCAGGCCAAGTTCAACATCATCGTCTCGGGCGCCACCGGCACCGGCAAGACGACCCTGCTGAACGCCCTGTCCGGGCTGATCCCGCCGCACGAGCGCATCATCACCATCGAGGACTCCGCCGAACTCCAGCTCCAGCAGACCCATGTGGTCCGCCTGGAGTCCCGCCCGCCGAACGTGGAGGGCAAGGGCCAGGTCACCATCCGCGACCTGGTCCGCAACTCGCTGCGCATGCGCCCCGACCGGATCGTCGTCGGCGAGGTGCGCGGCGGCGAGTCCCTGGACATGCTCCAGGCGATGTCCACCGGCCACGACGGCTCCCTCGCCACCGTGCACGCCAACAGCGCCGAGGACGCCCTCACCCGGCTCCAGACCCTCGCCTCGATGTCCGACGTCGAGGTGCCCTTCGTCGCCCTGCACGACCAGATCAACAGCGCCGTCGACGTCCTCGTCCAGCTCACCCGGTTCGCCGACGGCGCCCGCCGCATCACCGAGATCGCCCTGCTCGACAGCCACGGCGGCGAGCCCTACCGGCTGGCCACCGCCGCCCGCTTCGAGGCCCGGCCGATGACCCCGGACGGCCGCGTCCACGGCGCCTTCCGCTACTTCCCGCTGCCCCGCCGCAGTGCCGACCGCCTCTACATGGCGAGCCAGCCCGTCCCACAGGCGTTCGGCGTCGCCCGCACCGCCGACCAGCTCGCCACCCGAGAAGCCAGGTAGGACCCAGGCCCATGGAACTCCGCACCCTCGTCCAGCTCACCACCGGCGCCACCCTGCTGGCCTGCGTCCTGGCGGTGGCCGGCGTACACGCCTACGCCTCGGGCCGGGCCCGGCGCGCCGCCCTCGTGGACCGGCTCGCGCTCGCCGGACCGCCGCCGGCCGCCGGCCGCAGACGCCGCTTCCCCGGCCTGGACCGGCGGCTGCGCCGCACCCGCCTCGGCCGCCGGCTGGAGCTGCGCCTCGCGGCGACCGGCCTGGACGTCACACCGGGCGAGTTCTTCGCCGCCCTGCTCGCCACGGTCGCCGCGCTCTGGCTGATCGGCCAGGCCACCCTGGCCCCGTTCTTCGGCCCGCTCGCCGGACTCCTCGGCGTCTGGGCGGCCGTGCAGTTCCTCAACTGGCAGCGGCACAAACGCATCGAACGCTTCATCGGCCAGCTCCCCGAACTCGCCCGCATCCTGGCCAACGCCACCCAGGCCGGCCTCGCCCTGCGCACCGCGATCGGCATGGCGGCGGAGGAGCTGGAGGCCCCGGCCGGCGAGGAACTGTCCAAGGTCGCCGACCAACTGGCCGTCGGCCACTCCCTGGACGACGCGCTCGGCGAGCTGGCCGACCGCCTGCCCTCCCGCGAACTCGTCGTCCTGGTCACCACCCTGGTCCTGTCCAACCGGGCGGGCGGCCAGGTGGTCTCCGCGCTGCGCAACCTCACCGAGACGCTGGAGGAACGCAAGGAGACCCGGCGCGAGATCCGCACCCAGCTCTCCCAGGTGACCATGACCTCGTACGCCGTGCCCGTTCTCGGGGTCGGCGCGTTGTTCCTGATGAACGGGGTGAAGGACGGCGCGCTCGACCGCATGACCGGCTCACCGGCCGGCCAGGCCAGCGTGGTCGTCGCGTTCGCCCTGTACGCCGTCGGGTTCGTCCTCATCCGCCGGCTCAGCCGGATCGACGTCTGAGGGAGGTGACCCGGTGGCATTCCTGCTCGCCCTGCTGACGGGCGCCGGCGTCTGGGGCGTCTTCGCCGGCCTCCGCCTGTACCGCGCGGACGCGAAACTCCCCGGCGACCTCGCCGTCGCCCTGGAGGTCGGCGCCACCCGCACCGGCGCGGTCGGTTCGGTCGTGGACCGCCTGGGCATGCGCTACGCGCCGCTGGTCCTGCGCCTGATGGGCCCCCGGCTCGTGGCCCGCTGCCGCCGCCGGATCGACCTCGCCGGCAACCCCGGCGGCCTGACCCTCGACCGCTACGCGGCCCGCCGCGCCGTCTACGGCGCCCTCGGCGGCGTCGGCTTCCTGGTCTTCCTGCTGCGCGGCCAGTGGTTCGTCGCCCTGCTGCTGCTCCTGTTCGGCGCGTTCTGGACGGAGGTCGGCCTCTGGTCGGCGATCCGGGTCCGCAAGGACGTCATCGAGCGCACCCTGCCCGACTTCCTGGACGTGCTGGCCGTGGTGGTCAGCGCGGGCCTCGGCTTCCGGCAGGCCCTGGACCGCGTCGCGTCCCGCTACGAGGGCCCGTGGGCCGACGAACTGCGCATCACCCTGCGCCAGATGGACCTCGGCATGAGCCGCCGCCAGGCCTTCGCCGAACTGCGCCGGCGCAACGACTCCGAGCAGGTCGCCATGTTCGTGACGGCCTTGCAGCAGGGCGAGGAACTGGGCGCGCCCATCGTGGACACGCTGGTCTCCCTGGCCAAGGACATGCGCCGCACCGACGCCCAGAACGCCCGCCGCAAGGCCGCGCGGGCGGTGCCCAAGGCCACGCTGATGATCACCACGTTCATGGTCCCGGCGACGATGCTCCTGCTGGGCGCGGGCCTGCTCCTCGGCTCGGGCGTGGACTTCGGCTCCCTGACGGGGAAGTGAGGACGAGGTGACGACGACGGGGCTGACGGGCCGAGGGGAGGGAAAAGCCCGCCGGAGACGGCACCCGACACCGAGCGGCCACCCGGCACAGCGAGTCCGCGAAACGCCCGGCCGGCCGACCACGGGCCCCGCTGCCGCCAGTGGCCTCGCGGCGACGGGACGGGCGGTTGCACGCCGGGTCGCCTTACGGCTGACGGCGGTGTGCGGGGCGGTGGTAGGGCTGATGGGCGGGCACCGGTGGGCGGCACGTCTGCCGGCCGCGCGTCTGCCGGCGTTGCTTCGGCGGACCGCGGGTCTGCCGGCCGTGTGTCGGCTGGTGGCCGCGCCCGGGTGGGCCGTACGTCGGCTGGTGGCCGCGCCTTGGCGGGCCGTGGGCTTGTCGGCCGTGCGCCGGGTGGCCGTTCGGCTGGTGGGCGCGCTCCGGGGGGCCGTGCGGCTGGCCGCGCTGCGGCCGTCGGCCGTGGTGCGGGCGGTGGGACGGGTCGTCCTGCCGGCCGGGCCTTCCGAGAAGCTCCAGGTCCGCGCCTTGCAAGCGATGTGCCGCCAGGTCCTCGGCTTCCGGCTGGCGATGATCGTCGTCTCGGCCCCCGCCGCCCTCCTCAACGCGGCTCCCGGCCTGGGTGTCCGCCTGATCGGCGCGGCCGTGGTCGTCACCGTCATGGTGTCCTACGTCCTCTTCCGCGACTGGGAACGCTTCGGCCCCCTCCTCCTGCGCCACCCCAGCCTGCTGGCCGCCGACACCCTCTTCGGCTCGTTCCTCCTCGTCTCGGCCGGCCCGGACACCACCCTCGCCTACGTCAGCGTCTGCACCCCGCTCCTGGCCGGCCTGGTCTACAGCTGGCGCGGCGCGGCCTGCTTCGCCTCCCTCCAGGCCCTGATCCTGCTCCTGGTGCACACCACCCTGAAGGCCGGCCGGCAGGCGTCCGTCGCCGAGGCGCTGCTCCTGCCCGGCCTGTGCGTCGTCGCCGGGGCCCTGGGCTCCACCCTGCGCAACCTGATGCTCCGCTTCGGCGCCGCGACCCAGGCGCTGACGGCGACCGAGGCACGCCTCGCGGCGGCGGAGGCGGTGAGCGCGGAACGCGCCCGGCTGGCCCGGGAGATGCACGACTCGCTGGCCAAGACCCTGTACGGCGTGGCCCTGGCGGCGGACGGCCTGGCGCTGACCGCCTCGGCCGACGCCCCGGATCCCGCCCGGATCCGGCAGCAGGCGGAACTGGTGTCCCGCTCGGCGCGCACCGCGGCGGCGGAGTCCCGGGAACTGCTGACGGACCTGCGCCGGGACCGCCCGGAGGAGCCGGAGCGGCCCCCGCTCTGGCAGGAACTCGCCGAACAGGCGCGGGACTTCACCCGCCGCACGGGCCTGCCGGTCACCTGCCACTGGCCGGCGGACGGCCCCGCCGTGCTCCCGGCCCTGCCGGCACCCGTCGCCCGGCATGTGCTCGCCATCGCCACGGAGGCGCTGGAGAACGCCCACCGGCACGCCTCCGCGACCCGCGTCGACGTAGGGGCGGCGGTCGAGGGCCGGCTGCTGTGCCTCACGATCCGCGACGACGGCACCGGCCTGCCGCCCGGCACCATTCTGGAGAACCTGCGCGATTCGGGCCACTTCGGCCTGCTCGGCATGGTGGAGCGGGCCGCGCAGGCGGGCGCCCGGATACGCGTCGGCAAGGGGACGCGGGAGCGGGGCACGGAAGTGCGCCTGGACCTCCCGCTGCCCCGCCCCGCTCCCCGGCCCTGACGTCCGACCCACTCACGAGAGGAGGCACCATGCGGCCCTCACCCGGCTCTTCCCGGCCGGACTTCCCGCCGCCGGCCCCGGCGGACCCGCCGCTGCGGCTGCTGGTCGCCGACGACAACCCCGTGGTCCGCGCCGGTCTGACGGCGCTGCTCACGGCCTGTCCCGGCACCACGGTGGTGGCGGAGGCCGGGGACGGCCGCGAGGCGTACGAGGCGGCGCTGCGGCACCGGCCGGACGTCATCCTGCTCGACGTCCGCATGCCCGGGGTCGACGGAATCTCGGCGTTGCCCCACCTGGTGCGGCTGGCTCCCGTCATGATGCTCACCTACAGCCACGAGACGGAGACCGTGCGGGAGGCGCTGCGACTGGGGGCGGGGGGATATCTGGTGCACGGCGAGTTCACGACGGAGCAGCTGGTGCGGGCGGTACGGGACGTGCGGGAGGGCCGGCCGCATGTCACACCGGGTGCGGCGAAGGCGTTGCTGACCACGTTACGGTCCGATGCACCTGCACACGAAACCCCGAACGCCCTTGACTCGGCGGGAAATTCAACCCCCTCGCCTCTTTCGCAATTGCAATCTCCTATGGGACAGTCGTTCCGGTCGCGGTTCCGGCTGAGTACCAGGGAGGCGGAGATCATGGACCTCATCGCGTCCGGCATGAGCAACCAGCAGATCGCCGCCGCCTGCTTCATCAGCGAGAAGACGGTCAAGAACCACATCAACCGCATCTTCGCCAAGCTGCACACCACCACCCGGTCCCAGGCGACGGCGAAGTGGCTGGGGGTGGCCTGACATGCCGTCCCGGAACACCGAATGGGCCCGGGGTTGGGCCCTGGGGCCCTCAGGGGGCGGGAGGGTCGGGCCGTACGGTGCCCGGACCGGAGGCGAAGCTGGAGGGGAAGACCGTGAGCAAATGGTTCAACACCACCGTCGCGTACCTGCAATCCCGTGCCGCTCGCGGCGACAAGGGGCAGACCGCGGTGGAGTACCTCGGCATCATCGCGGTGGTCGTGGCGATCGTCCTGGCGATCACCGGCACGAGCATCGGCCAGTCGATCTACGACGCGATCACGAACAAGATCGCCGAGGTCACCGGCGGCTGATTCCTCCCCACCGGGACACAGGGCAGGCCTTCCCCATCTACCTCACGGTGGTGGCGGGCCTGCTCTTTCTCGCATTGGCCTACCTGGCCGTGGGCCAGGCGGCGGTGAACCGGAGCGGCGCCCAGACGGCGGCGGACGCGGCGGCGCTGGCGGCAGCCCAGCAGACCCGTGACCAGCTCGCGGCCCTGTGGCTGGAGGACTTACGCGACCCGGCCAAGTGGCAGGCCATCTTCGAGGGCGCGGGAGCCGACGACTTCTGCTGGCGTGCCGACCAGCTCGCCGCCCAGAACGACGCGACGGTGCGGTGCTCGTTCCAGCCGCCGCTGCGCTACGCGGTCGACGCCCGGACGAACAAGTCCGTGGGTGACTCCGTCATGCCGGGCACGGAGAACGTGCACGCCACGGCGCACGCGACCGCCGTCATCGAACCCCTCTGCCTCCCGCCGTCCGACGCGCGGACCCGGGCGGACGACAAGGACGACAAGGGCGACAAGGACGACAAGGACGGGAAGGGCGAAGGGGACGCGCTGCCCCAGCTCACCTGCGCGGACAAGGTCTGGCATCCGAAGCCGGGCGACACCACCGGGCTGCCGGGTCCCGAGGACCTCTTCGACGTCCACCTGGCCGACTCACCAGCGAACGACCGATGACGAAGGAAGCGGAGCGATGAGCATGCGGTTCACTGCGAAGGTCCGCAGGGGGATGGTCGCCTTCGGCGTTGCGGCCGGACTGGCCGTCGGTGCGGCCGGTTGCGGAGGCGGCGGCGACGACGGGAAGCCGGACACCTCCGCGTCCGCCACCGGGACGGACGACTCCGGCCCCAGCGCGCAGGAAGGGCAGTCGGACCGACCGCTGGCGGAGTTGCGGGGATCGGACGGCCTGCTGCTCCAGATCACCTCCGCGCGACGCGACACGGGCGGCTTCGTCACGGTCGACGGCACGCTGAAGAACGACGGGGCACGGACCGCCGTCATCCCCTCCGCGCTGAGCGGGAACGAGACCGAGATCATCAAGAACGGCAGATCCCTGGGCGGGGCCACGCTGGTCGACACACAGGGCAAGAAGCGGTACTACGTACTGCGGGACACCGAGGGACGGCCGCTGACGACCACCGGCTTCTCGACCCTCAGATCCGGCGCCACCCTGGCCGTCTTCATGCAGTTCCCGGCACCTCCGGCGAGCGTGACCGAGGTGGACTTCCAACTGCCGACGTTCTCCTCCGCCGGCATCGAGATCTCCGGGTGAGGGCCCAGTGACCACCGTGCCCCGTCTCGCTCTCTTCGGAGCCGTGCTTCTGATCGTCACGTCGATGCCCGCCACCGCCGTCGCCGGCGGCGCCGGGCCCAGTGAACCGCCCGGCACCGAGCCCTCCGCCACCGCGCCCGTGGCGGTCGACCCCGCCGACCCCGACCTCAAGCTGCCGGAAGGCGCCACGCTCGCCCAGGCCAAGGTGCTGGACATCAAGTCGGTCGTGGAGGACCAGAGCGGGGACGAGCGGCGCGAGGACACCAACGCCGATGTGACCTTCGCCCTCCAGGCCGAGGTGCTGTTCGGCAAGGACAGCGCCCGCGTCGGCGCCGACGCGAAGACCCGTATCGCGACCATCGCCGAGGAGATCGCGAAGCAGCGGGCGGCCCGCGTCCGCGTCTTCGGCTTCACCGACGACCTCGGCTCCTCCGCCCACGGCGACACCCTCTCCCGGCAGCGCGCCAACGCCGTACAGGCGGTCCTGGACCAGGACCTGAACAGCCCGTCCGTCACCTTCGACGTCCGCGGCTACGGCGAGCAGTACCCGATCGCCGACAACGCCACCGAAGAGGGCCGGCGCAAGAACCGCCGGGTGGAGGTCTCCTTCCCGCGCACCCGGCCGTGACCGCGCGGGCGACCGGGCCGCCCGCCGGACGTCAGCCCGCCGCGCCCTCCGTCATCTCCGCGACCTCCACCCGCGCTCCCGCCCGCACCCCCCACCCCGCCATCGCCCCGGCCGCCGCCTCCAGCACGTGCCGCGCCCGCAGGCGGGGCCGCCCCAGCCGGCCCGGCGGCATCGTGCGGACGGCGACGACCCGCAGCCGGCGGTCCAGGTAGGCCACGTCGATCGGCATCCGCATCCCGAACGTGTGCACCCCGCTCGCCGGCGACAGCAGCAGCGCCCCGTCGACCGAGTCCCGGCCCAGCAGCCCCTTGGTCCGGGCCCGGTAGGAGGCCGCGATCTCCAGCGGGACCGGCGCGGTGAGCGCCTCCCCGGTGGCCGTCCGCACCGTCAGCCGCCCGCGTCCGTCCCGCCAGCGCCCCATGCCCCGCCCTCCCCTTCCGCGGCCGGCACCCCGCCCCGCCCGCGCCCGCGCCCGTAAATGCGTTGTCCTTTCCCGTCCTCCCCACTAGGAAGGAGCGCTATGACCCAACTCGGCGCCGTATTCCGCCCCCAGCTCCCGCCCGAACGGCTCCGGTCCGTCGCCCGCCTCGCGGACGACACCGGCCTGGACGAACTGTGGCTGTGGGAGGACTGCTTCCTGGAAGGCGGGATCTCCACGGCCGCCGCCGCGCTCGCCTGGACCGAGCGGGTACGGGTCGGCATCGGGCTGCTGCCCGTGCCGCTCCGGAACGTCGCCGTCACCGCGATGGAGGCCGCCTCGCTGGACCGCATGTTCCCCGGCCGGGCCATCCTGACCGTGGGCCACGGCGTGCAGGACTGGATGGGCCAGGTCGGCGCCCGCGCCGCCTCGCCGCTCGGTCTGCTCGGCGAGCACCTCGACGCCCTGCGCGCCCTGCTGCGCGGGGAACGGCTCAGCGTGCAGGGGCGGTACGTCCGGCTGGACGACGTCGCCCTGGACTGGCCGCCGCAGCGCCCGGTCGAGGTCCTCGCGGGCGCCACCGGACCCCGGACGCTCCGCCTCGCCGGCGAGAAGGCCGACGGCACGCTCCTGACCTGCGCCACACCGGCGGACGGCGTACGGCGGGCCCGGCAGCTCGCCGAGGAGGGGCGGCGGGCGGCCGGACGCGGCGGCCCGCACCGGATCGTCGTCTACCTCCTGACCGCCACGGGCCCCGGCGCCGGGGCCCGGCTGCGCGCCGAGCTCGCCGCGGAGAAACTGGAGTCGGTGCCGGGCGTGGGGGTCGCCGGGGACGCGGGCGCGGTGGCGGCGGCGGTACGGCGGCTGGCCGAGGCCGGCGCGGACACCGTCGTCCTCCAGCCGACCGCGGACGAACCCGACCCGGAGGGCTTCGTACGCTTCGCCGCGCAGGAGGTCCGCCCCCTGGTCCCGTGAGACCGACAGCGGCGCCGCCCACCCGCCCGGGACGGAGACGCGGCCGGCCCGCCACCGGCTGCCGTACCGGCAGCCGGACCGGACTGCCGTACCGGGCGGCCGCACTGCAGCCCGCGGGGGCCGGGCCCCGCCCGCCTGGGAGCATGGACAGATGACGACGCACCGTTCCTTCGAGGACCTCGTGGCCGAGGGCGCCGCCGTGCCCACCGAGGGCTGGGACTTCTCGTGGTTCGAGGGCCGGGCCAGTGAGGCGCGGCCCTCGTGGGGGTACGCCCGGTCGGCGGGGGAGCGGCTGGCCGGGGCCGGGGCCGTGCTCGACATCCAGACCGGCGGCGGGGAGGTGCTGGACTTCGCGCTGGGGCGGGCGGAGCCGGCCCGGCCGCTGCTGGTGGCGGCGACCGAGGGCTGGCCGCCGAACGTGGCGAAGGCCACCGCCCTGCTGCGGCCCCGCGGCGCCGTCGTGGTCGCCGCACCGGACGAGGCGCCGCTGCCGTTCGCGGACGAGGCGTTCGACCTCGTGCTCAGCCGGCACCCGGTGCGCCCGCACTGGACCGAGATCGCCCGGGTGCTGCGGCCCGGCGGCACCTACTTCGCCCAGCACGTGGGGCCCGCCAGCGTCTTCGAGCTGGTCGAGTACTTCCTCGGACCGCAGCCGCCGCAGGTGCGCCGGGCCCGTGACCCGCGGCGGGAGCGGGCCGAGGCCGAGGCGGCGGGCCTGGAGGTGGCCGGGCTGCGGGCGGAGCGGCTGCGGATGGAGTTCCACGACATCGCCGCCGTCGTGCACTTCCTGCGCAAGGTCGTCTGGATGGTCCCGGGGTTCACGGTGGAGGCGTACGAGGGGCGACTGCGCGCGCTGCACGAGCGGATCGAGCGGGAGGGACCGTTCGTCGCGCACAGCGCGCGGCACCTGTTCGACGTGCGCAAACCGGCCAGGTGACGGAAATGAGCCGGGAGCCCCGCGCTTTTTCCCCCGGGGCGTCGGCCGTGCGGAGCACGCCGGTGCTCCCCGCGCCGTAGCGGAGGGGTCAAGTCCGCCGTACACCGGTGGCGTAGCCCGTCGGGGGGACCCGGGGACGACTCGCCGAAGTGACGCAAGACGGCCTAATCCTTGTGATTCCCTGTCCACTCGCCGGGAATTTCCTGTGATTCCACGGTGAATCGGGCGGGAGAGGCCATGGAATCCTGCCCGCTCCGGCCAGCGGGGCGTCGCCGGGCGATTCCGGAGAGTAGTTGTGGCACGCCGATGCACCCACCATCCCTTACGAAGGGTTATGGTGGAAACCCCCCCCTCGGGCCGGTCCGTCTCCCCCCCACGGACCGGCCCGTTTTTTGTCCGGGCGCCGGGCCGCCCCGCCGGCAGCGCCCGGAGCGCCCCGGCCCCGGGCAAGCCCCCGGCCGGGACCAGGCCCCGAACAGCGGTAGGCTCAACGGCTCCGGCATCCCGTACCCCGCGCCCAACCCCCGGAGGGTCACGTGAACCTGCGCGACAAGCTGCGCGGTCTGCTCGTCAGGCTCTACGCACGCCGGGTGGAAGGCCACCTGGACCACGCTCAGGTGCCCAAGCACATCGGCGTCATCATGGACGGCAACCGCCGCTGGGCGAAGGCGTCCGGCTCCAGCGCCGTCCACGGGCACCGGGCCGGTGCCGACAAGATCGAGGAGTTCCTCGGCTGGTGCACCGAGACCGATGTCGAGGTCGTCACGCTGTGGCTGCTGTCCACCGACAACTTCGACCGGCCGCAGGAGGAACTCGTCCCGCTGCTCGGCATCATCGAGGGCGTCGTGCGCACCCTCGCCGCCGACGGCCGCTGGCGGGTGCACCACGTCGGCACGATGGACCTGCTGCCCACCGGCATGCAGCACACGCTGAAGGAGGCCGAGGAGGCCACCGCCCACGTCGACGGCATAGTGGTCAACGTGGCCATCGGCTACGGCGGCCGGCAGGAGATCGCCGACGCCGTGCGCTCCATGCTGCACGACGCGCACGGCAAGGGCGTGTCGCTGGAGGACCTCGCCGAGTCCGTGGACATCGACATGATCGGCCGTCACCTCTACACCGGCGACCAGCCCGACCCGGACCTGGTGATCCGCACCAGCGGGGAACAGCGGCTGTCCGGATTCATGCTCTGGCAGACCGCTCACTCCGAGTACCACTTCTGCGACGTCTTCTGGCCGGCCTTCCGCAAGGTCGACTTCCTGCGCGCCCTGCGCGACTACGCCGCACGTCACCGCCGCTTCGGCGGCTGACCGCCCGTCCCCGCCCCGTCACCGCCCGGTGACGGGGCGTCGTCGTGCCGCCCGGCCGGCGGGGATGTCACGAGGAGTTCACCGGCGCGCCGATGGCCGCATTCGCATGGCCGCGCGTGTTCGAGGGCATAACCCCAACAGGTCGACACCCGAACCACGGGCGTCGGTTCTCAGCGGGCGGCTCGGGGCCGTCCGCCCGGGAGGCCCTTTGCACCAGCCCGACCATGCGGTCACGGCACGGAAGCAGCCGCGGAGGGCCGGTTCACGGCTCGCCGTCCGCGGGGGCCCGACACCGGTCCAGCATCTCTTCGTCGCTCCCCGACCTCATCCGAGGGGGTACGTCCTTCCGTGGTGACCAGCACAAAGCGCTCCAAGCCCGACCGGCGCACGTATGTTCTCGACACCAGCGTCCTGCTGGCCGACCCGAACGCCCTGACCCGCTTCGACGAGCACGAGGTCGTGCTGCCCGTCGTGGTGGTCACGGAGCTGGAGGCCAAGCGGCACCATCCCGAACTCGGCTACTTCGCCCGCCAGGCGCTGCGCCTGCTGGACGACTACCGGGTGCGGTACGGCCGCCTCGACGCGCCCGTCCCGACCGGCGAACTCGGCGGGACGCTCCGGGTGGAACTGAACCACTCGGACCCCAGCGTGCTGCCCTCGGGCTACCGCCTGGGGGACAACGACTCCCGCATCCTCGCGGTGGCCCGCAATCTGCAGGCCGAGGGGTTCGACGTCACCGTCGTGTCGAAGGACCTGCCGCTGAGGATCAAGGCGTCCTCGGTCGGCCTCCTCGCCGAGGAGTACCGGGCCGAACTCGCCATCACGGAGAACTCCGGCTGGACGGGCATGTCGGAACTCACCCTGCCGGGCGAGCAGGTCGACATCCTCTACGAGGAAGGACACGTCTCTGTCCCGGAGGCGGCCGGCCTCCCCGTGCACACCGGCCTGACCATCCAGTCCGAGCGCGGCAAGGCGCTCGGCCGGGTCACCGCCGAGGGCGGCGTCCGCCTGGTGCGCGGCGACCGGGAGGTGTTCGGCATCAAGGGCCGCAGCGCCGAGCAGCGCATCGCGCTCGACCTGCTGCTGGACCCGGACATCGGGATCGTCTCCATGGGCGGCCGGGCCGGCACCGGCAAGTCGGCGCTGGCGCTGTGCGCGGGCCTGGAGGCGGTCCTGGAGCGCCGCCAGCACCAGAAGGTGATGGTCTTCCGTCCGCTGTACGCGGTCGGCGGCCAGGAACTGGGCTATCTGCCGGGCACCGAGGCGGAGAAGATGAGCCCCTGGGCGCAGGCCGTCTTCGACACCCTCTCGGCGGTCACCAGCCGCGAGGTCATCGAGGAGGTCACCGCGCGCGGGATGCTGGAGGTGCTCCCGCTGACCCACATCCGCGGGCGCTCGCTGCACGACGCGTTCGTCATCGTCGACGAGGCGCAGTCGCTGGAGCGCAACGTCCTGCTGACCGTGCTGTCCCGGATCGGCGCCAACTCACGGGTGGTCCTCACCCATGACGTGGCACAGCGGGACAATCTGCGCGTGGGCCGCTACGACGGAGTGGTCGCCGTGGTGGAGAAACTGAAGGGTCATCCGCTTTTCGCCCATGTCACGCTGAACCGGTCGGAGAGATCCCAGATCGCGGCACTGGTGACCGAAATGCTCGAAGACGGTCACATCTGAGCTGAAACAACGCAGTTGGCGCCGTCCGGCAAAGGCCAAGAGCCTAGCCGGGCGGCGCCGTCATGTGTGGGGCTTTCCTGAAATACCCAGGGCCAAACGGGATGTGAGCTTTCACACGCAACACAGAATTGCCACGCGGCGTCCGGTTACGGCAGAGTCTCACTCCTGTCAGGCCCCGCATACGACACACTTGTACCCCCAGCCGTACGGCTCCACTGAAGTCACCCAACTCCATAGAGTCCGTCGTATGCCGCCCGAGCACCACGCGGCGCTCCCCCTCGGGGAGTTGCCCACCGGGCCCGTGCCTCCCGTGACCCCGCAGTTGGGAGGCCAGTGTTCAGGGGCACGATTGCGTCCGCCAGGGTCACCGAAGCGGGCGATGCTGGAAGGAAACCGTGTGAGCCGGATTTCGGTCCGGGGATTCGCAGTGGCCTCGGCCACCGCGGTCACCGCTGTCGGAAGCGTCGTCGGAGTTGCCTCGGGCAGCACCGCGCAGACGAACGACGCCGAGGCGACAGCAGCCGACACCACATTCCTGGCCGAGATCCCCGCGGGTCAGCAGGCGCAGGTGCAGACCGCGTCCCTGACGCAGCAGGCCGACGCCCAGGCCATCGCCGCGGACGCGAGCGCCAAGAAGGACGCCGAAGAAGCGGCCCGCAAGGCCGCCGCCGACACCGCGATCGCCAAGAAGGAGGCCGCCGAGCAGGCAGCCGCCAAGGCGAAGCAGGAGGCCAAGGAGCGCGCCGAGGCCAAGGCCGCCGCGGCCAGCCGCGACGACGTCCGCGACCCCTCCAGCTTCCCGGCCCAGGGCAGCTACAGCGTGGCGCAGATCCAGGCCATGGCACGCCAGATGGTGGCCGGCGGTCAGTTCCAGTGCTTCAGCAACATCGTCGACCACGAGTCGAGCTGGAACTACCAGGCGGTCAACGCCTCCTCCGGTGCCTACGGTCTCTTCCAGGCCCTGCCCGCCGGCAAGTACGCCTCCGCCGGCGCGGACTGGCGGACCAACCCGGCGACCCAGATCAAGTGGGGCCTCAACTACATGAACGAGCGGTACGGCAGCCCCTGCCAGGCCTGGTCGTTCTGGTCGGCCAACCACTGGTATTAGGCCTCCGCCCGGCCCGTCCGGCCGTCACCGAGCCACACGAAAGCCCCTCCCCGTCCTCCGGGGAGGGGCTTTCGCCCTGTACGGTCGTATCCGGAAGACTCCAGGGGGGAGTGGTGGCGAGCACCCGGGGACGCGGGGGAAGAGGACGGACCATGTCGCGAGTGCCAGGGTGGCTGGGCCGGGTCGGAGCCCGGCTCACCGAGATGAGCGAGCGCCTGGACGAGCGCCGCGCCGAGGTGGAGAAGGACCACGACGAGCCCGCCGGTGCCGAACCGGCCGGCGCTCCCCGCGCCGGCGCGGCCGGGTCCGGCCGCGAGGCCGTGCCGTCCGTCCGCCGGACCGCGCCCCCGGCCGTCCGCCGTCCCGACCCGGCCGAGGCCGTGCCCTGGGGTGTCCGGGTCGCCGCCGAGGCGGGC
Organism: Streptomyces sp. NPDC027672; assembly: GCF_055566335.1. NCBI lineage: Bacteria > Bacillati > Actinomycetota > Actinomycetes > Kitasatosporales > Streptomycetaceae > Streptomyces > Streptomyces sp. NPDC027672. Next base: position 500,000 of record NZ_JBVHSO010000001.1, on the reverse strand, counting down.
TGGCGGCTGCTGGTGCTGGCCGGCACCCTCTGGGTGCTGATGCGGATGATCAGCGCCATCCAGCTGGTGGTCTTCGCCTTCGTGATAGCGCTCCTGGTCACCGCCCTGCTCCAGCCGACGGTCGCCCGGCTCACCCGCCGCGGGGTGCCGCGCGGCCCGGCCACCGCGCTCACCGCCATCAGCGGGTTCGTGGTCATCGGCCTGATGGGCTGGTTCGTGACCTGGCAGGTCATGGAGAACATCGACACGCTCTCCACCCAGATCCAGTCCGGCATCGACGACCTGCGCAACTGGCTGCTGAAGAGCCCCTTCCACGTCACCGACAAGCAGATCAACCAGATCGCGCAGAACCTCCGCGAGGCGATCGGCGCCAACGCCGACCAGATCACCTCCGCGGGCCTGGAGGGCGTGCAGGTCATCGTGGAGGCGCTGACCGGCATCCTGCTGGTGTTCTTCTCGACGCTGTTCCTGCTCTACGACGGCAAGCGCATCTGGCAGTGGTTCCTGCGGCTGGTCCCCGCCGCCGCCCGGCCGGGCGTGGCCGGCGCCGGTCCGCGCGCCTGGCGCACCCTGACCGCCTACGTCCGCGGCACGGTGCTCGTCGCCCTGATCGACGCGATCTTCATCGGCATCGGCATCTACTTCCTGGACGTGCCGATGGCCGTCCCGCTGGCCGTGTTCATCTTCCTGTTCTCGTTCATCCCGCTGGTCGGCGCGGTCGCCTCCGGCGCGCTCGCGGTGATCGTCGCGCTGGTCACCCAGGGTGTGTTCGCGGCCCTGATGACCCTGCTGGTGGTCCTCGCGGTGCAGCAGATCGAGGGACACGTCCTGCAGCCGTTCATCCTCGGCCGCGCGGTGCGGGTGCATCCGCTGGCGGTCGTCCTGACCGTGGCCGCCGGCGGCATGGTGGCCGGCATCGGCGGCGCGGTGGTGGCCGTACCGCTGGTGGCGGTGACGAACACGGTGGTCGGGTATCTGCGGCAGTATTCGCAGGGGGCCGAGGAGGCCGAGGAGGCCCAGGCGGACGGCCCGGCCGATGCCGCCGGTCCCGCGGCGCCGGGCGGCGAGCCGGGCGAGCCGGCCGTACCCGCCCAGTCGGCCGAGCCCGCCGGCCCCGCTCCGTCCGCCGAGCCGGCCGCGGCCGGTGCGGCGCCGCAGCCTCCGGAGCCGCACGCGGAAGACCCCGCCCACCAGGGGTGAGCGGGGTCCTCGGGGTCCGGCCGCTCTCGGCCGGGTCCGGCTCTACTCGGCCAGGACGGCCTCGGCGTCCACGGTGACGCCGATCGCCTGCACCACGGAGGCGATCTTGAACGCCTCCTGGATGGTGTCGCGCTCCACGCCGGCCTTGCGCAGCACCTGCTCGTGCGAGTCCAGGCACATGCCACAGCCGTTGATCGCGGAGACCGCGAACGACCACAGCTCGAAGTCGACCTTGTCCACGCCCGGGTTGCCGATGACGTTCATCCGCAGGCCCGCGCGCAGGGTGCCGTACTCGTGGTCGGACAGCAGGTGCCGGGTGCGGTAGAAGACGTTGTTCATCGCCATGATGGCGGCGGCCGACTTGGCGGCCTGGTACGCCTCCGGCGACAGGTTCGCCTTCGCCTCCGGCTCCAGCTCACGCAGCACGATCGGGGAGCGGGAGGCGATGGCGGTCGCCAGCACCGTGCCCCACAGCTGCTGCGCCGGCAGGTCGGAGTTGCCGATGACCGAGCCCAGGTTGAGCTTCAGGTCCTTGGCGTAGTCCGGGATGCGGGACTTCAGGGAGTCGAGGGACACGGGTCACTCACCAGCCAGCAGCGCGACCGGGTCGAGGGTCTGCTCGCCCTTGGTCCAGTTGCACGGGCACAGCTCGTCGGTCTGCAGGGCGTCCAGCACCCGCAGGACCTCCTTGGGGTTGCGGCCCACGGAGCCGGCGGTGACCATCGTGAACTGGATCTCGTGGTTCGGGTCGACGACGAAGACGGCGCGCTGCGCGAAGCCGTCTTCGCCCTCGATGCCGAGCTCGCGCATCAGCTCGTGCTTGGAGTCCGCCATCATCGGGAACGGCAGGTCGGTCAGGTCCGGGTGGTCCTTGCGCCAGGCGTGGTGGACGAACTCGGAGTCGCCCGAGAAGCCGAGGATCTGGGCGTCGCGGTCGGCGAACTCGTCGTTCAGCTTCCCGAACGCGGCGATCTCGGTCGGGCACACGAACGTGAAGTCCTTGGGCCAGGCGAAGACCACGAGCCACTTGCCCTCGTAGGACTTGTGGTTGATCTGCTCGAACTCCTTGCCCTTCTCGAGCGAGACGCAGGCGGTCAGATCGAACTCGGGGAACTTGTCACCGACAGTGAGCACAGGCTCTCCTTGCAGCGAAGAAACTCCCCTTTTGGGGGTGTTTCCCATGGGGGGTTGGACGTAGTCGATGTTGGCACAGGGTGCATTGATTAGGGAAATAGCTACACTCGGTCGTGTTGATCGGAGGGAGCTATCAGTGATGACCATGGGGAACGGCAAGCGGCGGCAGCCGAGCCTGGCGCAGCTGCGGGCGTTCGCCGCCGTGGCCGAGCACCTGCACTTCCGGGACGCGGCGGCGGCGATAGGCATGAGCCAGCCCGCCCTGTCCGGCGCGGTCTCCGCGCTGGAGGAGACCCTCGGCGTGACCCTCCTCGAGCGTACGACGCGCAAGGTACTGCTCTCGGCCGCGGGGGAGCGGCTGGCGGTGCGGGCCAAGGCGGTGCTGGACGAGGTCGGCGCGCTGCTGGAGGAGGCCGAGGCCGTCCGGGCGCCCTTCACGGGCGTGCTGCGCCTCGGGGTGATCCCCACCGTCGCGCCGTATCTGCTGCCGGCCGTGCTGCGGCTGGTCCACGACCGCTATCCGCAGCTCGACCTCCAGGTGCACGAGGAGCAGACCGCCAGCCTGGTCGACGGCCTGAACTCCGGCCGGCTCGACCTGCTGCTGCTCGCGGTGCCGCTCGGCGTGCCGGGTGTGGTCGAACTGCCGCTGTTCGACGAGGACTTCGTGCTGGTCACGCCGCTCGACCATGGGCTCGGCGGCCGGGAGGGCATACCCCGGGAGGCACTGAAGGAGCTGAACCTGCTGCTCTTGGACGAGGGGCACTGCCTGCGCGACCAGGCCCTCGACATCTGCCGGGAGGCGGGCCGCGCCGACGCGCCAGTGACCACCACGGCGGCCGGGCTGTCCACGCTGGTCCAGTTGGTGGCGGGCGGCCTCGGCTGCACGCTGCTGCCGCGCACCGCGCTGAAGCTGGAGACCACCCGCAGCAGCCAGTTGCTGACCGGCTACTTCGCCGAACCCGCCCCGAGCCGCCGCGTCGCCTTCGCGATGCGCGCGGGCGCGGCGCGTTCGGGGGAGTACGCGGAGCTGGCGGCGGCCCTGCGGGAGGCGCTGCGGGCCCTGCCGGTGCGGGTGCTCGACGGCCCCGACGAGCGCTCCGCCCCGGCCGGCCCCGTGCACGACTGAGCCCGCCCCCCGCCCCCGGCGACTGCCCGGCTCGCCGGCCTGCTCCGTCCGCGGTCCCGTCCGCGGCGCCCCCCGGATCGCCGGGCTACTCCGTCCGCGGTCCCGCCCGCGGCGCCCCTCAGCCCGCCGGGCTACACCGTCCGCCGTCCCCGCCCGCGGCGCCTCCCGGCCCGCCGGCCTACACCGTCCGCCGCCCCCGTCCGCGGCGCCCCCGGCTCGCCGGGCTGCTCCGTCCGCCGTCCCCGCCCGCGGCGCCCCCGGTCCGCCGGCCTACACCGCCCGCGGTCCCGTCCGCGGCGTCTCCCGGCCCGTCGGCCTACTCCGTCCGCAGGCCCGTCGGTCGGGCCATGCGGAGCAGTGGCGGCAGGGTGAGCAGGGTGACCGTGAGGACCACCGCCGCGCCGGCGCCCGTCATCGCCAGGACGCCCGTCCAGTCCACGAGGACCGGGGTCGCCGTCATCTTCAGCAGCACCGTGCCGAGGGTCAGGCCCACCGCCGCGGCCAGCAGCAGGCCGAGCGTGATCGGCACCGCCGTCTGCCACAGCACCGACAGGCCCAGCGTGCGGCGCCGGGTGCCGAAGGCGACCAGCGACGACAGCAGCTTGCGCCGCTCGCGCAACTGCTCCAACTGGGAGACCAGCAGGCTGGCCCCGATCAGCGCCAGCACACAGACCGCGCCGAGGAACAGGCCGGTGCGCAGGGAGCCGTACCGCGCGGACTGGACGGTGGCCGCCCAGTGCCAGGCGTTGGCGAGCCGGTCCACCCGCGCGGCCGTGTTGCGCACGTACTCGTCCGCGTCCGGCACCGACAGGTCGAGCCGGACGAACACCTGGTGGTACAGCGTCGACGCGGCGCCGGCGGGCAGCGCGGCCGGGGTGAGCAGCAGGCCGTCGGCCTCCGGCCGCAGCGCGTCCTTGCGGACGCCGACCTGACGCAGCCCGGCCGGAACCGTCCAGGGGATCTCGCGTCCGCGCACGTCCGCCGAGTAGCTGGGATCGAGGAAGACCTGCCGGCCGGGCCGGGTCAGGGCGCGCAGGGCGGCGCGGTCGTCCGCGGGCGGGATGACGAAGACGTCACCGTCCCGGCAGGACGGCAGGTGCGCCAGCTCGCGCAGCGCGGCGCAGTCGCCGACGGTGATGCCGACCGTGGTGCCGGGGTCGTACCGCTTGTCGCCGAGCCCGCCGCTGGAGAGCGCCACCGCGTCCCGGACGCCCTTGGTGCGGGGGAACTCGCGGGCCGCCACCGCCAGCCGGGACCGGTCCCGCAGGTCGACCTCCATGGACGCCCGGTTCGGGTCCCGGCCGGTGTCCCTGGTGTACTGGCCCTGCACGCCCGCGAAGAGCATCTGCAGCGCGATCGCACCGGCCACCGCCACCGCGATGCCGTTGACCATGCGGGCCGCCGTCCCGCTGCTCGACTGGAGCCGCCGTACGGCCAGTTGCCAGGAGACCGGGCCCGCGCCGAGCCGGGCCACGGCCGCCTCCACCAGCCAGGGCAGCAGCAGGGTGACGCCGGCCAGGAGCAGCAGGACGCCGCCGACGACCAGGTACTCGTTGAAGTCGCCGTGGGAGCGGCCCTGGCCGATCATCGGGTACAGCATCGCCAGACCCGCGAGCGGCAGCAGCAGCCGCCACCACAGGCGCCGCCGGCGCTGCCGGGCGGCGCGCACCACGCCGAGCGGCTCCACGACCACGGAGCGCATCGCGAACAGCGTCACCGCCACCGCGGCGGCCGGGACCGCCACCGCGACCACCGCGACCAGCACCGGCGAGGGGTTCAAATAGCTGGGGAAAAAACTCTCGCCCAGCACCTCCACCGAGCCCGCCGCCTGCCGTCCGGCCAGGAAGAACACCGCGCCGACGACCAGGCCGAGCAGCGCCCCGGCCAGTGCCTCGCCGGCCGCGATCCGGCGGGTCATCCGGCTGTCGGAGCCGACCAGCCGCAGCGCGGCCAGCCGGCGGTCGCGCCGCTCGCCGCCGAAGCGCACGGCCGCGGCGATGAACACGGCGACCGGCGCCAGCAGGACGACGAACATGACCAGCGTCATCATGATCAGCACCGGGTCGGCCCGCTCGGCCGTCGGATGCCGGTCGCCGAACGCGCTCAGCCGCACCACGCGCGAGCCGTCCGCCGGCACCGCCAGATCGCCGGCGCCCGCGTAGTAGGCCAGTTCGTGCGAGCCGATCAGACCGGACTCGCCGATCGTGCCGGTGATCCGGTCCGGCAGCCGCTCCCGCAGCAGCCGGCCCCCGGCCGAGGAGAGCAGCTCCTTCAGCGCGGGCGAGACGATCATCTCGCCGGGGGCGGGGAAGCGGTCCAGGCCCGGCGGCAGCGGCGCCCGCGCGCCCTCCGGCTCCAGCAGCCGGCCCCGGACGTCCCGGCCGTGCCACTCGGTGTCGCTCTGGCCGACCAGCACGGTGTTCTCGCCCTTGGGCGGCATGCGCAGGCCGTAGGTGAGGTCGAGCCGGGCCTGTTCGCGCTGGTGCCGTGCGGTCAGCACGTTCGGCAGCGCGGTGGTGAGCAGCAGCAGCGCCACGCCGAGGCCCACGCCGACCGCCGTCAGCACCATCCGGATCCAGCCCTCGCGCCCGCCGGTGCAGGCGAACCGGATGCCCAGCCCCAGGTCCCTGGACCACTGCCGGAGGTTCATACGGCCCGCTCCATGTCCCGTGACCTGCCGTCGCGTACGACGATCTCCCGGTCGGAGTAGGCGGCCACCCGGGCCTCGTGCGTGACCAGCACCACGGCCGCGTTGGTGGAGCGGGCGGCGTCCGTCAGCAGCTCCATCACGCGTTCGCCGTTGAGGGAGTCGAGCGCGCCGGTCGGCTCGTCGGCGAACACCACCCGGGGCCCGGTGACCAGGGACCGGGCCACCGCGACCCGCTGGCCCTGGCCGCCGGAGACCTCGCCGGGCCGCTTGTCCCGCAGGTCGTCCACCTCCAGGCGTTCCAGCCAGGCGAGCGCGGCCCGCTCGGCCTCCTTGCGGGGGCGGCCGTTCAGCCGCAGCGGCAGCGCCACGTTCTCCACGCAGGTCAGCTCCGGCACGAGCTGGCCGAACTGGAAGACGAACCCGAAGTCGCTGCGGCGCAGGGCGCTGCGTTCGGTGTCGCTCATGCCGGCCAGTTCACGGCCGTCGTAGGTGATGGAGCCCGAGTCGGGCGGCACGATGCCGGCGAGGCAGTGCAGCAGGGTCGACTTCCCGGAGCCGGACGGGCCCATCACGGCGACGACCTCGCCGGGGTGGATGGAGAACGCGGCGCCGTCGAGGGCGACGGTGGGGCCGTAGGCCTTGCGCAGGTCCTCGGCGGCGAGCAGGGAGCCGGGCGGCGGGGTCATCGGGTCACCGCCGCACGGAGCTTGTCGAGGCGCGCGGCGGTCAGTTCCAGCCAGCGCAGGTCGGCCTCCAGGTGGAACAGGGCGTGGTCGCAGATCAGTTGGTCCGCGAGGTCGCCCTTGCGCTTGCGGTCGGTGAGGATGCGCATGCTGCGCAGGTGCTCGGCCCGCTGGGTGTCGAGGATGTCGGCGGCGTCGCGGTGGGTGAGCAGGGCGAGGACGACCTTGGTGTACAGGGTCGACTGGAGGTACTCCGCCGGCTTCTCCGGGGTGGCGAGCCAGCGTTCGACGTCGGTGACGCCGGCGTCGGTGATGGCGTACCGCTTGCGCTCGGGGCCGCCGCCGGACTCGACGCCGTCGACTTCCACGAGGCCGTTCTTCAGCAGCCGGGACATCGTGGAGTAGACCTGGCCGTAGTGCAGCGGCCGGTCGTGACCGAACTTCTCGTCGAAGGCCCGCTTGAGGTCGTAGCCGTGACGCGGACCGGACTCCAGGAGTCCCAGGAGAGTGTGACCGATGGACATGGCAGCACTCTACACACGGTGTATACGCGAGGTGTATACCCGGGCGGGGCCGAGGGGCGGCCAGAGCGCGCCGGCGCAGGTCGGGGGCGGTTGTCTGGATTCGGCGCCGCCCGGCCGCCCGCCCGCGGTGGCCGGTTCAGGCCGGCGGGGGTCCCGGGGGCGGGCCGCCGGGCGGGCGTCCCCGGCGCGGCAGCGGACCCGCGTCCCCGGGCAGCCGTCCCGCCTCCGCGAGCGCGCGCCGCAGCAGGAACTCGATCTGCGCGTTCGCCGACCGCAGTTCGTCCCCGGCCCACCGGGCCAGCGCCTCGTACACCGACGGGTCCAGCCGCAGCAGCACCTGCTTGCGCTGCCGCGGCCGGTTCTCCGGTGTCTTCGGGGAGTCCGTCACTGGTAGAGGGTCCCGGTGTTGAGGACGGGCTGCGGGGCTCGGTCCCCGCACAGCACCACCAGCAGGTTCGACACCATCGCCGCCTTCCGCTCCTCGTCCAGCTCCACGATGTCCGCCTCCGCGATCCGGTCCAGCGCCGCCTGGACCATGCCCACGGCGCCGTCCACGATCTGCCGCCGGGCCGCGACGACCGCTCCCGCCTGCTGCCGCTGGAGCATCGCCGAGGCGATCTCCGGAGCGTACGCGAGATGCGTGAAGCGGGACTCGACGACCTGCACCCCGGCCGCCTCCACCCGTGCCTGGAGCTCCACGGCCAGCTTCTCGGTGATCTCCTCGGCGTTGCCGCGCAGCGACAGCCCGTCCTCGTCGTGGGCGTCGTACGGGTACTCGATGGCGATGTGCCGCACGGCCGTCTCGGTCTGCGTGGCGACGAACTCGGTGAAGTCGTCCACCTCGAAGGTGGCCTGCGCGGTGTCCCGCACCTTCCACACCACGACCGCGGCCAGCTCGATCGGGTTGCCGTAGGCGTCGTTCACCTTCAGTACGGCGGTCTCGTGGTTGCGCACCCGGGTGGAGACCCGGGTCCGGGAGGTGAAGGGGTTCACCCAGCGCAGGCCGTCCTGCCGGATCGTGCCCCGGTAGCGCCCGAAGAGCTGGACGACCCGCGCCTCGCCCGGCGCGACCGTGTTCAGGCCGCGCAGTCCGATGAGGGCGGCGAGCAGGACCACGACGCCGGCGGCGACGCACCCGCCCCGCACGCCGGGCGAGGAGACCGCCCCGGCGGCCGCGAAGAGCGCCGCCGCGCCGCCGAGCCCGAGCAGGCCCAGCAGCAGGGCGAGCCCGCCGCCGATGCTGTGGGCCGGGAACTCCCGGACCCGCGGGGAAGGCATCTCGGGTATGTCGGACATGGGTGATCCCCGTTCTCGAAGTCTTATCGCGGTGCTGTCTAAGAGATAACACTTTTCCCGCGCAGAGCAACCCCGCAACCCCCGTATACGTCGGTTCCGTTGGGAACGGGTGCTGATTGTCACGTCCGTAAAAGAACGGATCGGACGCCCTTTGTCATATAGAGGGGTGTTAGCTTTCGGAGCTGACCCCGAGACGGAAGCGAGCGTAGGGACCCATGGGACGAGCGGAAGAGAGACGAGCGCGCCAGCGTGGGGGTCACCGCGCGGCGCCCCAGCGCCGCCGCTCCGAACCCGCGGCCGCCGGTAAGCCCGCCAAGAGCCTCATACGCCGGATGTTCACCTGGAAGAAGATCCTCGGCACCGTCTTCGGGGTCTGCCTGCTGGCCATCCTCGGCTTCATCGGCCTCTACCTGTACGTGGACATACCCGAGGGCAACGCCGCCGCCCGGCAGCAGAGCAACGTCTACAAGTTCAGCGACGGCACGGTCCTGGCCCGCAGCGGCAAGGTCAACCGCGAGATCGTCGACCTGTCCAAGGTGCCCCGCAAGGTCCAGCTCACCTTCGTCGCCGCCGAGAACAAGAGCTTCTACGGCGACGCCGGCGTCGACTTCCGCGGCACCGCCCGCGCGCTGCTCAACACCCTGGCCGGCAAGGGCAAGCAGGGCGGCTCCACGATCACCCAGCAGTACGTCAAGAACTACTACCTCAACCAGGACCAGACCGTCACGCGCAAGCTGAAGGAACTGGTCATCTCGCTGAAGGTGGACCGCGAGAAGTCCAAGGACGACATCCTCGCCGGCTACATCAACACCAGCTACTACGGCCGCAACGCCTACGGCATCCAGGCCGCCGCCCAAGCGTACTTCCACGTCGACGCCGAGGACCTGACGGTCGAACAGGGCGCCTACCTCGCCGCGCTGCTCCAGGCACCGAGCCAGTACGACTGGGCGGTCGCCTCCGACACCGGCAAACGGCTGGTCACCCAGCGCTGGAACTACGTCCTGGACAACATGGTCGAGGAGGGCTGGCTGGCCAAGTCCCAGCGCGCCGCCCTGCACTTCCCCGCGATCAAGGAGCCCAAGGGCGCCCCGGGCCTCGAAGGGCAGAAGGGCTATCTGGTCGAACTCGCCAACCAGCAGCTCGAACAGCAGCTCATGGCGCAGGAGGGCCTGACCCAGTCGCAGGCGGAGAACGCGGTCGTCGAAAAGGGCTGGACCATCACCCTCAACATCGACCGCAAGAAGCAGACCGCGCTGGAGCAGGCGGTCAAGACGCAGCTGACCGGCAAGCTGGACAAGAAGAAGCGCAAGGTCGACGGCGACATCCAGCCCGGCGCCGTCTCCGTCGACCCCGAGAACGGCAGGATCGTCGCGCTCTACGGCGGCCAGAACTACTACGACCACTACTTCAGCAACGCCACCCGCAAGGACTACCAGCCCGCCTCCACCTTCAAGCCCGTCATCCTCGCCGCCGCGCTGGAGCAGAACGCCACCACGCAGGACGGCAAGCCCATCACCGCCTCCACCGTCTACGACGGCACCAGCCGCCGCCCGGTGCGCGACCGCGGCACCGAGGTCGGCTTCGCCCCGCCGAACGAGGACGACCGCAGCTACGGCAGGATCAGCGTCCAGCAGGCCATGAACAAGTCCGTGAACTCCGTGTTCGCGCAGATGGGCGTGGACGTGGGCATGGACAAGGTGATGAGCACGGCCGCCGCGCTGGGCATGGACACCAAGGGCATGCAGGCGGTGCCCGCCCAGACCCTCGGCTCGATGGGCGCGAGCCCGCTGGAGATGGCCGGGATCTACGCCACCTTCGCCAACCACGGCTACAAGGTGACCCCGGCCATCATCAAGACCGCCGAGAACAAGGGCCGCTCGGTGGAGCTGCCGGACCCGGTCGGCGGCTCGGTGATCAGCCGTACGGCCGCCGACACGGTCACCTCGGTGCTCACCGGCGTGGTGGACGACGGCACGGCCGAGCGGTCCGTGGCCGACAACCCGCTGCGCGACGGCCAGCAGGTGGCGGGCAAGACCGGTACCTCCGACGAGAACAAGTCGGCCTGGTTCACCGGCTACACGCCCGACCTGGTCACCTCCGTCGGCCTGTTCGGCGAGGACCCCAAGACCAAGGCCCATGTGAGCATGAAGGGCGCGACCGGCCTGCTGGAACCGCCCGGCCGGATCAACGGCGGCGGCTACCCGGCGCAGATCTGGGCCGCGTACACCTTCGGCGTCACCGACAAGGCCGCCTTCGACCTGAACACCACGCAGGGCGCGGCCGTCGCGCCGACCGAGACGCCGTCGTGGACGTCCACCCCGACCCGGACGCCGTCCCAGACGCCGACCTCCGAGCCGCCGACGACCTCCGAGCCGCCCTCGCGGACGCCGACGACGACGACGGCCCCGCCCCCGTCGCAGACGCCGACCACCCGGCCGCCGTCCCAGACGCCGACCACCCGGCCGCCCTCGCAGACGCCGTCCCAGACGCCCACCACCGAGGACCCGCTCGACCCGGAGGGCGACCTCGGGGAGGACCGGCAGCTCGGCTGACAGGCAGCCAGGCACACGCCGAGGGGGGCGCCCGGAGAACTCCGGGCGCCCCCCTCGGCGTAACGGGCTCTCAGCCCCGGTTCAGCTCGAACCAGACCACCTTGCCGGTGCTCAGCCGGGTCGCACCCCAGCGCCGGGCCAGCCGGTTGACCAGATACAGCCCGCGCCCGCCCTCGTCCGTGGCCCGGGCCTGCCGCAGCCGCGGCAGTTGCGGCACGTCGTCGCCGACCTCGCAGCGCAGCACGTCGGTGCGCAGCAGCCGCAGCGTCACCGGCCGCGACGCGTACCGCACCGCGTTGGTCACGACCTCGCTGACCAGCAGCTCCACCGAGTCCGTCAGCTCCTCCAGATCCCAGCGGGCGAGCGCGCGCCGGGCCAGCCGGCGGGCCTGGCCGGGCGCCGTCTCCTCGGGTTCCAGCGTCCAGTACGCGACATCGCTCGGCGCGATCCCGTCGAACCGGGCCGCGAGCAGCGCGATGTCGTCGTCCCGGTCGCCCGGCCCGAGCATGTCCAGCACCTCGTCGCACAGCGCTTCCAGCGGCGGCGGATGGTCCGGCCCGGTGAGCTGCGCGGTCGCGGCCAGCTTCTCCCGCAACTGCTCTATGCCGGTCCACACGTCCCGCAGCCGGGACTCCACCAGCCCGTCGGTGTACAGCAGCAGGGTCGCCCCGGCGGGCGCGTCCAGCTCCACCGCCTCGAAGTCCACCCCGCCGACCCCGATCGGCGCGCCGGGCGGCACCGGCAGCACCTCGGCCCGCCCGCCCAGGTGCAGCAGCACGGGCGGCGGATGGCCGGCGTTGGCGATCGTGATGCGGTGCGTGACCGGGTCGTAGACCGCGTAGAGGCAGGTCGCCATGCGGTCGGTGCCCAGGCGCTGCGCCTGCTCGTCCAGATGGTGCAGCACCTCCTGCGGCGGCAGATCGAGCCCGGCCAGCGTCTGCGCGGTGGTGCGTAGCTGGCCCATGATCGCCGCCGAGGTCATCGAGTGGCCCATCACATCGCCGACGACCAGCGCGACCCGGCTGCCGGGCAGCGGGATCGCGTCGTACCAGTCGCCGCCGACCCGCGCGGTCTCCGCCGCCGGCAGATACCGGGAGGCCAGCCGGACCCCGGTCGGCCGGGGCAGGGTCTCGGGCAGCATGGTGCGCTGGAGTTCGTCGGCGATGTACGCCTCGCGGCCGTACAGCACCGCCTTGTCGATGCCGAGCGCGCTGTGCGTGGCGAGCTGCGCCGCCACCAGCAGGTCGTCCGCCTCGAACGCGGGCCGGTCCGGGCGGCGCAGGAACAGGGCCGCGCCGATCACCCGGCGCCGGCCGCGCAGCGGCGCGAGGATCGCGTGCTGCCCGTCCGGCACGATCGCCTCACCGCCCTCGCCGAGCAGTTCCGGCAGCGCGTCCCGGGCGGCGGGCGCGTCGGCGAACACCGGCCGCACCCCGCGCAGCACCTCGTTCAGCGCGCCGCCCGGCCGCACCTCGCACAGCTCGGTGCTGAGCGTCGACAGGTCCGCCGGTCCCGCCGGCTCCGGTTCCGGCTCGAACGCCGACGACAGCAGTACCCCGTCGGTGTCCCGTTCCTCCGGTATCCGGTCGGTGCGGCGCAGCCGCAGCACCACCGGACCGGTGGGCCGCTCGTCGCCGACCGGCAGCGGGTCGCGCAGATAGACCAGGATCGCGTCCGAGAACGTCGGCACGGTCGCCCGGCACAGCCCCATCACGATCTCGTCCAGGTCCAGCCCGCGGGCGATCCGCCGGGTGGCCGCGCCCACGAACCTCAGCCGGTCCCCGTCCCGCCGCATCGGCATCGGCCGCCCCGGCGGCAGTCCCCGTCCGCTGCGGCGCTCCGGGCCGTCCGGCACCCGTTCCTGGTCGGCACCGGGCTGCGCCGGGATGCCCTCCGACGCGGGCCGCGGACGATGCTCCGCCACGCTCGGTTTCTCCCCCACGCTCGGCTTCTCGCGCGCGGGAGGACCCCCGTACGCGGCAGGCGCCCCCACGGGCTCGGTGACGGCGGGCTGGGAGTGCTCGGGGCCGTCCGCCGGGTGCTCCTTGCCCATGCCGTCCTCTCCCTTGCCGCGGGTCGTGGCCGGGCCCGGCCCCGGGGGCGCCGCGCCGGCCCGGGCCTGCGCGGATAAGGCGGCACCGCCGGGCTGCGCCGGGGTACGCGGGAGTGCCCCGCGGGAGTCCGCGGGGTCGACGCCCGGCTGGGGGCGTCCGAAGGTGGTGGGCTGCTCCGTCACGCGTGTCGCATCCGTCCGTCCGGGGCTGCGCGCCGGGTGCGCCGGGCGCGCAGTCGGTCCCGTCGAAGTCCCGATACCCGCAATAGGTGCCCAGGGAACGGAATTCCCCCGGGGCCGGTCCTCCCGGTGGTGCCCTGGTACCCCTCGCTCACGTCCTGCCGCCCCTCGGTGACGATCGGTCAAGCTCTGCGCGTGCTCCGGTGGTTGCCCTCGCGCGCCCTTGCGGACGACGATCCTACGTTTCCCGCCCGGGGGCGCATCAAGGGTCTCACGAGGACAGCCGCGCGGGTGTGCGGTCCCAGTCCTCGGGGAGAGAAGGTACCGCCCAGGACGGATCCGGGCGCCAGTGCTGCCAGCCGTCCGGGAACGGCGTCCCCCACGCGCGGATCACCTCCACCGCCTCCCGGCCCGCCGCCCGCACCCGCTCGGCGGTCGCCGGGTCCATCAGCCCGTCCCGCTGCGCCTGGGCGAACTCGTCCTCGTCGCGCCAGTGCCAACTGCGGTCCGGGTGCACGGAGATGTCCAGGAAGTGGTCCTCGGAGTCCACGCCGCCCGCCCACCGGGCCAGCGGCTGCTCCAGGTTGACGTACCAGTTCTTGAACCGCCAGCCCGGCTCCCAGAACAGCCACACCGACCAGGGCCGGCCGGGCTGGGCCAGCTTCAGCACGCCCGTGCCGAACCAGCGTTCCCGGCGGACCGTGCGCGGCTTGGTGTAGCGGGTCTCCAGCGGCTCCAGGTGCACGGGCGTGCCGTCGGCCAGCACCGGCTTCACGCACTCGGTGCCGGGGGCCAGCCACACCGCCAGCAGTTCGGCGTCGTCCCGCACGACGGTGACGGGCCGGGCGATGTGGATCCGCTCGCCCGCGTTCGCCCGGTAACGCCACAGGATGTGCGTTCCCGGGGTCCAGTGCGCCGTGGGTCCGCCCGCCGTCCGTGTCATCGCTCCGTCGTCCGTCATGCGCAGATATTAGGTGGCACGGGCACACGACGCTGCGGCGCGCGTCACGGCGGCCGGGGCCGGCCGGAAAGGTCCGCCCCCGGTTTACGGGCGTGTCATCCGCAGGACGTCCAGCGCCTCGTCGAGCTGCTCCCGGGTCAGCACGCCGCGCTCCACATAGCCGCCCTCCAGGACGACTTCACGGATCGTCCTGCGTTCGGCGAGGGACTTCTTGGCGACCTTCGCCGCCTCCTCGTAACCGAGGTACTTGTTCAGCGGGGTGACCACCGACGGCGACGACTCGGCGTACTCGCGGGCGCGTTCGCGGTCGGCGGTGATGCCGTCCACGGTCCGGTCGGCCAGCAGCCGGGAGACGTTGGCGAGCAGCCGGACGGACTCCAGGACGTTCTTGGCGATGACCGGGAGCATCACGTTCAGCTCGAAGTTGCCCGCTGCGCCGGCCGTGGTGATGGTCGCGTCGTTGCCGATGACCTGGGCCGCGACCATCAGCACGGCCTCGGGCACGACCGGGTTGACCTTGCCCGGCATGATCGAGGAGCCGGGCTGGAGGTCGGGCAGCCGGATCTCGGCGAGACCGGTGCGCGGCCCGGACGACATCCAGCGCAGGTCGTTGGCGATCTTCGTCAGGCCGACCGCGATGGTCCGCAGCTGTCCGCTGGTCTCCACCACGCCGTCCCGGGCGCCCTGCGCCTCGAAGTGGTCGCGGGCCTCGGTGAGCGGCAGCCCGGTGGTCCGGGCGACCTCCGCGATGACGGCGGCGGAGAAGCCGGGCGGGGTGTTGATGCCGGTGCCGACCGCCGTGCCGCCCAGCGGCAGCTCGGCGAGGCGCGGCAGGGAGGCCCGCAGCCGCTCGACGCCGTAGCGCACCTGCGCCGCGTAGCCGCCGAACTCCTGGCCGAGCGTCACCGGCGTGGCGTCCATCAGGTGCGTCCGCCCCGACTTCACCACGTCCGCGAACTGCGCGGACTTGCGCTCCAGGGACGCGGCGAGGTGCTCCAGCGCCGGGATCAGGTCGTGGGTGACGGCCGCAGTGGCCGCGATGTGGATCGAGGACGGGAAGACGTCGTTGGACGACTGCGAGGCGTTGACGTGGTCGTTCGGGTGGACGTCCCGGCCGAGCCGCTCGGTGGCCAGCGTCGCGATGACCTCGTTGGCGTTCATGTTGGACGAGGTCCCCGAGCCGGTCTGGAACACGTCCACCGGGAAGTGCTCGTCCCACCGGCCCTCGGCGACCTCCCCGGCCGCCTCCCGGATCGCCTCCGCGATCTCCGCGTCCAGCACGCCGAGGCCGGCGTTCACCTTCGCCGCCGCCGCCTTGATCCGGGCCAGCGCCTCGATGTGGGCCCGCTCGATGCGCTGCCCGGACACCGGGAAGTTCTCGACGGCGCGCTGGGTCTGCGCCCGCCACTTGGCGTGGGCCGGGACCCGGACCTCGCCCATCGAGTCGTGCTCGATGCGGTACTGCGGCTCTTCGGTCGTCATCGTCGTACCTCCGGAAGACGTGAGCACTGGTCGCGGCACACGTATTCCCCGGGTGACTACCCACCAGTACAGACCGAGGGGTGACACCTGCGCGGGAACCGGGCGGGCGGCCGTCGCCGTCGCGGCGGCCGCCACCGGGTACCCGGTGGCGGCGTGATGCAGCAGGAGAGGCCCTAGGCCAGCCCGGGTCCCCGCACCGGGATCGAGGTGAACGTCGGCTGGGGGGCCGGGTCGGTGAAGAAGTCGTTGCCCTTGTCGTCCACCACGATGAACGCCGGGAAGTCCTCGACCTCGATCCGCCAGACGGCCTCCATGCCCAGCTCCTCGTACTCCAGGACCTCCACCTTCTTGATGCAGTCCTGCGCCAGTCGGGCGGCCGGGCCGCCGATGGAGCCGAGGTAGAAACCGCCGTGCTCCGCGCACGCGTCGGTGACCTGCCTGCTGCGGTTGCCCTTGGCCAGCATCACCTTCGAGCCGCCCGCCGCCTGGAACTGCTCCACGTACGAGTCCATGCGGCCGGCCGTCGTCGGGCCGAAGGAACCGGAGGCGTACCCCTCGGGGGTCTTGGCCGGGCCGGCGTAGTACACCGGGTGGTCCTTCAGGTACTGCGGCATCTCCTCGCCCGCGTCCAGCCGCTCCTTGATCTTCGCGTGCGCGATGTCACGGGCGACGACCAGCGGACCGGTCAGCGACAGCCGGGTCTTGACCGGGTACTTCGTCAGCTCGGCGAGGATCGTCTCCATCGGCTGGTTCAGGTCGATCCGGACCACGTCGCCGGCCTCGTCGAGGTGCTCCTGCGTGGTGTCGGGCAGGAACCGCGCCGGGTCGGTCTCCAGCTGCTCCAGGAAGACGCCCTCCGCCGTGATCTTCGCGACCGCCTGGCGGTCGGCGGAGCAGGAGACGGCGATGGCGACCGGGCAGGAGGCGCCGTGCCGGGGCAGCCGGACCACCCGGACGTCGTGGCAGAAGTACTTGCCGCCGAACTGCGCGCCGATGCCGATCTTCTGCGTCAGCTCGAAGACCTTCTCCTCCAGCTCCTTGTCCCGGAAGCCGTGGCCCAGCGGCGAGCCCTCGGCCGGCATGTCGTCCAGGTAGTGCGCGGAGGCGTACTTCGCGGTCTTCAGGGCGTACTCGGCGCTCGTGCCGCCGACGACGATCGCCAGGTGGTACGGCGGGCAGGCGGCCGTGCCGAGCGAACGGATCTTCTCCTCCAGGAACTTCATCATGGAGGACTCGTTCAGGACGGCCTTGGTCTCCTGGTACAGGAAGGACTTGTTGGCGGAGCCGCCGCCCTTGGCCATGAACAGGAACTTGTAGGCGCCGCCGTCGGTCGCGTACAGCTCGATCTGTGCGGGCAGGTTGGAACCGGTGTTCTTCTCCTCCCACATGGTGAGCGGAGCCATCTGCGAGTACCGCAGGTTCAGCTTGGTGTAGGCGTCGAAGATGCCGTGCGAGAGGTGCCGCTCGTCCTCGCCGGCCGTCAGCACGTGCTGCCCGCGCTTGCCCATGACGATCGCCGTGCCGGTGTCCTGGCACATGGGCAGCACGCCGGCCGCCGCGATGTTCGCGTTCTTCAGCAGGTCGAGCGCGACGAACTTGTCGTTCGCCGACGCCTCCGGGTCGTCGAGGATCCGGCGCAGCTGGGCGAGGTGGGCCGGGCGCAGGTAGTGCTGGATGTCGTGGATGGCGGCCTCGGCCAGCTTGCGCAGTGCCTCCGGCTCCACCTTGAGGAACGTCCGCCCGTCCGGCCCCTCGACGGTGGACACGCCCTCGGAGGTCACCAGCCGGTACGGGGTGGTGTCCTCGCCCTGGGGGAGCAGATCGGTGTACGCGAACTCAGGCATCTCAGCCCATTCCTCACTCTGACGGACGGCGGCCCGCCGACGCTGGCGGGCCTCACCAGCCTAGAACCTGCCGTGGGCGGCGAACCTGTGAGGTAAGGCTCAGTGCGACTGAGGGCGGTGCCGCCGGGGGCTGTCGCGATCTATCGTGTGTCGCTACGCTGCTGCCGTGGACCTTCACCAGCAGACCGCGCCCCCGCCCGCGACCGAACTGCGCGCCTCGGACGCCGACCGCGACCGGGTCGTCGACATCCTCCGCGAGGCCCTGGCCGAGGGCCGGCTGACCGCCGACGAGCACGCCGAGCGCGTGGACGGGGTGCTGCTCGCCAAGACCGTGGGCGAGCTGGAGGTCTTCGTCCGGGACCTGCCCGCCGGCCAGCAGCGCGCCGCCGCCTACGCGGCCGCCCCGTCCCGGCCCGCTCCGGGCGCGGTCCCGGCGGAGGCCGACGCCAGCGTGGTGGCGGTGTTCAGCAGCGCCGTCCGCCGGGGCCGCTGGCGCGCCGGGCGCCGGCTGCACGCCTACGCGGTCTTCGGCAGTGTCGAGATCGACCTCAGCGAGGCGCTCTTCGAGTACCAGCAGGTGGTGGTCAAGGCGGTCTCCGTCTTCGGCGACGTCCAGATCCGGGTGCCGGAGAACGTCTCGCTGCGCGGCACCGGCGGCGGCGTGCTCGGCAACTTCGAGGTGAGCCCGCTGGACTCGGCGGACCCGAACGCGCCGGTGGTCTACGTCGACGGCTGGGCCGTCCTCGGCAACGTGGAGGCGCGGGCCCGGCGCGGCAAGCTGGTGGCGGACATCCTCGAACGCGTCCAGGACAAGGTCGACCGGAAGATGCGCCGGCACTTCGGCCGCTGACGGCCGCGAACGCGCCGGTGACCGGAACGGCCCGGCCGGCGCCGCGGCGCCGGCCCGGGGGCGTGAACGAGCCGCCGCACGCCCGCGCACGGGAACGCTGTGCATAGGCACGCGTACAGCGGGTAGGGCTTGCTGCATCGTCTCTCGCTCGCGAAGCCGTCGTCAGGAGTAGACCGTGCTGCAACCGCCGCATCAGTCCCTGCAGGTAGCCGGCGTTCCGGTCCAGCGGGTGCCCGCGCGAGACAGGGACCAAGACGCTCCCTGGCACACCGAGGCGGTGTGCCGACGCGACGAGGCCGGACTGTTCTTCGCCCCGTCCAAGGAGCCGACCGCCGCACGGCTGTCCCGCGAGGAGGCGGCCAAGCGGGTCTGCTCCCGCTGTCCGGTGATGGTCGAGTGCCGCGAGCACGCCCTGCTCCAGCCCGAGCCCTACGGCGTCTGGGGCGGCCTCACGGCGGCCGAGCGCCGGGTGGTGCTGGCGCGGCGCCGCCGCCGGGACGTGGAGCTGAAGAAGACGGCGCGGGCGGCGGCGAACCGCATGGCGGGCTGACGACGGCAGCGTGGGGCGCCCCCTCCGCACAGGGGGCGCTTTCCCGCGTTCGGCGTCCGGCGTGTCCGGCACCCGCAGGGGTGCCGGGAGCCGCGCGGCCGGCCGCGCACGGCTCCACTGGCGATCCTGGCCGGCCGCTTCCCGCTGGGCGCCTACTTGGCCCGGTCGAAGTCGATCGCGCTGTAGGCCCGCAGCTTGCTCAGCCGGTGCTCGGAGTAGATCCGGCGTACCGTGCCCGACTTCGACCGCATCACGATCGACTCGGTCAGCGCGGTCTCCGACCGGTACCGGACCCCGCGCAGCAGCTCGCCGTCGGTGATGCCGGTGGCGACGAAGAACACGTTCTCCCCGGAGACCAGGTCGTCCGTCGTCAGCACCCGGTCCAGGTCGTGCCCGGCGTCGATCGCCCGCTGCCGCTCCTCGTCGTCCTTCGGCCACAGCTTGCCCTGGATGGTCCCGCCCAGGCACTTGACGGCACAGGCCGAGATGATGCCCTCGGGCGTGCCGCCGATACCGAGCAGCAGGTCGACGCCGGTGCCCTCGCGCAGCGCGTACACCGAGCCGGCCACATCGCCGTCGGAGATCAGCTTGATGCGCGCGCCGGCCTCCCGGACCTCCCGGATCAGCCCCTCGTGCCGCGGCCGGTCGAGGATGACGACGGTGACGTCCTCCGGCGAGGACCGCTTGGCCTTGGCGATCCGGCGGATGTTCACCCCGACGGGCGCGTTGATGTCGACGAAGTCCGCCGCCTCGGGGCCGGTGACCAGCTTGTCCATGTAGAACACCGCGGACGGGTCGAACATCCCGCCGCGCTCGGCGGCGGCGAGGACCGCGATCGCGTTCGGCATGCCCTTGGCGGTCAGCGTGGTGCCGTCGATCGGGTCGACGGCGATGTCGACCTCGGGGCCGGTGCCGTCGCCCACGTGCTCGCCGTTGAAGAGCATGGGCGCCTCGTCCTTCTCGCCCTCGCCGATGACGACCACGCCGTTCATCGACACGGTGGAGACGAGGGTCCGCATGGCGCGCACCGCGGCACCGTCGGCGCCGTTCTTGTCACCGCGCCCCACCCAGCGGCCCGCGGCCATCGCGGCGGCCTCGGTCACCCGGACCAGTTCGAGGGCGAGGTTGCGGTCGGGAGCCTCGGAGGGAACGTCCAGCTCGGACGGCAGGAGGTGATGTTCGGTCATCGGAGCGCACCTTTCTGATACGACGACGGCCGGATGAGGGTCTTGAACCTCGACTCTATCGTTAGGCAGATAAAATGAGCAGGGGACCCCACGGATGAGCGCCCCGGGCACCTGCGACGATAGAGGGCGTGGCAGGCTCGAACGGCAAGCAGAAGACGGCCCGGGACATGATCCTCTCCCTGGTCCTGATCGGCATCGCGGCACTGGTGGTGTACTTCATCGCGATTCCGCACGACGATCACGCTCCCGACCTCAAGCGGGTCGACTACCGGGTCGAACTGCTCACAGCCCGCCGGGCGGCGAGCTATCCGGTGGCCGCGCCCGAGGGCCTGCCGAGTACCTGGAAGGCGACCTCCGTACGCTTCCAGGGCGGGAAGTCCGACCACTGGCACCTCGGTTTCCAGAGCCCGGACGGCCAGTACGTGCAGGTGGAGCAGTCCGCGGGGAAGCGCGGCGCGTTCATCGGCCAGGCGAGCCAGGGCGGGTCGGTGACCGAGCGGACCGAGCGGATCGGCGGCCGCACCTGGACCCGCTGCACTGGCGGCCGGTACGACGCCCTGGTCCTCGCGGACTCGCCCGGCTCCACCACGGTGGTGGCCGGCACCGGCTCGTTCGCCGAGCTGGCGAAGATGGCGGCGGCGCTCCGCACGGAGTGACCCGCCCGCGCGCACGAAAGGGGCCCCCGGCGGTTGCCGGGGGCCCCTCGCCGTGCGGCACGCTGCCGCGCGGTTCCGTACGGCACGCTGCCGCGCGGGCCGTCAGACGGTGGTGACGACGTCCTCGTAGGACAGGCGCGGCGAACGCGGGAACCAGGCGTCCGGGCCCGGCTTGCCGATGTTGACGACCATCAGCGGGGTGTGGTCGTCGTCCAGGAACTCCTTGCGGACACCCTCGAAGTCCAGGCCGGTCATCGGGCCGGCGGCGAGGCCCGCGGCGCGGACGCCGACGATGAAGTACGCGGCCTGGAGGGCGGCGTTCAGCGTGGCCGAGCCCTCGCGGGCCGGACGCTCGCCGAAGAAGACGTCCTTGGCCTGCGGGAAGTGCGGGAACAGGGCCGGCAGCTCCTCGTGGAACTCGTTGTCCGCGGAGAGGATCGCGACCAGCGGGGCGGCGGCGGTCTTGGCCTGGTTGCCCTCGGCCATGTGCTTGACCAGGCGCTCACGGGCCTCGGGGGAGCGGACCAGGGTGATGCGCAGCGGGCTCTGGTTGAAGGCGGTGGGGCCGTACTTGACCAGGTCGTAGATCGCCTGGACCTGCTCGTCGGTCACCGGCTCGTCGGTGAAGGTGTTCGCGGTGCGGGCCTCGCGGAACAGCAGGTCCTGGGCGGCGGGGTCAAGAACGAGAGACATGGGTGACTTCCTAGGGTGCGCGTCCGGCCCGGCGGGATGCGGACCGGCTGACGCAGCAGACCCTACGCCAGGTGAGGTTTAATCTTCAACTAAAGCCGGGGTGCCGTGATCCGGGTCACAGCACAGGCGGCCCGCCCGCCTACTCCCCGTCCCTGTCCCCGTCGCCCTCCTCGTCCCCGGCCAGCGCCGCGTCCAGCCGGGCCCGTGCGCCCTCCAGCCAGCGCCGGCACACCGTGGCCAGCTCCTCGCCGCGCTCCCACAGCGCCAGCGACTCCTCCAGCGTCGTACCGCCCGCCTCCAGCCGCCGTACGACCTCGATCAGCTCGTCGCGCGCCTGCTCGTACGAGAGCGTTTCGTCCACCTTGCTCGTCATGCCTCCACCTTCACTGTGAATTCACCCTCGGCGACGCGGGCCCGCAGCGCCTCGCCCGCCGTCACCCCGGCCGGATCGCGCACCACGTGCCCGTCCGCCCGTTGCAGCACCGCGTAACCGCGCCGGAGCGTCGCCGCGGGGGAGAGCGCCACCACCCGGGCGTGCGTGTGCGTCAGCTCCGAGTCCGCGCGGTCCAGCAGGTGCCCGAGCGTCCGCCGGCCGCGCTCCAGCACCGCGGCCACCTGGTCGGCGCGCTCGTCGATCATCCGGTGCGGATCCTCCATCGACGGCCGGGCCAGGGCGTGCGCCAGCCCGCGCTCCTCCCGCTCCACGAACGCGGCCGCGCAGCGCCGCGCCCGGTCCCGCAGCCCCCGCACCCGCTCCAGCTCCTCGCCGACGTCCGGCACGACCTTCTTGGCCGCGTCCGTCGGCGTGGAGGCGCGCAGGTCGGCGACGTAGTCCAGCAGCGGGTGGTCCGGCTCGTGCCCGATCGCGGACACCACCGGCGTACGGCACCGGGCCACGGCCCGCACCAACTGCTCGTCCGAGAAGGGCAGCAGATCCTCGACGCTGCCGCCGCCGCGCGCCACGATGATCACGTCCACGTCGTCGGCCGCGTCCAGTTCCTTGACCGCCTGCACCACCTGCGGGACGGCGTGCACGCCCTGCACCGGGACGTTGCGCACCTCGAAGCGGACGGCCGGCCAGCGGTGCCGGGCGTTCTCCAGCACGTCCCGCTCCGCGGCGGAGGCCCGGCCGCACACCAGCCCGATCAACTGCGGCAGGAACGGCAGCGGCTTCTTCCGCTCCGCCGCGAACAACCCCTCGGCCGCGAGCGCCTTCTTCAACTGCTCCAGCCGGGCCAGCAGCTCACCGACGCCGACCGGCCTTATCTCGGCGGCGCGCAGCGAGAGCTGGCCGCGCGGCGCGTACCACTCCGGTTTCGCCAGCACGACGACCCGGGCGCCCTCGCCCACCACGTCCGCGACCGCGTCGAAGACCTGGCGGAAGCAGGTCACGCCGACGGAGACGTCGCGCGACGGGTCGCGGAGGGTGAGGAACACGACACCCGCGCCCGGGCGCCGCGACAACTGCGTGATCTGCCCCTCGACCCACACCGCGCCGAGCCGGTCGATCCAGCCCCCGATCAGCCGTGACACCTCGCCGACGGGCAGGGGGGACTCCGGGGACGTGTTGACAGCCATGCGGCGAGCCTAACGGCCGGTACCGACAGACCGACCGCGCGCGATGCGGGCGCCGGGCGTCGCCGAGCGTGGAGGCCGGGGCGGTGCCCGCGCTCCTACGGGGTACGCCGTGCCGCCGGGTGCGGCCGGCCGGGTTGTGCCCGTGTTCCTACCGGGTAGGCCGTGCCGCCGGGTGCGGCCGGCCGGGTTGTGCCCGGGTTCCTACCGGGTAGGCCGTGCCGCCGGGTGCGGACGGTCGGGAGGTGCCTGCGCCCCTAGCGGGTACGGTCCGATGCCGACAGACCGGCCGCGCGCGGTGCGGGCGCCGGGCGTGGCCGAGCGTGGAGGGCCGGGGCGGTGCCCGCGCTCCTACGGGGTATGCCGCGTCGCCGGGTGCGGCCGGTCGGGCGGTGCCTGCGCCCCTAGCGGGTACGGGCCGATGCCGACAGACCGGCCGCGCGCGATGCGGGCGCCGGGGCGCCGCCGGGTGCGGAGGGCCGGGCGGTGCCCGTGCTCCTGCCGGGTATGCCGCGTCGCCGGGTGCGGACGGCTGCGGCGGTGCCCGTGCCCCTACCGGGTACGCCGCTGAACCGTCAGCACCAGCAGCCCGAGGGCCAGCCACACCGCGCCCACCGCCTGCGCGACCCCGGAGGCCGCCACGACGACCGCCACCGTGATCGCCGCGCCGGCCACCGGCACCAGCCCGTGCCGCCACCAGCTCCACCCACCGGACCGGGCGAAATACCCCACCACGCTCGCGTGCAGCAGCGTGAACGCGGTCAGCGCGCCGATGTCGACCACCGAGACCAGCCGGTCCAGGCCGTCGTCGCGCCGCGCCGCCCAGCCGGCGGCCACCAGCGTGACCAGCGCCGCGCACAGCAGCGCCACCCGCGGCACGCCGCCGTCCGTCCGGGACAGCGCGCGCGGCAGCCGCCGGTCACGGCCCATCGCGAACAGCAGCCGCCCGGCCGCCGCCTGCCCGGCCAGCGCCGCGAACGCCGCTCCGACCGCCTTGCTCGCGGCCACCAGGTCGTGCAGCCAGGCACCGGCGGCGGAGTCCACCGCGTCGTAGAAGGCCGTGCCCTGCCGTCCCGGATCGTGCGCGAGCCGCGCCGAGGACACCGGCTCCAGCAGCGCCGCCAGATACGTCTGCGCCACGAACAGCACGCCCGCCAGCGCCAGGCAGAACAGCAGCGCCCGTGCCACCCGCGCCGAACCGCCGGTGACCTCCTCCGCGAACGTCGCGATAGCGTCGAAGCCCAGGTATGACAGGACCGCCACGGACACCGCGCCGAGCACCGCGGACAGCGCGAACCCGCCCTGCGTGCCGTCCCCGGTCAGCGGCGACAGCAGCCCCCGCTGGGCCCCGTCCCGCGCCAGCACCACCACGGCCGCGACCACGAACACCAGCAGTACGGCGATCTCCAGGACCAGCACGGCGAAGCCCACGCGCGCGGCGGCCCGTACGCCCCACAGGTTCAGCAGCGTCGTGAGCACCACGGCCAGCGCCGTCCACACCCACCGCGGCACCTCGGGGACCAGCGCGTTCATCGCGATCCCGGAGAAGAGGTAGGCCACCGCCGGGATGAGCACGTAGTCCAGCGCCGCCATCCAGCCCGCGACGAACCCGGCCCCGTCGCCGAGCCCCGCCCGCGCGTAGGCGAACACCGAGCCCGCCCGCGGTACGGCCCGCACCATCTGCGCGTACGAGAACGCCGTGAACCCCATGGCCACCGTCGCCACCGCGTACACCAGCGCCACCGCGCCGTGCGACCGGGCGTCCAGCGCCCCGAACACCCCGACCGGCGCCATCGGGGCGATGAACAGCAACCCGTAGACCACGAGGTCCCGCAGGCCCAGGCCGCGGCGCAGGCGCTGGTCCGGGGCGGCCTCGGAGGCGGTCGTTCCGGTCTCGGACATACGCACCAGTCTTCCCCGGCGCGGCGCCGGGAAGCGCCCCGCCGGTGATCTCCGTGCCCCGGAACGCGGCCTTACGATGGGTCCCATGACCGCTTCGTCTGGCCGCCGTGTCCTGCTCGCCGCCCCCCGTGGCTACTGCGCCGGCGTGGACCGCGCCGTGATCGCCGTGGAGAAAGCCCTGGAGCAGTACGGGGCCCCGATCTACGTCCGGCACGAGATCGTCCACAACAAGTACGTCGTGCAGACCCTGGAGAAGAAGGGCGCCGTCTTCGTCGAGCGCACGGAGGAGGTGCCGCCCGGCAACATCGTCATGTTCTCGGCGCACGGCGTCGCACCCGTGGTGCACGAAGAGGCCCGGCGCGGCCGGCTCGCCACCATCGACGCCACCTGCCCGCTGGTCACCAAGGTCCACAAGGAGGCCGTCCGGTACGCCAAGGAGGACTACGACATCCTCCTGATCGGCCACGAGGGCCACGAGGAGGTCATCGGCACCTCCGGCGAGGCGCCCGAGCACATCCAGCTCGTCGACGGCCCCGCCGACGCCGCGAAGGTCGAGGTCCGCGACCCGTCCAAGGTCGTCTGGCTCTCCCAGACCACCCTCTCCGTGGACGAGACCATGGAGACCGTCGACGCCCTGAAGACCAAGTTCCCGGGCCTCGTCTCGCCGCCCAGCGACGACATCTGCTACGCCACCCAGAACCGCCAGCTCGCGGTCAAGCAGATGGGCGCCGAGGCCGAACTGGTCATCGTCGTCGGCTCGCGCAACTCCTCCAACTCCAAGCGCCTGGTCGAGGTCGCCAAGCTGGCCGGCGCCCGCGAGGCCTACCTGGTGGACTTCGCCGACGAGATCGACGAGTCCTGGCTCCAGGGCGTGGGCACCGTCGGCGTCACCTCCGGCGCCTCCGTGCCCGAGGTGCTGGTCGAGCAGGTCCTGGAGTGGCTCGCCGAGCGCGGCTACGCGGACGTGGAGCTGGTCAAGGCCGCCGAGGAGTCCATCACCTTCTCGCTGCCCAAGGAACTCCGCCGCGACCTGCGCGAGGAGGCGGCGACGCTGGTGGCCGAGCGCGGCGGAAGCGGTACGCCCGCGGCATGACCGTCAGTGGTCCGTCGTACCGTGGGGCCATGCAGATCTTCGGCGTGGACATCGGCGGATCCGGGATCAAGGGCGCCCCTGTGGATCTCGACCGGGGCGACCTGGCCCAGGAGCGGTGCAAGGTGCTCACCCCGCACCCGGCGACGCCCGAGGGCGTCGCCGACGGGGTCAAGCAGGTGGTGGACCACTTCGGCTGGACCGGCCCGGTCGGCCTGACCTTCCCCGGAGTGGTCACCGGCGGCGCCACGGTGCGTACGGCGGCGAACGTGGACAAGAGCTGGATCGACACGGACGCGCGCGCGTTGTTCGCCGACCGGCTCGGCGGCCTGCCGGTGACGGTGGTCAACGACGCGGACGCGGCGGGCGTCGCCGAGATGGAGTTCGGCGCCGGGCGGGGCCGCAAGGGCACGGTGATCCTGCTCACCTTCGGCACGGGCATCGGCAGCGCCGTCTTCGTGGACGGCACCCTGCTGCCCAACACCGAGCTGGGCCACCTGGAGGTGGACGGCCACGAGGCCGAGAAGCGCGCCTCCAGCAAGGTGAAGGAGGACCACGACCTCAGCTGGCAGCGGTGGGCCCAGCGCGTCCAGCGGTATCTGGCACACGTGGAGATGCTCTTCTCGCCGGAACTCTTCATCATCGGCGGCGGGGTCAGCCGCAAGGCGGACAAGTTCCTGCACCTCATCGAGGGCGTCCAGGCCGAGATCGTCCCCGCGCAACTCCAGAACAACGCGGGAATCGTGGGAGCGGCGATGAGGGCGGCCCAGGAGGGCTGAGGGGGCGGGGGCCTCGGCGTCGGCCTCTGGATGTGCCGGGGCGGTGGGTTTCCGGGGGCGTCCGGACTGTACGTTGCCGGGCGTGCCCAAGTGGTGAGGGCGTCCCGGACCCGGCCCCGGGGCCATCCCGGAGCCGGTGCAGGCCGCCGGGGCCTGTCTAGTCGTACCCCCGTTGGCGCAGGGCACCGAACCGCTCCACACCGCCCCGGGCCGTCAGTCGTACCCCCGCTGGCGCAGGACCCGAAGCGGGTCCACGCAGCCCCGGGTCGACGCCACCCCGGTCTACGCCGCCCCGGGTCCGTCAGCCGTGCTCCCGGCGGTGCCGTATCCACCGGACGCGACGGACGAGTACCAGCGCTCCGGCGACGAGTGTCCCGGAGTACAGCCACCCGGCCTGGGTGGCGAGCCCGGTGACCAGGCCCACCAGCCGGCCGGGCAGCCCTCCGCCGCCCTCGGCGACCGGCAGCAGCCCCACGGCGAAGGCGATCGGCAGGACCACGGGCGCGGTGAGCACGTCCCCGTCGCGCACCCACAGCGCGGTCAGCACGCACACCGGCAGGAACAGCACGCCGTAGACGGTCGGGGACGCGCCGAACAGGAGCAGGTCGAGGAAGCCGAGCACGAGCATGGCCAGGGCGCAGAACAGGCCGCTGCCGAGCCCGGTCAGCCGAGGACCGGCCGGGCCCGGCCCTCCGCTCCACGTCTCCGGGCCCTCTCCATCCCGCCGGGCGGCACTCGCGGTCCGCCGCACGACCCGTCCGGCACCGCCCGGGGCGCCGCGCGCTGCGCCGAACGGGCGCCCGCCACCGGCCTGGCGCCCGCCACCCGGCCGGCGTCGTCCTTGCGGCGGCAGCGGGGCCGGCTGGGGCGGCGGGGCCTGCGGAGACGGCGGCTCCTGCGAAGACGGCGACTCCGCGGGCACCTCACGCCCCGGCCCCGCCTTCCCCGCCTTCCCCGTCCTCCCCGCTTTCCCTTCCTTCCCGCCTGCCTTTCCCGACTGCCGCGCCGGCGGACGCTGCGGCGGCATGCCGCGTCGCGGTCCGTCGTTCGCAGGTCGCTCGCTGTATTGCTCCACAGGGACCAACCTAGGTCTGTTTATGTGCTGAATCGGCCCTCAGACACGCCGAGGGCGGCAGCTTGGCCGGGCGGTCGCCGCGCCCGCGAGACGGGCGGCCGGGACGCCGTAAACTGGGGGATCGGCCAGTGTCGGTCTCTGGCCCCTGGCAGCCCCTGGCCCACTCAACAACGGGAAGTCGCAACGTGTCGCTCACGATCGGAATCGTCGGCCTGCCCAATGTCGGCAAGTCGACCCTGTTCAACGCCCTGACCAAGAACGACGTGCTGGCGGCCAACTACCCGTTCGCCACGATCGAGCCGAACGTCGGTGTGGTCGGCGTGCCCGACGGCCGTCTGGCCAAGCTGGCCTCGATCTTCAAGTCGGAGCGCATCCTCCCGGCCACGGTCGACTTCGTGGACATCGCCGGCATCGTGCGCGGCGCGTCCGAGGGCGAGGGCCTGGGCAACAAGTTCCTCGCGAACATCCGCGAGTCCGACGCGATCTGCCAGGTCATCCGTGCCTTCAAGGACGAGAACGTCGTGCACGTCGACGGCAAGGTCTCGCCGAAGGACGACATCGAGACGATCAACACCGAGCTGATCCTCGCCGACCTCCAGACCATCGAGAAGGTCCTGCCCCGCCTCCAGAAGGAGTCGCGGATCAAGAAGGACGTCGCGCCGAAGGTCAAGGCCGTCGAGGAGGCCAAGGAGATCCTGGAGAAGGGCGACACGCTCTTCGCGCACGGCATCGTCCAGGGCAGCGAGCGTGCCGAGCTGCTGCACGACCTGCACCTGCTCACCACCAAGCCGTTCCTCTACGTCTTCAACGTGGACGAGGACGAGCTGGTCGACGAGGACTTCAAGAACGAGCAGCGCGCCCTGGTCGCCCCGGCCGAGGCGATCTTCCTCAACGCCAAGCTGGAGGCGGACCTCGCCGAGCTGGACGAGGAGGAGGCCCTGGAGCTGCTCCAGTCCGTCGGCCAGGAAGAGCCCGGCCTCGCCACTCTGGCCCGCGTCGGCTTCGACACCCTCGGCCTGCAGACGTACCTGACGGCCGGCCCCAAGGAGTCCCGCGCCTGGACGATCAAGAAGGGCGCCACGGCCCCCGAGGCGGCCGGTGTCATCCACACCGACTTCCAGAAGGGCTTCATCAAGGCCGAGGTCATCTCCTTCGACGACCTGGTGGAAACCGGCTCGGTAACCGAAGCCCGAGCCAAGGGCAAGGCCCGCATGGAAGGCAAGGACTACGTGATGCAGGACGGCGACGTGGTGGAGTTCCGGTTCAATGTGTAGCGGGTGATATACCACTACATCGCTGATCTGGCAAACGTGCAGGTCAGAAGGGGTTCGACTCTCCCGGGTCGGACCCCTAATTTT
This sequence comes from Streptomyces sp. NPDC027672, assembly GCF_055566335.1. Lineage (NCBI taxonomy): Bacteria > Bacillati > Actinomycetota > Actinomycetes > Kitasatosporales > Streptomycetaceae > Streptomyces > Streptomyces sp. NPDC027672. Next base: position 470,600 of record NZ_JBVHSO010000001.1, on the reverse strand, counting down.
TTCCCGTGCTGGGATGGTGCTGGGAAATCTGACCATTCGTCACCTGGTATCACCCCTTCTCATCCCTACCGTGCTGGGATCGTGCCGGGATGCCGGTGGGGTCCCTGAACCAGCGCATGACCTCGTAGGGCGTCACAGGCTCGCCGTGGCCGTGCATGGTGGTTCCTTGGTGATGTCAGGCTGGTCCCGGCTACATGTTCCGGATGTGTTCGAGCGCGGTGTCGAGGAGCTTGCCCACCTGGTGGAGGGTGGTGGCGGTGGCGGTGGCCAGGTAGGCGGGGTGCTGGGCGAGCGGGGTGAGAACGGCGTGGCCCTTCTCGGGGTCGTCGCCGATGAGGATCGACGGGCGGCCGGTGGTGAGGTGGGGGTCCACGACGAGGAGCTGGCCGGCGGCGCGGTGTCCGCCCAGCACGGCGGGGCCGTCCCAGGCCGGTGCCGTCCCGCCGTAGGCGGTGTGCTGGTCGAGGACGGGGTGGCCGCCGCGGTACACGGTGAGGCGGGTCGTGAGGTGGCCTGGGGGTTCGGCCGTGCGGCCGAGGAGTTGCTCCTCGCGTAGCAGGACGGCGGCGGTGGGCGCGAGGTCGACGGTGCAGGTCTGGTGCAGGGTGCTGCCCGAGGCACTGATCAGGGGTTTGGGCAGCCAGGACAGCATGGCGTGATCGGCGACGGTGAGGCGGACGTCGTAGGTGGCGGCGGCGGTGGTGGCGCCGGGCAGCGCGATGGTGGCGGTCGGCGTGGTCACCTCCAGCCTGGCGTGTTCCTCGGCGGTGATGTCGAGGGCGAGTCGGTCCCCGCCGAGGGGTGCGCACATGGAGCTGATCACGCTGACCCGGGCCCACTCGTTGTGGGGTTGCGTCTGGTGCAAGTGGAAGGGGCCGCTGTTGCGCATGAGCGGCACGGTCGTGGTGGAGCCGTGGCGGGCGGCCCTGATGAAGGCGGTGGCCTGGACACCGGAGAGTTCGGGATCTGTGGGGTACACCCTTCCGCCTGCGGCCGTCTCGTCTGCCTGCCCGCTGTCCGTCTCGCTTCCTGCGGCGGTCGGTGCGGGGGCGCTGTGGTGGGCGGCGGGCTCGGGTGTGGTGCGGTGGCTGTCATACGGCGGCCTCGGTCCGCCAGGCGGCCAGGCAGCCGTTGAAGGTCAGATGGGGTCGGCTCCTCTGTGGGTCGGCCTCTTCGTCCATCTCTTGCTGGATCGGTGCTATATCCCGTGACGTTCGGTCACCCTTGCTCTTTCCTGCCAATGGAACCGCTGTGACGACCTAGTTGGTTCCATCACCCTCAGCCTGTCGGTGTCGCCAGCAGCATGCAGAAGGCTCCATGTAGAGGCATGCCCTAGATGGACCCTGTACTCGTTGTTCCGACGCTGGATCAGTCGGGCTCAGGTGTCGTAAACGGTGGAGCGATGCCCGATGTGGACGATCCACACCACGAGCTCTCCGTTGTCGATGGTGTAGACGACCCGGTAGTCGCCGACGCGCAGTCGACGGCGTTCTGGCTGTGACACTAGTGCGGTGGTGTTGAAGCCGAGGGGGTTGCTCTCCAGCTCGGTCAATTTGGCCAGGATGCGTAGGGCCATGTCGCGAGGGACCTTCCGGAGCTCGGCCTGTGCCTCTGGCCGGAAGACGGTTCGATATTCACTCACCGCGCGCCAGCGTCTCCCCCATGATGTGCTCGATCGGGATGCCGGGTGCAGGGTTGGCCATGCGCTCGTCGATGATCCGGTTGATCTCGCGCTCTTCCCACTCTTGGTACTTGCGCAGCACCTCGATGGAGACGACGGCGGCGACCTGCTTGCCCCGTCGGGTGATCACGGTGGGCACGTCATCTCGATCGGCGCGCTCCACGACCTCGGCAAGGTGCGCACGTACGTCGCGGATGGACTCTATGGGGAGCGGCTGCGTCATGCGCTCAAGCGTACTGAGTGTGCCATGTGTACACAAGCGCTCGGGGTGGAGCTGGTTGTGTCCTGTTGGACGTATTGGGTGACCTCCCGCCGTGCTGGACAGGTGCTGGATGGCCACTACCGGTACCGCGCCCCGCCGAGAGGACCGCCCGGTGTCCGACGAGCCAGCGGCTGAGACCGGTGGGGGATTCGGCGGTGTTGCCCGTTGCCTCTTTCGTTCTCCACTGCCGTCCGTCCGGCTCCCTTGTCGTCCGTCCGGTTCTTGGAGTGACCGGGGTCAACCGGGATCGGTATATTGCGATCGGGAATGACAAACTCACGGGCGGAGCACCGTCGTTGACGGAGGCGCAGTGCCCGCCGGTCCAGCGGCGTGGGCCGGGCGGGGCGGGGAGGTGGTCGGGCCGGCGCCGTGAACGGACCCGGGCGGAGTGTTCTCGCTCGTGCCGGGTCGTGCCGTATTCGAACGGTCCTCGCACGCGCTCAGTCGAGCAAATGGCCATACTTGGCAGATATTTGCGATTCCGCCTCATCGTGCGGGGCGTAGTGCACGATGAGCTTCATCAGTCTCACCGTCGGTCGGCGGAGGACGAGGAGGGATCGTGGGGCAGGAACTGGCAGGGGCGGACGCGCCTGGCGGTGGAGGCGCGAAGTCGGGGCGCCGCGCTCGTTACCTCAAGGACGAGGCGGTGCCGTCCGCGCAGCGGATGGTGGTCGGCAACGCGCTGAGGGTGCGCCGGGAGCAGCTCGGTCTGAAGCAGGAGGAAGTCGCGCGGCTGCTGGGCGGGTCGAACTCGAAGGTCAGCCGGATCGAGTCGGGCCAGCACCAGTTCAAGGAGCGCGACCTGGCCCGCTTCTTCGCCATCTACCAGGTGACCGATCCGGTGGAACAGGACCAGTTGCGGGAGCTGGCCGAGCAGGCGAACCAGATGCCGTGGTGGCAGCCCTGGGCGGGCGTGACCCAGCGGCACCTCCAGGCGGTGGTGAGATTCGAGGACATGGCGCAGCGCATCCGCTCCTACGAGCCGCAGCAGTTGTCGGGCCTGCTCCAGACCGAGGAGTACGCCCGCGCGGTCATCGCCAGCGGCGGCGGGGACACCCGGCAGCGTGACGCACTGGTCGCCTTCCGCATGGAGCGGCAGGCGCGGTTCCAGCAGGCCGACCCGGACAAGAAGCTGATCTGCGTCGTCGACGAGGGGTCGCTGATACGCGGATACGGCTCACCGCAGGTCATGCGCCGGCAACTGGAGCACCTGCTGGCGCTCACGGACAGCCCGCGCTACCTGATTCGCATAGCCGAGCTGAGCCGGTACAACGTGCCGGTTCACCTCGGCTCGATCGCCATCTGGGACTTCTCCGCGCGCATCCTGCCCACCATCGCCTACCAGGAGGTCTTCGACGGCGGGATGGTGTTCCAGGACGAGACCCAGGTCGATGACCGCGCCCGGGCCTTCGACCGCCTGCGCGGGGCGTCGCTGACGCCGGCACGGTCGGTCCAGCGGCTGCGGGACATACTGAAGAGAGCCGGCCGCTGACCACGCCGGCGGGCACGGCCCTGCCGGGTCACGGCTTGCGTGCCACACCCGCGTAGAGGGAGACCTGCGCGTCGCTGACCAGACTGGGGCCGCTCGCCGGCTCGGGGCGCCAGCGGTGGGCCACCACCAGTCCGGGGTCGACCAGTTCCAGCTTCTCGAAGAAGCGCTCCACCTCGGCCCGGGTGCGCACCTGGGCCGGGGTGCCGCGCCGTTCGTAGGTGTCGACGATGGCCGCCCAGGCTTCCGGTTCGAAGTCGCCGGTGCAGTGCGACAGGCTCAGGTACGAGCCCGGTGCCAGGCGCTCCACCAGCCGGCCGACGATCCCGTAGGCGTCTTTGGCGTCCGGTACGAAGTGCAGCAGCGCGTGCAGGCTCAGGGCCACCGGCTGGCCGAAGTCGATGCACTCGGTGCTTTCCACGGCTTCCAGCACCTTCTCGGGCCGGGTCGCGTCCGCCTCGACGTAGTGGGTGATCCCCTCCGGAGTGCCGTCGAGGAGTTCGTCGGCGTACACCAGGACGATCGGGTCGTTGTCGACGTAGACGATCCTCGCGTCGGGCGCGACGCCCTGCACCACCTCGTGGAGGTTGGGAGCGGTGGGGATGCCGGTGCCGACGTCGATGAACTGCCGCACTCCCTGGCGGGCCAGATAGCGTACGGCACGGTGCATGTACGCCCGGTTGACCCGGGCGACCACCTCGATGGCGGGGAAGACCCGGATCACGGCCTCGGCGGCCTCGCGGTCCACGGAGTAGTTCGTCTTGCCGCCGAGGTAGTAGTCGTACATCCGCGCGCTGTGCGGTCTGTCCTGCCCTAACACCTCTTCCACGCCGGGCTCCTGCGCCGGTTCTTTCCGCTCCCCCACGGCTGATATCCCCTTGCGTCGAAGTCCGTTCGCACCCGGATGAGGAGCGAATGCATGTGCACCGGCCCATGCCTACTGGCCGGTCCCGTCACCTGTCCAGTAGGACCGCTGGTGGCACGGGTGTGACGGGAGAGGCGGGGCAGGCGAGGGAGGCGGAGGGGAGCGCGCGGACGGCAACCGTGCGCGCCGTCGCCGCCCCACCTCGCCGACCTGCGCCCACGACGCGCGGGCGTGCGCCCGCGCCGGCATGGGCGTGCGCCCGCCTCGGCATGGACCTGCGCCCGCCTCGGCATGGGCGTGCGCCCACGTCACACGGGCCCGCACCCGCGACCCGCACATGCCCGCGCGCCCGAAGCCACCGCTGGGCGTGCCCATCGGTCGCATGCCGGCCGCCTACCCGTCGCTCGGATGCCCGCCGTGCCCGTCGGTCAGATGCCGCCGCGTGCCACGGCCGCCGTGAACGCCGCCGCGGCGGCCCGGTGTACGGCCATGACGGGGCCGCCCGTCACCTTCGAGTCCCGGAACAGGATCCGGGCGCCGTCGGGTTCGGCCACCTCCACGCACGCGCCCTGGGGGTTGCTGTGCGAACTCTTGCGCCACCGGAGCACCGGCTCGTCCGCGGCCGTTCGCGTGTCCTTCTTCACCATCTGCTTTTTCACCGTCTGCTTCGTCACCGGTGTGCCTCCGTTGGAACAACTCCCCGTCGCCCAAATGCAATTGCATCCGGCCTGCCATCTGAAGGATGGCCCTGCCCGGGGCGCCGTAAGCGCGCGGGGGCGACGTTGTCGCAATCTGGCTCCTGTCGAACCGGCCGGGTGTGGCGATGCCGCGGCGAGCCCGGACGGACCGCCAGACGGACCACCGGACGGACCGCGAGACGGACGACCAGAGGACGACCAGACGGACAGGAAACCGCACTGGCGTGCCACCCGGCAATGCAAATGCGTCAGGCAGGGAAAGGCGTTCATCGCACAGTTCGACCGTCGCGCCAGGGTGCTGACGCGGCCCGCACGTGGTCGAACAGGCGCCGCCTGGTCCGCGGGCGTCCCCGCGGTGGCGGTGATTTCACCAGCCAGCAGACGGCGTACGCCGGGCGCACGCCACGAACACCGGGTTCGAACACGGCGGTTCCGGTGTCCTGACCGGCGGGTGGGAGGAGCCGCGCGGCGCCGCTCGGCCGGGAAACGGCCCGGCTACCGCGACGGCCACCTTCTGCTTACCGTCGGTCGCGTTCGGCCACGGTGGCCGGGCGGCGGCAGAGCCCGGCGGTCGCGTCCGGAGCGGACGCCGAGGCTCTGCGCCCACGACTGTCCGAAGGAGACACCGTCATGGCCTCCTGTCCTGGTCCCGCCGCCGCGCACCCGCGCAGCCACCCGCTCGCCGTACGCGGAGCCTGCCGGTAGCCGACCCCGAGGGACGCCGCCCACGGCAGCCCCCCGCACACCCGGTCGGCACCTCACTTTCCCGCCACGGAGCACCACGGAGCACCCCGTGTCCCAGCCAGAAGACACCCGCCCTTCGGCGGCCCGCACCCACATCGGCCTGGTCATGGAATCGATCCGGCAGCAGTCCCGCCTCCCGCTGACCATCCTGGCCCGGAGAACCGGCAGCACCCCGGACCACCTGACCCGCGTCCTGGCGGGCGAGCACTTCCCCAGCCGCCGGCTCACCGTCCTCTACGCCCGGGCCTGCGGCGCGGATCCCCTCGTGATGCTCCGGATATGGGACGACGAACGCGAACGCCGGCACCGCCCCGCCACCGGGACCCGGCACGCACCGGCCCGGGCACCGGCACCCGACCAGCCGTCACACGCGACGTCACCGTGTGACCCGGCAAAACCCGCGCCCCGCTCGCCGGCCTGACCGTCCGCGTCCGGCGCGCCGTACGACGCGCCTCGGGTCACAGGCTCGTGACCGGGTACGGCGCCGGTTCCGTGACCCAGCCCGCCGCCAGCACCAGACGCGTGTCGCGGTCGGTGGCCAGGAAGCCGAACGGGCGGTCGAAGGCGACCCGGACGACCGTGGTCTCGTAGCGGAACTGCGGTGCGGCCCCCGCCACCGGCATCACCGCCGTCACCGCGGCCGCCCGGAAGCCGAGCGCGCCGAACTGGGCCACCGCCGACTGCCGGGCCTCTCCCACGGCCAGCGGGTAGGCGCTCACCCCGGGGAAGTGACCGGCCTGGAGGTCCGCCGCCGAGGTGAGCCCGAACAGGCCGGCCAGGGCCAGCAGATCATGGTCGGCCCGCACCTCGTACGCCACCGTCCGCACGTCCAGCGTCCGCGGTTCCGGTGTGCCGGCGGGCTGCTGCTCCACATGCAGGCCGGGACCGACGTGCCCGTGCGGCAGGGCGCCGCCCGGGGTCAGCGGCAGGGCCCGCTCCACGATCCCGACGCCGGCCGCCAGCACCCGGCCCGGCGCCATCCGTTCCTCCCCGAGCACCAGATGGACGTCGACGCCGTTGTCCCCGGGCACCGTCAGCGCGGTGACGAAGCCGTCCGGGGTGCCCGTGACGCCCACCCGGTCCGGCCGCACGCTGCGCCGGTGCAGGCCCCGCAGCATCCGGCCCTGCCAGGGCCCGGCGTCGGGCCGTACCGGCAGCTCGGTGAACGGCTGCCGCCACCGGGTGCGCAGCGCCAGGGCACTGGCCAGCACCATCCGCGCGTCCCGGGTCAGCGTCACCGGCATCCGCTCGACCAGCCCGCCGGTCCGCTCGGCCGCCCACGCGTCCAGCCGCTCCTGCGCGGTGACGAGGTCGTCGCCGAAGCTGCCGTGGGTCCCGGCGGGCAGCCCGGCCCGCCACTCCTCGCGCAGCGCCAGCCCCTGGTGGGTCCACAGCCCGAGCGCCGCGTCCACGCCGGTCACCGCCGCCAGCCCCGCCAGCAGCTCCCGCGCGGCACCGGCCGCCTGCTCGGCCGGCACGCCCAGGGCGCCGGCCAGTTCCGCGCGCGCCGGGCCCGCCGCGCCGTCGGCCAGGAAGGCCAGCAGCGGCCAGACGCCCGGCGCCGAGAACACCGTGCCCTCGGGCAGGGCGTGCGCCCAGCGGGCCGTCAGCCCGTTGACCCGCCGGACCGTCTCCTCGGTCACGTTGCCCACTCGTCCCCCGTTCCGGCCGGCCGCCCGTGTCTCCACCGGCGTTCCGCCCCCGTCCGTGCCCCGCTTACCATGCGGCCAGTCGTCCATCCGTCCAGCCGCCGGCCGGCCGCCGGTCCTGTGCTGCCGCCGCCCGACCCAGGAGCACGGTACCGGTGTCCATACCTCCGCCTCCCGGCCCCCACCAGCAAGAAGGGCCGTTCCCGCCACCGCAGTCGCCGCCTCCCGGGCCGTACGGACCGGTGCCGTACGGCCAACCGGAGGGCGGCGGACCGGGGTTGCCCGGCTACCGGCCGTGGACGCAGGGCTACCGCCCCTACAACGCCCCGGCGCCGGTCAACGGCCTCGCGATCGCCTCCTTGGTGCTCGGTGTGCTGTGCTTCCTGCCCGCGGTGGGACTGGCGTTCGGGCTGGCCGCGCTCCGGCAGATCCGCCGGCGCGGCGAACGCGGCACCGGCCTGGCGGTGGGCGGCGCGGTGCTGTCCGCGGTGGGACTCGCCTTGTGGGGGCTGCTGTTCGCCACCGGCGCCGCGTCCGAGGTGTGGCACGGGATCAAAGAGGGCGCACGCGAGGGCACGGTCGCCTCGCTGACGGAGGGCGAGTGCTTCGACGCGCCGGGCGGTGCGCTGAGTGGCGAGACGTACTACGACGTGGACAAGGTGCCGTGCGCCGGCGTGCACGACGCCGAGGTGTTCGCGTCCTTCCGGCTGCCGGCCGGCGCGTACCCGGGGGACGATGCGGTCGCCGAGAGCGCCGACGGCCGCTGCTGGAGCCTCCAGGACGGCTACGCGATGGACGGCTGGGCCGTCCCGCGGAACGTCGACGTGTACTACCTGACGCCGACCGGGCGCAGCTGGGCCGCCGGGGACCGCGAGATCACCTGCGTGTTCGGCAACACCGAGGAGGGCGGCGGGCTGACCGGGTCGCTGCGCAACGACGAGACGGTCCTCGACGCCGACCAGCTCGCGTACCTGAAGGCCGCCCACCTGCTCAACGCGGCCCTGGACAGCGCGCCCGCCGAGGAGTACGCCGAGGACGACCTGGCGGGGCACAAGGCGTGGGCCGGCCGGGTGTCGGGCGCGCTGGACCGGCAGGCCCGGGCGCTGCGGGCGCACGACTGGCCGGCCGGCTCCCGGCGGCCGGTCGCCGAGCTGGCCGCCGGTCTGGACAAGGCGCGCGGGGAGTGGGCGCGCGCGGCCCGGGCCACGGACGCGGACGCCTTCTCCGAGCACTGCGAGGCCGGGCTCGGCCTGATCACCCCGAGCCACGCGGTCACCGTCCGCCGGGCCCTCGGGCTGGCCACCACCCCGCCCGCGCGGCCGGACGACGACGAGGGAAGCGGCACCGGCATGCAGGTGTGAGCCGTGCGCCGCGGGGACAGCCGTACGCGGGGGCGGCCGTCCGCGCATGGCCGCCTATACGGGAGGGAAAGTGCCTGCGTAAAGCCCTCCCGGGCCTTATGTCATCACATCGAGTGATTCTCTGGCCTTTGCTTGCACGGCACAACCCAGGGTTGCCAGGCTGTTGCTGTCTGTACAACCCGAGGGGAGTGGCCAGTGGCTTTCGGTGAACAGCCGGCGTACCTGCGCGTCGCGGGTGATCTGCGCAAGAAGATCGTCGACGGTTCACTCCCGCCGCATACCCGGCTGCCCTCGCAGGCCCGCATCCGCGAGGAGTACGGCGTCTCGGACACGGTGGCGCTGGAGGCCCGCAAGGTGCTGATGGCCGAGGGGCTGGTCGAGGGCCGCTCCGGGTCGGGCACGTATGTGCGCGAGCGGCCCGTGCCCCGGCGGGTGGCCCGCTCCGGATACCGCCCGGCCGGCGGTGCCACGCCGTTCCGGCAGGAGCAGTCCGACGCCTCCGTGCGCGGCACCTGGGAGTCCCGGAGCGAGCGGGCCGTGGCGGGCGCGGCCATCGCCGAGCGGCTCGCGATCCAGGCCGGCGACCGGGTCATGCGCACCAAGTACGTCTTCCGGGAGGCCGGCGAGCCGATGATGCTCTCCACCTCCTGGGAGCCCCTCGCCGTCACCGGCCGCACCCCGGTGATGCTGCCCGAGGAGGGCCCGCTCGGCGGGATGGGCGTGGTGGAGCGGATGCGGGCCATCGACGTCATCGTGGACAACGTCACCGAGGAGGTCGGCGCCCGCCCCGGTCTCGCCGAGGAACTGCACCTGCTCGGCGGGGTCCCCGGCCATGTGGTGCTCGTCGTCCAGCGCACCTACTTCGCCTCCGGCCGCCCGGTGGAGACCGCCGACGTGGTCATCCCGGCCGACCGCTACCGGGTCGCCTACCACCTGCCCGTCAAATGAGCCTTGGCCTGCCCGTCAAATGGCCTCGGCCTGCCCGTCGCCTGGCCGGACCGGGTCCGGGCGTCCCGGTTCGGTCCGGTCGATGCGAGGTCACCGCGGAGGCCCGCGTTCCTCTTCGCGTGAGCTAGCGCACACCGGGCGTGCGCCCCGGGAGCGGCCGGTGGTGCCGCCGGTTACGGCCGCCGGCTCGCGGGCCGCAGCGATCCGGCCGTTCTCCCAGGTGGCCACGGGTGGCCCCGGCGGCCCCCCGACCCCCGCCGACGTGCCGGGCGACGGCGCGTTCGGTCCCGTGCGCCCCTCGCGTTCCGGCTCAGTTGCGTACCTCTTCGTGAAAATTCGTATGCGCAGCGTGAAGGTAGGGCGTACGCTCGGGCATATGCGGAGTGCGGTTTCCTTATCCGGGGGAAGCGGGTGGGGCGGTGCGAGAGGGGACGCGAGCGGTGGGGGCCATGAGTGAGGGCACGGTCGCGCTGCCCTGGATCGTCATACGGCAGGACGACAACGGCAATCGCTATCGCGTCGGCCGGTACGCGACCCGCGCGGAGGCGCAGAAGGTCGCCGACAGCTTCGACGACCGCGGCCACAAGCAGCTCTACTGGGTCGAGCGCATCGGTCAGACCGGGGACGGCATAAGGAACTGACCGTCGACGGCGTGCGGAACCGACCGGCGACGGCATAAGGAACTGACCGTCCACGGCGTACGGAACCGACCCGCGACGGCGTGCGGAACCGACCGGCCGCGCGCTCCCGTAGGCTCCCCTCCATGACGCGCACGACCCCCGGGGCGGACCCGGTCCTGGTGGTGGCGGCCGCCCTGCTCGACGGCGGCCGGCTGCTCGCCGCGCGCCGCAGCGCCCCCGAAGACCTGGCCGGACGCTGGGAGCTGCCCGGCGGCAAGGTCGAGCCGGGCGAACGGCCCGAGGACGCCCTGGTGCGGGAACTGCGCGAGGAACTGGGCGTCGACGCCGAGCCGGTGACGCGCGTGCCCGGCACCTGGCCGCTGCGCCCGCCCTACGCCCTGGCGGTGTGGACCGCCCGGCTGCGCCCCGGCTCGCCCGCGCCCCGCCCCCTCCAGGACCATGACGCGCTGCGCTGGCTCACGCCGGACGAGCTGTGGGACGTGCCCTGGCTGGACCAGGACGTGGCCGCGGTACGGGAGATCGGGAGACGCGGGCTGGGCTGAGCCCGTCGTACGCCGTTCGTGCCACAGTGCGCCCTCTTGAACGGTACTGGCTCCCGGATATCGGGTATGTGCCCATTAACCCCATGAAAACGGACATGGGTGGGCTCCGCTGGCCTGGGAAGTGATCGGCGTGATCGACACCGATGGCGGCTGCGCCGAATGGACCTTCCCCGCGGAGCCGGGTGCCGTGCGCACCGCCCGCGCGGCGGTCCGGGGCCAGTTGCACGGCTGGGACCTGGACTGCCTCGCCGACCTCGCCGCGCTGCTGGTCAGCGAGCTGGTCACCAACTCGCTGCGGCATGCCAGCGGCCCCATCGGCGTCCGCCTGGTCCGGCCCGCCACGCTCGACGACACCCTGCGGGTGGAGGTCTCCGACCCGCTCCCCGACCTGCCGCGCGAACGCGTCGCGCACGCCGAGGACGAGAGCGGACGCGGCCTCCAGCTCGTCGCCGGCTCCTCGCGCCGCTGGGGCACCCGGCCGGGCACGGGCGGAAAGACCGTCTGGTTCGAACTGGCGATGCCCGGGTGAGACGGGCGCTCCACGGGGCACAGGGGTGTACGGCTGCCGACGTGCCGTACAGCGTGCGCGCCGGGGGCGCACGGGGTCCGTCGGCGGAAGGTTCGGGGGTGTGTTCCCTGGTTAGAAGAGTGGAAGTGTTGTGACGGGCCGGTCCGAAAAGCACCTCGACCGAGCTGTGATCGTGAACACCGTGTCGTGCGGCGCCGTAGTGCTGGATACTGCGGGCAGCCGCCCCCGGTGACCGGTGCCGGACGCGGTGAGCTGGAGGGGACGGTTCGCGTGAGCGAGATACCAGCGAAGGCCACGGAGTCCGAGGACCCGTCGGACGGCGCGAGGAGTCAGGCCGCGGAGGCAGACGCGGGACCCGGTGACGCCATGTGGCAGAGCAGTCCACCCGGTTCGATCTACGACTACATCCGGGTGGCGTCCTTCTCCATCAGCCCCGGCGGGCTCGTCGACCAGTGGAGCCTGCGCGCCGAACAGCTCTTCGGCATCCCCGCCGCACACGCCGTGGGCAGGGACCCGATAGAGGCGTTCGTCGATCCCGACCTGCGCGAGCGCGGCCAGCGGAAGATGGCCGAAATACTCGACGGGCGCGAGTGGACCGGAGTGGTGCCGTTCCGGATGCCGGACCTGCCCGACGGCACGCGCGGCGAGGAGGGCCTCGCCGAGGTGTACGTCATGCCGACGCACACCGCCGAGGGCGAGAAGGCGGCCGTCTGCATCGTCGTGGACGTGCGCACACTGCGCAGCATCGAGACCGATCTCGCCGCCTCGCAGGCCATATTCGGCCAATCGCCCTTCGGTTTCCTGCTGATAGACACCGATCTGCGGGTCCGCCGGGCCAACACGCGGTTCGCCTCCCTCTACGGCGGCACCCCGGACGACCACCGGGGCAAGGGAGTTCACGAGTACCTGCCGCGCCCCGAGGCGGAGCGGGTCTCGGCCACGCTGCGCCGGGTGCTGGAAACGGGCGAGTCCATCACCGACATGCACGTCACCGGATACGTCCCGGGCTCCGAGGAACGCCGGCACTGGTCCATCAACCTCTACCGCGTGCACAGCGGCACCGGCCGGCCCATCGGCGTCGCCTGGCTCGGCACGGACATCACCGCCCGCCGGGCCGCCGCCCGCGAGGCCGCCGCCGCCCGGCGCAATCTGGCCCTGCTCAACGAGGCCGGCGCTCGCATAGGCAACTCCCTGGACCTGGAGACCACCGCCCGCGAACTCCTCGACGTGGTCGTCCCCGGCTTCTGCGACCTCGCCACCGTCGACCTCTACCAGGGCCTGCTGGCCGGCGACGAGGCCCCGCCCGGCCTCGCCGACGGCAGCGCCGAACTGCGCCGCGTCGCCTTCGCCAGCGCCGTCTCCGGCGCGCCCTTCGGCGGCTCCGGGCAGCCCGTCGACGTCGGCGCGGTCCATCACTTCCCGTTCAGCTCGCCCAGCGCCGAAGCCCTGCGCACCGCCCGGCCGCAGCGCGTGCCCGCCGAGGAGGGCGGCCTGGTGCAGTCCACGCTGGCCGTGCCGATGGTCGCCCACGACACGGTCGTGGGACTCGCGCAGTTCGCCCGCACGAAGGGCAGCGAGCCGTTCGGCGACCGGGACCGCGACCTCGCCGTCGAACTGGCCGCGCGCGCCGCCGTCTGCATCGACAACGCGCGCCTGTACCGCCGGGAACACGAACGGGCGCTGATCCTGCAACGGTCCCTGCTGCCGCCCGGCGACCCCGAGGCGTCCGGCCTGGACATCGCCTGCCGCTACCTGCCCGGCAACACGGCCACCGAGGTCGGCGGCGACTGGTTCGACGTCATCGAACTGCCCGGCCACCGAACGGCGCTGGTCGTCGGCGACGTGATGGGCCGGGGCCTGCGCGCGGCCGTCGCGATGGGCGAACTGCGCACCGCCGTACGCACCCTCGCCCTGCTCGACCTGGAACCGGCCGAGGTGCTGTCCGCGCTGGACGAGATCGCGCGCGGGCTCGGCACGCCCGGCGGGATCCAGCAGGCCACCCGCACGGCCCGCCAGCCCCGGGACGCCGACCTCTCCGAGGTGTACCTCGCCACCTGCGTGTACGCCGTCTACGACTCCGTCACCCGGCGCTGTACGTTCGCCAACGCCGGCCATCTGCCGCCGGTGCTGGTCGAGCCCGGCGAGCCGGCCCTCATGCTGGACGTGCCGCCGGGCATGCCGCTCGGCGTGGGCGGCGAGCCGTTCGAGGAGGTCGAGGTCGAACTGCCGGAGGGCGCGCTGCTCGCCCTCTACACGGACGGCCTGGTCGAGTCCCGCGACCATCCGCTGGACGAGGGCCTCCAGGCGTTCGTCGGGGCGCTCACCGATCCCAGCCGCCCGCTGGAGGACGTCTGCGACCACGTCCTCAGCACCCTCGACACCCACCACGGCGAGGACGACATCGCGCTGCTGATGGCGCGGGTGCAGGGGCTGCCCGCCGAGTCGGTCGGCGACTGGACGCTGCCGCGCGAGCCGCGCAGTGTGGGGCGGGCCCGGGAGTACGCCCGCGGCCAGCTGCTCTCCTGGGACCTGGAGCCCCTGGTCGACACCACGGAACTCCTGGTCAGCGAGCTGGTGACGAACGCTCTGCGGTACGGCGAGGGGGACATCCGGCTACGGCTGCTGCTGGACCGCACCCTGGTCTGCGAGGTCTGGGACTCCGGCCTGGTCCAGCCCCGCCGGCGGCGCGCGCGCGACACCGACGAGGGCGGACGGGGACTGCAACTGGTCGGGCTGCTCAGCGCGGCCTGGGGATCACGGCGGACGCCGCACGGCAAGACGGTGTGGTTCGAGCTGCCGCTGCCGGGCGGCGAGGGAAACCTCACGGACCCGGCGGAGGCGCTGCTGAGCCTGTTCTGACGCGGACGCGGGCGGTGCGGCCGGGTCAGGCGTGGTGGCGGGACCGCGTCGTCGGACCGCCGAACGCGGCGGGCGTGCCGGCGTCCGGGAACTCGGGCAGCAGGATGCCGCCGAGCAGGGCCCCGGCGAGACCAGCCGTGTCCCCGTCCGGACCGGCGTACGGCGTGCCGTACGCCCGTACGTCCCGCTCGGCCAGCTCCCGTGCCTGACGGGCCGCGGCGTCGGCCCGGCCGGAGTGCCCCGCGCCCAGCTCCCGCGCCGCCTCCGCCAGCCGGGCCCGGGCCGCCACGCCCACCGCTCCCCGGTGCACCGCGACGAACTCCTCCGCACCCGCCAGCGCGCACCGCGCTACGAGCAGCGCCGCGTCCTCCAGCACACCCGGGCCCGCTCCCGCCGCCCGCCCGGCGGCCCGGCGCAACACGTCCAGCGGATCGCCCGGCCCGGCGGCCGGCTCCTCCCGGACACCGCCCGCGGACACGTCACGTCCACCCGGCCCCCCGCCCACCACCGGCACCCGCGCACCCTCGCCGGGGTCGGCCGGCGCCTCCGCCTCCGTGTCGGCCGGTCGGTGGGGCTCGGGACCGGCGGGTGTGGGGTGGGGCGCCGGCGGTCGGGTGTCCGCCTCGGTTCGTGCGGCCGGTGCCAGGGCGGCCGCCTCCCGGAGCCGGGCCGCCAGCCGCTCCACCCCGTCCACCAGCAGCTCCGCCTGGGCCACCGCGCCCTCACCGGCGCGCAACCGGCCCACCGCCCGCCCGGGATCGCCCGCGTCCGCCGCCTGGCGGGCCTCGTTGAGCCGGGCGGTGGCGAACACCAGCCGGTCCTTGGCCTGTTCGACGTACCCGGTGACGGACGCGGTTGCCGAGGGCGCGTACCGCTGCCGGAGGTCCGCCAGGGTGTGCTGCGCGGTCACCGTCCGGGCCGTCAGCTCCCGGAACCGCCCCTCGGCCACCGCCAGTGCCGGGCCGAGCCCCTCCGCCGCCGCCCCGAAGCCCCGCAGCCGGTCCAGTTCCGGCGCCCGCGCGTCCAGGTGCCGTCCCGCCTCCGCGCACCGGCCGATCACCCCGGCCAGCGCCTGCTGCCGGGCGCCCGGGTCTTCCGGGACACCCTGCTCGTACCGCCGCCAGATCGCGAACGCCGCCGCCAGCTCGGTCTCGGCGGCCCGCAGCGCGTGTGTGAACGGCTCGGTCCGCTGCTCGCCGAACCGCTCCCGCACGAAGGACAGCTCCTCCCGGCTGGTCCGTACGCAGTCGTCGGCCAGGCGCAGTGCCGCTTGCGCCTGCCGTTCGGAGCCGGCCGGGCCGGGCGCGGGCGGGGGAGCGGGGACGGTCCCCGGAGTCGTCCGGGTCCGGGCCCGCCGGGTGCGCCGCAGCCGGCCGTAGCCGGCCAGGGCCAGCACCACGGCCACCGCCGTGAACGGCAGCACCAGATCGGCGACCGACGTCCCGTCCTGCCGCCCGGCGGCGGTGGCCGGGGGAACCGGGACGCGGGCGGCGGCCGTCGTCACCGGCAGCACCAGCCACCAGACCCCCGCCACGGCACCGAGCACGGCGTGCGCCACCCGCACCCGTATGTGCGCCGTGGCGTGCCGGGGCCGGCCCCGGATCAGGAAGGACGTCACGTTCCGGAGCGTAGGGGCGGCCCGGCGGCTCCGCGAGCGGGACGGACACGGGTGGGGGAACAGCGACGGAGGGGGCGGGACGCACGAGAACCAGTCGGGGGCGGCACCCCGCGGCCCGTACGACGGCTACGCCCCGGAGCGCCTCCTGATCTTCGAGCCCAGCCACACCAGCGGGTCGTACTTGCGGTCGGCCGCCCGTTCCTTCAGCGGGATCAGGGCGTTGTCGGTGATCCGGATGTTCTCGGGGCAGACCTCCGTACAGCACTTGGTGATGTTGCAGTAGCCGAGGCCGTGCTCGTCCTGCGCGGCGCGGGCCCGGTCCAGGCCGGTCCCGGCGGCGGCGTCCAGCGGGTGCATGTCGAGTTCGGCGATCCGCATCAGGAAGCGCGGCCCGGCGAACGCCTCTTTGTTGTCCTCGTGGTCACGCACCACATGGCAGGTGTCCTGGCACAGGAAGCACTCGATGCACTTGCGGAACTCCTGCGGGCGGTCCACGTCCTCCTGGAACATCCGGTACTCGCCGGGTCCGAGCCCGGCGGGCGGCACGAAGGCCGGGACCTCGCGCGCCTTGCGGTAGTTGAAGCCGACGTCCGTCACCAGGTCGCGGATCACCGGGAAGGCCCGCAAGGGGGTCACCGTGATCGTCTCCGCGCGGTCGAACACCGACATGCGGGTCATGCACAGCAGCCGTGGACGGCCGTTGATCTCCGCCGAGCACGAACCGCACTTGCCGGCCTTGCAGTTCCAGCGCACCGCGAGGTCGGGTGCCTGGGTGGCCTGGAGGCGGTGGACGATGTCGAGGACCACCTCGCCGTCGTTCACCTCGACCGTGAAGTCCTCCAGGCCACCGCCCTGCGCGTCGCCCCGCCACACCTTGAAGCGGGCCTCGTAGCTGCTCACTCGTACAGCTCCTCTTCGGCGAGGTACTTGACCAGCTCCTCCTTCTCGAAGAGGGCGAGCAGGTCCGGGCGGATGGGCGCGGTGGTCTCCCGGGTGAGCCGGATCTGGCCCCGGGCCGGGTCGGCCGCCGCGAGGGTGCCGGCGGGGTCGGCGAGGGCGCACAGCAGGTTCACGTTCCGCCACGCGCGGTCCATCGCCGGGCAGTCCTCGCGGGTGTGCCCGCCGCGCGACTCGGTGCGCTCCAGCGCGGACCGGGCCACGCACTCGCTGACCAGCAGCATGTTCCTGAGGTCCAGGGCCAGGTGCCAGCCCGGGTTGAACTGGCGGTGGCCCTCCACACCGGCCCGCCGGGCCCGCGCCCGCAGCTCGGCCAGCTTGTGCAGGGCCTGCTCCATCTCGGGTTCCCGGCGGATGATGCCGACCAGGTCGTTCATGGTCTGCTGGAGCTCCTGGTGCAGCGTGTACGGGTTCTCCGGCGGCTCCGCCGCGCCCGCCCCGCCGCTCCCGGCACCGTGCGCACCCTCGGCCCCGACCCCGGCCCCGGCCTCGCGTCCCGTCCCCGCCCCCGCCGAGAAGGGGCGCAGCGCCTCCGCCGCGGCCACGTCGATCTGGGCCTCGTCCACGGGCGGGCGCCGGTACGCCAGGCCCTGCGCGTACTCGGCCGCGTGCAGGCCCGCGCGGCGGCCGAACACCAGCAGGTCGGACAGCGAGTTGCCGCCGAGCCGGTTGGAGCCGTGCATGCCGCCCGCGACCTCGCCGGCCGCGTACAGGCCCGGCACGCCGCGCGCCGCCGCCGTGTCGGAGTCGACCGCGACGCCGCCCATCACGTAGTGGCAGGTCGGGCCGACCTCCATCGCCTCCGCGGTGATGTCGACGTCCGCCAGCTCCTTGAACTGGTGGTACATCGACGGCAGCCGGCGCCGGATCACCTCGGCGGGCATCCGGGTGGAGACGTCCAGGTAGACCCCGCCGTGCGGGGAGCCCCGGCCCGCCTTCACCTCGGCGTTGATGGCGCGGGCCACCTCGTCGCGGGGGAGGAGTTCGGGCGGGCGCCGGTGGTGGTCCGGGTCGTCGTACCACCCGTCGGCCTCTTCCTCCGACTCGGCGTACTTGTCCTTGAAGACGTCCGGGACGTAGTCGAACATGAACCGTCTGCCGCCGGAGTCGCGCAGCACCCCGCCGTCCCCGCGCACCGACTCGGTGACGAGGATGCCCTTCACCGACGGCGGCCAGACCATGCCGGTGGGGTGGAACTGCACGAACTCCATGTTCAGCAGGGGAGCGCCGGCCAGGAGCGCGAGCGCGTGGCCGTCGCCGGTGTACTCCCAGGAGTTGGACGTGACCTTGAAGGACTTGCCGATGCCGCCGGTCGCCAGGACTACGGCGGGGGCTTGGAGGACCAGGAAACGGCCGCTCTCGCGCTCGTAGCCGAAGACTCCGGAGACGCGCTCGCCGTCCTTGAGGATGCGGGTGACCGTGCACTCCTGGAAGACCTTCAGCCCGGATTCGTAGTCACCGGTCTCCCGGTGGTCCTCCTGCTGGAGCGCGACGATCTTCTGCTGGAGGGTGCGGATCAGCTCCAGGCCGGTGCGGTCGCCGACGTGCGCGAGCCGCGGGTACTCGTGGCCGCCGAAGTTCCGCTGGGAGATCCGGCCGTCCTTCGTGCGGTCGAACAGCGCGCCCCAGGTCTCCAGCTCCCACACCCGGTCCGGGGCCTCCCGCGCGTGCAGCTCGGCCATCCGCCACTGGTTCAGGAACTTGCCGCCGCGCAGCGTGTCGCGGAAGTGGACCTGCCAGGTGTCGTGCGCGTTGGCGTTGGCCATCGCCGCGGCGATGCCGCCCTCGGCCATCACCGTGTGCGCCTTGCCGAACAGCGACTTGCAGATCACGGCCGTACGGGCGCCCCGCTCGCGCGCCTCGATCGCGGCCCGCAGTCCGGCGCCGCCGGCCCCGACCACGACGACGTCCCACTCCTGCCGGTCCACCACGGACATCAGTCGGTCCCTCACTGGTCTCTAGAAGAAGCGCGGATCGTCGAAGACGCCCGACGCGACGAGATAGACGTAGAAGTCGGCGAGCGCCACGCTCAGCAGCGACGCCCAGGCCAGCAGCATGTGGCGGGCGTTGAGCCGGCCGACGAACCGCCAGGCCCGGTAGCGCACGGGATGCCGGGAGAAGTGCTTGAGCTTGCCGCCGACGATGTGCCGGCAGGAGTGGCAGGAGAGGGTGTACGCCCAGATCAGCGCGATGTTGGCCAGGAAGACCAGGGTGCCGAGGCCCATGTGGCCCCACCGGTAGTGCGTGTCCCGGAAGGCCAGCACGGTGTCGTAGGTGAGCACACCGGCCACCAGCAGGGCGGCGTAGAAGAAGTACCGGTGGAGGTTCTGCAGGATCAGCGGGAACCGGGTCTCGCCGGTGTACGACCGGTGCGGCTCGGCCACCGCGCAGGCGGGCGGGGACGCCCAGAAGGCGCGGTAGTACGCCTTGCGGTAGTAGTAGCAGGTCAGGCGGAAGCCGAGCGGGAAGACCAGGATGACGAGTGCGGGCGAGAGTCCCCACCAGCCGCCGAGCAGCGCGGCGTTGGGCCCGGCGCGCATGGCCCGGCAGTTCTCCGCCAGGCACGGCGAGTAGAAGGGCGAGACGTACGGCGCCGCGTAGTAGTGGGCGCCGGCGAAGGCCCGCCAGGTCGAGTAGACGACGAAGGCGAGCAGGCCGGCCGCGGTGGCGGCGGGCGCCAGCCACCAGCGGTCGGTGCGCAGGTGCGCGGCGGCGATCGCGGCGCGGGCAGGGGTGCGCACGCCGCCGCGGTGCCGGGGGGATTCCGTACCAGTGGCCAAGGCGGGTCTCCGGTCGGTAGCGGGTTCAGGGGGCGCGGCGGTCGCGGGCGCCCAGGCCCTCGTCGTCCGAGTCCGTCCACAGGCTGATGTCGTAGGGCGCGTCGGAGATGGTGACGAGGTCGGGCCGGTGCGGCGCGGCCGGCGCGGCGGCCGCCTGCCGCAGCAGGGCGAGGCTCTCGCGCAGATGGTCGGCGTCCAGCCGGACCCGGCGTATCTCCAGACCGCCGCGGCCGAGGTGGTCCTCCAGACGGCCCAGCGACCGGTGCAGGTCGTCGAGGCACCGCTGGACTGCGTTGATGTCGTCGTGCACGGACATGACATGCCCTCGCTTCCACGGGACCGGCGGGCCATGGGCGGCAACGTTCATGCGCCTTGGAGTGTTGCGCCTCACGCCTGCCTGTGTGAAGGGATGTGCCGCGATTGGCCGGGGGCGTACGGGTGCACGGCCCGGCCGCGTTGCGCCGCACGGGTGGGCTTACCGGTTGTCGCCGCCGTGTCGCCCACCGTTGCCGGATCCTTTCCTCTTCAGTGGCCGCATAGATCTGATCAGCTCCATATACCGCCAAAAGTGATCAGCTCCATATAACCGACAAATGTGAGCATACGGCCCGTGGCTCCCCGGAGGTAGCAGAGATGTCCTACGAAGGCGTCGGCCCCCACTCGGCCGCAGCGGGGCAGCGTCCCGACGGGGCGCGAGACGGCCTCGGCGAGCGGCTCGGCCGCGGGGCGCGACCGGCCATGACGCCCCCACGGCCGGACGACGGCACGTCCCGCCGCACCGGCCCGCCCCGGCCGGTGCGGCGGAGCGTGCGGCGCGCGGTCACCTTCCTCACCGCCGGCGCGCTGGCGGTCCCGCTGCTCGCCGGCTGCGGTGACGACGACCAGGCCGGCACCCCGCTCGCGCCGCAGGACATCGCCCCGGTCGCCCGGGACCTGGTCGCCGAGGGCGGGACGCTGCGCTGGGCCATGGACGCCGTACCGGAGACGCTGAACACCTTCCAGGCCGACGCCGACGCCGGCACCAGCCGCGTCGCCCAGGCCGTGCTGCCCTCGATGTTCCGGCTCGACGCGACCGGCCGCCCGGTGGCCAATCCCGCCTATCTGGAATCGGCCAAGGTCATCGAGACCGAGCCGCGCCAGGTCGTGCTGTACAAGCTGAACCAGCAGGCCGTGTGGAGCGACGGCCGGGAGATCGGTGCCGCCGACTTCGTCGCCCAGTGGCGTGCCCTGTCCGGCCGCAACAGCGCCTACTGGACCGCCCGCAACGCCGGCTACGACCGCATCGCCGCGATCGAGCGCGGCGACAACGACCTCCAGGTCCGGGTCACCTTCTCCCGCCCCTACGCCGACTGGAAGTCGCTGTTCTCACCGCTGTACCCGAAGGACGTCATGGGCACCCCGGACGCCTTCAACGACGGCGCCCGCCGCAAGCTGAAGGTCACCGCCGGGCCCTTCAAGGTCGAGAAGGTCGACACCGCCAAGAAGGACGTCGTGCTCACCCGCAACGCGCGCTGGTGGGGCAGGCCGGCCAAGCTGGACACGATCGTGCTGCACACCGTCTCGCACGGCAAGCGGGCCGTCGCGCTCGCCGACGGCAGCGCGGACCTGGCCGAGATCGACGCGCTGGACGTCCAGCGGATCGGCCTCGCCCACCGGACCAAGGGCACCGGCACCCCGCTCCAGGGCGGCGGCCGGACCTCGGTGAAGAAGCTGCGCGACTGGGCGCTCGCCCACCACCTCGGCACCAAGGCGGCGCACGCCGGCGAGGAGAAGCTGGGCGAGGCCATCACCCGGTACCTGGAGCAGCAGCAGGTGCTGCGGGGCGTGGAGGTCCGCAAGTCGCTGGAGCCCGTCTACACCCAGCTCGCCCTGAACGGCTCCGCCGGTCCGCTCGCCGACGAACGGGTCCGCCGGGCCGTGGCCCGCGCCGTGGACCGCGCGGAGCTGGCCCGGCTGGTGCTCACCCCGTTCGGTCTGCCCGCCGTCCCGGTCGGCAGCCACCTCGCGCTGTCCGGGCAGGCCGCCTACGCCGACGGCAGCGGCGCGCTCGGCGCCCCGGACGCCAAGGAGGCCCAGGCGCTGCTCGCCGACGCCGGCTGGGTGCGCGGCGGCCCGCTGAAGGAGCAGAAGAAGACCGAGAAGGCGGCGGGTTCCGAGAACCGCCGCGAGGAGGTGTCCGACGGCGGCGACGACGGCGAGTACATCGTCGGGGAGGACGACAAGAACCCGGGCGGCGCGGACGGCGACGGCAAGGGCAAGCACCGCGAGTCCGACCAGCGCGAGCCCACCGACCAGCACCTCGCGCAGGAGGGCAGGCACGGCGGCGCGCCCGGCGCGTACGCGCCGAAGGGCACCGCCGCCCCGGCCGCCGCGCCCGCCGGGCCGCTCGCCAAGGACGGCAAGCCGCTCGCGCTGCGCTTCGTGCTGCCCTCCGGCCCCGGCTCGGACACCCTGAACACGGTCGCCGAGCGGATCTCCGCGATGCTGGAGCAGGTCGGCATCCGCACGACGGTCACCAAGGTCTCGGACGAGAGCTACTTCAAGGACCACATCGCCGCCGGCGACTACGACCTCGCCCTGTACTCCTGGCCCGCCTCCGCCTTCCCCGCGACGGACGCCCGGCCCATCTACGCCAAGCCGGTCCCGGCGGCGGACGGCTCGGTGAACGTCGAGCAGAACTACACCCGGGTCGGCACCGACCAGGTCGACCAGCTCTTCGACGAGGCCGCGACCACGCTGGACGAGGACGCGGCGCGCGACCTGATCCGCAAGGCCGACTCGCGCATCTGGGCCGCCGCCGGATCGATCCCGCTCTACCAGCGGCCGCAGCTCGTCGGGGCGCGCGGAAACCTGGTCAACGCCGGTGCGTTCGGCTTCCAGACCCCGGTCTACGAGGACATGGGCTACCTGAAGAAGGGCGCGAAGATCTCGCCCGCTCCGGCCAAGGGCTGAGGTCCCGGGAGAGGCTCCCGGGGTCCCGTCCGGGGCCCCGGGACGGCCCGCCGAGCCTCCGCGGCCGCAGCCACGTACCATGGGGTGAGGCCGTGGCGTGTCCAGCCCGGCAGGGCCCGCGCGACACGGACGTACGCGCAGGGCAGTCCGCACACTCCGGGAGTACGCCACAATATGGCCACGCGCCACGACATCCGCAACGTCGCCATCGTCGCCCACGTCGACCACGGCAAGACCACCATCGTCGACGGCATGCTGAAGCAGGCCGGCGCGTTCGCCGCCCATCAGCTCGACTCGGTCGACGACCGCATGATGGACTCCAACGACCTGGAGCGTGAGAAGGGCATCACGATCCTCGCCAAGAACACGGCGGTGAAGTACCACCCGAAGGACGGCGGGGAGCCCATCACGATCAACATCATCGACACCCCCGGCCACGCCGACTTCGGCGGCGAGGTCGAGCGCGGTCTGTCGATGGTCGACGGCGTCGTCCTGCTCGTGGACGCCTCCGAGGGCCCGCTGCCGCAGACGCGCTTCGTGCTGCGCAAGGCGCTCCAGGCCCGTCTGCCCGTCATCCTGTGTATCAACAAGACCGACCGTCCGGACGCCCGGATCGACGAGGTCGTCAACGAGACCTACGACCTCTTCCTCGACCTGGACGCGGACGAGGAGCAGATCGAGTTCCCGATCGTCTACGCCTGCGGCCGGGACGGCGTCGCCTCGCTCACCAAGCCGGACAACGGCACGGTGCCGGCCGACTCCACCAGCCTGGAGCCGTTCTTCTCCACGATCCTGGAGCACATCCCGGCCCCGACCTACGACGAAGAGGCGCCGCTCCAGGCCCACGTCACCAACCTCGACGCGGACAACTTCCTCGGCCGCATCGCGCTGCTCCGCGTGGAGCAGGGCGAGCTGCGCAAGGGCCAGACCGTGGCCTGGATCAAGCGCGACGGCACCGTGCAGAGCGTGCGGATCTCCGAGCTGATGATGACCGAGGCGCTCACCCGCAAGCCCGCCGAGAAGGCCGGCCCGGGTGACATCTGCGCGGTCGCCGGCATCCCGGAGATCATGATCGGCGAGACCCTGGCCGACCCGGAGAACCCGATCGCGCTGCCGCTGATCACGGTGGACGAGCCCGCGATCTCCATGGTGATCGGCACGAACACCTCGCCGCTGGTCGGCCGGGGCGGCACCGGCAAGGGCGCCGACAACAAGGCGGCCGTCAAGGACCGCAAGGTCACCGCCCGCCAGGTCAAGGACCGTCTGGACCGCGAGCTGATCGGCAACGTCTCGCTGCGCGTGCTCGACACCGAGCGGCCGGACGCCTGGGAGGTGCAGGGCCGTGGTGAGCTGGCGCTCGCCATCCTGGTCGAGACCATGCGCCGGGAAGGGTACGAGCTGACGGTCGGCAAGCCGCAGGTCGTCACCCGGGAGATCGACGGCAAGGTCCACGAGCCGGTCGAGCGCATGACGATCGACGTGCCCGAGGAGCACATGGGCGCGGTCACGCAACTCATGGGCGTCCGCAAGGGCCGCATGGACAACATGTCGAACCACGGCTCCGGCTGGGTCCGCCTGGAGTTCGTCGTGCCGTCCCGTGGCCTGATCGGCTTCCGCACCGAGTTCCTGACCCAGACCCGCGGCACGGGCATCGCCCACTCCATCCACGAGGGCCACGAGCCCTGGTTCGGCACCCTCCAGACCCGGAACAACGGTTCGCTGGTCGCCGACCGCTCCGGCACGGTCACCGCGTTCGCGATGACGAACCTCCAGGAGCGCGGCGTGCTCTTCGTGGAGCCCGGCACCGAGGTGTACGAGGGCATGATCGTCGGTGAGAACTCCCGTGCCGACGACATGGACGTCAACATCACCAAGGAGAAGAAGCTCACCAACATGCGGTCCTCGACGGCCGATGTGACCGAGTCGATCGTGCCGCCGCGCAAGCTGTCGCTGGAGCAGTCGCTGGAGTTCTGCCGCGACGACGAGTGCGTCGAGGTGACCCCGGAGGCCGTTCGCATCCGCAAGGTCGTGCTGGACCAGCGCAACCGCGCCCGGGCCGCGAGCCGCGCCAAGCACGGCTGATCTCCCGGCACTTGAGCCCGGGTGTCCCCATGGTGGGGGCACCCGGGCTTTTTGCAACCCGTTTTCTCCGGCCGTATGTCCGGCATGCGGAGATCACTGCCCGATAGCCATGTAACAAGTCCGTTTCGCGCCTTCTTCTACTGAACACTTTGTCCAGATTTTGGAAGCCGTAGCCATGATCTGTGACTGAATTGAGATCTACGGGCAGTGGTCGGTGGTCGACCCATGGCAGATAGTTAGCCGCGTAACGCTCGGGTCAATGGGTCTCGCGCTGTGGGGACAGCGCCCGACTCACGAGCACCAGGGGGTGTCCGACCCTCCGTCAGGGGTGTCGGAGGGTGGACGGAAACCCCCTCTGTCGGTGAACACGTGAAGTCATGAGGAGGGAAACCCCGGTAACTACGCGCGTCCGACTGCGGTCACGCGCGTTCTCGGAGTACCTGGGCGCCTCTCCTACTTATCCTGTGAAACGGACGAACCGTGACGAGTCCTATCGATCTGGAGGGCGGCGGGGCGTCGGTCGTCGTCGGCGGCGCACCAGAGCCGGCCGCGAAGGGCGACGCCGTCGAACTCGCTGGCCGGTCTCCCGGCCAGCTGATGTGGCTGCGCTTCCGGCGCGACCGCACCGGCGTCATCTGCGCCGTGGTGGTGATCGGCTACTTCGTTGTCGCGCTGCTCGCGCCGTTGCTCGCGAAGCTGCCGGGGACCGATCCGTACACCCTGTACGGCCAGGACCCGACCTACGCCGACAAGCCGCTGCTCGACGAATTCGGGCTTCCGCTCGGCTACTTGGGAGGCGTCTCGGGCGCCCACTGGTTCGGCGTCGAACCGCAGTACGGCCGTGATCTCTACGCCATGCTGCTGTACGGGATGCGCACCTCGCTGTACATGGCGCTCGGCATCACCGTCCTCATCATGTTCACCGGTGTCGTGATCGGGCTGATCGGGGGGTACTTCGGCGGTCGTACGGACTACTGGATCGGCCGCGGCACCGACTTCTTCCTGTCCTTCCCGCAGCAGTTGTTCTTCATCGCGTTCATGCCCGTCGTGACGTCGTTCTTCGTGAACCCGCGCGAGGAGACGCCGACCTACTTCCGCGCCGTGGCCATGCTGATCGTGCTGTGGCTGCTGGGCTGGATGGGCATGGCCCGCCTGGTGCGGTCGACCGTACTGTCCCTGCGTGAGCGGGAGTTCGTGGAGGCCGCCCGGGTCTCCGGGGCCTCGCCGTGGCGGATCGTGCGCAAGGAGATCCTGCCCAACGTCGTCACCCCGATCCTGGTGCAGTTCACGTACCAACTGCCCAGCACGATCCTCAGCATCGCCTTCCTGTCCTTCGCGGGCGTCGGGTTCGTCGAGCCGACGCCCGACTGGGGGCGCCTCTTCGCCGCCGGCGCCCGGTACGCCGAACAGGACCCGGCGTTCATGTTCTTCCCCGGTGTGGCACTGGTGATCTTCGTCCTGTGCTTCAACCTCCTCGGGGACTCGGTACGGGACGCGTTCGACCCCAAGTCCGGGCGCTAGCTCGTCCGTTGGGTGGGGGGTGGCTGCCGCCCCCGCCGGCCCGCCCGGCCGGCGCCCGGCAGATCTCACGGACAACAACCACAGGTAGGTGGATTCGCCACATGATCTCTCATCGCGCCCGCAGAACGCGTGCCGTCGTGGTCGCCCTCGCGGCCGGCTCCCTCGCTCTCACGGCCTGCTCGAAGAACGAGGGCGGCACGTCCGGCAAGGACTCCAAGAAGGACCAGAAGGAAGCGGCGGTCCAGTCGAAGGCGGTCACCTACGTCGACGCCGCGGGCTCGACCGGCCCCGCCAAGGAGGTGCCGGGCGCCAAACCCGGCGGCACGATCACCGTGTACCAGGAGGCCGGCCTGTCCCACCTGGACCCCGGCCAGATCTACGTCTCCGACTCCGGCCAGGTCGCCAACCTGCTCTTCCGCCGGCTGACCCAGTTCCAGGAGGACGACAAGGGCGACGTGTCGGTCGTCGGCGACCTCGCCACCGACTCCGGCAAGCCCACCGACGGCGGCAGGACCTGGACCTTCACCCTGAAGGACGGCATCAAGGACGAGGCCGGCCACCCGATCACCTCGGCCGACGTGCGGCACACCGTCGAGCGCCAGTACGCGAAGTTCATCTTCGACGGCCCGACCTATCTGCAGACCTGGCTGAGCGGCGCCGACTACCGCAAGGCCCTGCCCGGCGGCGGCTTCGACGGCAAGCACCTGCCGGCCTCGGTCCTGGACACCCCGGACGCCAAGACGGTCGTCTTCCACTTCGACCAGCCGCGCCCGGACCTGCCGCAGACGCTCGCCATGGCCGGCTACGCCCTGGTCCCGGCCAAGGGCGACACCAAGGAGCGGTACGAGAAGAAGCCGGTCGCCACCGGACCGTACAAGATCGCCGAGAACAAGGTCGGCAAGACCCTGAAGCTGGTGAAGAACGGCAACTGGGACCCGAAGACCGACGCCGTGCGCCACCAGTACGTCAACGGCTTCACCTTCCAGTTCGGCGTCACCGAGTCCACCCAGACCAAGCGCCTGATCGCGGACGAGGGCGACAACAAGAACGCCATCCAGCTCACCGGCGGTGTCGACGCCACCCAGATCCAGGACGTCATCAACGACCCGGACGCCAGCAAGCGCACGGTCAAGGGCTACCAGCCGTACGTCATGGCGCTGACCTTCAACCTCGACCGGGTCAAGGACAAGAAGGTCCGCGAGGCCGTCACCTACGCGGTCAACTCCAAGTCGCTGATCGCCGGCGAGGGCGGCGCCTACGGCGGTGACGTCGCGCCCAACCTCTTCGCGCCGACGCTGCCGGGCTACGAGGCGGGCTACGACCCCTACGGCCGTCTGAAGACCCCGCAGGGCAACATCGCCAAGGCCAAGGAGATCCTCAAGGGTGTCCCGGCCGCCGAGAAGAAGCTCGTCTTCGCCTACGCCAACAGCGAGCAGGGCCAGCGGCGCAAGGTCGCCATCGAGGACGCGCTGAGCAAGGCCGGCTTCGACGTCGTCGCCAAGGAGGTCGACGCGGCGAGCTACTACGAGCAGATCGGCAAGCTGGACAACCCGTTCGACCTCTACATCAGCGGCTGGGGCCAGGACTGGCCGTCCCCGGGCACGGTCGTCACGCCGATCTACGACGGCTCGCAGGTCACCGACGGCTCCGCGAACTACTCCCACGTCAAGGACCCGAAGGTCGACGCCCTCATCAAGAAGGCGGTGACGCAGGCGCCGGCCGAGGCCGCCAAGACCTGGAAGGAAGCCCACCACTACCTGCTGGAGAACGTCATCCCGGCGGCTCCGCTGTGGTACACGAAGCAGTTCCAGATCTCCGGCGGCAACGTCGGCGGTGCCCGCTACGGCACGGTCTCCAGCCTCATCGACATCAACCGGCTGTACCTGAAGTCGTGATCCTCGGCCGATGACGGGGGCGCGCTGCGAAGCGAGCGCGCCCCCGCCTCCGAGCGCGTCCCTCCCCACCGTCTGTGCAGAGAGCAGCCAGCCCGCCATGCTTCAGTTCATCCTCCGGCGCACGGTAGGCGCCTTCGTCACGCTCTTCCTCATCGGAGCGGCGACCTTCTTCCTCTTCGTGGCCGCACCCTCCGACTACGCCTCCCTGGCCTGCGGCAAGGACTGCTCGCCCCAGCGGCTGGCGGACATCCGGGAGGCCCTGGGGCTCAACCTGCCCCTCGCCCAGCAGTTCTGGGACTTCATGTCCGGTGTCGTGACGGGCCGCGACTTCCCGGCCGGTCACTGTTCGGCACCCTGCCTGGGCGTGTCGTTCTACTCCGGGGACATGGTCTGGAGCACGATCATGGACCGGTTCCCGCTGACCCTCACCCTGACCGCGGGCGGCGCGATCGTCTTCCTCCTCGTCGGCGTCGGCGCCGGCATGATCGCCGCCTACCGGCGCGGGACACTGGTGGACAAGGTCGCCACCGGCACCTCCATGGTGCTCAGCTCCTTCCAGATCTACTTCCTCGGCCCGGTCGTGCTGACGGTCCTCGTCTACAGCACCGGCTGGATGGAGGACCCCCGGTACGTGCCCTTCACCCAGGACCCGGTCGGCTGGTTCACCGGCATGTCGATCCCGGTCTGCGTGATGGCGACGATCTTCACCGCGCAGTACACCCGTATGGCGCGCTCGTCGATGATCGAGCAGCTCGCCGAGGACCATGTGCGCACCGCCCGGGCCAAGGGCATGTCACGCGGGTACGTCTTCCTGCGCTACGCCTGGCGCGGCTCGCTCATCCCGATCGTCACCGTGCTCGGCATCGACGTCAGCTCCATGCTGGGCGGCGCCGTCGTCACCGAACTCACCTTCTCCCTCCAGGGGATCGGCCGGCTCGCCGTGGACGGCGCGGTCAACAAGGACCTGCCGCTGACGATGGGGGTCATGCTCTTCGGCGCCTTCTTCATCCTGCTCATCAACATCCTGACCGACATCACCTACGCGTGGATCGACCCGCGCATCCGGCTCTCCTAGGAAGACCAGCCATCGTGACCACAGTGACCAAGGCGGCGGGCGCACCGGCCCCGGCCGGGCCGGACGGATTCCTCTCGGTGCGCGATCTCCAGGTGACGTTCTCCACCGAGGACGGCCCGGTCAGGGCCGTCGACGGGCTCTCCTTCGACCTGCACCGCGGCCGGACGCTCGGCATCGTGGGCGAGTCCGGTTCGGGCAAGTCGGTCACCAACCTGACGATCCTCGGGCTGCACGACCCGCTGTTCACGACGGTCGACGGGGAGATCGTCTTCGACGGCAGGGAACTCGTCACCGCCACCGAGAAGGAACTGGAACGGCTGCGCGGCAACCGGGTGGCGATGATCTTCCAGGACCCGCTCACCGCGCTGTCGCCCTTCTACAGCATCGGCCGGCAGATCGCCGAGCCCTACCGGAAGCACACGGGCGCCTCGAAGAAGGCCGCCTGGGAGCGGGCCGTGGAGATGCTCGGCAAGGTCGGCATCCCCAACCCCGCCGAGCGCGCGCGGGACTACCCGCACCAGTTCTCCGGCGGTATGCGCCAGCGCGCGATGATCGCCATGGCGCTGGTGTGCACCCCGGACCTGCTGATCGCCGACGAACCGACCACCGCGCTGGACGTGACCGTGCAGGCCCAGATCCTGGACCTGCTCAAGGACCTCCAGCGGGAGTTCGGCACCGCGATCGTCTTCATCACCCACGACCTCGGTGTCATCGCCGACATGGCCGACGACATCATGGTCATGTACGCGGGCCGCGCGGTGGAGCGCGGCACGGTCGACGAGGTCCTCCGCTCGCCGCGGCACCCGTACACCTGGGGCCTGCTGAACTCCATGCCCCGGCTGGACTCCGACCTCGGCACCCCGCTCTCACCCATCCCCGGTACACCGCCGAGCATGCTCCATCCGCCGGCCGGCTGCCGCTTCCATCCCCGGTGCACCTTCCGGGACCGGGTCGGGGGCGACCGCTGCGTCACCGAGCGGCCCGCGCTGGCCGGGGGCCGTTCCTCGGCGTGCCACCTCGACGCCGAGCAGAAACGCACCATCTTCGCCGAAGAGATCAGGCCCGGTCTGGGCTAGGAGGACCACCGTCATGACAGAGGACCTCGTCCTCCCCGCCGCCCGCGAGGCCGGCGACACCACCCGCCCGGAGCCGCTGCTGAAGGTCTCCGGGCTGGTCAAGCACTTCCCGGTCAAGGGCGGCTTCCCGATCCGGCGGACCGTCGGCGCCGTCCAGGCCGTCGACGGCCTGGACTTCGAGGTCGGCGAGGCCGAGAGCTTCGGCCTGGTCGGCGAGTCGGGCTGCGGCAAGTCGACCACCGGCCGGCTGGTCACCCGGCTGCTGGAGCCGACAGGCGGCACGATCACCTACCGCGGCCGGGACATCAGCCACGCCTCCCGCCGGGATCTCGCTCCCATCCGCTCCGAGATCCAGATGATCTTCCAGGACCCGTACTCGTCGCTCAACCCGCGGCAGACGGTCGGCAAGATCATCTCCGGTCCGATGGAGATCAACGGCATCAGCCCGCCCGGGGGCCGGGAGAAGCGGGTGCGCGAGCTGCTGGAGACCGTCGGTCTGAACCCGGAGCACTACAACCGGTTCCCGCACGAGTTCTCCGGCGGCCAGCGCCAGCGCATCGGCGTGGCAAGGGCGTTGGCCCTGCAGCCGAAGCTGATCGTCGCGGACGAACCGGTGTCGGCCCTGGACGTCTCCATCCAGGCCCAGGTCGTCAACCTGCTCCAGAAGGTGCAGCGGGAACTGGGCATCGCGTTCGTCTTCATCGCCCACGACCTCGCGATCGTCCGGCACTTCTCCCAGCGCGTCGCCGTCATGTACCTCGGCAAGATCATCGAGGTGGGCGACCGCGACTCCATCTACACCCGGCCGCGCCACCCGTACACCCACGCCCTGCTCTCCGCCGTCCCCGAGGTGACCCTGACGGAGGGGGAGGCGACCGGACGGGAGCGCATCCGGCTCGCCGGCGACGTGCCGTCCCCGATCAACCCGCCCTCCGGCTGCCGCTTCCGCACCCGCTGCTGGAAGGCGGCCGAGAAGTGCGCGGCCGAGGAACCCCCGCTGATCAGGCTGTCCGGCAACCGGGACGGCCACCTCACGGCCTGCCACTTCCCGGAGGAGCCCACCATCGAGGCCCGCGACCAGGACATCGTCCTGGACCCGGCACTGGCGGCCCTGGAGAAAAAGCAACCGGACTGACCGGCCCAGGCCCCGGCCGCGTGGCGCGCCGGCCGGTCCGCCGCCTGACCGGCTGCGGGTGCCGGCGGCGGAGCCGTGTCCGCCGCCGAGCGCAGAAGAGGGCCCGTGCCTGGGCAGGCACGGGCCCTCGTCCCCTGGACCGGACGTTCAGGGCTCGGGTCAATGGGCCGGTGAAAGTCCGCTCCACCAGGGGGCGGCTGACGGAAAGGGGTGTGTCAGGCCGCCGCCTCGGGGTCTTTGGACAGGCGCGGAGCGGGGACGGTGTCCGCCGTCTCAGGGTAGTGGCACGCCGTGAGGTGGCCCGGCTTGTTGCCCTCCACCTGCACCAGCGGCGGCGCCTGAGTCGCGCACTTCTCGGTCGCCTTCCAGCAGCGGGTGCGGAAACGGCAGCCGGAGGGCGGGTTGATCGGCGACGGCACGTCACCGGTCAGCCGGATGCGCTCGCGCGGCACCTCGTCCACCGTGGCCTCGGGCACCGCGGAGAGCAGGGCCCGGGTGTAGGGGTGGCGCGGGTTGCCGTACAGGTCGTCCCGGTCGGCGATCTCCACGATCTTGCCGAGGTACATGACGGCGACGCGCTGCGAGAAGTGCCGGACGATCGCGAGGTCGTGGGCGATGAAGACGAACGCGATGCCCAGTTCCCGCTGCACCTTCTGGAGCAGGTTGACGACCTGGGCCTGGATGGAGACGTCCAGGGCCGACACCGGCTCGTCCGCGACGATCAGCTTCGGCTCCAGCGCGAGGGCACGGGCGACGCCGATGCGCTGGCGCTGGCCGCCGGAGAACTCGTGCGGGAACCGGTTGTAGTGCTCCGGGCTCAGGCCCACGATCTCCAGCAGCTCGCGCACCCGCTTCTCGTGGCCGCCGGGCGGGTTGATGCCGTTGATCTCCATCGGACCGGAGATGATCTTTCCGACTGTCTGCCGCGGGTTCAGCGAGGCGTACGGGTCCTGGAAGATCATCTGGATCTCGGAGCGGATCGGCGCGAGGTCCTTGCGGCCGGCATGCGTGATGTCCTGGCCACGGTAGGCGATCCTGCCGCCGGTGGGCTCCAGCAGGCGCGTGATCAGCCGGCCGGTGGTCGACTTGCCGCAGCCCGACTCGCCGACCAGGCCCAGGCTCTCGCCCTCGGCGACCTGGAAGTCCAGGCCGTCGACGGCCTGGACGGCGCCGACGGTCCGCCGGATCGGGAAGCCGCCCTTGATCGGGAAGTGCTTGGTGAGCCCGGAGACGTCCAGGAGGGGGGTGGTGCTGCTCATGGTGGTGAAGTCCCGTCTGAGGTCCGTCAGTGCGTGCGGGCCGCGGCGTAGTCG
Organism: Streptomyces sp. NPDC027672; assembly: GCF_055566335.1. Taxonomy (NCBI): domain Bacteria; kingdom Bacillati; phylum Actinomycetota; class Actinomycetes; order Kitasatosporales; family Streptomycetaceae; genus Streptomyces; species Streptomyces sp. NPDC027672. The sequence continues at coordinate 437,928 of NZ_JBVHSO010000001.1, read as the reverse complement.
GAGAACAACTCGCGCTTCTGCTCCGGCGTCAGATGGCAGGCGGCGGCCCGCCCGTCGACGACCTCCAGCACGGGCCGCTCGGCGGAGCACCGCCCGCCGGCCACCTGGTCGGCGAACGCGCACCGGGGGTGGAAGCGGCAGCCGGTCGGCGGGTTGAGCAGGGAGGGCGGCGAGCCCGGGATCGGCGACAGCGGTACGTCGACCGGCCCGTCCAGGCTCGGCATGGACCCGAGCAGTCCCAGCGTGTACGGGTGCTGCGGGGCCTGGAGCACTTCCTTCTTCGTGCCGCGCTCCACGCACCGGCCGCCGTACATCACCAGGACGTCGTCCGCGATGTCCGCGATGACGCCCAGGTCGTGCGTGATGAAGATGATCGCGGTGCCGAACTCCTGCTGGAGGTCCTTCAGCAGGTCCATGATCTGCGCCTGGACCGTCACGTCGAGGGCCGTGGTCGGCTCGTCGGCGATCAGCAGCTCGGGGTCGCAGACCAGTGCCATGGCGATCATCGCGCGCTGGCGCATACCGCCGGAGAACTGGTGCGGATAGTCGTCCACCCGGACGTCGGGCTGCGGGATGCCGACCCGGCGCAGCATCTCGATCGCGCGGACCCGGGCCTCCTTCTTGGAGCAGCCGGTGTGCTTGCGGTAGGTCTCGCCGATCTGCGCGCCGATGCTGTGGTACGGCGACAGCGAGGCCAGCGCGTCCTGGAAGATCATGGACATCTTGTTGCCGCGGAGCCGCTCCAGCTCCTTCTCGGAGGCGGTGATCAGCTCCTGGCCGTCGAGCAGGATCTCGCCGTCGAGGGCGGTGTTGCGGCGGTCGTGCAGGCCCAGGATCGCCATGTTGGTGACGGACTTGCCCGAGCCGGACTCGCCGACGATGCCGAGGGTCCGGCCCTTCTCCAGGTCGAAGGAGAGTCCGTCGACGGCCTTGACGACGCCGTCCTCGGTGGAGAAGTGGACCTTGAGGTCGTGGACGGAGAGGAAGGGGGTGCTCATGGGTCTCTCCTTAGGCGAGGCGCACGCGCGGGTCGATCATGGCGTACACGGCGTCCACGATGATGTTGAAGACGACGATCGCGGCCGCGGCCACCAGGATGACACCCAGCAGCATCGGCAGGTCGTTGGTGCCGACCGCCTTCACCGAGAGCATGCCCAGGCCCTGGAGGCTGAAGGTCGACTCGGTGATGATCGCGCCGCCGAGCAGCACACCGAGGTCGAGGCCGAAGATGGTGATGATCGGGCCCATGGCGCCGCGCCAGGCGAACCGGAAGAACACCGTGCGGGCGGACAGGCCCTTGGCGCGGGCGGTGCGCACGTAGTCCTGGCTGAGCGACTCGACCATCTGGGAGCGCGTCATACGGGTGTAGTTGGCGGTGAAGATCAGCGACAGCACCAGCCAGGGCACCAGCAGCCCGGAGAACCACTTGGCCGGGTTGTCGGTGAACGGTGTGTAGCTGGCCCGGTCCAGCAGGTGCAACTGGTCGACCAGGAGGTAGGTGGCGAACACACCGACCACGTAGATCTGCATCGAGGACGCGATCAGCGAGGCCGAGCTGGCGATCTTGTCCAGCGCCTTGCCCTGCTTGACGGCGGCCAGCATGCCCGTGCCGACACCGAAGATCAGGAAGACCACGGCGGCGCCCAGCGACAGGGAGACCGTGGTGGGGAAACGGTCCAGGATGGTGTCCAGGACCGGCTCACGGCTCTGGAACGAGTAGCCCAGGCACGGCGCGTCGCAGTGTCCGAACGAGGTGTAGTCCCGCCCCACGAACAGGCCCTTGAGCCATTCCCAGTACTGCATGGGGAGCGGATCGGAGATCCCCAGGTTCTTCTTCACCAACTCCAGGGTCTCCGGGGTGCAGACCTTGCCGCAGGCGATGCGGGCCGGGTCGCGCGGAGCGGCGTAGAACAGGACGAACACCAGGGCGCTGATGATCAGCAGAATCACCGCGGCGCCGAGGATCCGGCGGACGAGGAAGCGGAACATGGCAGTTGGGATTTCCTGACGGATGCCGTAGGGGGGTGAGACGGCGGGGCGGCACCTGGGCCGCCCCGCCTAGGAGGCCGTACGTCAGGCCTTGACGAACGTCTTGTAGAGCAGGGTGGCGGAGAAGTTCGGGTCGAACTGCGCACCGCCGACCTTGTTGCCGTAGACGTAGAAGCGCCGGGTGAACGTCTCGGGGATGATCGGGGCGACTTCCTTCATGATCCGCTGGTCCAGCGCGACCCAGGCCTTGCCGGCCTCCGCCTGGTCGGCGATGACGGCGTTCTTCTTGATGCCCTCGTTGATCCAGGCGACGTCGGTCTGCGACACGTTGTTCTTGCCGTTGCCGATGGCGTCGCCGTCGTACAGCGGCTGGAGCATCGTGTAGGCGGTCGGCCAGTCCGGGGACCAGCCGCCCCACATGACGTCGTAGCTGTTGTCGACCTGCTGGATCTGGTCGTAGTACGACGTGGAGTCGATCGGCTTGATGACCGGGTTGAAGCCGGCCGCCTTGAGCGCGTTCTCGATGACGACCTTGGTCTTGTTGTAGGTCGGGTCGTTCGGGAAGGCGTAGACGACCTTCTGGCCCAGCTTGCCGGCCTCCTTCAGCAGCTTCTTGGCCGCCTCCGGGTCGCCCTGCGGCTTCTTCAGCTTGTCGTACACATCGGACTTCTGGTAGCCGATGATGTCGGGGCTGATGGTCGTCGTGGCGATGTCACCGGCGGACGGGCCGCCGTAGATCTGCCGGATCTGCTGGAGCGGCCAGGCGTGGATCAGGGCCTGACGGACCTTCAGGTCGGTGATCCGTTTGGTGTTGATCCAGTAGAAGTAGGTGCCGGTGATCAGGCCGTTGAAGGTGCGCTTCTTCAGGTCCGGGTCGCTGAGGACCTTCTGGATGCGCTCGGCCGGGACACCCTTGTAGATGGAGACCGCGTAGGCGTCGTTGCCCTGGGAGGCGATGAGGCGGTCGACCGAGTCCAGGGTCTCGACACCGAAGGTGAACTCGAAGCCGTCCGGGTAGGCGTTGCGGATCGAGTCGGTCTTCGGGTCCCAGTGCTTGTTCCGGATCAGCACCATCGACTTGTCGGTGGTGTGGGCCTTGATCTTGTACGGACCGGAAGCGACGGGCTTCTTGTCGTACTTCTCCTTGGTGTCCTGCTTCACCGGCACGGCGGCGTAGGAGTGCATGGCCAGGGTGAAGTTGAAGTCCGGCTTGGACTCGGCCAGCTTGAAGGTGATCGTCCGCTTCGCCTTGTCGGTGACGATCGAGTCCAGGTGCTTGCCGCCGTAGGGGCCCTCGTACACGTCACGCCACTTGCCGGCCTTGCCGGTCAGCGCCCGCTGGGCGTAGTCGGCGCCCTCGGTGATGAACGGCGCCCAGGCGCGCTCGAAGCCGTGGCGGACGTCCTCGACGGTCAGCTCGCTGCCGTCCTCCCACTTCAGACCCTCCTTCAGCGTGAAGGTCCAGGTCTTGTTGTCGTCCGAGGCGGTGCCGACGTCGGTGGCCAGGTCGCCGACCAGCTTCTGCTTGCCGGTGGCGTCGATCTTGTAGCCGGTCAGGCAGCGGTGCAGCAGCAGGGCGACCGTGGAGTTGTACGCGTAGTAGATGCGCTGCGGGTCGAGGTGCGAGAAGTCGTCCGGGGCCAGACCGCGGATCGTGCCGCCCGCCTTGGCGCCGGGGATCTCGGGGGCCGGGCCGGTGGAGTCGGCCTTGGTGCCGACGGTGACCTTGGCGCCGGTGTACTCCGTGGCGCCGGCGCTCGGGCTGTTGCCGCCGCTTCCTGCGTCACCGCTGCTGCACGCGGACAGCAGGGTCGAGCCCGCGGCCGCGACAGAGGTGGCTATCAGGAAGTTTCTGCGGGAAAAGGACATGGCTGGCCTGTTCTGGTGAAGGAACGAAGTGGTGCTGAAGCCCCGGCCGGGCCCCGTCGCCGTGGCCGGGGATGGAGCTCAGCGCTTGGTCTTGGGGTCCAGGGCGTCGCGGACCGAGTCGCCCAGCAGGTTGAAGGCGACGACGAAGATCACCATGGACAGGCCCGGGAAGAGCATGAAGGTGATGTCGTCCTGGTACACCTTGGCGCCGTTCTGGATCATCACGCCCCAGTCGGGGGTGGGATCCGACAGACCGACACCGACGAAGGCGAGGCCCGCTTCGGCCGTGACGTAGGCCGGGAGGAGGAGTGTCGCCTGGATGAGGATCGGCGTCCACAGGTTCGGCAGCAGTTCCTTGAAGATGATCCGCGCCGGGGACGCGCCGGTGACCTTGGCCGCCTCCACGAACTCCCGTTCGCGCAGGGCGAGGACCTCGCCGCGCAGCAGACGGGCCATGGAGGCCCAGCCGAAGGCGGTCATCACGACGATGAGGCTGGTGGTCGTCAGCCAGACCGGGGTGTTCTCGTCCGGCGGCACGAGGATCGCCATCACGACAGGCCAGAAAGCGATGAAGAAGAGGGTCTGCGGGAACGCCAGCAGGACGTCGATCACACGGCCGACGAAGTAGTCCGTCTTGCCGCCCAGGTAGCCGGCGGTGATGCCGATGACGACGCCCATCAGGGTCGTCAGCAGGGCGGCCACGGAGGCGATGAGCAGGGAGTTGCGGATGCCGTAGAGCAGGAAGGTGAAGACGTCCCGGCCGAGCTGGGGCTCGATGCCCAGCCAGAAGTCGGAGCTGATGCCGCCGTTGGGCTTGATCGGGTAGTTGAACTCGTTCAGCAGGCCCGGGATGTTCATGCCGTAGGTGGTGTACGGGTCCTTGCCGTACAGCTTGGCGATGAGCGGCGCCAGGATGCCGATCACGAAGAAGAAGATCACCACGAAGGCGGAAATGACGCCCGTCCGGTCCCGCTTGAAGCGGGTCCAGGCCAGCCGTCCCGGAGAGCGGCTCTGGGAGCCCTTGGGGGTGTCGGGCTTCGCCGGTGCGGCGCTTTCTTCGTCGGTCACCTCGAGAGGGGCGGCCGGGGAAGGGGTTGCGGGGGTCATGATGCTCCGTGCCTTGTGGGTCAAGGCTCCGCAGGGCGCTCCCCTACGGGCTACGCCGGACTTTTTCAACGCAATTCATTCAAGGTCAATAAATTCTCGGGCGCCTTGGTTTTGTCTTTACCTTCTTTACTCTTTCTTGATCATTCCGTAGCTACGCGGGTAGCGCGCCGTAACCAATCCGTGCTTCACATCGGACTATTGGGGCCAATCGGGCAAGAAGTTCGATATGCGGACGGTGGAGTGTCGAAATGCGTACATCGCCGCGCCGCAATCCAACGTTTCAGCATCGTTACGTGTCGATCTATTGCGTCCGACGCGCAAGATCATCTTGGTGGCGGACGGCGGTGCCTGCATTCGGATGACGTGTCCCGCTAAAAGCCGTCGAAAGGGGCGGTGCGGGAAAACTGAGCGCGGTATGTGTCGATAGACCGTGCCCGGTCCAGGGCTCAGGGAGGAGGCATGCCATGCGGGGCAGCACACGGGTCCGCCGGGCCGTCCGCGCCGCGTCGGCGGCAGCGGTGGCGCTCGCCGCCGCGGGCTGCGCGGGCGTCGGCGCGGGCGGCAACGGAGGCGCCGTGCTCAGCTCCTCCTGGGCCGACCCGCAGAACCCGCTGGAGCCGGCCAACACCAACGAGGTGCAGGGCGGCAAGGTGCTCGACATGATCTTCCGGGGCCTGAAGAGATACGACCCGAGGACCGGCGAGGCCCGGGACTGGCTGGCGCGGTCCATCGAGACGAGGGACTCGCGGAACTTCACCGTCCGGCTCAAGGACGGCTGGACCTTCTCCAACGGCGAGAAGGTGACCGCCCACTCCTTCGTGGACGCCTGGAACTACGGGGCGAGCCTGGGCCACAACCAGAAGAACGCCTACTTCTTCGCCTACATCGACGGCTACGACAAGGTCCACCCCGCCACCGGCCGGCAGACCGCCGGCACCCTGGCGGGCCTGAAGGTGCTGGACGACCACACCTTCACCGTCCGGCTCAACCAGAAGTTCTCCGGCTTCCCCGACACCCTCGGCTACGCCGCCTTCGCCCCGCTGCCCCGCGCCTTCTTCACCGACCACGCCGCCTGGCTCGGCAAGCCGGTCGGCAACGGGCCGTACGTCATCGAGTCCTATACGAAGGGCTCGCAGATGTACCTGCGCCGGCGCGCCGACTACCCGGGACCGGACAAGGCGCGCAACGACGGCGTGACGCTGCTCGTCTACACCGACGGCAACACCGCCTACACCGACCTCCTGGCCGGCAACCTCGACCTCGTCGACGACATCCCCGCCGCCCAGTTGAAGAACGTCCGGTCCGACCTGGGCGACCGCTACCTCAACACGCCCGCGGGCATCATCCAGACCCTCGCCTTCCCCTACCACGACAAGGCGTGGAGGACGCCCGGCGCCGCGAAGGTCCGCACCGGCCTGTCCATGGCGATCAACCGCGCGCAGATCACCGGCACCATCTTCCGCGGCACCCGGACCCCGGCCACCGACTGGACCTCCCCGGTGCTCGGCCGGGCCGGCGGCTACGCGCCCGGACTGTGCGGCCGGGCCTGCCGCTACGACCCCGCCGGCGCCAGAAAGCTGGTCAAGGAGGGCGGCGGCATCCCGGGCGGCCGGCTCACCCTCACCTACAACGCGGACTCCGGCTCGCACCGGCAGTGGGTCGACGCGGTCTGCAACTCCATCAACAACGCGCTCGGCGACGACCGGGCCTGCGCCGGCAACCCGGTCGGCACCTTCGCCGACTTTCGCAACCAGATCGGCCGGCACACCATGCCCGGTCCCTTCCGGGCGGGCTGGCAGATGGACTACCCGCTGATCCAGAACTTCCTCCAGCCGCTCTACTACACGGGCGCGTCCTCCAACGACGGCCAGTGGTCCGACCCGCGCTTCGACCGGCTCGTGGACCGGGCCAACGCCGAGACGGACCCGGCCCGGGCCGTCGTCCTCTTCCAGCGCGCCGAGGAGGTCGTCCGGGACGCCATGGCCGCCATCCCGCTCTGGTACCAGAACGGCAGCGCCGGCTACTCCGAGCGGCTCTCCGACGTGGCGCTCAACCCCTTCAGCGTCCCCGTCTACAACGAGATCAAGGTCGGCTGAGCCGGCATGGGACACCACGTCCTGCGGCGGCTGCTGCAGATGATCCCGGTGTTCGTCGGGGCCACGCTGCTCATCTTCCTGATGGTGAACGTGATGGGCGATCCCGTGGCCGGACTGTGCGGGGAGCGGGCCTGCGACCCGGCGACGGCCGCCCGGCTGCGCGCGGAGTTCGGCCTCGACCAGCCGCTGTGGCGGCAGTACCTCGGCTACATGGGCAAGGTCTTCACCGGAGACTTCGGTACGGCCTTCAACGGGCAGCCGGTCACCGAGCTGATGGCGACGGCGTTCCCGGTCACCATCCGGCTGACCGTCGTGGCCGTCGTGTTCGAGATCGCCGTCGGCGTCACGCTGGGCGTCGTCACCGGACTGCGGCGCGGCCGGCCCGTGGACACCGCCGTACTCCTGGCCACCCTGGTGGTGATCTCCGTGCCGACCTTCGTCACCGGGCTGCTGCTGCAACTGCTGCTCGGCATCCGGTGGCAGTGGATCAGGCCCTCGGTGCGCGGCGGCACCTTCGTGGAACTGATCGTGCCCGGCCTGGTCCTCGCCTCCGTCTCGCTCGCCTACGTCACCCGGCTGACCCGCACCTCCATCGCGGAGAACAAGCGGTCCGACCACGTCCGCACGGCCGTCGCCAAGGGCCTGCCCCGCCACCGGGTCGTCATCCGGCACCTGCTGCGCAACTCGCTGATCCCGGTGGTCACCTTCATCGGCACCGACATCGGCGCGCTGATGGGCGGCGCGATCGTCACCGAGCGGATCTTCAACATCCACGGCGTCGGCTACCAGCTCTACCAGGGCATCCTGCGCCAGAACACCCAGACCGTCGTCGGCTTCGTAACCGTCCTCGTCCTCGTCTTCCTGGTGGCCAACCTGCTCGTCGACCTGCTGTACGCCGTACTCGACCCGAGGATCCGCTATGCCTGAGCAGCCGCACGAGCCCGAGGGCGCGATCGCCGGCACCGGCATGGGCGGTGCGATGGACCTCGGCGCGAGCGAGGCCGCCACGCTGGAGCGGCCGCCGCCGGGCGGCCCCGACGGCGGCACACCGGACGGACCGGACGGCGGCGCGCCCGACGGAGCGGGACCGGCCGGCCGGCCACGCTCGCTGTGGTCCGACGCCTGGCGGGACCTGCGCCGCAACCCGGTCTTCCTGCTCTCCGCCCTGGTCATCTGCTTCCTGGTGCTGATCTCCCTGTGGCCCTCGGCGATCGCCCCCGGCAGCCCGCTCGCCTGCGACCTGGCCAAGGCCCAGGACGGCCCGGCACCGGGTGCCCCGTTCGGCTACGACGGCCAGGGCTGCGACGTCTACACCCGCACCGTCCACGGCGCCCGCACGTCCGTCACGGTCGGCCTGTGCGCCACGCTCGGGGTGGCCCTGCTCGGTTCGGTGCTCGGCGCTCTCGCGGGCTACTTCGGCGGCGTCTGGGACGCCGTGCTCTCCCGGGCCACCGACATCTTCTTCGCCATCCCGGTCGTCCTCGGCGGTCTGGTCCTGCTGTCCGTGGTGTCCTCCGACACCATCTGGCCGGTCGTCGGGTTCATGGTGCTGCTCGGCTGGCCGCAGATCTCCCGGATCGCCCGCGGCTCGGTCATCACGGTCAAGCAGAACGACTACGTGCAGGCCGCCCGCGCCCTCGGCGCCTCCGACACGCGCATCCTGCTGCGGCACATCGCCCCGAACGCCGTGGCGCCCGTCATCGTCGTCGCGACCATCGCGCTCGGCACCTACATCGCCCTGGAGGCGACCCTGTCCTACCTCGGCGTCGGCCTCAAACCGCCCAGCGTCTCCTGGGGCATCGACATCTCCGCCGCCTCCCCCTACATCCGCAACGCCCCGCACGCCCTGCTGTGGCCCTCCGGTGCCCTGGCCGTCACGGTGCTGGCCTTCATCATGCTCGGCGACGCGGTCCGCGACGCCCTCGACCCGAAGCTGAGGTGATGGTGCCGTGCTGCTCGAAGTGCGGGATCTGCACGTGGAGTTCCGGACCCGGGACGGCGTCGCCCGGGCCGTCAACGGGGTCGGCTGCGCGGTGGACGCGGGGCAGACGCTGGCCGTGCTCGGCGAGTCCGGGTCCGGCAAGTCCGTCACCGCGCAGGCCGTGATGGGCATCCTGGACAGCCCGCCCGCCCGGATCACCGGCGGCCGCGTGCTGTTCCAGGGGCGGGACCTGCTGACGCTGAAGGAGCGGGAGCGGCGCAGGATCCGGGGCTCGGCGATGGCGATGATCTTCCAGGACGCGCTGTCGGCCCTCAACCCGGTGCTCTCCGTCGGGGACCAGCTCGGCGAGATGTTCGTCGTGCACCGGGGGATGTCCCGCAAGGACGCGCGGGCCCGGGCCGTGGAGCTGATGGACCGGGTGCGCATCCCGGCGGCGGCCCAGCGGGTGCGGGACTACCCCCACCAGTTCTCCGGCGGCATGCGCCAGCGCATCATGATCGCCATGGCGCTGGCCCTGCGCCCGGCGCTCGTCATCGCCGACGAGCCGACCACCGCCCTGGACGTCACGGTCCAGGCCCAGGTCATGGACCTGCTCGCGGAGCTGCGCCGCGAGTACCGCATGGCCCTGATCCTGATCACCCACGACCTGGGCGTGGTCGCGGACGTCGCCGACCGGATCGCGGTGATGTACGCCGGGAAGATCGTGGAGTCCGCGCCCGTGCACGACCTCTACCGGGCCCCGGCCCACCCCTACACCCGCGGCCTGCTGGACTCCGTACCGCGGCTGGACCGCAAGGGGCGGGAGCTGTACGCCATCAAGGGCCTGCCGCCCAACCTCGTGCGCGTCCCGCCCGGCTGCTCCTTCCACCCGCGCTGTCCGCTGGCCCGGGAGGTGTGCCGCACCGACGAGCCCCCGCTGTACGAGGTGCCCGGCGGCCGGGGCAGCGCCTGCCACTTCTGGCGGGAGTGCCTGCGTGGCTGAGCCCGTCCTCGAAGTGACCGGACTGGTCAAGCACTACCCCCTCACCCGGGGCGTCCTGCTGCGCCGGCAGACCGGCGCGGTGCGGGCGGTCGACGGCGTCGACTTCACCCTGGGCCGGGGCGAGACGCTGGGCCTGGTGGGCGAGTCGGGCTGCGGCAAGTCCACGGTCGCCCGGCTGCTGTGCGGCCTGGAGCGCCCGACGGCCGGTTCCGTCCGGTTCAGGGGCGAGGAGATCACGGGACTGTCCGGCCGGGCCCTGAAGGCGGTGCGCCGCAACATCCAGATGGTCTTCCAGGACCCGTACACCTCGCTCAACCCCCGGATGACCGTCGGGGACATCGTCGGGGAGCCGTTCGAGATCCACCCCGAGGCGGCCCCCAAGGGCGACCGGCGGCGCCGGGTGCGGGAACTGCTGGACGTGGTCGGCCTCGACCCGGAGTACGTCAACCGCTATCCCCACCAGTTCTCCGGCGGTCAGCGCCAGCGCATCGGCATCGCCCGGGCGCTGGCGCTGCGCCCGGAGATCGTCGTCGCCGACGAACCGGTGTCCGCCCTGGACGTCTCGGTGCAGGCCCAGGTGGTCAACCTGCTGGCCCGGCTCCAGTCGGAGTTCGGTCTGTCGTACGTCTTCATCGCGCACGACCTGTCGGTGGTCCGGCACCTCGCGGACCGGGTCGGGGTCATGTACCTGGGCCGGATCGTGGAGAGCGGACGGGACGACGCGATCTACGACCACCCGACCCACCCCTACACCCAGGCCCTGCTCTCCGCGGTGCCCGTGCCCGACCCCGGCGCCCGTGACCGGCGGGAGCGGATCGTGCTCACCGGGGACGTGCCCTCGCCGGCGGCCGTCCCGTCCGGCTGCCGCTTCCGCACCCGCTGCTGGAAGGCACGGGAGCGGTGCGCGCGGGAGGTCCCGGCGCTGGCGGTGCCGGCCGTCTTCCGGGACGCGGCCGGGCCCGCGGCCCATCCCTCGGCGTGCCACTTCGCCGAGGAGAAGCGGGTCGTGCCGCCGGCCGCGCCCCGGCCGGACGGCAACGGGCCGGGGTGACATCGCACCCCGGCCCGTTTACGGCACCCGCACGGCCGTACGGAGTTCAGGCTGGCGTGTCCGTATATCGGTACCGCTTCGGTGGAGTTGCCTCCGTGTTAACGCTGTTCAGGCCGGCTGCGCCGGGGGCAGGGAGCGGCGCAGGAAGTCCAGTTGGAGGCGGAGCAGGTTCTCCGCGACCGCCTCCTGCGGGGTCATGTGGGTCACTCCGGACAGCGGCAGCACCTCGTGCGGCCGGCCGGCGGCCAGCAGTGCCGAGGACAGGCGCAGCGAGTGGGCGACGACCACGTTGTCGTCCGCGAGCCCGTGGATGACCATCATCGGGCGGTGCGGCTCGGCCGGGTCGACCAGACCGGCGTCGTCGACCAGCGAGTTGCGGCGGTAGACCTCTGGCTGCCGGCCCGGGTCGCCGAGGTAGCGCTCCTGGTAGTGGGTGTCGTAGAGCCTGAGGTCGGTGACGGGCGCGCCGACCACCGCCGCGTGGAAGACGTCCGGGCGGCGCAGCACCGCGAGCGCCGCCAGGTAGCCGCCGAAGGACCAGCCCCGGATCGCCACCCGGCCGAGGTCCAGCGGGTACCGCGCGGCGAGCGCGTGCAGCGCGTCGACCTGGTCCTGGAGCACCACGGCGGCCAGGTCGTCGCGGACCGCCTTCTCCCAGGCCGGCGAGTGGCCCGGGGTGCCCCGGCCGTCGGCGACGACCACCGCGAAGCCCTGGTCGGCGAACCACTGGGAGGTCAGGTGGGCGTTGTGCGCGGCCACCACCCGCTGGCCGTGCGGACCGCCGTACGGGTCCAGGAGCACCGGCAGGGGAGTGTCACCGGAGTAGTCCCGGGGCATAAGCACGGCGCACGGGATTCGACGTGCGCCCCCTTCGGTGAGGGTCACTCTGGGGGACAGACCGGGATGTTCGGCGTACGACCGGACAGTCGTCGCCGGTTTCCCGTCGCACAGCACCCGGGCCCGGGTCCCCGGGCGGTCCGGCGTGGCGGACAGCAGGACGGTGACGCCGCCGGCGCGCACCGCCGAGTGCACCCCGGGCTCGTCCGACAGCCGTTCGACGCCCAGTTCGTTCACCCGGTACACATGGACTTCGCCAATTTCCGGCGTGGGCGCCTCCGGACCGGAAGAGGCGGAAACCAGTACGTCGTCCGCACCCACGTCCAGAACCGCACGGATGTGCAACTGCGCGCTGGTCAGCGGCCGTTCACCGACCGCGAGGACCCGGGCGCCGCCCTCGTCCGCGATGCGGACAAGCTGCCCTGAGGGGCTCCAGCAGGGCACCCCGGCGAAAAGTTCCAGCCAATCTGGATCCTCCTCGGCGTGCACCATCCGGGTGGCCCCGGAATCCGGGTCCACGGCCAGGAAGAGCTGGCCGCGCTGATCCCGCGCCTGCACGAGCAGCAGCGGCGCACCCGCCGCTGACCAGTGCACACGTGCCAGATAGGGGTAGCGCGCCCGGTCCCAGACCACCTCCGTGCGCGTCCCGTCCAGCCCGTACACGAACAGCCGGACGTCCGCGTTCGGCGTGCCCGCCGCCGGGTACCGGATGTTGAGTGGCTCACGCTCCGGCCGGGCCGGGTCGGCGATCCACCACCGCCGCACCGGCGTGTCGTCCACCCGCGCCACGAGCAGCCGGTCCGACTCCGGGGACCACCAGAAGCCCCGCGAACGGCTCATCTCCTCGGCCGCGATGAACTCCGCGAGCCCGTAGGTCACCCCTGCCGACTCCGGTTCGGCCAGCGCCCGGTCGCCCTCGCCCTCGGCCCCGACCACCCGCAGCGCGCCTCCCGCGACGTACGCCACATGCCGTCCGTCGGGTGCCGGACGGGGGTCGACCACCGGTCCCGCGACGGGCAGTTCACGCGCCGTGCCGGCCCGCAGCTCCGCCGTGAAAAGCCGCCCTGACAAGGCGAAAGACGCCAACTCCACGGCGCCGTCGGTGGCGTAGCCGACGATGCCGGCACCGCCCTCGCGGCTGCGCTCCCGGCGCGCCCGCTCCTCGGCCGGCAGCTCCTCCGCGGCACCCTGGAGCAGCACCCCGGGATCGGCCGCCAGGCGCTCCGCGCCGCCCGGGAGGTCCACCACCCACAGCGAGTTGGCCCGCTCGGTGCCGGAGCCGGACCGCAGGAACGCGACACGCGAACCGTCGGGCGCGACCGTGAACGCGCGCGGCGCGCCGAGCGTGAACCGCTGGGTCCGGGCGTGCCGACGGGGGAAGGAGTCAGCCTCTGTCGTCATACCCCGACCATATTGGCCATGCGCCCCCTTGTGCGGCCGTGCGCCGAGCGATGCGCGCACACGGATAGTTATGATCACTACCGCTGAGTGGGTATGAACCTGCTGGCGTCTGCATGGATTTGCTCAACTGATCTGGAACCCGCGTCCCTGGGATCTTTGGAGGTGAGCCGCCGTGGCACTCTCGATTTCGGCGGTGGTGCTGCTGGCGATCATCGTCTTTCTGTTGATCAAGAAGTCGGGGCTGAAGGGCGGCCATGCCGTCATCTGCGTCCTGCTCGGCTTCTACCTCGCCTCCTCGACGGTGGCGCCCACGATCAAAGAGCTGACGACCAACGTCGCTGGCATGATCGGCAACCTGAAGTTCTGACGGCCGTCGTCGCCGGGAGCGCGGCGGGCACCTCGTAGGCTGGTCCCATGACGGAACTGCCCGCGCGGCGTCTGCTGCTGGTGCACGCGCACCCGGACGACGAGTCGATCAACAACGGCGCGACCATGGCCAAGTACGCGGCCGAGGGTGCCCAGGTGACCCTGGTCACCTGCACCCTGGGCGAGCGGGGCGAGGTCATCCCGCCGGAGCTGCGGCACCTCACGGGCCCCGCGCTGGGCGCGCACCGCCGCGGCGAGCTGGGCGCGGCCCTCGGCGCGCTCGGCGTCACGGACGGCCGGCTGCTCGGCGGCGCCGGGCGGTACGGCGACTCCGGGATGACGGGCACGCCCGACAACGACGACCCGGGCTGCTTCTGGCAGGCCGACGTGGACGAGGCCGCCGGCCTCCTCGCCGAGGTGATCCTCGAAACCCGCCCGCAGGTCCTCGTCACCTACGACGACAACGGCGGCTACGGCCACCCGGACCACGTCCAGGCCCACCGCGTCGCCATGCGCGCGGCCGACCTCGCGGCCGGGCGGGGCCACCGCATCGCCAAGGTCTACTGGAACCGCGTGCCGCGCTCCGTCGCCGAAACCGCCTTCGCCCGCCTCCGGGACGAGCTGGCCGCACTGCCGTTCGACCGCAGCGCGACCGTGGCCGACCTGCCGGGCGTGGTCGACGACGAGCGGATCACCACCGCGATCGACGGCACCGCGCACGCCGCCGCCAAGGCCGCCGCGATGCGCGCCCACGCCACCCAGATCCAGGTGGCCGAGCCCTACTTCGCGCTCTCCAACGACCTCGCCCAGCCGCTGCTGACCACCGAGTACTACGAGTTGGTGCGCGGAGCGGGACAGCGCGGCGAGACCGACCTGTTCGCCGGCGTCGAGGAGGCGTCGTGAGCGGCGGCGGACCGGGCTCGCTGCTCGCCCAGCCGCTGCGCCCGCCCTCCGCCGGCCGCAGCGCCGCCCTGGCCGGCCTGCTGCTGCTCGGCGCGGCCGTGGGCCTGGCCGGAAGCCTGGTGCAGGCCGCCTGGTTCCCCGGCGGGCTGCTGCTCGCCCTCGCGGGCACCGCCGGGCTGTTCCTCGGCGGGGCGTACGCCACCCGCAGCCGCGGCGGGGCACTCGCGCCGGCGGCGGGCTGGGTCGTCGCCGTCATCCTGCTCACCACCACCCGGCCGGAAGGCGACTTCCTGTTCGGCGCGGGCGGCGGGTCCTATCTCTTCCTGCTCGGCGGCATGGTCCTGGCTGTGATCTGCGCCACCGTCGGTGCCGGACGGCAACCCGGCGGCGGCCCCGCCCGACTTGGCAAGTGACGTACCACTTCGCCGCGCGGCGCACGTGCGAGTCCGGTGGGGGTTTCCCCGGCGGTCATGGGATACGCGCAAGAGGCGGACAGTATGGTGGTGCGCGCCGCCGAGCCGCCCGAGCAGTCAGGTCGTAAGGGCGGCGGAGCCAACCGGGAGAACCTGCCTTGAGTCGTGAAACTGACACTCCGTCCTCCGGGCCCAACGGGCGCGGCGGAGCCGCATACCCCTCCGGCACCCCGCCGTACGGGACCCCCTTGGCTCCCGGTGACGGTACGGGCGCGGGCCGTTCGGGCACGCGTCCGGAGGAGAAGAAGACCGAGACCACGCTGACGACCCGGATCCGGATCAACATCCCCGGGTCCCGGCCCATCCCGCCGGTCGTCGTGCGCAAGCCCGTCGGGGACGGCGAGGGCGCCGACGAGGAGACGCCCGCCGCGGAGCCGCGGCCCGCGGCCGACCGGACGCCCGCCGCCGAGGCCCCGGCCGAGTCCGGCGCCCCGGCGGACGAGAAGACCAGCGACTGGTTCGTGCCCCGCAAGTCCGGTGCCCCGAAGGGCACTCCGGGCGCCGGGGGCACGAACGGCGCGGGTCTGCCCGGCGGTTCCGCCCCCGCGGCCGGGCCGTCCGGCGCGGCGGCCCCCCGCAAGGGTGGTCCGGGTGCGTCCGGCGCGGCCGGTTCCGCCGGCGCGCGCCCCGGCGGTGTGGTCGGCGCCATGAGCGTGCCGGGCGGCTCCCGTCCGGGCGGGACGAACGGCAGGGGCCTGCCCGGTGCCACCGGCGGCCCCGTCGCCCCGGGGCACGGCGGCGGCACCGGCTCCTTCGACGTGACCGAGGCGCTGACCGCGGGCCCGCTGGGCGGCGGCTCCCGCCCCGGCGCCCCCGGCCCCGGCGAGCCCCGCCGCGACGAGCTGCCGTACTTCGCGGAGAACGGCGGCGGCCAGGACGGCTTCGGCAGCGGCCCGGCGGCCGGGAACGGCCAGGACGGCTTCGGGTCCGGTCCGGCGGCCGGGAACGGCCAGGACGGCTTCGGTGGCGGTCAGGACGGTTTCGGGTCCGGTCCGGCGGCCGCGAACGGCCACGACGGCTACGGCGGCGGCCAGGACGGCTTCGGCACCGGTGGTCCGGCGGCCGGGAACGGCCACGACGGCTACGGCGGTGCCCCGGGCGGTGTCCACGGGCACGGCGGCGCCAGCGGCTTCAACGGGCCCGGCGGGCCCGGCCCCACCGGCGGCCCGCAGGGCCCGGCCGGTCCCACCGGCGGCCCGGTCACCGGCGACGGCACCCTCGTCCCGCCCGCCCCCGGACGCGGCGGCCCCGGCGAGCCCTTCGACGGGCCCCCGGCCGCCGGTTTCGCCGGACCGGGCACCCCGCCCGCGCGCAGCGCCCTGACCGGCCTCGACGGACCCGGCGCCGGCGACCGCGGCCCGGGCGCCGGGTTCAGCGACGACACCGCGATCCTCACCCCGCAGAAGCCGGCCCCCGAGCCGGGCGCGCCCGGCTACCGCTCGCCGTCCGCAGGCAACGTCTCCGGGCACACCGTCACCAGCGGCATCCCGGTCGTCCCCGACGCGGGCGCGGCCCCGTTCGGCGGCACCGGCGACGGCGCGGCCACGCCCCGGCCCGAGCCGGCCGCCGCGCCCAAGCCGGCGCCGAAGGCGGCGGCCAAGCCGGCGAAGAAGAAGGGCCGCAGCAAGCTGATGCTGCTCGTGGCCGGCGTGATCGTCGTCGCGGGCGGTGCCTACGGCGCCGGCCTGCTGATGAACCACACCGACGTGCCCAAGGGCACCACCGTGCTCGGTGTCGACGTCGGCGGCGGCACCCGCGACGACGCCGTCGAGAAACTGGACGCGGTCTTCGGCAAGCGCGTGAACAAGCCGCTGAAGCTGGCCGTCGGCGACAAGACGGTCACCCTCACCCCGGAGAACGCGGGCCTGCAGTTCGACTACCAGGCCACGGCCAGCGCGGCCGCGAAGAGCGACTACAACCCGGTCCACGTCATCGGCTCGCTCTTCGGGCAGAAGCGCGTGGTCGAGCCGGTCATGCCGGTGGACGAGGAGAAGCTCCAGGCCGCGCTCCAGCAGGCCGGCGGCGGCACGGGCACGGCCTCGGCCGGCGACGGCACCATCGAGTTCACCTCCGGCAAGGCGGTCCCCGTCTACGGCAAGGCGGGCAGGTCCGTCGACGCCGCCCGCTCCGGCCGGGCGGTCGAGCAGGCGTACCGGACGCTGGTGGAGACCGGCGGCGCGGCCCCGGTCGCCGTGCCCACCACGACCCGGCAGCCGACGGTGCCGAACGCCGAGGTCGACCGGATGATGAAGGAGTTCGCGCGGCCCGCGATGTCGGGCCGGGTGGTCGTCCAGACGGACCCCGCCCACTCCGTGCCGATGAGCCCGCAGAACTCGCTGTGGAAGTTCCTCCGGGTCACCGCCGTCGACGGCAAGCTGGTCGACAAGCCCGACCTGAACGCCCTCAAGCAGCTGTACGGCCAGACCTTCGACGGCGTGCTGATCACCCGGGGCAACGGCAAGAAGACGGCCGTCACCCCCGAGGACGTCTACGCCGCCCTGCGCCCGGCGCTGATGAGCACGACGAACCGGGTCGCGGTCATCGACACCAACCCGAGCTAGCCGCGCCAGCCGCTGTTGGGGGGGGGCGTTCCCGGCCGGGAGCGCCCCCCCCCGCGCCGTACCCGTCACCCGTCCCGTATGACATCTGTCATCCGCCGGTCAGGACCCCCGGCACTGTCCGGGACCCGGGCCGTACCGCGAGCATGGACGCCATGACGACGACAGCGGCACCGGCCACCACCACCCCGGTGGTCGGGTTCGACCAGGTGACCAGGACATACGGGAACGTACGGGCCGTCGACGGCCTCTCGCTGCGGCTGTACCCGGGCGAGACCGTCGCCCTGCTCGGCCCGAACGGCGCCGGCAAGTCCACCACCCTGGACCTCCTGCTCGGCCTGAAGTACCCCGACAGCGGCTCGGTCAGCCTGTTCGGCACCGGCCCGCGCGAGGCGATCACGGCCGGCCGGGTCGGGGCCATGCTGCAGAGCGGCGGCCTGATGGACGGCGTCACGGTCGCCGAACTGGTGCGGCTGGCCTGCTCCCTGCACCCGCGGCCGTACCCGGTCTCCGAGGTGCTGGCGCGCGCGGGCATCGACCAGATCGCCGACCGCAAGGTCGACAAGCTCTCCGGCGGCCAGGCCCAGCGGGTCCGGTTCGCCCTCGCCACCGCCGGCGACAGCGACCTGATCGTCCTGGACGAGCCGACCACCGGCATGGACGTCTCCGCCCGCCAGGCGTTCTGGGCCACCATGCGCGAACAGGCCGACCAGGGCCGTACGGTCCTGTTCGCCACCCACTACCTGGAAGAGGCCGACGCCATCGCCGACCGGGTCCTGGTGCTGCACCGGGGCCGGCTCCTCGCCGACGGCACCGCCGCCGAGATCAAGGCCCGGGCGGGCGCCCGCCGCATCTCCTTCGACCTGGCCGGCCCGATCGACGAGAGCGCCCTGCGCGCCCTGCCGTTCCTCACCGCGCTCGACGTCTCGGGCCACACCGTCCGCATCCAGTCCGCCGACGCCGACGCCACCGTGCACGCCCTGTACGGCCTCGGCCTGTACCCCCGCAATCTCGAAGTCGCCGGGCTCGGCCTGGAGCAGGCGTTCGTCGCCATCACCGCCGCCGAGGAGGCGAAGCAGCAGTGAACAGCCTGATCAAGCTGGAGATCACCCGCACCCTGCGCAACCGCAAGTTCCTGTTCTTCTCCGTGCTCTATCCGGCGGGCCTGTTCCTGCTGATCGCGGGCGGCGCCGACAGCCGTACCGAGATCGACGGGACCGGGCTGACCCTGCCCGCCTACATGATGGTCTCCATGGCCTCCTTCGGCGCCCTGACCGCCGTCCTCATGGGCAACAGCGAGCGCATCGCCAAGGAGCGCGAGAGCGGCTGGGTGCGGCAGCTTCGGCTGACCACGCTGCCCGGACGCGGCTACGTCCTCGCCAAGACCGCCGGCGCGGCCGTGGTCAGCCTGCCGTCCATCGTGGTCGTGTTCCTGGTCGCCGCCGCGGTGAAGGACGTACGCCTCGACGCCTGGCAGTGGTGCGCGCTGAGCGGTGCCATCTGGGCCGGCAGCCTGGTCTTCGCCGCGCTCGGCGTCGCCCTCGGCTACCTCGCCAGCGGCGACGCGGTCCGCCCCATCACCATGATCATCTACTTCGGCCTGTCCATGCTGGGCGGCCTGTGGATGCCGACCGCCACCTTCCCGGGCTGGCTCCAGGACATCGCCGAGTGGCTGCCCACCCACGCGTACGCTTCCCTGGGGCGGGCCATCGAACAGAGCCGGGCCCCGCAGGCCCAGGACATCGCCGTGCTCGTCGTCTCCTTCGTCCTCTTCGCGGGCGGCGCGGCCTGGCTGTACCGGAAGGACACGCTGAAGGCGTGAGCGCGACGACGGACGGCCGGCAGGCGGCGCCCCGGCACACCCCCGTGGGCTGGCCGCCCGCCAACCGCCGCGACCTGCTGGTCAAGACACTGTGGATCACGGTCTGGCTGGTCTTCCTCAGCTCACCGGTCGAGGACCTGGTGCACGGCGGCCACTCCGCCCGCGCCACCGCGGCGGGCGCCTGCGGCCTCGCCGTCTTCGTCGGGAGCTATCTGACGCTGGTCTTCCGCAACATCGGCCGGCCGTTCTCCCGGCGCGTCGTGCTCGGCCTCGGCGGGGTCCTCGGCGTGCTCGCGCCCGTCCTGGCCTTCACCCTGGGCGCCGCCTGGCTGGGCCTCTTCGTCTACCTGGCGGTCGCCTGGGGCGCCACCCTGCCGCTGCGCGCCGCCTACTGGGCCATCCCGGCCTCCGCGCTGGTGATGTACCTGATCGGGCTGCACTCGAACGAGAAGGAGGCGCGCGGCCTGGTCGTCCTCGTCCTGCTCATCGGGTTCGCGATGACCGGCGTGGGCCAGCTCGTGCGCACCACCATCGAGCTGCGCAAGGCCCGGGCCACCGTCGCCCAGCTCGCCGCCAACGAGGAGCGCCTGCGCCTCGCCCGCGATCTGCACGACCTGCTCGGCCACTCGCTGTCGCTGATCACGCTGAAGAGCGAGCTGGCCGGCCGGATGCTGCCCGGCCACCCCGACCAGGCGGCCCGGCAGGTCGCCGACATCGAACAGGTCAGCCGGCAGGCCCTGGTGGACGTGCGGGAGGCCGTCACCGGCTACCGGCGGCCCCGGCTCGCCGCCGAACTCGCCGGCGCCCAGGTCGCCCTGACCGCCGCCGGGGTCGTCGCCGAGGTACCCGCCGAACCCGGCCTCGCCGGTGTCCCGGAGGAGGCCGAGTCCGCCCTCGCCTGGGCGCTGCGCGAGGCGGTCACCAACGTGGTCCGGCACAGCGGCGCCGACCGCTGCGCCGTACGGCTGCGGCGCCACGAGTCGCTGGACGGGCCGGTGCTCGAACTGTGCGTCGAGGACAACGGCAGCGGCGGTTCCGGCAAGGGTCCCGGCAACGGCCTGACCGGTCTGGCCGAGCGGCTGGAGAAGACCGGCGGCACCCTGGTGGCGGGCCGGGACCGGCACGGGTTCCGGCTGGTCGCCCGCGTGCCCCTCGCCTCCGCGGCCGACATAGGATCCGGGGCATGACGAGCCCGATCAAGGTCCTGCTGGCGGAGGACCAGTCGATGGTCCGCGAGGCGCTGGCCGCGCTGCTCGGCCTGGAGGCGGACATCGAGGTCGTCGCCCAGGTCGCGCGCGGCGACGAGGTGCTCGCCGCCGTCGGCGCGCACGGCGTGGACGTGGCACTGCTCGACATCGAGATGCCCGGCTGCACCGGCATCGAGGCCGCGGCCCTGGTGCGCCGGGCGCATCCGCGGGTCAAGCTGGTCGTGCTCACCACCTTCGGCCGACCCGGCTACCTGCGCAGCGCCATGGAGGCGGGCGCGGACGCCTTCCTGGTCAAGGACGCCCCGGCCGCGCAGCTCGCGGCGGCGATCCGCACGGTGCTGGCCGGCGAGCGGGTCATCGACCCGACCCTGGCCGCCGCCGCGCTCGCCGATGGCGCGAACCCGCTCACCGAGCGGGAACGCGAGGTGCTGCGCGCGGCGGCCGACGGCTCCACCAACGCCGAACTGGCCCGGACCCTGCACCTGTCCCAGGGCACCGTCCGCAACTACCTGTCGACGGCCATCCAGAAACTGGCGGCACGCAACAGGGCGGAGGCGGTGCTCATCGCCCGGGAGAAGGGCTGGCTGTGACCGCGGGAGCCGACCGCACACAGCGCCGGCTGTGACCACCGGGGCCCGCCCGGCCCCCGGTGCTGGCTGCGCCCGCCGGGGCCCGCCTGCCTCCGGCGTCGGCTGTGACCACCGGAGCCGCCCGCACCCGGCCCCCGCCCTACCGCCCCCGGTGTCGGCTGCGCCCGCCGGGGCCTGCCCGCAGACGGCGCTGGCTGCGTCCGCCGGAGTCCGCCCGCCCTCGGTGCTGGCTGCGCCCGCCGGGGCCCGCCCGCCTCCGGCGTCGGCTGTGACCACCGGAGCCGCCCGCACCCGGCCCCCGCCCTACCGCGCGCGGACGCACGTCAGTTGAGCTTGGACCGTGCCGTGCCCGCCTCCTGCCGTACCTTGCGCGCCGCCGACTCGTCCACCACCTCGATCAGCCCGGCGTAGTGCTCCAGTTCCTCGGCGCCCGCCACGAACTCCCCGCGTTGCACCAGCAGTTGACCGCGCTCATAGCGCAGCCGCGCCGGATGGGACGGGATGAGCAGCGCCAGCTCCACCGCCCGCAGCGCGATGTCCGACCGCTCGGGCCGGGCCGCGGCCCACGCCCGGATGTTGTTCAGCACCCGCTGCACGACCTCCAGCGGCGGGGCCTCCTCCAGCATCGAGGGATCCGGCGGCGCGCCCGTGGCGCCCACCACCAGCAGCTCGGCGTCCGTCCCGGTCAGCACCCGGCCGCCGTCGAACGGATCGGCCAGCACCCGCTCGGCCGCCGCGCCGAACCCGACCACGAAGTGGCCCGGCAGCGCCACCCCGTACACCGGGGCCCCGGCCCGGCGCGCGACCTCCAGCCACACCACCGACAGCAGGATCGGCAGCCCGCGCCGCCGGCCGAGCACCTCGTGCAGCAGGGAGGACTCCAGCCGCTGGTAGTCGCCCGGCGTGCCGTGGAAGCCGTAGCGCTCGCCGAGCAGCCGGCGCAGGGCCTGGGCCCACGCGTGCGGGCCGCCCGGCCGGTACGGCAGCTCGCCCGCCAGCCGGTCCAGCTCCGCCTGTGCGGCGTCCAGACCGGCCTCGTCCAGCGAGCCGTCCGTCTCGGCGCCGATCAGCAGGCACAGGGCCGACAGGTCCGGCTGTTCGGCCCGGGCCTCCTCGGCGAACCGCCGCCGCAGCTCGGCGGAGCGCGCGGGCGGCGGCGGGTACGGCGGCGGCAGATAAGGGTGAGGCATGGCAGCATCCTGCCCTTCCACGACGGTGCTACGGATGTCCGGGACCGGAAGGCGTGAGCGGCTCCCTCGGTTCCCGGTAATGGTGGTAGGCGTGGTGCGGTACGAAACCGAGCGCGCGGTACAGCGCCCGGGCCCCGGCGTTGTCCTCCTCCACCTGGAGCCAGGCCGCCGAGGCGCCCTCGTCCAGCGCGCGCCGGGCCAGCGCGGCCATCACCTCGGTGGCCAGCCCCTGCCGGCGCCGGGCCGGATCGACCTCGACGGCGGCGAAGCCGGCCCACCGCCCGTCCACGGCACACCGGCCGATCGCCGCCGGGGGCTCGCCTTCCGCGGGGCCGGGCACGGCGGCGAACCACACCGACGGTCCGCTGCCGAGCACCCGCAGGACCGTCTCGTCCGGCCCGGTGCGCCGGTACCGGGCGAGCCACGCCTCGTCCACGCTCCGGGACAGCACGACGCCCGCGCCCTCCGCCCGGTCCGCGACCGGCGCCAGCGCGCCGGTCCACAGCCCGGCGGTCACCTCCCGCACCCAGCCGCGCCGCTCCAGCTCCGCGCACAGCGGCTCCTGTGTGCCCTCGGCACCGGTCGCGGCCTGCACGTAGGCGGGCAGCCCGCGCTCGCCGTACCAGCGCCGTACCGCGTCCAGGGCCGCGTCGAGCGGCAGCCCGGGATCGCCGAGCGCCAGCACGCTGTTGGCCCGCCGGGTGAACCCGGCGGCGGCCCGCAGCTCCCACTCGCCCAGCCGCTCGCTCTCCACCGGCCGCCAGGCCCGCGCGGTGACGCGCGCCAGCTCCGGATAGGAAGCGGCGACTCCGCCGCGCCGCGCCGGTGCGGCGGGTACGACTTTCCCCGCGACCAGTGCGGATTGTGGGATCCTCACACTTTCGCCGTCCCGCCGTGTGATCATGAGCACGCCGCCGTCCCAGGAGGTGAGAACGCCCACCGTGTCAGTGAACTTCTCCGGTCCGGCACCGGGTTCGCCCAACCGCCGTACGGAGACCCGTTTCCCCACGTCATCCGGGGTAATTCGGACCTCCAGGCGTCCAGCCGCCGAGATTTCCACTGGTCAGTTCACCCCTCCTGTTCGGATCATGCTCCGGAACGGAGATACTAGGGGCGGGCATCGACGACGCCGCGCTCCCGCGCGCCAGGCGGCGGGGCCTGAGGAGGCCCGCCAGCGCCCTATCGAGGAGGAACGACAGCGTGACCTACGTCATCGCGCAGCCTTGTGTCGACGTCAAGGACAAGGCGTGCATCGAGGAGTGCCCGGTCGACTGCATCTACGAGGGCCAGCGGTCCTTGTACATCCACCCGGACGAATGCGTCGACTGTGGTGCCTGTGAGCCGGTCTGCCCGGTCGAGGCGATCTTCTACGAGGACGACGTCCCGGAGGAGTGGAAGGACTACTACAAGGCGAACGTCGAGTTCTTCGACGAGCTGGGCTCGCCCGGCGGCGCCAGCAAGCTGGGGCTGATCGAGCGGGACCACCCCTTCGTCGCCGCGCTGCCGCCGCAGGGCGAGTGACCGTCTGAGCGCCAAGCGGCCGCACCAGCGCCGCCTCGGTCCCGTACGGCCCGATCACCCGATCGGCGCCGTACGGGACCCAGGCGTGTGCCGCACCGTACGAAAGTGAGCCACTGACCGTGTCCGCAGTCTCCGACCGCCTGCCCGAGTTCCCCTGGGACAAGCTGGAGCCGTACAAGAAGACGGCCGCCTCCCACCCGGACGGCATCGTCGACCTCTCCGTCGGCACCCCGGTCGACCCGGTGCCCGAGCTGATCCGCACGGCCCTGGCCGACGCGGCCGACTCGCCGGGCTACCCGACCGTCTGGGGCACGCCCGCCCTGCGCGACGCGATCACGGGCTGGCTGGAGCGCCGCCTGGGCGCCCGCGGGGTCACCCACCGGCACGTCCTGCCGGTGGTCGGCTCCAAGGAGCTGGTGGCCTGGCTGCCGACCCAGCTCGGCCTCGGCCCCGGCGACAAGGTCGCCTACCCGCGCCTGGCCTACCCCACCTACGAGGTCGGCGCCCGCCTCGCCCGCGCCGACTACGAGGTCTACGACGACCCGCGCGAGCTGGACCCGTCCCGGCTGCGGCTGCTGTGGCTGAACTCGCCGTCCAACCCCACGGGCAAGGTGCTCACCCGGCGGGAGCTGACCGACATCGTCGCCTGGGCCCGCTCCCACGGCGTCCTGGTCGTCTCCGACGAGTGCTACCTGGAGCTGGGCTGGGAGGCCGACCCGGTCTCGGTCCTGCACCCGGACGTCAACGGCGGCTCCTACGACGGCGTGGTCGCCGTCCACTCCCTCTCCAAGCGCTCCAACCTCGCGGGCTACCGCGCGGCCTTCGTCGCCGGCGACCCGGAGGTCCTCGGCCCGCTGCTCCAGATCCGCAAGCACGGCGGCATGATGACCTCCGCGCCGACCCAGGCCGCGGTGGTGGCCGCGCTCGGCGACGACGGCCACGTCCAGGAGCAGCGCGCGCGCTACGCGGCCCGCCGCGAGGCCCTGCGGGCGGCGCTCCTCGCGCACGGCTTCGGCATCGAGCACAGCGAGGCCAGCCTCTACCTCTGGGCCACCCGCGACGAGTCCTGCTGGACCACGGTCGCCCACCTGGCCGACCGGGGCATCCTGGTGGCCCCGGGCGACTTCTACGGCGCGGCGGGCGCCCGGCACGTCCGCGTGGCCTTCACCGCCACAGACGAACGCGTCCGGGCCGCGGTCGCCCGTCTGACGGCGTAACCGCCCGGGCGGCGGCAAAGCCGACGGGGCCCGGGAAACCCCCGGACCCCGTCGTCACCGAGCCGGCCGCTAGCCGAGCGGCAGTCCCTTCGTCGGGAGGGAGGAGGTCGGCAGACCGCCCTTCGTGAGCGCGTCCGTCGGCAGCCCGCCCTTCGTCGCGGTGGCGGCCGTCTCCCCGAGGACACCCCCCGCGGTCCCGGCCACGTCCCCGGCGGCCTTCTGCGCGGCCGGCGCCGTCTTCTTCACGGCACCGCCGCCGGTCTTGCCCGCGGCCGGCACCGCCTGCTCGATCGCCTTGCCGCCCGCCTGACCGGCGAGCGAGGTGACGTTGCGCGCGGCGCCGTCGACGGTGTTGCCGACGTGCGCGCCGTCCAGCGCGGTCAGGCCGCCCAGGTTCGGGGTGGCCGCCGGCAGGTTCGTGGCCGCACCGGCGGAGCCGGCCGCACCGACCCCGGCAGCCGCTCCCGCTGCGACAAGCAGCGCGGCACGGGCGATCCGGCGGGTCAGAGGGAGGGACATGATGCTCCATTCGACGGAAGAGAACGGTGTCGGTGCCCGGACCCGTATCCGGCCCGGACGCCGTGACTACCGCTCGAAGCCCCCGAAGGTTGCGGACAGCCCGGGTAAAGAATGGATAACGCATCGCATTATCGGGTGTGGATAAAAACGGGCAAACGAGGTCCGCGCGGAAACCGCGCAGAATCCTTCCGGCCCTTGATTCCCAAGGACTCCCGCACCCGCTGCGCCGGCCGGCCCGGCCACCGGTCCGCCCGGCCCCGCGCCACCCGGCGGAGGGAACCGCCGTACTGCTGTCCGACCTGCTGCTCGATCTGCTGACCGGTCTACTGCCCGACCACGATCCGGACCGCCCCCACGGACTTCTCCGCGCCGCCCGCCCCCGCCGGGGCGACGGTCCGCCACGTGCCGGAGCCGTCGCCCGCGGCCCACTCCCGCCCCGCGTACGCCACCCGCTCGATGTGCAGCGCCGAGGAGTGCGCGACCGCCCACTGCGCGAGCTGCCAGCCCCGCGTGCGCTCGTCGCGGCCGGCCGCGTCCCGCTTCCCGCCCTCGGGCACCGGAACCGTCACCGTCCGCCCGTGCGCGGTCGCGGTCACGCTCGGCGAGGGGGACGGCGACGGCACGGGCGCACCGCCCACCACCGCGCCGGTCTCCTGGAGCGCGTCCCGCCCGAAGTCCCGTACCAGCGCGGCCCGCACCGCGGCCGGACCGGTCGCCGAGACCGTGCGTTCCGGGCGCCCGTCGCAGGTCAGCGCGGCCGCCGCCCGACCGGTCAGGGCCGCCGCGAGCAGCGTGGCGTCCGGCTCGTGCTTGGCGTACGCCTCCGGGTAACCGCTGCGCTGCACTCGCTGCGCGGCCACCGTCAGCGGCAGCTCGGCGTAGCCGGGCACCTCGGCCAGGTGTGCGTAGAAGATGCCCGCCGCGTACGCCGGGTCCATGATCTGCCGTTTCGTGCCCCAGCCCTGGGAGGGCCGCTGCTGGAACAGGCCGAGCGAGTCGCGGTCGCCGTGGGCGATGTTGCGCAGCCCGGACTCCTGGAGGGCGGTCGCCAGCGCGATCGTCACGGCCCGCTGCGGCATCCCGCGCCCGGTGCCGACGGCGGCGATCGTGGCCGCGTTCGCCGCCTGCTCGGGCGTGAACTCGTACGCGGCCCCGTCACCGGCGGCCGGGACCACTCTGCAGCCGCGCGCTCCGCCGGTGACGTACTGCACCACGAGGTACGCGGCGACACCGCACAGGACCAACAGGGCCGCGGTGTAACGGAAGAGGCGACCGCGGCGCTTGGGACGGGTGGGGGACGGCTCTGGCACGCGTACAAGGTACTGGAGCCCCGCCCCGCCCTCACGGGCGGTGCGCACCGCAGGTCGGAACCGGTGCCGAGGGGTGCCGCGCCAGGGTCTTTCGTTTGGATCACGCGAGCCCGGCGTGATCCGAACGAGAGGCCCTATTAGGGTCGTGGGCATGGCCGACACCTCGCTTGACCTCACGCTGGACGCCGCCTCGCTCACCGCGCGGCTCGTGGACTTCCCGTCCGTCAGCGGCACCGAGAAGCCGCTCGCGGACGCGATCGAGACCGCCCTGCGCGCCCTGCCGCACCTGACGGTGGACCGCTACGGCAACAACGTGATCGCCCGTACGGACCTGGGCCGCGCCGAGCGCGTCATCCTGGCCGGCCACATCGACACCGTCCCGATCGCGGACAACGTCCCCTCCCGGCTCGACGCGGACGGCGTGCTGTGGGGCTGCGGCACCTGCGACATGAAGTCGGGCGTGGCGGTGCAACTGCGCATCGCGGCCACAGTCCCCGCGCCCAACCGCGACCTCACCTTCGTCTTCTACGACAACGAGGAGGTCGAGGCCGAGCGCAACGGCCTGCGGCACATCGCCGCGGCCCGCCCGGAGTGGCTGAAGGGCGACTTCGCGATCCTGCTGGAGCCCTCCGACGGCGAGGTCGAGGGCGGCTGCCAGGGCACGCTGCGGGTGCTGCTGAAGACCACGGGCGAGCGGGCGCACTCGGCGCGCTCCTGGATGGGCTCCAACGCCGTCCACGCCGCCGCGCCCATCCTGGCCCGCCTGGCGTCCTACGAGGCCCGCCGGCCGGTCATCGACGGTCTGGAGTACCGCGAGGGCCTGAACGCGGTGCGGATCGGCGGGGGAGTGGCCGGGAACGTCATCCCGGACGAGTGCGTGGTGACGGTCAACTTCCGCTACGCGCCCGACCGCACGGAGGAGGAGGCGATCGCGTACGTCCGCGAGGTGTTCGCGGACTGCGGGGTGGCGGAGTTCGTGGTCGACGACCACAGCGGGGGCGCGCTGCCCGGCCTCTCCCACCCGGCCGCCGCGGCCTTCATCGAGGCGGTGGGCGGCGTACCGCGGCCCAAGTTCGGCTGGACGGACGTGTCCCGGTTCTCCGCGCTCGGCATCCCCGCGGTCAACTACGGCCCCGGCAACCCGCACTTGGCCCACAAGCGCGACGAGCGCGTGGAGACCGCGAAGATCCTGGCCGGCGAGGAGCGGCTGCGCCACTGGCTCACCGCGTAAGCGACCGGCGCACCGGCGCGGGCACGGCGACACGCGCGCGTCCCCCCGCCGTAACCCGACTGGATCTAGGCTGAGAGCGGACTACCGGCAAGCGGAGGGAGCGCACATGGCTACCGGCAACCCCGAGGGGAAGAAGCAGCCGCCGGACGAGCAGCGGCTCGGACCGGTCCTCCGGAGGCGGTCGCAGGTCACCGCCAGCACGACCGACCAGCGGCTGCTGGACGCGGGCGGCCCCTCGGACTGGGTCCACACCGACCCCTGGCGCGTCCTGCGCATCCAGTCGGAGTTCATCGAGGGCTTCGGCACCCTGGCCGAACTGCCGCCCGCCATCAGCGTGTTCGGCTCGGCGCGGACGGCGGCGGACACCCCGGAGTACGACGCGGGCGTGCAGCTCGGGCGCGGGCTGGTGCAGGCCGGCTGGGCGGTCATCACGGGCGGCGGCCCCGGAGCGATGGAGGCGGCCAACAAGGGCGCGAGCGAGGCGGGCGGCGTCTCGGTCGGCCTCGGCATCGAGCTGCCCTTCGAGCAGGGCCTCAACCCGTACGTCGACATCGGCCTGAACTTCCGCTACTTCTTCGTCCGCAAGATGATGTTCGTGAAGTACGCGCAGGGCTTCGTGGTCCTGCCCGGCGGACTCGGCACCCTGGACGAGCTGTTCGAGGCCCTGACCCTGGTGCAGACCCAGAAGGTCACCCGCTTCCCGATCGTCCTGTTCGGCACCGCCTACTGGGGCGGCCTGGTGGACTGGCTCAGGAACACCCTGGTGGCCCAGGGCAAGGCGGCCGAGAAGGACCTGCTGCTGTTCCACGTCACGGACGACGTGGAGGAAGCGGTCGCCCTGGTCTCCAAGGAAGCGGCCCGCTGACCCCGTGCCCGGCTCGCCCGCCCGGTGGCGGGCGAGCCGGGACTCAGGCCAGGCCCCGGCGGGCCACCGCGGGCGCCCGGTGCCCGGCGATGGACGCCACCATCTCCAGCACCTGACGGGTCTCGGCCACCTCGTGCACCCGGTACACCTGCGCCCCGAGCCACGCGGAGACCGCGGTCGTCGCCAGCGTGCCGATCAGCCGCTCCGGCACCGGCCGGTCCAGCGTCTCGCCCACGAAGTCCTTGTTCGACAGCGACACCAGCACCGGCCACCCCGTGGCCACCATCTCGTCCAGCCGCCGCGTCGCCTCCAGGCTGTGCCGCGTGTTCTTCCCGAAGTCGTGCCCGGGATCGATCAGCACCGACTCCCGCGGCACGCCCAGCGCCACCGCGCGCTCGGCCAGCCCGAGGGTCACCTCCAGGATGTCGGCCATGACGTCGTCGTAGGCCACCCGGTGCGGACGCGTCCGCGGCCGCACGCCCCCGGCGTGCGTGCACACCAGCCCCGCGCCGTAGCGCGCCGCGACCTCCGCGAGTTCCGGTTCCACCCCGCCCCAGGCGTCGTTGAGCAGGTCCGCGCCCGCCTCGCACACCGCCTCGCCGACCTCGGCCCGCCAGGTGTCCACGCTGATGACCACCTCGGGGAACCGGCGCCGCACCTCCGCGACGAAGCCGACCGTCCGGCGTGCCTCCTCGGCGGCCGTGACCTCCTCGCCGGGCCCCGCCTTGACGCCGCCGATGTCGATGATCGCGGCGCCCTCGGCCACCGCCTGCTCCACCCGTGCCAGGGCCGGCTCGTCGCGGAACGTGGCTCCTCGGTCGTAGAAGGAATCCGGCGTCCGGTTCACGATCGCCATGATCACCGGCTCGTGCGGCCCGAATTCCCGCCTGCCCAGCCTGAGCATCCGCTGTGACCTTTCCTAGTACGTCCCGCTGTACGGCCGCCTGTGACCCTAACCGCCGCGCTCACATGGCACGATCGGACCCTGACAGTTTCTGCTTCCGGCGCAGCGGCCGGTACGAGCGTGGGGACCCTGAGGCGATGGTGATGTTCTTGTTCCTGGTCGTCGCGCTGGCCGTCGTGGTCGCCGCGGTGACCCTGGGCGTGCTCGGGGGCGGGGAGAGCGGCCCGCTGCCCGAGGCGGCGCCCGAGCGGCTCCAGGACCCGCTGCCCGCCGACCGTCCGGTGGACCGCGCGGACGTGGAGAGCCTGCGCTTCCCGCTCGCGCCGCGCGGCTACCGCATGGCCGACGTCGACGACGCGCTCGGCCGGCTCGGCGCCGAACTGGCCGAGCGGGACGCCCGGATCGCCGACCTGGAGACGGCGCTGGCCGGCGCCCGCGCCGCCACGGCACCCGGGGAACACGCCCCGCACACCCGGCCGGACGACGGCGAGGGCCGGGAGGAGCGGCGATGACCGGCGCGACCGCCCTGGCCGGCCCGGACGGCGCCCTGCGCTGCCCCTGGGCCCTGTCCACCGACGACTACGTGGCGTACCACGACGAGGAGTGGGGCCGCCCGGTCCACGGCGACGACGCCCTCTTCGAACGGCTCAGCCTGGAGGCCTTCCAGTCGGGCCTGTCCTGGATCACGATCCTGCGCCGCCGCCCGGGCTTCCGCGCGGCCTTCGCCGGCTTCCGCATCGAGAAGGTCGCCGCCTTCACCGACGCCGACCGCGACCGCCTGCTGGCCGACCCCGGCATCATCCGCAACCGCGCCAAGATCGACGCCACCCTCGCCAACGCGCGCCTGCTCGCCGACTGGGCCGAGGGCGACCTGGACGAGCTGATCTGGTCCCACGCCCCCGACCCGGCCGGACGCCCCGCGCCCCGGACCCTCGCGGACGTCCCGGCGGTCACGCCCGAGTCCGCCGCCCTGTCCAAGGCCCTGAAGCAGCGGGGCCTGCGATTCGTGGGCCCCACGACGGCGTACGCGCTGATGCAGGCGTGCGGCCTGGTCGACGACCACCTGGAGACCTGCGTGGCCCGTCAGCGGCCGAGGTAGCGCGGCTTCTCCTTGTTGACGAACGCCTGTACGGCGATGGTGTGGTCCTCCGACCGCCCGGCCCGCGTCTGCAGCTCGTCCTCCTTCTCCAGCGTCTCGTCGAGCGAGTGGGTCAGCCCGTAGGCCACCGCCTCCTTGATCGACGCGTACGCCACCGTCGGGCCCTCGGCCAGCGCCCGCGCCACCTTCAGCGCCTCGGCGCGCAGCTCGGCCGCCGGCACGACCCGGTTGGCGATGCCCAGCTCCAGCGCGTCCCGGGCGCTGATGCTGCGCGGGAAGAGCAGCAGGTCGGCGGCGCGGCTCGGGCCGACGACCCGGGGCAGCGTCCAGGAGATGCCGGAGTCGGCGGTCAGCGCCACGCCCGCGAACGAGGTGTTGAAGGAGGCGGTGTCGGCGACGACGCGGAAGTCCGCGGCGAGCGCGAAGCCGAAGCCCGCCCCGGCCGCCACCCCGTTCACCGCCGCGACCACCGGCTTCGGCGCCCCCGCGAGGGCCCGCGCGATCGGGTTGTAGTGCTTCCTGACCGTCGTCATCGTCTGCCCGGCACCGGTCTCCCGGTCGCTGGCCAGCAGCCCGATGTGCTCCTTGAGGTCCTGGCCCACGCAGAACGCCCGGTCCCCGGCCGCCGTCAGCAGGATCGCCCGTACGGCCGTGTCGCCGGCCGCCGATTCCGCCGCCTCCCGGAGGGCGACCTTGGTCGCGATGTCCAGCGCGTTCATCGCCTCGGGGCGGTTCAGCGTGATCGTCGCGAGTCCGTCGCCCACCTCGTAGAGCACGGTGTCGGCCATGGCGTATCCCCTCCGGTGTCGCGGCTGGTGACGTACCGCTCGGTACGTCCCTGTCTGAGGACAGCATGGCGGAGATCCCGGACCTGCGGCCGGAGCGTCCGTGTGACCTGCGTCTAAGAAAACACGGGCGGCGCCACCCGGACGATCTTCCCGCGGCGGCGCAGTATCGCAGGCACATCGCCGAATTGGGTGGTTTTGCTCGCGCGCGTTGCCCAAGCGATCCCGGCCGATGTTGGTCATCGGGTCCTGCGATGCGGGATAATGGCCTGGAAGCAATGTGTTCGATGCCGGTGTCGTGCGTCCGCTACGGATGACGGATGCCCTCGTGGGGCCGTCGGCAGACGATGAGCTGGTTTCAGGAAGGGGAACGAGCATGGCGGCCATGAAGCCGCGGACGGGCGATGGCCCGCTCGAGGTGACCAAGGAGGGGCGGGGCATCGTCATGCGCGTTCCGCTCGAAGGCGGCGGTCGGCTCGTCGTCGAGCTGACCCCTGACGAGGCCGAGGCGCTTGGCGATGCCCTCAAGAAGGTCGTCGTCTGAGGTCCCAGCGATCCTGTCCTCGCGACCGCCCCGGCACCGCACGCGGTGCCGGGGCGGTCGCGTGTCAGGGTTCTCGTACGGCCGGCGGCGCTGTCACCGCGGGTCGGGCACGGCCGGCGCCGCGGGAACCACGGGTACGGCCGGCGGCGCTGTCATCGCTTGACGGCGCACAGCAGTCCGTCGCCGACCGGCAGCAGCGACGAGATCAGCTCCGGGCTCTCCCGTACGGTGCGCAGCAGTTCCCGCAGCCGCAGCACCTCGGTCGGCTGCGGCCCCGAGTCCACCGTGCGGCCGCCCGCGAAGACGCCCTCGAAGACCACCAGTCCGCCCGGCCGTAGCAGACGCAACGATTCAGCGAGGTAATCGGGGTACTCCAGCCGGTCGCCGTCGCAGAAGACCAGGTCGTAGCCGGCGTCGGCGAGGCGCGGCAGCACGTCCAGGGCGCCGCCGGGGATGAAACGGGCCCGGTTGCTGGCGAAGCCGCAGCCACGGAAGGCCTGCCGGGCGAACTGCTGGTGCTCCGGCTCCTGGTCCACCGTGGTGAGCACCCCGTCCGGGCGCATCCCGTGCAGCAGATGGATCCCGGAGACCCCGCAGCCGGTGCCGATCTCCGCGACCGCCTTCGCGTCCACGGAGGCGGCGAGCAGTCGCAGCGCGGCGCCCGTGCTGGGCGACACCGAGCGCAGCCCCGCCTCCCGGGCCCGGTCGCGGGCCCAGCGCAGCGCTTCGTCCTCGGCGACAAAGGCGTCGGCGAACGTCCAGCTCGTCTGCCGGTTGCCGGTAATGACCCTCTCCTGTCCCCGTGGTTGCCTCGGCGTGACTGTATCCGTTGGCGCCGGGAACCCGCAGATGAGCCCGGACGTTCAAGGGGGAGGAGCGGGTGGCCGGGGGCACGACGGGGGGCGAGAGGTGGACCAGCACGCCGAGCAAGTGCTGACGCAGCCGGATGAGCCGTGCCAGCACGCATCAAATTCTCGTAAAACCGCTTATCCGGAGCTAACGGGCGAGGTGGCTATGGTAGGGGCTCCACTGGACACCACCAGAGCCGACAGGGGAGGTGCGGCTGCGCCCGGGGACCGGGGCGGAGTGCTGCGGCGCTTCCTCGGGTCGGCGGGCAGGCCGAAATCCGTGACCGACACCGCTGCTGACAGCCACGCCGCCGGCCTCGCCGCCGGCGAGCTTCCGACCGCGACCTTCACCACCGACGCGGACGGCCAGGCGTGGACTCCGCCCACGTGGGAGGAGATCGTCAGCACGCACAGCGGCCGGGTCTACCGGCTCGCGTACCGCCTGACGGGCAACCAGCACGACGCCGAGGACCTCACGCAGGAGGTCTTCGTCCGCGTCTTCCGCTCCTTGTCGACGTACTCGCCGGGCACCTTCGAGGGCTGGCTGCACCGCATCACCACCAACCTCTTCCTGGACATGGTCCGGCGCAAGCAGCGCATCCGCTTCGACGCCCTCGGCGAGGACGCGGCCGAGCGCCTGCCCAGCCGCGAGCCCACCCCGCAGCAGCTCTTCAACGACGCGCACTTCGACGCCGACGTCCAGCAGGCCCTGGACACCCTGGCGCCCGAGTTCCGCGCCGCCGTCGTCCTGTGCGACATCGAGGGACTGTCGTACGAGGAGATCGCCGCCACTCTCGGCGTGAAGCTGGGCACGGTCCGCTCCCGTATCCACCGCGGCCGGTCCCAGCTCCGCAAGGCCCTCGCGCACCGGTCCCCGGAGGCGCGCGCGGCCGAGCGGCACTCCTTCCTGACCCGCGTCCCCGCTCTGGGAGGAGGGGGCGCGCCCGCGTGAGTGGATCCCGTCCGGAACCTGTCGAGGAGGCACGCCTCGCAGAGCAGCACCTGGGAGACCGGCTTTCCGCCCTGGTGGACGGAGAGCTGGGTCATGAGACGCGTGAGCGCGTCCTCGCCCACCTGGCCACCTGCGCCCGGTGCAAGGCGGAGGCGGACGCCCAGCGCGCGCTGAAGAACGTCTTCGCGGAGGCGGCCCCGCCGCCGCCCTCGGCCAGCTTCCTGGCCCGCCTCCAGGGCCTTCCCGCGGAGGGCGGCCCGGACGGCGACGGACCGCTCGGCCGCGGCCCCGCCGACGGACCGACCGAGTCCTCCGGGTCCTCCGGGTCCTCCGGGTCCTCCGGGGCCCTGGGCGCGTTCGGCCCGAGGCGCGGCGAGCGGCTGCCCTTCGGGTACCTCCCGGCCCGCCCGCACGGCCTGTTCCCGGACGGCACCGCCGCCTCCCGTGACGACGGCTTCCGCATCCATCCCGTCGGCCGCCCGGACGACGGCCGCTCCGCCTCGCGCGGGCGCAGGTTCGCCTTCGCCGCCGCCGGGGCGGTGTCGCTGGCCGCGGTCGCCCTCGGCGGCGTCACCACCGGCTTCCCCGGCGACCTGACCGCGGAGGCCCGCGGCGGCGCCGGCACCGGCAGCAATGTGCTCCCGGCGCGTTCGGCGGGTACCGGGGCGGGCGGGGGCGCGGCCACACCGGACAGCCAGCGCCGCCGCCCGGCCGGACCGCTGCTGCCCCAGGGCGGCGCGCTGCTCGGGCCGGTCCCGGCGGCACCGACCACCCTGTCCGCGCCGCTGCTGCCCGGAATCCCGGCCCCGGGCGCCGGGCAGGCCCGCTCCGGCGGGGTGGGCGGTCTGACCGCGCCGGTGTTCGCCGGTGCGGCCGCCGTCTCCTCGCTGATACGCCCGCTCGACCAGACCGTGGCGGTCCCGTCCGCCGACTGGCCCACACCTCCCGGAGCCCCCGGCCCCGGCACCCTGTCCGCCCCCGTCCCCGACACCACCCCCGCTCCCACCGCCTCCCCGGCGACGCCCTGACCGGCCCGCGACCTGGTTGAATCCGGTGAGGCCGACGTCCAGCCGCGGGGGAGGGCATGAACGAGGCAAACCACGTCCCACCGGCACAGAAGCCGAAGGGACAGCAGGGGGTGAGGTCCACGGGGGAAGCGGGCTCCACGGGGGGAGTGGCGGAGGAAGCGGGGGCGACGCCGGCCGCCCGGCCCCTGCCCACCGAGGCCACCACACGGCCGTCCCCTGACGGCGACGCCAACGGCGACTTCGAACTGGCCAAACCGACCCCGCCCCCGCCGACCCCGCCTCCGGCCACGCCGGCCCCGGTCGAACTGGCCCCGGCCACCGGGCACCCCGACGCGCCCGGCTCCACCGGTGCGGTGCCGGCCGGCGTGCCCGGCGGGGAAGCCGGGCCGCTGTCCGGTGCGGACGGCCTCGGCATGGCCGACGGTACCGGCGTGACGGCGGCTCCCGTCCAGCGGACTGGGCCGTTGCACGACCCCGCGCCCGGCTACACCGGTGCGGTGCCTGCCGCCGTGCCCGGCGGAGGAGCCGCGCCGCTGTCCGGCGGGGACAGCCTCGACATAGCCGCCGGGTCCGGCGTGACGGCTCCCGCCCGGCGGACCGGGCCGTTGCACGACCCCGATCCCTACAGCACCCCGCCGTACGGCGGACCCGGGCCCTGGGCTCCCGCCCCGCCCGTCCAACACCCGGCGCTCACCCTGGCACCCGGCACGGCCGTTCCCGCGCCCCTGCCCGGGCTTGCGGCGCCCGGGGCGGCTGTCCCCGGGCCGTCCGGGCCTCTTTTCGCGCCCGGCACGGCCGTTACCGGGCCGTCCGGGCCTCTTCCCGTACCGGGCACGGCTGTCCCTGCGCCCCTGCCCGGGCCTGCGGCGCCTGGCGCGGCCGAACCACCCGGCCCCTGCGGGCCTCTCTCCACGCCGAGTGAGGCCGTATCCGGGCCTCTTCTCCCCGTGCCCGGCACGGCCGCACCCGCGTCCTCCGGGCCCTTCGCCGCGCCGGGCGCGGTCGTACCTGCGCCCCTGCCCGGACTAACTGCACCCGGCGCGGCCGTACTCGGTCCCTCCGGGCCTCCTCCCGTGCCCGGCACGGCCGTTCCCGCGCCCCTGCCCGGACCCACGGCATCCGATGCGGCCGTACCCGGCCTCTCCGGGCCTCCTCTCGCCCCCGGCACGGCCGTACTTCCGCCCCTGCCCCGGCCCGCGGCGCCCGGCGCGGCCCTACCCGGCGCCTCCGGGCCTCCTCCCGTGCCCGGCACGGCCGTACCTGCGCCCCTGCCCGGACCCGCGGCACCCGGCGCGGCCGTACTCGGCCTCTCCGGGCCTCCTCTCGCCCCCGGCACAGTCGTACTTCCGCCCCTGCCCCGGCCCGCGGCGCCCGGCGCGGCCCTACCCGGCGCCTCCGGGCCTCCTCCCGTGCCCGGCACAGTCGTACCCCCGCCCCTGCCCGGACCCACGGCATCCGATGCGGCCGTACCCGGCCTCTCCGGGCCTCCTCCCGTGCCCGGCACGGCCGTACTTCCGCCCCTGCCCCGGCCCGCGGCGCCCGGCGCGGCCCTACCCGGCGCCTCCGGGCCCCTCCCCGCGCCCGGCATGGCCGTCCCCGTGCCCACCGGCCCCCTCCCCGCCTCCGATGCGGCCGTACCCGCGCCCCCCACGCCGCTCTTCGCGCCCACCACGTCCCTCCCCGCGCCCGGCGCCGCCGTCCTCACGCCCCTTTCCGCCGTCCCCCCTCCGCCCGTGTGTCCCGCCGCCGTGCTGCCGTCCGCCGGTTCCGGGCCGTTGGGTGGGGGGCCCTGGGGGCCCTACGACCCATGGGGCGCCGGGGCGGCCGGGGAGCCGACGGCGGTTCGTGGGACGTTGCAGCGAACCCGAGCCGAGGTGTTCACGCGTGCGCAGCGGTTCGTCGTCGGGTGGGTCCTGGCCGTCGCCGTCGTCTTCGGCGGTGTCGGCGGGGCCGCCGGCGCCTATGTGGGACGCGCGGGCGCCGGGGACCCGGCCGGCCGGGCGCCGGACAGCGTGGCCGGGATCGCCGCCCGCGCCCTGCGCGGTGTCGTGACGCTGCACGTCCGGGGGGCCGGCGCGGCGGGCACCGGCACCGGCTTCGTGCTCGACACGCAGGGGGACATCCTCACCAATGACCACGTGATCGAGCCCGCCGGAGCGGACGGCGGGATCACCGTGACGTTCAGCGGCGGCGACACCGTGCAGGCCGAGGTCGTCGGCCGGGACAGCGGGTACGACCTCGCAGTCGTCCGGGTGCGCGGCGGCCACGGGCTCGTCCCGTTGCCCCTGGGCGACTCCGACGACGTCCGGGTCGGTGACCCCGTGGTCGCCATCGGCGCGCCCTTCGGCCTCGCCGACACGGTCACCTCCGGGATCATCAGCGCCAAGGGGCGGCCCGTCACGGCCGGCGGGGAGAAGAGCGACGGCGGCGAGGTGTCGTACGTCGACGCCCTCCAGACCGACGCGCCCCTCAACCCGGGCAACTCCGGCGGTCCGCTGCTCGACTCCTCGGGCCGGGTCGTCGGCGTCAACTCCGCCATCCGCTCGGCCGGTGACGGCCAGGGCGGCGACGGCGGTCAGGCCGGCTCCATCGGGCTCGGCTTCGCCCTGCCCGTCAACCAGGCCAGGCGGATCGCCGGGGAGCTGATCGAGGACGGCCGTGCCACGCACCCCGTCGCCGGTGTCACCCTCGACCTGGGCTACACCGGCGACGGCGCCCGTATCGACGACGCGAACGCGCGCGGCGGACCCGCGGTCACGCGCGGCGGCCCCGCCGCGCGGGCCGGGCTGCGGCCGGGCGACGTGGTCACCGCGGTCGGCGGCGAGCGCGTGCACACCGGCGAGGAGCTGATCGGCAGGATCCGCGCCCACCGGCCCGGCGACCGGCTGCGGCTGACGGTGGAACGCGGCGGCGGCGAACGGGAGGTCTCCCTCGTGCTGGGCGCGTCGGAGAGGAACTGACGGAAGTCTCACCTCGGCGCGGTACCGGTCGGACAGGAACGCCGGGTACCGTTGAGCGACCGAGGACATCGCAAGGAGCGTCAGGTGTTCAATGACATAGGACCACTGGAGCTGGTCACGATCGTCGTGCTCGCCGTGCTCGTCTTCGGTCCGGACAAGCTCCCCAAGGTGATCCAGGACGTGATGCGCACGATCCGGAAGATCCGCGAGTTCTCGGAGAGCGCCAAACAGGACATCCGCAGCGAACTGGGCCCGGAGTTCAAGGACTTCGAGTTCGAGGATCTCAACCCCAAGACCTTCATCCGCAAGCAGCTCGACAACGACGAGCTGGGGCTGAAGGAGATCCGCAACGGCTTCGACCTGAAGAAGGAGATGGCCGAGGTCACCGACGCGGTCAACGGCCACGACGGCGGGACGTCCGCCCCGGCGGCGCCCGCCCCGGCCCCGCTGGCCTCCGGCGGGCGCGTCGACATGACCAAGAAGCCCGAGGGGCCCGACGACTCCGCCCGGCCGCCCTTCGACGCGGACGCCACTTAAGTCCGGCTTGCCCCTCCCGGCCCCGCCCGTCTCCGCCGACACGCGCAGACGGGCGTACGCCGCGCACGTGACGCGCGTCATAGTGCGCCCCCGCCGCACCCGGCGTGATCAGGCCGTTCATGCGACCCACGCGGCCGACGCCTGCCCTGCCGCCGCCGGTGGTGTGGATATGCTGCCGAGTTGTTGTGCGGATTGGACACGTACGCCCGAAGGGGGGCGGGCCACGCCGGTCCGACGAGATCGAGGAGGCGTCCGGGCAGATGGAGACGACGAGTCGGGTGGGCGCGCAGGCGCCGGCCGCGGAGGGCGCGCAGCAGCTCTCCCCGGCCCGGCGCACGGTCGACGGTTACCTGCGGGCGCCCTTCCCCTGGTACGGGCTCGACGAGGCGTTCACGGGGCCGCGCTGGCTGATGCAGGTCGGCACGACCGCCGACGGCACCGTCGAGCACGGCGCGATCGGGCACGGTGAGGAGCCCTCGCTGCGCGGCGAGACCGGTGCCGCGGGCGAGCCGCGGGAGAAGTTCGCGGTCGTCGTGACCGTCGCCGCGCAGCCGTCCCGGCGCAGTGCCGACGGCACGGGGCTGCTGGAGGCGACGTCGGTGTCCTCCGCCGCCTGGCTGGCCGGGGTGGGCCTGCTGTCGTTCACCTGGCCCGGGCAGATGGACCACGGTCTGCGCGACGACTGGCTGGAGCAGCAGACCGAGACGGCGTGGGCGCTGGCCGACGACCTGGACGGACCGGAGTGGTCCAGACTCTCCCTGCCGGTGGACGGGGCCGCGGCCTCCTTCCACTACCGGGAGTCGGAGTTCGGCTGGGTGCTGGCCGGTACGACGGGTTCCGGCGTCCATCTGGGGGCGTACGGGCGGGGGATGAGCGCCTACGGCCTCGGGTTCTCCGTGGTGAAGGACCTGTCCGCCTACGCATGACGCGAGGGGCGCCGGATCTCCGGCGCCCCTCGTGTCGTACCGCCGTGAGGCGGGAAGCCGTCAGAACTTGTTCTTCGGGGTGAGGCCCAGGGACAGGCCCGACAGACCGCGCTGGCGGCCGCCCAGCTTGCCGGCGATCGCGCGGAGCGCGCTGCCCGCCGGGGAGCCCGGGTCGGTCAGGACCACGGGCTTGCCCTCGTCGCCGCCCTCGCGCAGCCGGACGTCGATCGGGATGCTGCCGAGGACCGGGACCGACGTACCCGTGGTGCGGGTCAGGCCGTCGGCGACGAGCTGGCCGCCGCCCGTGCCGAAGACGTCGACCATCTCGCCGCAGTGCGGACAGGGCAGGCCGGACATGTTCTCGACCACGCCGACGATCTTCTGGTGGGTCTGCACGGCGATGGAGCCGGCCCGCTCGGCGACCTCGGCCGCCGCCTGCTGCGGGGTCGTCACGACCAGGATCTCGGCGTTCGGGACGAGCTGCGCCACGGAGATCGCGATGTCACCCGTGCCGGGCGGCAGGTCCAGCAGCAGGACGTCCAGGTCGCCCCAGTAGACGTCGGCCAGGAACTGCTGGAGGGCGCGGTGGAGCATCGGGCCGCGCCACACCACCGGGGCGTTGCCCGGCGTGAACATGCCGATGGAGATGACCTTCACGCCGTGCGCGGACGGCGGCATGATCATGTTCTCGACCTGGGTGGGCCGGCCGTCGGCGCCCAGCATGCGCGGCACGCTGTGGCCGTAGATGTCGGCGTCCACGACACCGACCTTCATGCCGTCGGCGGCCATCGCCGCCGCCAGGTTGACCGTCACCGAGGACTTGCCGACACCGCCCTTGCCGGAGGCGACCGCGTAGACCCGGGTGAGGTTGCCCGGCTTGGCGAAGGGCACCTCGCGCTCGGCCTGGCCGCCGCGGAGCGCCGACGCCAGCTCCTTGCGCTGCTCGTCGCTCATCACGTCCAGGGTGACGTCGACGCGGGTGACGCCGTCGAGCCGGGAGACCGCCTCGGTGACGCGTTGCGTGATGGTGTCGCGCATCGGGCAGCCGGACACCGTCAGGTACACGGTGACCGCGACCGCCCCGTCCGCGCCGATCTCCACGGACTTGACCATCCCGAGTTCGGTGATCGGGCGGTTGATCTCGGGGTCGTTCACCGTCGCCAGTGCTTCGCGCACCGCGTCTTCCGTAGCCATAAGGACGATGGTACGGCCCGCCGAGGGGCCTCCGGGATGCCCTTCAGCGGTCGTCTGTGTCACGTCCCGGCGGGCGTTCCGCCCGTTCCGCCGGGAATACGACCTGGCCGGTGTGCCCGTCGTGCCGGCGGCGCTCCTCCAGCTCCTTCGTCAGGTCCTGCAGCTCGGAGCGGATCCAGTCCCGGGTGGCCACCTCGCCCAGGCCCATGCGCAGCGCGGCGATCTCCCGGGTCAGGTACTCCGTGTCGGCGATGGACCGCTCGTTCTGCTTGCGGTCCTGCTCCAGGTTGACCCGGTCGCGGTCGTCCTGCCGGTTCTGCGCGAGCAGGATCAGCGGGGCCGCGTAGGACGCCTGGAGGGACAGCATCAGGGTGAGGAAGATGAACGGGTACTCGTCGAAGCGCAGGTGACGGGGCGCGGCGATGTTCCACACCACCCACAGGATGATGACGACCGTCATCCAGACGATGAAGCGGCCCGTGCCCAGGAACCGGGCGATCCGCTCCGACAGCCGGCCGAAGGCCTCCGGGTCCCACTCGGGCACGATCCGGCGCCGGGGCGGGCGCGGCTGGTCCAGCCGGGCGGTCCGGGGCCGGCCGGCGGCCGTGGCACCCGCCGGATGCCGCTCGCGGGTCGCGGTCTCGCGCTCAGGAGCCATGCGCGGGCGCCTCCTCTCCTTCGTCCTCGGCCAGGTGGAACTCCGTCTCCCGCCAGTCCTCGGGCAGCATGTGGTCCAGTACGTCGTCCACGGTCACCACGCCGAGCAGCGAACCGGACTCGTCCACCACGGGCGCCGCGACCATGTCGTAGGTGGCGAAGAACCCGGCGACGACGGGCAGCGCGGCGTCCGGGTCCAGGGGCTGGAGGTCGTCGTCGACCAGCGAGCCGACCAGGGTGTACGGCGGGTCGCGCAGCAGCCGCTGGAAGTGCACGGTGCCCAGGTACTTGCCGGTCGGGGTCTCGTCGGGCGGGCGGCAGACGTAGACCTGGGCGGCGAGGGCCGGGGAGAGGTCCGGGTTGCGGACCCGGGCGAGGGCGTCGGCGACGGTGGCGTCCGGGCGCAGCACGATCGGCTCGGTCGTCATCAGACCGCCGGCCGTGTGCTCCTCGTACGCCATCAGGCGGCGCATGTCGGCGGCGTCGGCGGGCTGCATCAGGCTCAGCAGCCGCTCCTGGTCCTCCTCGGGCAGCTCGGCGAGCAGGTCGGCGGCGTCGTCCGGGTCCATCGCCTCCAGCACGTCCGCGGCGCGTTCCTCCTTCAGCTTGCCGAGGATCTCGATCTGGTCGTCCTCCGGCAGCTCTTCGAGGACGTCGGCGAGCCGGTCGTCGTCCAGGGCGGCGGCGACCTCGGCCCGCCGCTTGGCGGACAGGTGGTGCAGGACGTTGGCGAGGTCGGCGGGGCGCAACTGCTCGAAGGTGGCGAGCAGGCTCTCGGCGCCCTGCCCGTGCTCCTCCAGGGAGAACCCGGTGACGGCGGACCACTCGGCGGTCAGCGTCTCGCCCTTCGCCCGCCGGAAGGCGCTGCCCTTGCGCCCCTTGCGCACGAAGACGCGGTCCACCTCCCAGTCCCGGCGGGCGGGGAGCTGCTGCACGGACACGTCCAGGACGGTGACCTCCTCGCCGGTCTCGGTCAGCGTCACCCGCCGGTCCAGCAGCTCCCCGAAGACCAGCCGCTCGGTGGGCCGCTGCTCGAAACGGCGGACGTTGACCACGCCGGTGGTGAGGACCTGGCCCGACTCGATGCCGGTCACCCGGGTCATGGGCAGGAAGATCCGGCGCCGGGTGGACAGCTCGACCACCAGTCCGAGGACGCGCGGGGGCCGGCGTCCGACGCGCAGCATGACGACCATGTCGCGGACGCGGCCCACCTGGTCGCCGGCCGGATCGAAGACGGGGACCCCGGCCAGGTGCGAGAGGAAGATCCGGGGGGCGCCGGCTGCCATGACTGTGCTCCCTTTGCCTGGGGATCGGACGAGATGCTCGGACATGCCCGC
Organism: Streptomyces sp. NPDC027672; assembly: GCF_055566335.1. NCBI lineage: Bacteria > Bacillati > Actinomycetota > Actinomycetes > Kitasatosporales > Streptomycetaceae > Streptomyces > Streptomyces sp. NPDC027672. Next base: position 395,110 of record NZ_JBVHSO010000001.1, on the reverse strand, counting down.
ACGGGTGCGCTTCAGGCTAGCCCGTCCGGATCGGATACGTCCTGGTGGGCGGTCCGGACGGACCGGCTCAGCCGGGCGGGCGGGGCCCCGGTACCCTGCGGTACGCCGCTCAGGAATCGTCAGAAAGGCAGCCGCACCTGTGACTGCGATCGCCCAGGGCCGAACCCGCCGGGCCGCGCGGAGCACCGCGTTGTGCGCACTGGCCGTGACAGGGCTGGCGGTGCTGACGGGGTGCGGCGGCGACGATCCCGACGCCGGCACGAACGGGGTGGGCAGACTGCCCGCCGCCCGCATCGAGGCCAGGACGCGGGCCGCGGCGGACGCGGCGCAGGCCGTACGGCTGTCCGGGACCGTGGTCAGCGGCGGCCGTACGTACCGGCTGGACATGCGGCTCAAGGACGACGGCGGGACCGGGTCCGTGACCTCGCAGGGGGCGACGTTCAAGCTGCTGCGGGTCGGACAGGAGCTGTACCTGAAGGCCGGCGCGGACTTCTGGAACCACGCCGACGGCGCCGACGGTGCCACGGGCAAGCTGGACGGCAAGTACGTGAAGGTGCCGCAGAGGGATCCGGCGTACAAGAAGTTCAGCGGTTTCACGGACAAGGACGTCCTCCTCGACGGTCTGCTGACGCTGCACGGCACGCTGGCGACGGACGGCCGCCACACCGGTCCGTCGGGTACCCGCACGATCCGCATCACCGGCGACGAGGGCTCCGGCGGCACGCTGGACGTCTCCCTCGACGGCAACCCCTACCCCCTGCGCCTGGTCCGCGCCGGCAACGCGGGCACCCTGCGCTTCTCGGACTGGGGCAGGACCTTCACCATCGACAAGCCGCCCGCGTCGGAGACGGTGGACTACGGCGCCCAGCTCCCGGCGTCCTGACCTCCCGCCCCGCCGGCGCCCGGCCTCGACGGTCCCGGCCCGGCGCGGTGGTGCCGGCCTCCGGTCAGTCCCGTTCCTGACGGCGCTTCCTCTTCCGGCGGCCCAGCAGCTTCGGCAGGGCCGCGGGTGCCGGGGTGCGGGTCGTCGCCGGGGTCGGGACGGGGGACTCGGCGAGGTCGCCGTCCGGCAGCGGGGTCAGCGCGCCCGTCGGCACCAGGCGGAGCACCCGGCAGGTGCGGGCCCAGCGGGCCGGCATCTCCTCGGCGTCCGGGGCGTTCAGCCGTTTGCCCTTCAGCTCGGCGACGACCGCCTCCCACTCGGGGCTGCCGGGCGCCGGCTCCTCCACGGTGACCGGGAACATCACCAGCCGGCCCCCCTTGTCCTTGCTGCGCACGCTCACCTCGGCGGTGCCCCCGCCGGCCAGCCCGGTCAGCGGCTGCTCGCCCGGCCCGTCGCCCACCACGCAGACCGCGCCGTCGTGCCACACGTGCCACAGCGCCCGCGCGGCCGTGCCGCCGGCGCTCCTGACCCAGATGAGGCCGGACTTCTTCGCGGCCTCCTCGATGAGGGCCCGGTCGAGCAGCTCGCTTGTCATGCGCCCCAGCCTAACCAGGCCCGAGCCGCCCGCTCACAGCCAGCCGTTGCGCTTCAGCGTGCGGTGGATGCCGAGACAGATGGCCGCGGTGATGCCCATGATCACCGGATAGCCGAACTTCCAGTGCGTCTCCGGCATGTAGTCGAAGTTCATGCCGTACACCCCGCACACCATCGTGGGTACGGCGATGATGGCCGCCCACGCGGTGATCTTGCGCATGTCCTCGTTCTGCGCCACGGACGCCTGCGCCAGGTTGGCCTGGAGGATGGAGTTGAGCAGTTCGTCGAAGTTCATGACCTGCTCCTGGACCCGGGCCAGGTGGTCGGCGACGTCCCGGAAGTACTTCTGGATGTCCGGGTCGATCAGCCGCATCGGCCGCTCGCTCAGCAGTTGCATGGGCCGCAGCAGCGGCGCCACCGCGCGCTTGAACTCCAGTACCTCGCGCTTGAGCTGGTAGATCCGCGCCGAGTCCACACCGCGCGAGACCCCGCCCTTGCGGCCGGGCGAGAAGACCTCGGTCTCCACCTCGTCGATGTCGTCCTGCACCGCGTCGGCGACCGCGATGTAACCGTCCACGACATGGTCGGCGATGGCGTGCAGCACGGCCGAGGGACCCTTGGCGAGCAGCTCCGGGTCGTCCTGGAGGCGGTGCCTGAGGGCGCGCAGCGAGCCCTGGCCGCCGTGCCGGACGGTGATGAAGAAGTCCCGGCCGGTGAAGCACATGACCTCGCCGGTCTCCACGACCTCGCTGTTGGCGGTGAGCCGGTCGTGCTCGACGTAGTGGATGGTCTTGAAGACCGTGAAGAGCGAGTCGTCGTACCGCTCCAGCTTGGGCCGCTGGTGCGCCTGCACCGCGTCCTCCACGGCCAGCGGGTGCAGCCCGAACTCGCTGGCGATACCGGCGAATTCCGCTTCGGTCGGCTCGTGCAGGCCGATCCAGACGAACCCGCCGTCGCGGCGCACCAGCCGCATCGCCTCCTGCGGGGTCAGCGGTCCGGGGCGCTGCACGCGGGCGCCGTCGCGGTAGACGGCGCAGTCGACGACGGCCGAGGGAGTCGCGGGATCACGCGTGGTGTCGTACGAGGTGCCCGGGTCCTTGCGCAGCGAGACGCGGGACGACGGGCGGACCACGGCGCGCAGGTCGCGGATCATCGACATGGGCAGGCTCCTTCGCGGGCGGGCGGCGACAGCGCGCGGCGACGGGTGGAACTACCCGGAATGGGGACGTCCTGGCTGTGCGTGCGGGGCACGTCCACAAAGCGGGGAGCACCGCACCGTCGCGGTGGCGGCTTCACTGCCGATGCAGAACTGATTCAGATCAGACAGATCAGGCAAGGCGAAACGAGGTGCTCTCCCGAAACGACGAGGCGCAAAGGAAGGCGGCGGCCAGCCGGTAACTACATCAGCAGCCGGAAGAGCGAGTGGTACTGCACGGTCGACTTCGATCCATGACAGCCCCACCTCCTCCGGCCGGTCCCTCGTAAGGGAGTCTCTGGCGTCGGGGCTTGACGGCGACGCTCGGCGTGCTGCCCCGAACCACCGGCTCAGAGTACCAGCCGCCCGTACTGTCAAGGTGCCGCTTTGCCCGCTGCTGACGAGTTCTATGCTCGCCGCATGGTTGATGTTCTTCCTCTGGTCGAGGCACGGTTGACCAGCGCGCTGGGCGAGCCGGACGCGCGCGCCGCCGTCACCTTCCTCGGCACGGACCGCATCGAGGTGCTCCGCTTCCAGGAGGGGGACGTCGTCCGGTACGCCACCCTCGGGATGTCCGGGCAGCCCATGACGGACCCCACGGCGACGCTGGCCGACCCGGTCAAGGGCCCCCGCGCCGAACTGGTGCTGTCCGTCCGCGCGGGCCGCGCCGACACCGACAAGCTGCTCCGCCCGCTCGCCGTGCTGGCCGCGAGCCCGCAGGTGGAGGGTCTGGTGGTGACCCCGGGCGCCTCGCTGGACGTGGGCGGCCCGCTGTGGCCCGGCGCCCCCTTCACCGCGGTCCTGGTGGGCGAGCCCGGCGGACTGGTGGAGGACCTGGAACTGGACGACCCGATGGATCCCGTACGGTTCCTGCCGCTGCTGCCGATGACGCCGAACGAGGCCGCCTGGAAGCGGGTGCACGGCGCGCAGGCCCTCCAGGAGCGCTGGCTCGCGCACGGCACGGACCTGCGGGACCCCGTCCGTGGAACCGTCCCGCTGGACTGACGCGCCGCCGGCCGGCGGCGCGTGACCGGACTCACCAACCCGTCGGCGGATGCGGTCAGTTGGGGTCAGTTGGCGAAGACGCCGATACCGGCCTCGGTCGCATGCGGTCAGTTGGCGAAGACGCCGATACCGGCCTCGGTCGCATGCGGTCAGTTGGCGAAGACGCCGACGCCGTCCTCGGTCGCGTGCCGCGGTTCGAGCTCCGCCGCCTCGTGGACGAGGGCCTTGCGCCGCACGACGACCACGAGCGCGCCCAGCACCGCCGTGACGGCCGCGACCACGAACGGGACGTGGATGTCCGTCCACTCCTCGATCTTCGGCGCGAAGTAGGGCGCCGCGGCGGCGGCGAACCAGCGGACGAAGTTGTAGCCCGCGCTCGCCACCGGGCGCGGCGCGTCCGACACGCCGAGGGCCAGCTCGGTGTAGACGGTGTTGTTCACGCCGATGAAGGCACCGGACAGGATCGTGCAGACGACGGCCGCGGTGTGGTTGCCGTAGCCGAGCACCAGGACGTCCGCCGCGAGCAGCACCAGCGAGCCGCCGAGCACCTTCAGCGAGCCGAGCCGCCGCTGCAGGCGCGGGGCCACGATCACCGAGAAGACGGCGAGCAGCAGACCCCAGGCGAAGAACACCCCGCCCGACCGGTACGGCGTCATGTCCAGCACGAACGGCGTGAAGGCCAGCACGGTGAAGAACGTGTAGTTGTAGAAGAACGCGGAGACGGCCGCCGAGGCCAGCCCGCCGTGGCCGAGCGCCTTCAGCGGGTCCAGGACCGAGGTCTTGCGGGCCGGCCGGGGCTGCTCCTTCAGGAACGCCGTGATGCACAGGAAGCCGACCGCCATCAGCGTGGCCGTGCCGAAGAAGGGGTAGCGCCAGCTGAGGTTGCCGAGGACCGCGCCGAGCAGCGGGCCGCAGGCCATGCCGAGGCCGAGCGCGGACTCGTAGAGCAGGATGGCCGCCGCGCTGCCCCCGGCCGCCGCGCCCACGATGACCGCGAGGGCGGTGGAGACGAACAGCGCGTTGCCGAGACCCCAGCCGGCCCGGAAGCCGACGAGCTGGCCGACCGAGCCGGAGGTGCCGGCCAGGGCCGCGAACACGACCACGAACGCGAGGCCGAGCAGCAGGGTCTTGCGCCCGCCGATGCGGCTGGAGACGAAGCCGGTCAGCAGCATCGCGAGGGCGGTGATCAGGAAGTACGAGGTGAAGAGCAGGGACACCTGCCCGGCGGTGGCGTGCAGGCCCTGCGCGATGGACGGCAGGATCGGGTCGACGAGGCCGATGCCCATGAAGGCGACGACGGAGGCGCCGGCCGTGGCCCAGACCGCCTTGGGCTGTCGCAGGATGCTTGGGGCACCCGCGTCTAGGGGGTCCATGTGCTTCTCCCATCCCTCACGAAGTAGTTGGGTTATACACATAGTAAGTTAGTGCACCTAATTAATGCAAGATGCATCTATTGTGGCCGGCCGGGGCCGCGACGGGCTCTTCCGGCCGGACGGGTGATCATCCTTGACGCGGGCGGGCCGGGGTAGGACCGTGGAGCCCTATGAGGGGCGAACCCAGTTGCCCGAAGTGCGGTGGCCGGGTCAGGGCTCCCGGACTCTTCGCCGATGCGTGGCAGTGCGACCGGCACGGCACGGTGTATCCGCTGCAGCCCGTGATCCCGCCCAGCGTCGAGGCGCTCAACGTGGTGGTGCGCCGCACGCAGGTGCCGGTGTGGATGCCGTGGCCGCTGCCGGTCGGATGGCTCTTCACGGGCGTGACGTACGCCGGGGACGACCGCAGCGGCGGCCGGGCCACCGCGGTGGCCTGCTCGGGCCCCGGGCCGCTCGGCGGCCCCGGCGAGCTGATCCTGATCGCCGAGGAGCTGGGCGTCGGCCTCGGCGCGCACTACGCCGGCATCGACGGCCCGGACCCGGGCTCGTTCATGAACGTGGAGAAGCCGCCGCAGGCCAAGGTGCTGGCCGCCGGCCGCCCGACCCCGCTCTGGCATGTCTACCGCACGCCGGACGACCGGGCCGTCTTCGCCGGCGAGGCGCTCGGGATGTGGCTGTGGGCGGTGATCTGGCCCGAGCAGTCCGGCCTGCTCCTCTACGACGAGCTGGTGCTGACCGATCTGCGGGACGCCGGGGCGGAGATCGACCTGGTGCCCTGCGGAGCGCTGTCGCCGCGCCTGCTCCGGCCGTGACGCCCGACGGGATGCCGGGTGCCGTGCCGCACCGGCGTGGTCCCCGGCGTCCCTGAGGCAGGTTCGCGTCCTGCTCAAGGGGGTTCCCGGGCTTCCTGAGCGGGCTCCCGTAGGGGGCGCCGGCCGGTTTCGGGTGTGACAGCCGGGCCGGAAAACACCGGTATCCTTGCGGAGTCCCATCCGTCCGTCACCGCCTGGAGTCCGCGTGCGCATCGATCTGCACTGTCACTCCACGGCCTCCGACGGTACGGACACCCCGGCCGAGCTGGTGCGCAAGGCCGCCGCCGCCGGGCTGGACGTCGTCGCGCTGACCGACCACGACACCACCCGGGGCCACGGCGAGGCGATCGCCGCGCTGCCCGCGGGGCTGACCCTGGTCACCGGCGCCGAGCTGTCCTGCCGGATCGACGGCGTCTCGATGCACATGCTGGCCTACCTCTTCGACCCCGAGGAGCCCGCCCTGCTCGCCGAGCGGGAACTGGTCCGGGACGACCGGGTGCCGCGAGCCAAGGGCATGGTCGCCAAGCTGAACGCGCTGGGCGTGCCGGTCACCTGGGAGCAGGTCGAGCGGATCGCCGCCGGCGGCTCCGTCGGTCGGCCGCACGTCGCCAGCGCGCTGGTGGAGCTGGGCGTCGTGCCGACCGTGGGCGACGCGTTCACCGAGGAGTGGCTGGCCGACGGCGGGCGGGCCTTCGTGGAGAAGCACGAGACCGACCCCTTCGAGGCGATACGGCTGGTCAAGGCCGCGGGCGGGGCCTGCGTGTTCGCCCACCCGGCCGCCGCCAAGCGCGGCCGCACCGTGCCGGAGACCCGGATCGCGGAGCTGGCCGAGGCCGGTCTGGACGGCCTCGAAGTCGACCACATGGACCACGACCCGGACGCCCGGGTCCGGCTGCGGGGTCTGGCGAAGGAGCTGGGACTGCTGGTCACGGGCTCCTCGGACTACCACGGCAGCCGCAAGACCGTGACCCTGGGCGCCTATACGACCGACCCCGAGGTGTACGGGGAGATCACCCGGCGCGCGACGGGCGCGTTCCCGGTGCCGGGCGCCGGCGGAGCCTGAGGCCCGCAGCGGCCGGTCCGCCGCACCACCCCCGTACCTCCTCTTCCCGCAAGGCCTGCACTTCCCCCATGTTCGACATCGCCGTCTTCGGCTCCCTGTTCCTGACCCTTTTTGTCATCATGGATCCCCCCGGGATCACCCCGATCTTCCTCGCCCTCACCGCCGGCCGGCCGGCGAAGGTGCAGAAGCGGATGGCCTTCCAGGCCGTCTGCGTGGCGGGCGGGGTCATCGCCGTCTTCGGCGTCCTGGGCCACCAGATCCTGGACTACCTGCACGTGTCCGTGCCCGCGCTGATGATCGCGGGCGGGCTGCTGCTCCTGCTGATCGCGCTGGACCTGCTGACCGGCAAGACCGACGAGCCGAAGCAGACCAAGGACGTCAACGTGGCGCTCGTACCGCTGGGCATGCCGCTGCTGGCGGGGCCCGGCGCGATCGTGTCCGTGATCCTGGCCGTACAGAAGGCCGACAGTGTGACCACGCAGGTCTCGGTGTGGTCCGCGATCCTCGCGATCCATGTCGTGCTGTGGCTGGTGATGCGCTACTCGCTGCTGATCATCCGCGTCATCAAGGACGGCGGTGTCGTGCTGGTGACGCGGCTCGCGGGCATGATGCTCTCCGCGATCGCCGTCCAGCAGATCATCAACGGTGTCACTCAGGTGATCCGGGGGAGCTGAGCCCGACCTTCGTCGGCCCGGCTCCCCCGGAAAGCATGAGTGGCGAACGCCCCTGAGGGCTATGAGGCCGGTGTGTCGGCCGGGCGGATCCACAGGCGCTGCCCGATGGCGGCGGCCTGCTGCACGATCCGGTTGACGGAGGCGGCGTCCACGACGGTACTGTCCACGGCGGTGCCGTCGACCTCGTCGAGTCGCATGATTTCGAAGCGCATGGGCTTCTCCCTTCGTCTGGTCATCCTCCTGCGGAGAACTACTGGAGTGACACCCTGTGTATCCGGTGTCGTACTCAGTCAACGCTCCGTTTGTTACGAACATTCCCTACGCTAAAGAAATTTTTCGAACAACTAATTACTGACCGGTAAGCAGTGGGTGAGGCATGGGCGGGAACGGTTGTGTCCGCACTGTGATCACCCGGACAATGGGGGCGATGAACGACGACCTCGCCGCCCTCGGCGCCCACGTCAACCGCACGAACGAGCTGCTGGAGCGCATGCTCGCCGAGGTGGCGAAGACACCCTCGACCCACGCGATCTTCGTCGACGCGGGCTATCTGTACGCCGCGGCCGGCCGGCTGGTCACCGGAACCGAGGACCGCCGCGCCTTCGACCTGGACGCCGAGGGCCTGATCGACGCCCTGATCGACAAGGCCCGCACGATCTTCGCGGACAGCCGGCTGCTGCGCGTGTACTGGTACGACGGCGCCCGCCGCCGCATCCACACCGCCGAGCAGCAGTGCATCGCCGAACTGCCCGACGTCAAGGTCCGCCTCGGCAACCTCAACGCCAACAACCAGCAGAAGGGCGTCGACTCGCTGATCCGCTCGGACCTGGAGTCACTGGCGCGGCACCGCGCGATCAGCGACGCCGCCCTCCTCGGCGGCGACGAGGACCTGGTCTCGGCGGTCGAGGCGGCCCAGGGCTACGGCGCCCGCGTCCATCTGTGGGGCATCGAGGCCCCCGAGGGCCGCAACCAGGCCGAGCCGCTGCTCTGGGAGGTCGACAGCCAGCGCACCTTCGACCTGGAGTTCTTCAAGCCGTACGTCTCCCGGCGCGTGACCGCCGGGTACGAGGCCGCCGGCACCGCCCGCCCCACCCGCGACGACGTCCGCTTCGTCGGCGCCCAGATCGCCGCGAAGTGGCTCGCCTCCCGGGGCCGCGACGCCCTCGTCGAACTCTTCCCCGGCCATCCCTACCTGCCCGGCTCCGTCGACCAGGACCTGCTGGTCGAGGCCGAGCAACTGCTCCAGTACTCCCTGCGCGGCCAGGCGGAACTGCGCCGCGCGCTCAGAGACGGCTTCTGGGAACACCTGCGGACCCAGTACTGAGCTGGTCCCTCGTGGACCCTCACACCGTCGTGGCGAACCAGCCGACCGTCTCGTTGCCGTGGGTGCCGTCGCTCTTGGCATCGGTGGCGTAGATCTCGTTCATCCGGATCAGGAAGCCCTGGGGCGTGACGGCCGCGATGCGCAGCCCGGGGGTGTGGGAACCGTTGAAGGTCTGCACCTGCGCCAGGACCACCACCTTCGACCCGTCGGGGAAGGGCGTGGGGAAGTCCACGCGGGTGAAGGTCGAGGTATTGCCGCCCCGGGTCTCCACCGGGTTGTCGGAGCGCAGGGTCAGCGAGCCGGTCTGCGTCATGCTCAAGGTCATGCCCTTTCGTCGAGCTTCGCGCTGTGCTGATCGGGCAGTCCGGCCGGTCCGTCCCGCGACAGCATGCTCGGCCGATTGCGGGATCATGCGCCCATCACACGATCGAGCGGACCTGTCGCTCCGTGCTGACGGAGCCCGCTACAGCGGACATGCCGCTTCGCGCTGACGCAGCCCGCTACAGCTTCGGGAGCAGGCGCTGAGCGGTGCCGGTGCGCCAGGGTGTGGCCGGCCGTTTCCGTCCGCCGGGCAGGGTTCAGCGGGGTGCCGGGCCGGCGTCCCAGAAGTCGGCGAGCGCGCGGGCGGTCTCCAGGGGGCGGTCGGTGTTGGGCGAGTGCTCGGCGCCCGCGACGACCGTGCGCCGCGCCCCGAGCCGTACCGCCATGTCGTCGAGCTGCGGCAGCGGCCAGGTGTCGTCCCGGTCGCCCGAGATCACGTGGAAGGGCAGCGGTACGGCGGCGAGTTCGGTGACCCGGTCCGGTTCCGTGCACAACTGGCGCCCGGTGGCCAGGAGCTGCGCGGGCCGGGTGGCCAGCCAGCGCCGCCGCAGGTCGTCCCGGTCGTCCAGCCCGGCGTCGAGCGCGGGCGTCGGCGTCTCCTCCGGCGGCTCCATCGCCTGGATCGCCTCCCACACCTGCGCCATGCCCAGCACCGTGAGCGCGTCCCGGAGCAGCTTCACGCGCTCCTGCTGGGACGCCGAGATCTGCGCCGGCCCGGAGGACATCAGGGTGAGCGACAGGAAGGGCGCGTGGTCGAGCAGCACGGCCGCGCGCGCGATCTGGCCGCCGAGCGAGTGCCCCAGCAGATGCACGGGGCCGCCGATCGCCGCCGCCTGCGCGAGCACGTCCCGCGCCAACTCCTCGCGCGCGTAGGCCGACTCGTCCGTCACGGGCCCGTCCGACTCGAACTGGCCGCGCCCGTCCACGGCGACGGTCCGGTAACCGCGCTCGGCCAGCGGCACGTGCAGCGGATTGAAGTCCTCCTTGCTCCCGGTGAACCCCGGCAGCAGCAGCACCACGCCCCGGGGCTCGACACCGGCGGCCACCGGAGCGTCGACCACGGCGAACTCCCCACGCGCCGTCCGGAGACGGTAGGCACGAGCACCGGGAGGCGGAACGAAGGTGGGGGGCCTGCTCATGGGGGAGAGGCTATCCGGCGCGGGGTGGGGGGACGGGCGCGGGGGATGTGGGTGCGCAGGCGGGATGGGGGCGGGCGGTGAGGGCAGGGCGTCCGGCGGCGGGAGCCGGTTGCGGTACGGGGAGCCCGGTGCGGGCTCGGGCCGGCCGGGGTTCGGGCCGGAGACGCCGATGGCCGGGTCCACTGCACGTGGACCCGGCCATCGGACCGGCTTGACGCCCTCGCGTACGCGGTGACGGATCAGGCCTCGGGCGCCTCCGCGACCGCCGTCTTACGGGCCCGGCGCGGCTTGGGCGTCGTCTCGGCGCTCTCGCCGGCCGCCGCCTCGCCGGCCGCCGCCTCGGCGGACGCCGCCGTCTTGCGGGCCCGGCGTCGCGGCTTGGTCTCCGACTCCTCGGTGGCCTGCGCCGGAATCTCCGGAGCGGCCGACTCGGCGACGGCCTTGCGGACCCGCCGCGTCTTCGGCGCGGCGACCGCGTCCCCGTCGGCCGCGTCCACGGCGGCTGCCGTGGTCTTGCGGGTGCGGCGGGGCTTGGTCTCAGCCTCAGGGGCCTCAGGCGTGGCCGCGGCCGTCTTCCGCGTCCGGCGCGGCTTGGCTTCCGCCGCTTCGGCGGTGTCCGCGGTGGCTTCGGCGGCTGCCGTGGTCTTGCGGGTGCGACGCGGCTTGGCTTCGGCCTCGGGTGCCTCGGGGGCTTCCGCGGTCGCGGCGGTCTTCCGCGTGCGGCGCGGCTTGGTCTCCGTGGCTTCGGCGGTGTCCGCGGTGGCTTCGGCGGCTGCCGTGGCCTTCCGGGTCCGGCGCGGCTTGGCCTCGGCCTCGGGTGCCTCGGGGGCTTCCGCGGTCGCGGCGGTCTTCCGCGTGCGGCGCGGCTTGGTCTCCGTGGCTTCGGCGGTGTCCGCGGTGGCTTCG